>NZ_JBAJHU010000001.1:0-746031 GCF_036867415.1 Mangrovibacillus sp. Mu-81
GCTAGACGAGGAGGCTCACGGGCTACCCGCGGAAAGCGAAGTCTTGCACGGAAATCATTAGCGGTATTTAGAATCCACACTGAAAATGTTCGTCTATAGGTAGTTTTTTTGTTTTGCCTCAGCTTCTTTCTTTTGTATTGTCGTGCCCGGAAAACATACCGTATGAAATGACACTGGATAGCACCGGAAATCAAGAATTATTTTACATCCCAACATAATCCATCGTTTACTTGCTCAAACTATAACATATTCATTTTAAGGAGCGAGTACGATGAGTGAATCTCAGCAGACCATGCTTACTAGTTTAAAGAACGTTCAGAGAATTCAAACAGAGCTATGGACCAGCTATTGGCAGCAGTATTCAGATTTTGGCGATTGGCAATTCTGGGTATTGGCTGCATTATTTGTGCTTCCGCTGATTGTGCTGTTTTTTGCAATAGATAAACGAAAAGCCCTGCTCTTGGGATTCTATGGATATAATGTTCATGTTTTCTTTACGTACGTAGATGCTATAGGGGCGAACATGATTAAATGGTTCTATCCATATAAAATCTTCCCGATCCTGGCGAGCTCGGTTTCACTGGACGTATCCCTCGTCCCTGTTACCTATATGTTTGTCTATCAATTCACCTTGAATCATAGTAAAAATTATTATTTATTCATGCTATTATTGAGCGCGATTTTTGCCTTTGTCTTCAAGCCGCTGCTTGTTGCCATCGGTTTATTTGAATTGAGCAGCGGGACAAATTATTTCAGCTTGTTCATCGGCTATGTTTTGGTCGGCCTGATTGCGAAATGGATCACCAATTTATTTGTTTATTTTGAGAAGAAAGCACATCAACGCAGCAATGATTGAAAAAAGGAAGATATAGAACAGATTGCTACCATGTCAACAGGCCGGATCAAAATGAAGGAGTGATTGAATTGAAGCCACTAGATAGTGATTTTTCTGAAACGCATCTTCCTTTCTTCAGCGTGAAGAGTGGAGAGGGAAGGGAAGTATGTAACGATCTTTATTACTGGACGAACCAGATTGTGAATGTCTGTTTTTATGGGGTTCCGGGAACAGAGGATTGGGTGTTGATTGATTGCGGGATGCCCCATTCTAAGGAAAGAATAATGGAAGCAGCTGAGAAACGTTTTGGTCATGCCGGAAAACCGAAAGCCATTGTATTGACGCATGGTCATTTTGACCACGTGGGATCACTCGAGCCCCTTTTAGAAGAATGGGATGTTCCTGTATATGCTCATGAGCTTGAAATCCCCTATCTTAATGGGGAGCGTGACTATCCGAAAGGGGATCCGACGGCAGATGGCGGATTAGTCAGCGAATTGTCGCCGTTTTATCCCCACCATGGGATCGATGTAGCAGGATCTGTTCAGAAGCTTCCTGATAATGGGGATATCCCGTTCATGGAAGGGTGGAAATGGATCCATACACCTGGTCATACACCGGGGCATGTCTCCTTTTTCCGGGAGAAGGATCGAATCCTGATTGCAGGGGATGCATTTGTAACGGTAAAACAGGAATCCTTGTACCGGGTGATCGTTCAAAAGAAGGAAATCAGCGGCCCTCCACGATATTTCACCATGGATTGGGAAGCAGCACAGGAGTCTGTCGGGAAAATAGCAGCGCTGAACCCGAAATCCTCAGTGACAGGTCATGGTGAAGTGATGGCGGGTGTAGAGCTGGAACGTTCTTTAAATATGTTGGCAGAACGATTTGATGAGTTGGCCCTGCCGCCGAATCGAAGACCGCATTGATCCTCAGGGCCGGAACTGGGATAAATCCGTAACCGCAGGGCACGCTAATCAAGAATCTTCAGGTAACTCGTACCCTCTTCATTCGAAGGGGGTTTCTTAACGATGAAAGGAGTGATAGGCAGTGGAATTTGATTGGATGTGGAAAGCAGTTCTCGTGGTATTGGCCGGTACTCTATTGTTGAGGGTCGCGGGAAGAAAATCGATTTCCCAGATGACTCTAGCCCAGACGGTCATTATGGTCGGTATCGGGTCTTTATTGGTTCAACCTGTAGCCGGAAAGAATATCTGGACGACAATTGGTGTCGGTCTCATTCTTGTCCTGACTTTAATGTTCATGGAATATGTGCAAGTGAAATCAGATACAGTTGAAAAGATGATCACGGGGCAATCTAAGATGCTGGTGGAAAATGGGGTACTGAACGAAAAGAATTTCAAGAAACTGCGTATGACGGTGGACCAGCTTGAAATGAAGCTAAGACAGCAGGGCGTCAGCAAGCTCTCGGATATTAAGTGGGCGACACTTGAGCCGAATGGACAAGTCGGGGTTGAGTTGATGGAGCGGGCAAAGCCCGTGACAATGAAAGAATTCGAAAAACTTCAAGCACAAGTGGAGAGACTGATCAATATGCTCCAAGCTTCACCAGAAGCAAGAACTCCTGTCAGGCAGGACCCGGGAGGAGAGGATCTATTTAAAGAAATCACACAGAATCCGGCAGTAAATCCTCCCCCAAAGCATCTTCAGTAGAAAGTTCCAATTGCATGTGAGGGATTTTTTTTCGGTCCCACTCTGCAGACTTATAAATAGTAGATATCAATCTGGAATGGAGGAAGTTCATGAAAGCAGTCACGTATCAAGGAAAGAATTCGGTTGCCGTCAAGAAGGTGGATGATCCGGTGATTGAAGATGCACAAGACATCATTGTCAACATTACCTCAACGGCCATCTGTGGTTCTGATCTGCATCTTTTTCAAGGCAATCTCCCGCTTCCGATCGGGTATGTCATCGGGCATGAACCGATGGGGATCGTCGAGGAAACAGGGAAGGATGTGACGAAAGTTAAAAAGGGTGACCGCGTCATCATTCCCTTCACGGTGGCTTGCGGAAGCTGTCAATATTGTGAGCACCATTTGGAAAGCCAGTGTGACCATTCCAACCCCCATTATGATTCAGGCGGGCTGTTCGGTTATTCAGAGAAATTCGGTAATTATCCAGGAGGACAAGCGGAATATCTCAGGGTTCCTTACGGGAATTATACACCGTTCCTGGTGCCGGAGAATTGTGAATTGGATGACGAGAATCTTTTACTACTATCCGATGTACTCCCAACGGCTTACTGGAGTGTGGAGAATGCCGGAGTGAAAAAAGGGGACACGGTCATCGTCCTCGGGTGCGGGCCCGTAGGATTGATGGCGCAGCAGTTTGCTTGGAAAAAAGGGGCGGAGCGTGTCATAGCAGTGGATTATTTTGACTACCGATTGCAGCACTCGAAGAAAATGAACCATACGGAGACCTTTGATTTCACCCAATACGATGATATGGGAGAGACTCTGAAAGAGCTGACGAAAGGCGGAGCGGACGTGGTCATTGACTGTGTGGGCATGGATGGAAAGAAATCACCTCTTGAATATATGGAGCAGAAGCTGAAGCTGCAGGGTGGAACGATCGGTCCGATTCAAATCGCCACCAAAGCGGTCCGGAAGTGCGGCACCGTTCAATTGACCGGGGTATACGGGGGGCTGTACAATATGTTTCCCCTCGGCGCATTTTTTTCACGCAATATCACGCTGAAAATGGGACAGGCCCCTGCCAGGGCTTATATGGAACCCCTTTATGAGCAAATCGTTAAAGGGGAAATCGACTCCACCTCCATCATCACCCATACCCTTAAACTGGAGGAAGCCGCAAAAGGATATCAATTGTTTAACAAGAAAGAAGATGATTGCATTAAGGTGATTCTGAAACCATGATGTGCGAGAATCACAATCTTTTAGAAAACTGCCTGAAGTAAATGAAAAATCGGGCCTGCCCGGCGGGTTCATATACCGCGGGGGAGACCCGACTTTATCCTGCGTTTATTTCACATCAAAACGGTCCGCATCCATCACCTTCGCCCAAGCTGCTGCGAAGTCATGGACGAATTTCTCTTTGTTGTCATCTTGAGCATATACTTCTGCGATGGCGCGCAGTTCTGAATTTGAGCCGAATACGAGGTCGAAGCGTGTAGCGGTACGCACGACTTCGCCAGTTTTGCGGTCGCGGCCTTCGTATTGGTTGAAGCCGGCCGGTTTCCATTCGATACCCATGTCAAGCAGGTTGACGAAGAAGTCGTTTGTCAGCGTGCCGGCGTTGTCAGTGAATACGCCGTGTTTCGTGCCGCCGTGATTGGCGCCGAGGACGCGCATGCCTCCCAGCAACACGGTCATTTCCGGAGCGGTAAGTCCCAGCAGCTGGGCTTTGTCGACGAGCATCTCTTCAGGGCTCGTTGAGTATTCTCTCTTCTGGAAATTGCGGAATCCGTCCGATACCGGTTCCAATACGTCAAAGCTTTCCGCATCCGTCTGTTCTGCGGCTGCGTCACCGCGGCCGGGGGTAAACGGAACCGACACTTCGAAGCCCGCACCTTTTGCAGCTTGTTCGATGGCCGTGTTCCCGCCGAGTACGATTAAATCGGCGATGCTGACTTTCTTGTCAAGTTTGCTTTGGATATACTCGTAGACTTCAAGGACTTTCGCAAGCTGTTCAGGTTCGTTTGCTTCCCAGTCTTTTTGCGGGGCGAGACGGATGCGTGCACCGTTCGCGCCGCCGCGCATATCGGACCCCCGGTATGTGCTTGCCGAAGCCCAGGCTGTTTTCACAAGATCGCTCATGGTTAGTGCGGAGTCGAGGATTTTATTCTTTATCCCGGCAATGTCAGTTTGGGACAGTTCATAATCCACGGTTGGAACCGGATCCTGCCAGATCAGTTCTTCATTCGGAACTTCTGGACCAAGGTATCTTATTTTAGGACCCATGTCGCGGTGAAGCAGTTTGAACCAGGCACGTGAGAATGCATCGGCGAACTCACCGGGATTCTCGTGGAACCGCCTGGAGATTTTTTCATAATCCGGATCCATCCGGAGTGCCATGTCGGCTGTCGTCATCATGGTCTTAACGCGGATGGAAGGATCTTCGGCATCCGGAGCCATATGCTCTTCCGTCATGCCGACCGGTGCCCATTGATGTGCGCCGGCATCACTCTTTGATAATTCCCATTCATAACCGAACAATAAATCGAAATAACCGTTATCCCACTGAGTCGGATTCGACGTCCAGGCTCCATCGACACCGCTTGAGATCGTGTCACGGCCTTTCCCGCTCTTGTATGAGCTGATCCATCCGAGCCCCTGTGTTTCGAGGGTCGCAGCCTCAGGGTCATCGCCGACGTGGGCAGGGTCGCCGGCACCATGTGCCTTCCCGAATGTATGACCGCCGGCGACAAGGGCGACGGTTTCTTCGTCATTCATCGCCATGCGTCCAAAAGTATCGCGGATATCCCGGGCACTGGCCAGTGGATCGGGCTTTCCGTTCGGGCCTTCCGGATTTACATAGATCAGCCCCATCTGCACAGCTGCAAGCGGATCTTCAAGATCACGGTCACCGGAATAGCGGTTGTCGGCCAGCCATTCTTTCTCCGTTCCCCAATACACGTCTTCCTCGGCATGCCAGATGTCTTCACGGCCGCCGGCGAAACCGAATGTCTTCAAGCCCATGGACTCGAGTGCCACATTCCCTGTCAACACAAGCAAATCAGCCCAGGAAATCTTGTTTCCGTACTTCTGTTTAATCGGCCACAACAGGCGTCGTGCCTTATCAAGATTGACATTATCCGGCCAGCTGTTCAGCGGGGCAAAACGCTGTGATCCCGACGCGCCGCCTCCGCGGCCGTCAGCCGTACGATATGTACCCGCTGCATGCCATGACATACGGATGAAGAATGGACCGTAGTGACCGTAGTCGGCAGGCCACCAATCCTGGCTGTCTGTCATCAGCTCATGAAGATCGTTCTTCAGCGCATCGTAATCCAGATTTAGGAATTCCTCCCTATAATCAAAGTCGTCACCCATTGGATTGGCTTTCTTGTCATGCTGGCGAAGGACACCAAGATTCAGCTGGTTCGGCCACCACTCTTTATTCGTCGTACCTCCCGGAGACCTTGACGTCGTGATCGCGCTGTCCCTGTGATGGGTCACGGGACACTGCCCTGCAGCCGTATGTTCCTTTTGATCAGGTTTATGATTGTTTTCCATCTACCATTCTCCTTCCATTAATAGGGGGTGAAATCGCAGGAATTATCATAGTATGCTGAGAGTGAATTGTGAGATAATTATAATAATTCTTAATTATCATTATAAGGGAGGGTGACGTTGATTGAAAGTGGGAAGTGTGGGCGAATGGTAAATTTTGTACCAATTGGTTGGCGGCTAAAGGGACCTGCCCCCCGGGGCTTGACTTAAATAAAAATAACCCGGTCACATAATAACAGGTTCAAATTTCGAATACCAAAACTAAAATAGCACACCCAATTAGCAGTCCTATTCGCAACTGAATTAGACTGCTAAATATAGGGGTTGAAAAATATACGGTAAATCTGCCCTGAATTTCGAATCCCTTATAACATGGTTCTTGTCAGCATGAAAATTCGCGTGATAATTGTTATACCGATTGGTGTGTTTAGATGCAGATAAATGAAGCAGACATTTTTTCATCCTTCATTGTGAGGTGAGTAACTTCTGATTGTTTAATAAGGGGAGTTATTCCCGTTATCCTGCAGAATAGGGCTAGGTTCGGGGGTTATAAGGGGAGTTTTTCCCGTTAAGGCAAAGTAGAATGGTCCAATTTCATGCTTTTGGAGTAAGTAGGGGGAATTTTTCCCTCTATTCACATTGTTTTTCGTGTTATTTCCTCAATAAAAGGAATTTCTCCCCTTATATTAGTAGCTTATTTTTTTGTAGATTTGGAAATCGTTAACCAGTGCTTATCTTGGGTTAAAACATGCTTGGAGCATATGTCTCCAAGCATGTTACTTTTTGATTTTTTGCCCGATTGCTTTATAATTTTGGTGCGAATTACTATAAGAAAAGCAATGTTAATTCATATCTTGTACTTCAAAATAGATCCCCTTAGTCACAAAAACCGGGTTCCTCTTTATGAATTTGCGATGTCTACCACTCTGCAATAGACCCGTCTTTATGGCGCCAGATGGGGTTGTGCCAGTCGACGTCGTTTTCTGCGATCCTGCGGACGTATTCTTCGTTGATCTCAATCCCGAGTCCAGGGCCCTGTGGGATTTTTACGTAGCCGTCCTCATATTTGAATACTTCTTTATCCGTGATGTAATCAAGAAGGTCGCTGCCGACGTTGTAATGGATGCCGAGGCTCTGTTCCTGGATGAATGCGTTATGAGAAGTCGCATCCACCTGCAGGCAGGCTGCCAGGGCGATCGGGCCGAGCGGGCAGTGAGGCGCGACGGCTACATCGAAGGCTTCTGCCATCGAGATGATTTTTTTGCATTCGGTGATTCCTCCTGCGTGCGAGAGATCAGGCTGGATGATATCGACATATCCATCCATCAGCAGCGGCTTGAACTGCCATCTGGAGAACATCCTTTCACCGGTTGCGATCGGCGTGGAGGTGTGATTGGCAATCTCTCTCAGTGCTTCATTATTTTCAGGGAGGACCGGCTCTTCGATAAACATCGGTCGGAAAGTTTCCAGCTCTTTCGCCAATGTTTTTGCCATCGGTTTGTGGACACGGCCGTGAAAATCGATGCCGATTCCGACATATGGACCGACAGCTTCACGGACGGCTGCCACACGTTCCAATACCTGATCGATTTTTTCGTGCGAGTCCACATATTGAAGTTCTTCGGTGCCGTTCATTTTAACAGCGGTGAACCCGGTATCGACGACTTCCTTGGCGGCAGTGCCGACATCACTTGGGCGGTCGCCACCGATCCAGGAGTAGACCTTGATGGAATCGCGGCATTTTCCACCGAGAAGCTGATGGACAGGTGCATTGAAAAATTTCCCCTTGATATCCCAGAGTGCCTGATCGATTCCTGCGATGGCACTCATAAGAATCGGACCACCGCGGTAAAAACCGGAGCGGTACATCATGTTCCAGTGATCTTCGATATGGGCAGGATCCTTCCCAATCAAATTGGCCATCAGTTCATGGACGGCGGCACGGACCGTTTCCGCCCGGCCTTCAATGACGGGTTCTCCCCAGCCGGTGATGCCTTCATCCGTTTCAATTTTCAAAAACAGCCATCTTGGTGCTACTTTAAAAAGCTCATAACCTGTAATTTTCACAATGTTAACCTCCTCAAATTTAGTGAACCGATTCTACTTTCGCTTTGAATTGACGGGCAGTCTCTGTGAGTTTCTCCAAATAGGCTTCCGTCACGCTTTCTTTCGTATTTACGAGTGAACTGCCAAGTCCCACACCTGCAGCTCCTTTTGCGATATAGTCGGCAATGTTGTTCAGGTCGATCCCGCCAGTAGGGAGTAATGGAATCTGCGGCAGCGGGCCGTGAACATCCTTTACATAGTCAGGACCAAGGGATGAAGCAGGGAAGACCTTGATGATGTCACCGCCTTCTTCGTAAGCCTGAAGGATCTCGGTGGGGGTGAAGGCACCGGGAATGCTGACGGCCCCGTACCGCTTCGTCATCTTGATCGTCTCCGTGTTGAGTGAGGGGGAAAGGATGAACTGGGCACCAGCCAGTAATGCTGAGCGGGCTGATTCCGGATCTAGAACCGTTCCTGCTCCGACTGCGAGGTCATCCCCTAATTCACTGCGGACTTTCTCGATGGAGGTGAGGGCACCGGGTGAATTGAGGGTGATCTCGATGGCGCGGACACCTCCTTTGTAGAGGGCTTTTGAAATAGCCAGGGCATCGCCTGGCCGGGATCCGCGTATGATGGCAATCATCTTTTCCTGTTTAATCGTTGAAAGAACATCCATTATCGTCACTTCTCCTTATCGTAAGGCTGTTTTCTTATATGTTGATGTTTTCCATGCTATTATCTTGAAATATCTTCGTTTTCCACACTGCTCATGAACTGCTCCAGCCGTTTCATATCGGGAAGTCCTTCATAGTCCCCTTTGACCGTCACTGTTATGGCGCCCATTGCGCAGGCACGTTTGACTGCGTCATCTATACTTTCGTTCTCCAGTAATCCTGAAAGCAGACCTGCGGCAAAACTGTCCCCGGCCCCGACTGGATCAACCACCCTTTCGACGTCAAAGCCCTTGACATAGCCGCTGGTGTGTTCTTGTGCGTAGTAGGCACCTTCTTTTCCTGTCTTTACAACGACGAGTGATGCGCCAAGCTGTAAAAAGGACGCAGCCATCTTCTCGGGATCGCTCGTCCCGAAAAGGAATTCTCCTTCACTTAAGCCGGGCAGGATGACATCAGATTGGCCGGCTATTTCCAAAAGGGTCTGTTTCGCGATTTTCTCATCCCAGAGTTTCTTTCGAAGATTGGGGTCGAAAACAATCTTGACGTCATGCTTCTTCGCAAGTTTAATACTTTGAAAGATCGTCTCTTTGGCAGACAGACTCAGGGCAGGGGTGATCCCGGTAATGAGAAGGTATGCTGCTTTTTCGATATAGCTTTCCTGAATGTCGCCGGGTTCGAGTGTGCTTGCCGCTGAATTTTCCCGGTAGTACTGGATCCTGACCTCCCCTTCACGGATGATTTCCTTGAAGAAGGTACCGGTCCGAAATCCGGGGTCTAATCGGACTTGGCTTGTATCGACGCCTTCCCCGCGGATCGACATCAGAATTCTGCGGCCGAATTCATCATCTCCAAGCTTGCTGATCCAGCCGGTTGAATGGCCGAGCCGTGCCAGTCCGATCAGTGTATTGGTTTCGGCACCGGCAATTTTGGCAGTGTACGAATCAGCATGTCTCATCAGTCCCTGTGATTGAGGGGAAAATTGAATCATCGTTTCACCGATTGCGATAACATCCATTTTATCTCCCCCTTGCTTCATTATGTGGTGTGTAGCCGATCTTCGTTGAAATCGTGCGGGCGGTTTCCGTCAGTGATTGGACGATTGCTGGTTTTCTGGAAAGCATCCTTTGCTTTGGTCCGGCGACACTGATGGCAGCAGCAAGCTCTCCTCCTGCCCCGTAGACCGGTGCTGCCAGGCAATACAACCCTTCTTCATTCTCCTCGTCATCGATGCTGTAGCCCTGCTGTTCAAATGCTTCCAATTGTGCTTCCAGCTCTTGTCGATCCGTGATGGTCTTATCGGTGATCGCATCCAATTCCGTCCCATCAAGGATTTGTTCACGGATGCGGGGAGGCATGAATGCCAGAAAAGCTTTTCCAAGGCCGGTACAGTATAACGGCTTTCTTAATCCGGGCTGTGCAGTCGTCCGGATGGACCGGTTATTATCGATTTTGGCAATATAATAAAGTTCTTCTTCTGCGAGAACAGCCATAAAAACCGTTTCCTGCACATTCTCCATCAATGTTGTTAAATGGGGTGTAGCCACCACAGACAGGTCAAAAGAATCCATTGCACTTCTTCCGATATGAATCAGTTTCGCCCCGAGCTTATACCTTTTCCCACTGTCCTGGGAGAGGTATCCTTCACTTTCAAGCGTCTTAATGACGTTGAAGGTGCTGCTTTGGGGAGAGGACAGAAGATGGCTGATTTCTTTGACAGTGAGCCCATTGGGATAGGCAGCCAGCAGTTCGAAAATATCGAGTACTCGTTTAGCAGATTTTACAGACATAGTTATTCACCTAAAATTCATATATGAGATTTTGATTCACAAATGAGAATTTGTTACTTGAACCCTATCATTTGAAAGCGTTTCAGTCAACTGTAATTGTTTTATTCAAATAATTTAAAATTTGTATTGAAGCGCTTTCACCGATATGTTACCATATGGTTCAAATCAATCACATATATGAATATAAATCCTATATGAGATTTTATAAAGGAGGAAAAAGGATGAGTGGAGGTACGTTGATACTGATCGCCGCATTAGGGGTGGCATTATTGCTGTTCCTTGTTATGCGTACAAAGCTTCAAGCGTTTCTGGCTTTGATCTTGGTCAGTTATATCATTGGTTTGGTGGCAGGTTTAAGTCCCGCAGAGGTGCTGAAGGCTGTCCAGGACGGCATGGGAGGCACCGTCGCAGAGATTGCCGTCATTATCGGGATCGGTGCCATGTTTGGTGAAATATTGAAAGTATCGGGTGGTGCAGAACGGCTTGCCCTCACCTTAATGAAGAAATTTGGAGAAAAAAGAGTCAATTGGGCATTAATGCTGACAGGTTTCATCATTTCCATACCTGTATTCCTTGATGTAGCATTTGTTATTTTAGTTCCTATTCTATACAGCTTGGCCCGAAAGACAAAGAAATCATTACTATACTACGGGATTCCACTTCTCGCCGGACTTGCTGTAACCCACAGCTTCGTACCGCCGACCCCAGGCCCGATCGCGGTATCCTCCTTATTGGGAGCGAATATCGGATGGGTGATTCTGTTTGGTTTGATATGTGGTATTCCGGCAGCAATCCTTGCCGGTCCTGTATTTGGAACGTATATTTCAAAGAAAATCCACGTGAAGGTTCCTGAAAACATGATACCTGAAGTGGAGGAAAACCCGAATGTGAAAGAGCTTCCGAGCTTCGGCATGATTGCCACATTAGTCGGGCTCCCGCTTATACTGATTCTCCTTAATACTGTCTTTGCTGCAACATTGGCAGAAGGAAATAATCTGAGAGCGACGATGGCCTTCATCGGGGACCCTGGTGTCGCCCTGACGATTACAGCGCTTCTTACATTTTATCTGTTGGGAACAAGAAGAGGATATTCGAAAGAAGAAATCCAAACGATTGCCACGAAATCACTTGAACCCGCAGGTATCATCATCTTGATTACCGGTGCCGGCGGAGTGTTCGGACAAGTTCTTGTCGAAACAGGCGTAGGCGATGTATTGGCCGAAACCATGTCCAACCTGAATGTACCGATCATCGTGTTCGCATTCGTCATTTCTTCAGCCGTCCGTATTGCACAGGGATCTGCGACAGTCGCGATGATCACGACAGCGAGCTTGATCTCGCCGATCATCGACTCACTTGGAATAGGCGGTCCGATGCTTGCACTGCTCGTCATTACCATTGCATCCGGTGCAACCATTGCGTCCCACGTGAATGACTCAGGATTCTGGATGGTCAATCGATTCTTCGGACTTACAGAGAAAGAAACACTTAAATCCTGGACAGTCATGGAAACCATCATCGCATTCGTTGGTTTCGGGGTTTCGTTGTTGATCAGTCTTTTCATATAAGTTCATATGACAAAATGAGCCTGCTGGTGTTCAGCAGGCTTTTTTGTATGGTTGATATGTCAGGCTTTTAATAGTGGAGCAGGCGGTTTCCAGGCGGCACCATCCTGCCGGGGGCAGTTCGATTGACAGGAGGAATTCGATTTTAACAGTAATTATTCGACAAAAAAGTTGGGGAATTCGTTAATTAAAAAGTGAGCGGAGTACTGGAGGGATGAACAGGGTAGGCCCTTTATTCATAGATTAGATGGGTAAGTAAAAAAACGATGAGGTGACTGCCCGTGTTTTATCATATTAAAGAATTACAGTACGAAGCGAAACCGACAAAGCCCAATCCGGTTTATGCCAAATTGATTCAAGAAATATTAGGTGGACAATACGGCGAAATTTCTGTCATGATGCAATATTTGTTTCAGGGATTCAACAGCCGAGGGGATAAAAAGTATAGAGACATGTTATTGGATCTTGGGACGGAAGAAATGGCGCATGTGGAGTTATTGGCCACGTTGATTGCCCGCTTATTGGATGGGGCTCCCGCATCTGTACAGGAAGAAGGATATAAAAGTGATCCTGTGGTTGCAGCGATAATGGGTGGAATGAACCCGCAGCATGCGATTGTCAGCGGTTTAGGGGCGATGCCTGTTGATAGTGTCGGGAACCGGTGGACGGCCGCTTATATTGGGGCAAGCGGGAATCTGCTCGCGGATTTCAGGGCGAATTTGACAGCTGAATCACAAGGAAGGCTGCAGGCTGTCAGGCTGTATGAATTGATCGACGACCACGGCGTGAAAGATACCCTGTCCTTCCTCATCGCAAGGGACACGGCCCACCAGAATCAATGGCTTGCAGCGATCGCAGAGCTTGAGGAAGCGGAGGGGGATGTCGTGGTACCGTCCACTTTCCCAAGAGAGCTCGAAAAGCAAGCTGTTGCGTATGATTTCTATAACTTGTCAAGAGGTGAGGCGAGCAAAACCGGCAGATGGGCAAGCGGGCCAAGTATGGATGGAAGATCACAATTCCAGTATTTCAGTGAGCCGGGACCGTTTGCCGGGAAACCTAAGCTTGCTCCGGCACCGCCGTATATTCACGATACGCAGAAGTTCACGAAGAATACCTTACCCGGCTATGGAATGCCTGACCCGATGATGTAAATGTGCACGGAAGGTAATTCGGTATGTATGAGAATGCAATAAGCTGGCCGTAACATGCGGCCAGCTATTTCATGTTCTGTTCAATGCTTCTTTCTCTTCTTTCCTTTATGATGCTTGACATTCGTTACCCTTTGAATAGTCTTAACTGGTTGTGAATCTAATTCTTGTAACCCGGAGGTATTCAATTGCTGAAACAAGTTTGTGAAAACAGGTGTTACCTGGGATGAAGTGCCGGAGTTTTTGATTAACGGAACCAGCAGACCCAATAAGGATTGAATGGTATTCTGGTTGGATGAGTTATCCTTAAATAGAAGCGAAGCGAGCGGCCGGATCAGATCCAAGTTGAGTGGACTGCTTTGAGGAGAAGCACCGGATGCATTGGATCCATTCCCGGTCATCTGCGGCAGAATCTTCTCTATCAGGCCTTTCAAGTCATCATTTGACTTGAGCTTTTGACCTTCTTGAGATACCTTTGAACCCTGTTCTTTAATCAGAGCTTTCAGCTGATCCAGTTCGGGATGCTTTCCATCCGTTCCTTTTAGTTGACTCTCAATTAAGTTGAATAGTTCCTCAATCAATTTGTCATTGTTATTCAAGCATGTTCCCCCTTTCTTAGTTTTTGAGGACAGAGTACGGTTCCATTTTATAGAAGGCATTGCAGCCTGATATAAAGGAACCGCACTCTATGAACTCACATAGTCATTTAGAACAACTCACCGATGACAAGGATCAATAATAGAGCGATCCCGATGATCAATGCCGCGATTGGAGCAATCCCTAATGTAATCAGGAATGCCACGACAAGCAATACAAGCAGCAAGCTGAAGAAATCAAAGCCGTCGCCCTTTGAATGAACTTGTCCAGGAGCTTTTGCACCCATACGTAATCACCTCCCTTCTTCTATCTCGATATATCATATGGAAGTAAGAGGGGAATGGTTGGTGTTCCTACCTATTTAATAGATAAAATGTGCGTGTATTGATAGAGAGGATGATAGAGCACGGGGACAGGTACCCGGTTTTTATTAGGAAAAAGCTTTCCGCGTGATCATAATTGCCGGAATCAAGTAATGATTACAATAATTAAACATTATAATAGAGTAGAAACGGGAGAGGAGGAGAGATGATGAATTTTGACTTGAATGAAGCCATGGAAGTACTGGAGAGCACCCCAAAAACACTTGAAGGTTTACTTGCGGGGCTTTCGAAAGGATGGCTGGAGTGTGATGAAGGGGAGGGGACTTGGAATGCAGAGGAGGTCGTGGAGCATTTAATCGAAGGGGAGAAGCATAATTGGATCCCGAGGTTGAACATGATCTTTCATGACGGTGAAAGGACTGTCTTTCCTGTTTTTGATCGATTTTCACACATGAGTGAGGGAACTTCAAAGAGTTTAGAAGAAAAGCTGAAGGAATTTGCTGCACTTCGCTCATCGAATGTGAATGAATTAAAAGAGTTGGTGGTTACACACGGGCATTCCCTTGACGCGACAGGACTGCATCCTGCTTTTGGCAAGGTCAGTGCACGGGAATTAGTCTCCACTTGGGTGGTCCATGATTTGACCCACCTTTCTCAGATTGTACGTGTTTTTTCCAATCGTTATCGGAAAGATGTGGGACCGTGGGAGGAGTATTTGGGGGTGTTGAGTAGAAAGGGGACATCTTGAGGAAAAGCGACTACCATGATGGGTTAAACTCATATTGATTCGAATATATGAATGCTGCCCTCTTTCTTTTTACTGGGAAAGAGGTTTTTTCTATAGCGATCTCTTCTGACAAGCTAAAGCTTTATGTCTGCCCATTGAGCAGAAGGACGCCCCAGATACATATTTCCTGACTAATTTGGAAATAGTAGGATGAACAAGTATAGAGGGAGCCTGTTTAGAATGGATTCTTTAGTAGCGGAAATCAATAAATCATTGGGAGGAAATGATGATTTCTTTCAAACCAATCAAAATTTAGGTGAAGTTCAAGTTGTGTTGATGGGTTTTAAGAGTCTGATGGATGTCGAAAAGACGATTCAAATGTTGAAAGAGAAAGTTTCAAGATTACCATTGAATCAAGTCGGAGAGAACCTCCAGGATCAAAATGACGGCATCAAGGGTATTTTAGAAGGAAAGATGATTCTTTCCATTGAGGGTTCAGTCATCAGTGTGGATGCGGTACCAAAGACACTGACTCGTTCAATCGAATCGTCCACCAATGAAAATATCGTTCAGGGACCTTTGAATTCCTTCAATGAGGATATCGATACAAGCATCGGTATGATTCGGAAGCAAGTTGTCTCTAAAGACTTATATGTAAAATCGTATGCAGTGGGCACAGGTCCGAAAAGAGCACTCTCAGTTGTGTATCGTCAAGATCAAGCCGATAAGGAGTTTGCCGGAAGCGTGATTAGGCAAATCGAGACCAATTTGGATACGTCACTTCATACCGTACAAGATGTGTCGAAGGTGTTAGGATTGTCAACGAGAAGTCTGATTTCCCCCTTCAACACCACCGAATCCCCGCAGGAAGTGTACAGAAATTTGGAAAAAGGAAAGATTGTATTATTTCTTGATAGAACTCCTTTTGCACTCGTCCTTCCCGGTCATTTCCAGGAT
Organism: Mangrovibacillus sp. Mu-81; assembly: GCF_036867415.1. NCBI lineage: Bacteria > Bacillati > Bacillota > Bacilli > Caryophanales > Bacillaceae > Mangrovibacillus > Mangrovibacillus sp. Mu-81. The sequence goes on from NZ_JBAJHU010000001.1 coordinate 15,873, forward strand.
TTGTTCTTCCTTGAAAATGACAGGAATTTTTCATCTCCCATAATGGTATCCATCAGACTTCTAAGGATGATCGGTACATTGCTCGCCCTTGTTCTCCCGGGTTTGTATGTAGCCTTGGTCGCTGTCAATCCTGAAATGCTTCGTATAGAATTGGCGCTGTCCGTTGCTCAATCCCGTGAAGGGGTTCCGTACCCTGCGTTTGTGGAAGTCATCATCATCCTGCTGATTCTCGAATTGATCCTTGAGGCGAGTATAAGGCTTCCTAAAAGCATTGGTCCGACCATAACGATGGTAGGAGGAATCATTCTTGGACAGGCAGCTGTAGAAGCAAGACTTGTAAGCAATTTATTAATCATTATCGTGGCTGCGACAACGATTGCCAACTCGACGATCATCGGCTTTCAGAATTCCATCTCCATCCGGATCTTTAAATATCTTATCTTGATTCTTTCATCTATCTTTGGTGTATTCGGAGTATTGGCGGGGTTGTTTTTAGTATGTTCATACTTTGCCGGTATCAGCACTTTTGGGATGCCATATCTCAATCTTAAAGGGGATGGTAAAAGTGGATAAAAGCTGGTATGTAGTCTCCATGTTCATGTTAACTCACATTGGTCTCATTCTATTTTTGTATCCTGCGAATATCATTGCAAGTTCCACTCAGGGACAATGGATTCCGATTATGGTCGGGGTCTTCATACATTTTCTCCTCCTATTCATACTATTGAAGGGGCTAGACCGTTTTCCCGGACAGGACATCATTGCCATCTATCAACGTGCGGGCAAGCTGGTTTCCTTCATCTTTTTGTTTCCTGTCTTCCTTTATTTTTTTATGGCGAATATCATTACGGTCCGGGCTTATTCCGAAGTTGTCACCATCGTCTTTCTCTCAAACACTCCATTGGGGGCCATTATGGCGCTTCTTCTCGTCCTTTCGAGCTATTTAGCGATCAAGGGAGTGGAGGCAATCTTTCGGGCGGGAATCCTTCTTTTTTTATTTCTTTTTCCTTTGATTTTTTTCATTTTATTAGTTTCGTTTAAGAATGTGGATTGGCATTATGTGTATCCATTATGGAATAAGGATTTCTCGTTCTTGACAGCCCCATCCTATTTACAGAGCTTCTTTGCCATTGGAGGGGTGTTCCTGTTCCTGGGGTTTATCCAACCGCTCATCCCTTATCAAAGAAAATATGTATTCCTGGCGGCAGCTGCCATTTTCCCTGTGTTTATCTTGTCTGTCTATATCCCGGTTTTAACATTTGGGGAGGCAACCGCTTCGAAGTTTATGTTTCCATTTATCATGACCGTCGATGCAATCAATTTGACATGGTTCATGTTCGATCGCCTTACGATGTTTTTTTACTCAGTATTGTCATCTTTATCTTATTGTTTATTTCACTCGTATTATGGATGAGTGTCAAGATTGTGCATACTTGTTTGCTTCCATCCATTAAACCTGCGTACCTGATCTTGAGCATGTCGATGATCATTTATCTTATTTGCCTGGGTATTCCTGTTTGGAGTGATGTTGAACTTCTCTTTAAATGGAATACACCGTTAAGGTTCTTTGTCATATTTGGAGTGCCCATCTCAATTTATTTGAATGGCATCAAAACAGGGAAGGAGGGTTCAAATTGAAAGGTGTTAAAATGATTGTCTGCTCGTTGATCATAATGGTCATGTTCGCGTTGAGCGGGTGCTGGGATACGAGGGATATTAATCATCGAGTGATGCCGGTTGTGCTGGGTATTTCTATGGAGGGAGAGAAATACAAGGTCTATTTACAGATTCCCCTGCCGCAGAAAGACACGATTCAAACGAAGATCGTCACCGGTGTAGGGGAAACCATCAATGAAATTGTTGATGACATCAGTACGAATATGGAAAGCAGTGTTGATTTGCTTCATGTAAAGGTCATCGTAATCGATCGTCACTTTGCAGAGGAAGGGACGAAAGATCTTATAGCAGGAATCATGAGGTCCAGGGATGTATCGTCCAAAGCCATGGTCGCCATCTGTGACGATGATATCGAACAATTCTTCTGGAGCATGGAGAAAAACACATCCCCCCAGGGGACTTCACTCCTCGACTTCTTTGAGAAAAACGCAGGGTGGGATCCGCAAATCGCCTTAACGAGGGTATGGCAGGTATATCGAAGCATCCACTCCTATACACGGGATGTGGCGATTCCGATGCTCCGCCGCGGGGAAACGACGTTAGTGGAACATGTTGGTTCAGGGGTCATTAAGAATGGAAGAATGGTCGAACAAATCGATAATAATGAAACTCTTCTATACAATGCATTCAATGGGGAAAGCACTCAAGGTAAGATAGAGGTGACCAACAAAGGGAGTGTCCTGATCCTCGGTAACAAGATGGATTATACAAGTAATGTGAAGGACGATACCCCCTTCTTGCGATCCAAAATAAGTTTGAATGTCATGATCCTCGAGACAAAAGGGAGCCCGTCAAGGAAAATGATCGAAAAGGAATTGGAAAAAATACTATCCGACCGGTTAAATAATATGAACAAAAAACTTCAGGAGAGCGAGGCGGATATCTTAGGTCTTGGTCAATTATTCAGAAAAGAGATCCCGAGGATGGATTTGGAAGACTGGCGTTCGAAGTATTTTCGTGAATTGTCCACAGACTTTATCGTTGATGTGAAAATCCGGAATAGCGGGAATTTAAAGGGGCCGAAATGAATGGACATGCCCAGATATATAAGTTAGTACATATTAGGATTCGTTGAAGGTAGTAGTGAGCAAAGGATTTTAGGCTGAAACTGGTTTTAGTTTTGAAAATGATAGGTATATACTTCGGTCTTGCTTCGTTACAGGAGCAGGGTCTTTTTTTGTTTGCAACTTGATTTTATACCTTTATTAAGATTGCTGCCTGAATCAGCTTTTATATATTCTCAACTTCGCTATAAAAATTAACACCCCTCATCCACTGCTTTTGGTGAAAATTTTACTTGAATTCTCTCCCTTAACCCCATTCTATCTAGTACTTTTACCCCGATGTTTCCCAATGTCGAAAGAGAAGGAAATAAGGGATTTTCTCCGAATTTAACAGGTATACCAAAAAAAGGAGGATTCCCTATGAATCTGAAAAAAATTCTTACCGCTGCACTCGCAATATCCATCACCGCTGCACCAGCGATCGGCATGGCAAAGGTACCATCTGAATTAGGCCATCATGATCATGAACATTCATCGAATGCTTCCACGTACATCGAATCCCTGCCGAAAGCGAAGGAGTACGCGCCTGATAAAGGACCGGCGAAAATCGAGAAGTCTACTAGTGTCGTAGAGTTGAATGAAAAAGGGAAAGTAATCGATAAGACAGTAACGAAGAGCAATCTTCCAAAAGATACGAGCAAAAAAGCGAAAGCACAGGCAACAAGGACAGTTACCGTGCTGGCCGTTGCCGATGAAGAATATCGTGCTGCTTACGGGGATTGGCAAAGCCGCGTGCAGCAAATCGTAGAGAATGCGGATAATGCCTTCACGCGCGACCATGGCATCGATTTCCAGGTGCAGGCAGTCGGGAACTGGACATCTCAAGGCGGGAACAGTTCTCAGATCCTGTCAGACTTGAGCAGGGACTGGTCGGGCTACAATTATGACTTTGTCGTAGGTTTCACAAGAGACGTGAATTTCGAAGCCGGCGGGATTGCCTACGTGTACTCGTCCGATCCGGGAGCGGCATTCAGTGTGAATCTCGACCAGGGTGTCACGAACACGTCCAAAGCGGCTCAGCATGAGTTCTCCCACAATTATGGATTGGGACACGACGCACAGGGCAGCGGGATCCGTTGTATCATGAACTATGACTATTCCTATTCAGTCGACTACTGGCATCCTGCCCATAACACGCAGATCCAAAATAATAAGTATTGGTATGGAATGTAATGGGAATTGGAATTGGAATTGGAAGGGGGCTGCACTCTGGTAGAGTGCAGTTCTTTTTTTGTCCTTAAACAAGAAGGAAGGTGATGAACATTAATTTTCACCTGTTAAATTTGTTGATAGATTCACCTGCTGAAAATAGTGATAATTTCACCAACTGAATAGAAGCAGAAGCAAGAGAGCCAACCTCCAACCTGACGGCCAAAATTGATTAAAACGAAGGAGGGGTCACGGAAAATAAAATGGCTGCATGGCCGTTAAAATCGTTTACCCATCTATGTTTCATATAAGAAGGAATCTTGACACTGTCCCCTGTTTCAAGGATGTATTCCTCTCCTTCCAAATGGATACGTATTTTCCCCACGGTGACAAAGGCGACCTCCTCGCCCTGATGTCCCAGGAGCTTATCCGATGAGGCGCTGTCCGGAGGGAAGTTCATGATGGCGGCGGCCATTTTCCCTGAAATATCCGGAGAGATCAATTCATAGGATACATCATCAATTATCATTTTCTTTCGATGCTGCGACCGGACCACCAATTCTTCCGTATTCACTTCTTCCAGCAAGAATGTGAAAGTGGGAACTTGAAGGGTTTTGGCAAGGACTTTGAGTGTCTGGATCGAGGGATTCGCAAGTCCCCGTTCAATCTGACTTAACATCGAAGGGGTGATTTCTGCCCTGTTTGCCAATTCCCTGATGCTGAGACCGTGCGATTTTCGATATGTTTCTACCTTTTTACCGATATTTATCTTTTCCATATGTCACTCCGTTAAAAATAATTTAATTTAACTAAATTCAAATGAACACTACCGATGAGAATGTGTTAAAATAAATTAACTTTTGTTAAATTATATTTTAACATATTAGTCGGGAGGATTGAATGAAATGAATGAATTCCTTACGTTTATTCTGCTTTCGCTGTTTGTGGTCATGAGTCCCGGGATCGACACGGCTTTACTGACAAAGAGGACGATTTCGGATGGGAAGGGTGACGGGTTCAAGATGGCGCTTGGGATCACTTCCGGTTCACTCGTCCATACCTTCGCAGCAGCGTTCGGGCTCTCGGCCATCCTCATGCAGTCGGCTGCCGCCTTCGAAATCATTAAGTATGTGGGAGCCATTTACCTGATTTATCTTGGCATTACATCATTTCTTACTAAAAAGGAAAACAAAGTGGAGGAAGTGGATCAGCGAGCGGTCAAAAGGTCGGCGTTCAAGCAGGGACTGTTCTCTAATGTCCTTAATCCAAAAGTCGCTATCTTCTTCCTGACATTCCTGCCTCAATTCATCCATGCAGAATCAGGCGCCGCCAAACAGCTCATCCTGATGGGCATGATCTACACGCTGCTTTCGATCACGTGGTTCTTCCTGTACGTCTTCTTCATCAACTACCTGCGCACATGGCTCACCACCCCGAAAGTGCAGGGCTGGATGGAAAAGGCCACTGGAATCGTCTTGATCGGATTCGGGCTGAAATTGGCCTTCGAGAAACAACCGTAAGTGGGCGGGTTGTAGTTTATGGCTCTAATTCAATGCCCGTTCCGTACTGCAAGAAAGCTTAACTGCAGTGCGGGACGGGTACTTTTGTTTTGTGGGGCAGGGATCTTCCCGCTTTTTTGTGATAAAGCCCCGATCCGATTTTATGTGTCACTAATAATTATTCTAATCATATACGTAAACTTCGGATTCACGGGCAAACTTCATGAACCTAGAAGACCACCGCGTCTGTTTGACATCACTTTCTCATGCACCTATAATATGTATATATGATTATGTATTCACATATGAATTACATGCTGAAGGGGGAATGAATATGGGACACGACCACAGTCATGACCATGCGCATGGTGCCAATAAGAAAGCGCTGATGTTCAGTTTTATCATCATTACGGGGTATATGATTGTTGAGGCGATCGGCGGATTCATGACCAACAGTCTTGCACTTTTATCCGATGCGGGTCATATGCTGAGTGACTCAGTTTCTCTCGGAGTAGGTTTGGCTGCATTTGCGTTGGGGGAAAAGGCGGCCGACTATAGTAAAACGTATGGATATAAACGCTTTGAAATTTTGGCTGCTGTCTTTAACGGGGTGACCCTCGTCATCATTTCGCTTTATATTTTCTATGAAGCGTATCACCGATTTACGGAGCCTCCGGAAGTGGCGTCGGGTGGAATGCTGATCATTGCTTCAATCGGATTAGTGGTCAATATCATTGTTGCCTGGATGTTAATGAGAGGAGATACAGAGGATAATTTGAATGTACGGGCGGCCTTTCTTCATGTGCTTGGAGATCTGCTTGGCTCTGTAGGGGCGATCGTGGCTGCATTGCTCATCATCTTTTTCGGCTGGGGCTGGGCCGATCCGGCAGCGAGTGTCATCGTGGCAGTCCTTGTATTGATAAGCGGATGGAGAGTGACAAGGGATGCGGTCCACGTCTTAATGGAAGGGACGCCAAAGAATGTGAAGTTGGATGAGGTGATCGCTGCCCTCGAAAGCGTTCAGGGAATCCATAGTATCCATGATCTTCATGTATGGAGCATCACCAGCGGGCAAAACGCACTTTCTTGTCATGCGGTAGTGGATGGGGGATTAACTATCCAGGAAAGCGGGAAACTGCTTGGCACAATTGAACACGAGCTGGAGCATAAAGGCATCGGTCATGTCACCATTCAGTTTGAGAATGGTGAACACCATCCTCAAATGGATTCAGTGATGTGTCAACACCATAAGGAATCTTCTCCTCACGAGTATTCATAGTGCAAGGGGAAGATGTCAGTTGATTCGGTCGTCCCATTATTTGTGATCCGATCGACCTGTTTTCAAGACACGTTCCGCACTCCAGTAAACTTTACCGTAGTGCGGACCCGGGGGATCTGTCCTATGGCCAGTCCTGACACCATCACAAAAACCATTGCCACCCCGCGATTCCTCTGCTACTATTATCTTACATATAATAGAAACGGGGGTTTTTCTTTTGACAGCTTCGATGAGATTGCGTTCCGGTAATTCAATTGCTAATTGAATACGTTTGGGGCTCTGCCTATGTTCAGGGCGATGGGATGGATCTGTCTGTCTTTAAGAAAAACCTGTGTCAGACGGTTATTTTTTAAAAGAGGGGAGGAATCTCCCTTCTTTTTTAGTGTCTTTATATAGGCTGGGTTGTTTTTAACAATTATATAGAAATGAGTGATGGGAAATGGATATGGTCAATCATAATGAGAAAGAGAATTGGTTAAGGAATATCATTCTCTTTCTGAGCAGTCAGACGATTTCGCTGTTCGGGTCTGCTCTGGTGCAGTATGCCATTATGTGGCATATCACGCTGACAACGGAGTCCGGTCTGATGATGACGCTGTTCATCATTTGCGGGTTTATCCCGACCTTCCTTTTGTCACCGGTTGCGGGGGTCTGGGCGGACCGCTATAACCGGAAGCTGCTGATCGTGCTGGCGGATGGGCTGATTGCATTTTCGACACTGATTCTCGCCATTCTCTTTATGATGGGATATGAATCAATCTGGCTCCTGTTTGTCATGGCGGCGGTCCGTGCGCTTGGTACCGGCATCCAGACACCTGCTGTCGGAGCGATTTTGCCGCAGATTGTACCGAAGGATAAGCTGACGAAGGTGAACGGGGCAAATGGGAGCATCCAGGCGGTCATCATGTTTGTGGCTCCGATGGTCAGTGCGGCACTGCTCGCGATGTCTTCGATTGAAATCATCTTTTTCATCGATGTGATTACGGCAGCGATTGCCATCTTCACACTGATGGCCTTCGTGAAGATTTCAGTGCATCAGAAGGCAGCGGAAAAGCAAACGACGAGCTATTTCAGTGACTTTAAGCAAGGGCTGCAATACGTGAACAGCCACGGGTTTCTGAAGAAGTTCTTCCTGTTCTTCTCCATCTTCTTTGTGTTGATGGCTCCTGCAGCCTTTTTGACGCCGCTGCAGGTGACGAGAAGTTTCGGCGATGATATCTGGAAGCTGACCGCCATCGAGATCGCCTTCTCGATCGGCATGATGGCAGGCGGCGGGATCATCGCTGCCTGGGGCGGTTTTAAAAATAAAATCGCGACGATGACGTTCGCAAGTCTGATCATGGGGTTCTGCACCTTTTCGCTCGGCATCGTCCCGATTTTCTGGATGTATCTGGTGTTCATGGTGCTGTTCGGAGTGGCGATGCCGATTTTCAACACACCGACCATGGTGCTGCTGCAGGAGAAAATTGAAGAGAATTATCTCGGAAGGGTGTTCGGGGTGATGGGAATGATCTCGACTTCGATGATGCCGATCGGAATGCTTATCTTCGGTCCGGTTGCTGACATCATCGACATCGAATGGCTCCTTATAGGAACCGGACTTCTGACGATCATGCTTTCTGTCATGCTCGGACGCGACCAGGTCTTGATCGAAGCGGGCAAGCCTGTGTTGAGCAGTGAAACATAAAGTGCAAGGAAAGGGCTGTCATCGTGGCAGCTCTTTTTTTCTGTATAAAACGGGACAAGGTACCTGTCCCCATGGCACTATTTCTGCAGGGAAAAAAGGTACAGCGCCGCTTAACGAGAATACTACTACTAAACAGGATACCAATTAGGAGGAATCCAAGCATGTCGACAACACCTACACCAATCAATATTCTGGTCGTTGAAGATGATAATGATATCAATCGATTGTTATGCAGGATCATTGAGAAGAGTCATTACGTTCCTCAGGCTGCTTATTCCGGGACGGAAGCGCTGATTTATTTGGAACAGAAGAGATGGGATCTGGTGATGCTGGATTTGATGCTCCCTGGAATGACGGGCGAGGAGGTTCTTGCAGAAATCAGATCGAAGGGTCCGGTCCCGATCATCATTATTTCGGCTAAAAGTGAGCAGCAGACAAAGATTGATTGTCTGCGATCTGGTGCAGATGACTTCATTTCAAAGCCTTTTGATGTGGAAGAAGTATCTGCACGGGTTGATTCTCTGCTGAGGAGATCCAGACATACATATGAAGCCACAGGAGGAGATTCGTTATCGTATAAAGATATTCGCATTGATACTGAAGCGAAAACAGTCATGGTGAATGAAACAATGCTTCTATTGACTGGCCGTGAATACGCGATATTAGTCCTCCTCATGATGTCTCCCGCGAAAGTGTTCTCAAAATCCAATCTGTTTGAAAGTGTATGGAATGAGCCTTACCATGGGGACGATAACACGGTGAACGTTCACATGAGCAACTTGAGAAATAAACTCTCAAAAGCAAATCCTGATGAAGAGTATATCGAAACGATATGGGGGATGGGCTACCGGCTAAAATCTTAAGGTATTCTTAAGATTTACCTTAAGCTTTTCTTACGATTTATCCGTCATTCTGTATGAAGGACAAATGAGGGAGGCTAATGAGCATGAGTGAACACATCATCAGAACACACAACCTGTCAAAAAAATATAAAGATGATTTCGCCATTGAACATATCAATATCACCATTCGAAAAGGGGAGATATATGGCTTCATCGGTCAAAATGGTGCCGGGAAATCAACATTGCTGCGTTTAGTGACCGGGCTTACTTTTCCAACGGAAGGAACGATCGAACGATTTGGCAGCGATAACCCGAAGGAAATCACCCTTGCACAGAAAAGGATGGGGGCGATCATAGAACATCCTGCTCTTTTTGCAAATATGAGCGCATATGAAAACCTGGAAGTCCATCGATTGCAAAAAGGGATACCGGGAAAAGAGTGTATCGGAAAAACGCTTGAGCTGGTCGGTCTTGCGAATGCAGGCAAGAAAAAAACGAAGCACTTTTCACTTGGAATGAAACAAAGGCTGGGACTTGGTATCGCATTATTGAGTGAACCGGAATTCTTGATTCTCGATGAGCCGACGAATGGACTGGACCCGATGGGAATCGTGGAATTGAGGGGATTACTGAAGAAATTAAATCGTGAAAAAGGGCTGACCGTCTTGATCTCGAGCCATATCCTGAGTGAACTCCATCAACTTGCTACGAGTTTTGGCATCATCCACAAGGGAAAATTGCTGGAGGAATTGACGGGGAAAGAGCTGGATGAAAAGTGCAGGCGGCACATCCGGATAAAAGTCGATCAGCCGTCAAAGGGTGCGGCTGTATTGGAAGAAACGTTGGCCACCACTGATTTTGAAGTCATGCAGGATGGAACGATCCACCTTTATCATCATGTTGATGATGTACGAAAGGTCTCTATGGCATTGATGAATAGTGGACTTGTCATTGAACATCTTTCGCAAAACGGCGACAGCCTTGAGAGTTATTTTTCAAAGCTGGTGGGGGGTGCAGCAGGTGAGTAATCTGATGAAGGCAGAATTCTACAAATTGTACCGGAATAAAACATTCTGGGTCGTAGCCGGAACGGTCACAGGACTTAGTGCATTGCTGCACCTTCTCATTATCTTTGACTGGTGGCAGTTGTCAGGGACTGAATTCGATCAGGCCGGATTGAGTGAATTGAACGCTCTGTCTCCATTTAAACTGCCATTATTCTTTAATTTGATCGTCAGTACGGTGGCTGGCTATTATATCGCCACGGATTTTTCACAAAGCGGTGTAATCAAGAATCAATTATTGAGCGGCAATAGAAGATCATATATTTATCTGGCGAAACTTCTTGTCTTCTCGCTTGCTTCCATTCTCGCTGCGATTGTGATTCCATTGGTAACGGCGCTGATCACGGTCACCATCACCGGATACGGGGAGATATTCAGTCCCTCTTCGGTGATGTATCTTGAACGGGCCTATTGTTTATTCACTCTTCAATTTCTGTGCTTTACATCCATCGTATTACTGATTGCTGTTGTAACGGAAGATAGTGGAAAGACCATTCTATTCACACTTTTACTCTCCATTGTGATGTTTGCGATCGAGAAACTGACTTCTGAGCCGATAATCAGATTTTTGTATGAGCATACGTTCTTTTATCAATTCAGTGACGCCTTTAAGATTTCGATGTCAACCGGTGAGGTAGTAACGTCCATTGCAATTGGCGCAGTCGAACTCATCGTCATCACATCATGCGGAATCTTTCTATTTAATCGAAAAGAAATGAACTAAGAAAAGCGGGTGGAAGCAAATGATATATGCAGCAATCATCCTATTGATCGTTATCGGTATTCTATTCATCCGCCTTTTTTCCTTGAAAAAAGAAGTGAAAAACATAAGCAGGCAACTGGATGTCTATACCAGCCGGAAGTCGAATAAAAAAGTGGACCTGTCCCTTTTGGATAAAGATATTGAAAAGCTGGGCAGTGAAATCAATAAACTGATTGATCTGTACGTGACTGAACAGGCACGGAGGATTCATTTCGAACATGAACAAAAGCAGGCAGCCGCCAATATGTCTCATGACTTAAGAACTCCGTTGACATCTATCAGGGGTTTTATCCAGCTGGCCGAAGCGGAGGAAATAACGGGGGATGAGAGAAAAGAATTGTTGGCGACCGCACACAAACGGGCAATTAAGCTGGAGTCATTGCTGAATGATTTCTTTGAACTGAGTCTGATTGAATCCACAGATCAACCGCTGAAATGGGAACGGATCAACTTGAAATCGGCCGCCATCGATGTGCTGATGAGTTTTTACGACCGCTTTAATGAGAAAAAGAAAATGCCGGTGATACATTTACCTGAGCATGATGTATTCATCATTGCAGACGGTTCTGCGGTGACAAGAGTGATCGAAAATCTGGTTTCCAATGCCCTCAGCCACTCAGAAGGGGAAATCACCATCTGTTTGGAGGAGCATGATGGGAGAGCGGAATTAAGTGTGGACAATGCTGCACCTTCCTTGTCTGATGAAGATGTGCAGCGGATGTTTGACCGCTTTTATATGGCGGATCGTTCCCGAGCCGGCAAAGGTACCGGATTAGGATTGTCCATTGTGAAGGGCTTCATGGAGAAAATGAACGGGAAAGTATACGGACAGCTGCATGAAGGGCAGTTGTCGATAATTTGTAAATGGGAAACAGTGGAGAAAGAAGACTAGATTGGGAATGGAGTAATTGATATGTGTAAGAAGTTAGGTGTTATGTTTCTATTGGCATTCATTCTGATGAACGTGCCATCATCAATGATGGCGGCAAAGTCAGTCGATCCTTCCGATGTGGATGGATTTGTCACGGATTATATCGAGCGGAACGGACTGCCCGGGGCGTCGATCGTGATTGTGAAAGATGGAAGGGTAGTGTACGAAAAAGGATATGGACATGATAGTGAGGGGAACCCTTTGACAGCGGCATCACCTCTCAGGATCGGATCCGTTTCCAAATCATTTACGGCATTTGCCGTTCTGCAGCTGGTTGATGAAGGGAAGATTCGCTTGGATGACGCGGTAGTGAATCATCTTCCGGACGTGCAGCCTGATGATCCGAGATGGGGAGAGGTGACCATCCGCCAACTCTTGAGTCACACCTCGGGGATCCCGAATCCAACCATTGTTGCTCCGGCCAATGATCTGGAAGCAGGCGTGGAACGCTTACATGACTTGAAACTTCAATCGGACCCGGGAGAAAAATACGCTTACAGCAATCCGAACTACTGGATCCTCGCTTACTTAGTCGAAAAAGTGAGTGGAATCGAGTTCGCGGATTATCTTGAGAAAAAGATATTCTCCCCCCTTGAGATGGATGACTCGCTAACGGCTGTGAATTCCGGAGATTCCGTAGAAGAATTGCCGAAAGGATATGTCACTGCCTATGGGACGGCAATCCCGTGGACGGAGCTTGAAAAGATGTTCATGGGCTCGGGAGGAGTTGTCTCGACAGCAGCAGATATGGGGAAGTGGCTTTCCATGCACACATACGATGGGAAGACGGAAACAGGAGAGCCATTGCTGTCGGAGGAATTAGTGGAAGAATCTTATTCACCACAGCCCGGCAGTGAGAAATACGGCCTCGGCTGGTCATTGAGTTCAGAGAACGTGGAACCTCCCCGCATTTCGCACAGCGGTGCATTGAGTACCTATCAAACCCAGCAGGACATCGTCCCGGGAAGCGGCTATGCCGTTGCCGTTCTGCTGAACAGCTTCACTCCTTCACGGGAACATGCGTATGAAATCAGTTCAGGCATCATCCGGTTGACCGGGGGAGAACAGCCTGAAATAAAAGCGCCGCTCCCTACAATCATTGATGGTTCACTTGGTGTGATCACTTTGATTTATCTCCTATTGGGAGGCAGGGGAATACTGAGGAGCAGGAGTTGGGTGGAAAGACGCAGACAACAGCCGGCCTGGAGATTCTTTCTGCGGCTGATCCCGCAATTTGCAGCAGCAGCTGTGATCGGCTGCTTTTTCTTTATTGTCCCGATGCTCCAAGACAATAGCTCTACCACGCTGGACGCATTCGGTATCTGGCCGGCAGCGGCGGTTTTACTGGCCGTGATCTTCATCATCGGACTGATCTTAACAATCAGGAGAGTGTATGATCGAATGAGGATTAATGGGAGATTGTGAAGTCAGGTCATACTATTTAGGAAGAGCATCGCATCATGCGGTGCTTTTTAGCATCCACCGGCCATCTTCGCTTTTATTTTTAACAGAGAAAAAAGGAACAGCACCGCTTAACGAGAATACTTATACTAAACACGAAAGCAATGAGGAGGAATTGGATATGACTAATGAAACTGTGCCACAAAGTGAATTGCCCAAGATGAGCAAGCCTGCGAACCGGGAGCTTCATCATGCAGGGTATTACCGGCTTGAACAGTTCACCGATGTGACCGAAGCCGATATTCTGAAGATTCACGGGGTCGGACCGAAAGCGGTCAGGATCCTGAGTGAGGCTCTTAGCGAGAAAGGGTTGTCGTTTGCGGGCACCAGTAAAGGCGGAGACGGGGGTGCTGGGAAGAAAAAATCCAAAGAAGTGATAAATAAGATGGATGCCCAAACGGTGATGGAGGAACTTGAAGCGCTCGGCAAGGAACGGATGAAGAAGATGTACATATCTAACGGGGCAAAGGAGCCGCTGTTCGGCTGTGCGACAGGTGGAATGAAACCGATCGCGAAGAAAATCAAAATCGATCAGGAGCTGGCGGAGGAGCTTTACGCCACCGGGAACTACGACGCCATGTACTTTGCAGGCGTCATCGCTGATCCGAAGGCCATGACCGAGGCGGATTTCGACCGTTGGATGGACGGGGCGTATTTCTATATGCTGTCCGACTATGTCGTGGCTGTGACGCTTGCAGAAGCAGACATTGCACAGGAAGTCGCCGATAAATGGATCGCAAGCGGTGAAGAGCTGAGGATGTCGGGGGGCTGGAGCTGCTACTGCTGGCTGCTCGGGAACCGGAAGGATGAGGAATTCTCGACAGAAAAGCTTGCGGGGATGCTGGAAAAAGTGAAAGAAACCATTCACGATGCACCGGAACGGACCAAATCCGCGATGAACAATTTCGTGACGACCGTAGGGGTTTCTTATGTGCCGCTCCATGAAAAGGCAGTCCAAATCGCGAATGAGATCGGACCGGTCGAAATGATACGCGAGAAGAAAAAGAACAGCATCCTGAAAGCTTCGGAAAATATCCAGAAGGAAGTGGAACGCGGGAAGATCGGGTTTAAGCGGCGGTATGTACGGTGTTAGGTGTGGTTTTGGTTGTTGGATTGGATGAAACCGGGGTTCGGTAAGGTTGCGTGTGTGGGTGTGCGGATTGATACTAACTGGACAGGCGGCTGGATAATAAAAGGTCAAAAGTAATTTTAATGAGACCAGTTCGATTACATTAGCATGTTTTCGATAATAAAAGTTTTAAAGTCGATAATAGATCTTAAGAAATCGATAATATTCTTATGGCCACGCGGCTGTTAGTGTCCGATTTTATTCGATTTGATGAATAAAGAGTCGATATTGGTCATTTATTGCTTCTATGAGCAGCGGCGGTTACGAACATGTGTGAAAATCAAGCCGTTTTTGGTTGTTTTAGATAGTTTTTTCTTTGAAAGTAAAAGAGGGCTGATTCCCTGCGAAATTCATGCAGCGGGGACCAGTCCCTTTTTTTATGCTTAATTTCAGCCGGCACTGCATGTTAGTTAGCTGAAAAAAGACAAATTTGACAAGATTAAAGGGGAGGTGGGTTTGCTGGCTGGAAACAACTTAATCCAGCGCTCACCACGAGGGAACTTTCACGAGGGACCGGCTGCCAGCCCAAGAGGACAAGGGACCTGACCCGGTGTCCCAGCGAGGAACCGGTCCAACCGGGACAAGGGACCTGACCCCCTGTCCCGCTCCGTGGTACTATATGGGTAATGATTAGTGGAGAGATTGGGGTGTTTGTGTATGAGGATGTTGCTGGTGGAGGATGATCGGACGATTGCGGCGGGATTGGAATATTCCTTGCGGCAGGAGGGGTATGAGACGGTTCTTTGTTATGATGCAGGGTCAGCGAAGACGGTGATCGCGGATCGTCTGGATGAGGTTGATTTGTGTTTGTTTGATTTGTCGCTGCCGGACGGGAGCGGATATGAGTTATGTGAGCAGGTGAAGAAGCAGGGGGATAAGCCGGTGATTTTTTTGACGGCGCTTGATGATGAGGTGAATGTGGTGATGGGCCTTGATATGGGTGCGGATGATTATATCACGAAGCCGTTCCGCATCCGGGAGCTGCTGTCGAGGATCCGTTCAGTGCTCCGCCGTTATCAGAAACAGCCGGCTCAGCCGAATGTGTGGATGGACATCTGTGATATCCGCATTCATACGCTGGAAGGAAAGGTCTATAAGCATGGCGGGGAGATCATCCTGACTGCTCTGGAATACAGGCTGCTGCTCATCTTTGCCAACCATGTCGGACAAGTTCTGACACGGGCCCAGCTGCTCGACCGGATTTGGGATGTGGCCGGTGATTTTGTGAACGACAATACGCTGACCGTGTATATCAAGCGCCTGCGGGAGAAGCTTGAAGACGATCCGCAGCAGCCGAAGATCATCAAGACCATACGCGGTATGGGATACAAGGCGGGTGATTGAGATGTGGAGGAACCGGGAGATCCAGCTGTTTTTCTCCATCCTTGGATTCATCACTCTCGCAGGGACGGCAGTGACTGGTTTTCTGCTGTCCGTTCAGGCGGCAGCCGTTGTGTTCATCACCTCGGCTCTACTCACTGCCTGCTGCTTCTTTTTCACGAGATGGCGTTACAGCGAAATAGAGAAGCTTTCAGGGTATTTGCGCAGGATCAGCAGCGGGGATGGCAGCCTTGACCTCAGGGATAACTACGAGGGAGAGCTGAGTATTTTAAAGAATGACATATATAAAGTGACCTTGATGCTGTCCGAGAGCCGTTCGTATCTGGAACGGGACAAGCTTGCGTTAACGAATGCACTCTCGGATATCTCGCATCAGCTGAAGACTCCCCTCACGTCGATGATGGTGATGGCCGACCTCCTCAGTGACAGTAAGTTGGAAGGAGCAAAACGGGCCGAGTTCACTGAGAACATCCGCGTGCAGCTGGATCGAATTGAGTGGCTGGTCTCTTCCCTGCTGAAATTATCAAAGATCGATGCAGGTACCATCGAGTTTAAAAAGGACAAGGTGACCGTACGGGAATTGATCGATCGGTCCATTCAGCCTGTCTTGATCCCGATGGATATTAAAGAACAGACGCTTACCGTGAGCGGCGATGATCAGGCCGCTTTTACGGGCGATTTACGCTGGACTGCCGAAGCACTCATCAATCTATTAAAGAATGGTGTAGAGCATACCGGGAATGGTGGGGAGATTTCCATCTCATTCGAGGAAAATCCTCTTTTCACCGAAATCAGGATCGCCGATGATGGGTCGGGGATCCCGAAAGAAGATCTGCCTTACATATTCAGGCGTTTCTACAAAGGAAAGAATGCAGGGGAGGACAGTGTCGGGATCGGGCTCGCGATGGCTTACAGCATCATCACCAGTCAGCAGGGGGATCTTGAGGTCAGAAGTGAAAAAGGGAATGGCACCGAGTTCTCGATTAAATTTTATAAGAAAAACGAAATCCCGAAGTGAATAGATTGTCACTTTCGAGTCACTTTAAAGTCATATTAGGCAGATATACTGAGGTTAACATCGAAATCATGGAGGTACAAAATGAGTATAGTACAAATCGAAAATCTGTCTAAGATCTACGGCAAGGGGGAAACGGCAGTAAAGGCATTGGATGATGTCTCCTTTTCTGTGAATAAAGGTGAATTTGTGGCAATCATCGGTCCTTCGGGATCAGGGAAGTCCACCCTGCTTCATTTATTGGGCGGTGTCGACCGGCCGACAAGCGGGAAAGTCCTCATCGACAATACCGATATTTATCAACTGGACGAAACACAGCTCGCGATTTTCCGAAGAAGACAGATCGGACTGATCTATCAGTTCTATAATCTGATTCCGATCTTGACGGTCGAAGAAAACATCACGCTGCCGATGTTATTGGACCAGCATAAAGTGGACAGCAAGCAATTGATGTCGATCGTATCGACTTTGGGGCTCGAGCAGCGGATGAACCATCTGCCGAACCAGTTGTCAGGTGGACAGCAGCAGCGCGTATCGATCGGGCGCGCACTGATCAGCAATCCAGCCATCATATTGGCGGACGAGCCGACCGGGAACCTCGACAGCAAGAACAGTCATGAAATCATCGAGTTATTGAAAATGTTCAATAAAACATACAATCAGACGCTGATCGTCATCACTCATGACGAACGGATCGCACTGCAGGCAGACCGGGTGATTGAAATCGCAGATGGAAGGGTCGCTAAAGATGAAGTGATCCGTCCATGAACATCATCAACAAACTGACGTTAAGGCATCTTAAGGAAAACAAAAGAAGGACCCTCGTGACCATCATCGGAGTGATCATCTCGGTGTCGATGATCATGGCCGTTGCGACGCTCGGCGTGTCGTTTCTGGACATAATGAAAAGGCAGTCCATTGCCGACAATGGCGAATGGCATGTTCAGTATGGGGACGTCACGGCTGAACAAATCGATGCGATTGCAAAGGATGAAGCCACAGACAAGCTGATCCTCACGGACGACAGCGGCTACGCAAAACTGGAAGGGGCCAAGGTGGAAGAAAGGCCCTACCTGTTTTTGAAAAAATATAACGAGCAGGGCTTGAAGCAGTTTCCAATCGAATTGATTGAAGGGAGTCTGCCTTCAGCTGAAAACGAGGTGGTCATTTCCGATCATATCGAGAAAGATGCGGGAGTGGAGTATGAGATTGGTAATCAGATCACCCTGGACATCGGCACCCGGTTGCTGCCGGGGGAAAGTCAGAATTTGGGCCAGAATGACCCGCTGCAGCGTGATGAAAATGGGATTACGGAAGAGCTTACTGTTGAATCGACTGAAACGTTGACCGTAACCGGAATCATCAAACGTCCATCCTGGGAGCCGACATGGTCGCCGGGGTACACGATGATCGGTTATGTCGATCAGGACTCCCTGAAGAAATCGGATAAAGTCAATGCGGTTGTCGTACTCGATAAAGTGAACGGATCGCTATTCGACCACGCACAAAAACTGGCGGAACAGAATGGCATCGAGAAAGTGGGATTCAACACCGAATTGCTTCGCTACTACGGAGTGACGAACGATGACAATCTGCGCTTCACTTTGTTCTCCCTACTCGGGATCATCATGGCGGTCATCATCATCGGGTCCGTTTCACTCATTTATAACGCTTTCGCCATCAGTGTATCCGAGCGCGCCAGACATCTGGGGATGCTGTCAAGTGTCGGGGCAACGAAGAAACAGAAGAGGAACTCCGTCTTTTTCGAAGGGGCTGCCATCGGTGTCGTCAGCATCCCGCTTGGCCTGCTGGCCGGAATCGGCGGGATCGCAGCCACCTTCTGGTTCATCAATTCTTATATTGACGGGGCATTGGGCATATCCGAGAAACTCCAGGTCGTCGTGACGCCTTCATCGGTCCTTGTCTCCTGCCTGATTTCCGTCGCCACGATTTTCATCTCGACGTATATCCCTGCACGGAAGGCATCGAAGATCTCGGCGATCGATGCCATCAGGCAGACTCAGGACATCAAATTGTCCGGTAAAACGGTCAAGACTTCCAAGCTCGTCCGGAAATTATTCGGACTGGAAGCGGAGATCGGCTTGAAGAACTTGAAGCGAAATAAAAAGAGATACCATGCAACGATCATCTCCCTCGTCGTCAGTATCGTCCTGTTCTTATCGGTCTCCTTTTTTACCGATAATCTGAAGAAATCAGTGGTGATGTCACAGGACGGAGTCGATTTTGACATCCAAATATCCGGGGACAGCAATGATGCCGAGCAGCTGGAAGAACTGGCTCATTTCGACAGTGTGACAAGTCACAGCCTGCATAATAGCCTGCAGTTGACGTCTCATGTTGAAGAAGAAAAATTTCCGGAAGAATTGAAGAGTATGATCGAGCGGGAAAACATCCCTCTTGAAGATGGCAGCTATCAATACTACGTTAATTTCTACGGATTGGATGAACAAAGTTTTGAGGAATATGCGGAAAAGGCAGGCGCGGACCTTCAGAAGTTCTCCGATCCTGAGAAACCGGCCGCCATCGTCATCGATGAGATTTCCTACCGGGATCCGATCACGACTAAGTTTGTCGAAACAAATTCCATCGAAGCCGGACCGGGAGATGAGCTAGACTTGATGTTCACGAACTATACAACCAACAAAACAATGCCATTTGGCTCTGTTGAAATCGGGGCAGTGACGGATCAAGTGCCGATGGGCATCCGGACAGCCATGATCGGCGGATTGGACATCATCGTGCCGATGGATACACTCGAAGAGATGATTGATTCAAAGATGGAACATGAAGTCCGGAGCCAGATCTTCATGAAGAGCTCCGATCCGATGAAGACCCAGAAAGCCCTTGAAGAAGTGGTCCCATCGAATCTGTATATCTACAATGTGTTCGAGAACCGGCAGCAGGAAGAACAGATGATCCTGTTCCTGTCCGTCTTCACGTACGGATTCATCACCTTGATTTCACTGATTTCAATCGCGAATATATTCAACACCATTTCAACCGGCATCTCCCTGAGAAAAAGGGAATTCGCCATGTTGAAATCAGTGGGGATGACACCTAAAGGCTTCAATAAAATGATCAACTATGAAAGCATCTTCTACGGCGTCAATGCCCTGCTATTCGGGCTGCCGGTCAGTATCGGAGTCATGTACCTGATCCACAAATCGGTCGGCGAAACCTTCGAATACGGATTCGAACTGCCATGGATCGATATCCTCTTCGTCATCATCGCGATCTTCATCATCGTCAGCTCAGCCATGCTGTACTCAATCGGGAAGATCAAGAAAGAAAACATCATTGAAGGGTTGAAGCAGGAGAATATTTAGGGTTTAGCTTTTCACCTGAAATGATGCTGAATGATAAGGATCTGCCCCGCTGCGCAATTCACGCGGAGGGGGCAGGTTCTTTTTTATGTTCAGGGACAGTGGGGACAGGTACGTTGTCCCGGGCTGATCCCGGGCAAGGTCCAGGAAAGGTACCTAGTCACGCCCCTGACCGGCATAAAATGTATATACACTTGAAAGGTTGACTTTGATTCCATTCACGCCTGTCCATTCCATATATTCAGGAGGGAGTTTGAAGTCAGAAATAAATTTCTGCAACGAGATTTTATTGTTAAGTGCTTTCATCGATTCTTGCTTAATGAAAGAAATGTACCCCTCTACTTTATCCAGAAGGTCTTCATTGCTGATATTTCCATGCCCCGGGACAAATAGGTCTATGTCCATTTCCTTTACTTTTTTCAACATGGTAATGAAACTCTCAGGGTTATAAATGGGTACATGCAGGTTTTCTGTCAGTAAATCAGCCATGAAGGCAATATTATCTTCCGGTAAAAGCATAAATGTGTCACTTATGGTATGTCCTCCACCAAGACACTGCAATTCAACTTTTCGTTTTGATCCTTCAATAATCAGTTTTTCTTCAAACAGTACATTCGGCAAAATGATTTGCATATGAGGTAAGTCATTCAGCACTCTGGACATTTCGTTGTGCTGATTTGTCAGGCTGGCTTTGAGGATGGTGTCTTGAGTGAGTTCTATTTGTTTGTGCAGCTGATGCAGATATTCCTTCGTTTCTTGGATTTCTTTCTCCACATCATCCAGTTTGTTTTTTTCTTTGCACCATTCCTTTGTCAAAGCAGTGGAAATAATGATTGTATCACTGTATGCTTGATTACCGAAAACATGATCCCCATGGTAATGGCTGTTGATCAGATATTTCACCTTTTTTCCAGTAAGGAGTTCAGCCTGTTTCCTTAATTCAAGACCTGCAGAAGGGGTGGTGAATGAATCGAAAACCAGCACTTCATCCCCCAGATCGACAATTCCCGCATTACTCCAGGCACCTCGCCCTGGAATGGAAATCGCTGCATACACCCCGTCACCTAAAGAATATAAATCAAAGAACTTAGTTTTTTTAATGAAAGATTTCATTTCTACTCCCCCGGTTAACACATCGCTCTTACATAATATTTACCATAAGGAGTGTAAATTCCTGCAGTATCGCTTTAATATAGCTGGGACGTTCTTTTGGCAGTTGGAATTTAATGTTAGAATAGAGGTTTATTGGAAGTGATCTGTGATTCGTTAGAAGAAAGGGAAGGGGAAAAATGCTTAATTTTAATTATGTCACCGATGCAGTATCCATTGGGTTGTATGTTTTGTCGTGGGTACTCATAGGATTATTGGTTTTAAAAATCTATAGAAGACAGCAGGTGAAACCCAGGTGGTGGAAGGCTGCAGTTGCCACGCTTGCAGGGATCGTCACATTCACGATCAACTGGGAGTTGTCCGGAGAGTTAGTGAAGATCCCAATTTTACCGCTTGGTGTTTGGATTTTGTATGGAATCTTAAAGAGGAAGGAAGACAGGTGGGACAAATACCGGTCGTTTGCCTGGCTGGGGTTTGCCTCGAATTTCGTCTTTCTTGCGGCTACACTGATTTCGATTCCGCTCTATTCGTTGGTCTATCCCGAAAGCGATGCAGCGACGCATATTGCGGATGCGGATAATGCATCAGTTGTCGCTATTCATCCGTCGGGGGAAGATGGTTTGATCCTGGATAAAGATAGATTAATAGACCAGCTGCCTTCAATGGACCAGGAAAAAGTGGAAAGCGACGTATGGTATAACCAGATGTACCGGAAATCTGAAGGCAAACGGAACAAAAACGAGCGCTTTCCGTATCAGTTGATTGGGGTTTCATCTAAGTGGGGCAGCGGAGTGAAGCCTGTCATCTATTTGGAAGATGACGGGAAAGGGATTCTCATCACCACTCCTGACGAACAATCCTATTTCAGGTTCAATCAATCTATTCTACAGGAGGGGATGGCAAGGTGACTGGGAAAAAGAAAGCCATCATAGCGGGTGCTGTCCTCCTTTTGCTTGGGGGATCTCTAGCCATCTACTGGTTCTATTTTTCTGAACCCAATGCTCTGCCGGGTCAAGACCAGATGATAACGGAGATCAATGGATTGCTGCCAGAAGCGGATGCCTGGGAAATCCAGGAGACGATCATGGTCGACAACGAGCATGCAGTTGCACCTTTCACATCAAAAGATGGAATCTATGGTGTCAGCAGCTGGGTCTGGAAACATCATGAATGGAAACTCGGAAGCGTCCGTACAAATGGGGAACCGAAGATATGGAAAGTGGACCCCGATGATCCGGCAACCTATCGGATTGTCTGGAATATCGACCCTGCAGAAGAAAGCCTGGATACACTGAATTTCTTTTTTGTCAGAGAGCGGTATTGGTCAGTCTCAGGAGACCGGCATCAATACGATCCCAGTATCCAGTTGAAGAAGGAAGTCTCTTTCCGGGAGCATCCGTACGGTGTCATGAAGCTGCCGGACGATTGGACAGCTGTGGTGGAATCGGGGGCTGAAGGGAACCCAAGGGAAGTTGTCCATCGCTCTTATCCCGGCTTCCAATGGATCCCCCTTGACGAAAACGGAGAGGAAACGTTCCTCGACAGCGCCGTAAATGGTTCGAGCTATCATACCGGACTTGTGGAGGAAGAGCATATGATGATTGTTAACTTGGAAGAGGTTGAGTAATTGGGACAGGGGGGACAGGTACGTTGTCCCGGGCTGATCACGGGCAGGGCCCAGGACAGGTACCCTGTCACGCCGTGCTTTGTTGGTTTTAGTGTAGACAAATGTGGTAAGTCCAATTGTTTGCCAGGGCATCTAAACACTCATAACGTAATACCAAAGACTGCCTCCAGCTTCTTTTTCCCAACATCCGTTACTTTAATGGCTCTGGTATCCGGCAACCGGCGGACCCAGTTTAACTCCAGGAATTTTTCCAAGACTGCATTTCCGAGGGCTCCGGAAATGTGATGGCGCCGTTCACTCCAGTCCAGGCATTTATG
The DNA here is from genome assembly GCF_036867415.1 of Mangrovibacillus sp. Mu-81. NCBI lineage: Bacteria > Bacillati > Bacillota > Bacilli > Caryophanales > Bacillaceae > Mangrovibacillus > Mangrovibacillus sp. Mu-81. The sequence goes on from NZ_JBAJHU010000001.1 coordinate 39,172, forward strand.
GATGTAGGTGCGGCGCTTTTTTTCCGCTGCTTTCAGATCGATGGCAAGGGATGCAAACAGCTCTTCTCCTTGTTCGGTCAGGACAAAAGTTTCTTCATGTTCTTCAATACATCCGCTTCTGAGTAAAGAATCCGTCATTTTGACCCCGAGACTGCCTGCGAGGTGATCGTAGCATGTTCTGGCATATCTCACCGCTTTGTCCTGCGTTACTTGCCTGAATGATTTCATCTCGATCTTTGGGGCGATTGATAGAAACGTTTCTAACACCGAGGCGACTTCATGATCTTTCAATCCATAATAGCGGTGCCGTCCCTGTTGATCGACTTTGATGACATCTGCCTCAACCATTTTCTTCAGGTGAAAACTTGTCGTTTGTGGACTGATTCCTGCTATATAAGCAAGGCTGCTGGCAGGATGCAGCCTTCCATCCAATAGAGCCGTCAGGATGGCGGCACGTGACGGCTCACTGATCAATGCAGCCACTGAAGCGATATTCGGACTTGTATTCATACGATCCCTCCTATGTAATCCATATTTCGATGATAATGGAAGTGTTCTTCAATTACAATATGTGTATAAATTGAAGGAGGTAATAGAAATGGAGAAAGTGTTCGTTGAAACTGAAACAAAAAAGATACAGCCCAAAATATTATATTATGGTACACCGGTCATCTTGCTCACAACCTTAAATGAAGATGGTACAGTGAATATTAGTCCGCTGTCATCCTCATGGGCCTTGGGGAATTACATCATCCTCGGACTCGGGGTGGGAGGGAAAGCCTTTGAAAATGTGAAGCGTCATCCTGAATGTGTCATCAACATCCCCGGACCAAACCTTTGGAAAAACGTTGAGAGCCTCGCACCCTATACAGGTAAATATCCCGTGCCTGAGGAGAAAAGGATACACGGATTTACATATAACCCTGAAAAATATGAAACAAGTAAATTAACTGCGGTCGAATCTGAAACGGTCCAGCCCACAAGAATCCTTGAATGCCCAATCCAAATTGAAGCGAAAGTCAACGCGGTCCGGGTCCCGGACTATTCTGAGGATTTTTCAATCGTGGAAACAGAAGCCATACATGTTCATGCGCATGAAAACATGATAATAGAAGAAAACCATATAAATCCGGATAAGTGGAGTCCGTTAATCTATAATTTCCGGCATTATTATGGTTTGGGGGAGAAGCTGGGAGTGACGTTTAGGGCGTAGGTATTACTGCATTGAAACATGCCGTTTATTATGTGCCGGGGGAGCTGTCCCCATGGCTGTCCCTGCTATATTTATAGTACAATGAAGTTAAATGGACTATTAATATATCGATTGTAGGGGAAATGGATCATGACACTTAAAAAAATGAAGAGTATCTTGTTTATACTGCTTGGGTCAATCTCCCTTGTAGTCGGGATTGCCGGCACTGTGCTTCCTGTTCTGCCGGGCGGACCGTTTTATTTATTTGCAGCCTATTGCTTTGCCAAGGGTTCCAGGAGGATGGAGCGCTGGCTTAAGAGCACAGCCATATATGAGAAATATGTTGAAGCATTCCTTCAAAAGAAGGGGATGACCCGGAAAGAGAAGATTCGAATTAACATGACGGCGGATTTCTTTATTCTGCTTTCTATCGTGTTTGTGGACATCCTGCTCGTTCGAGTCCTTCTAATAGGGCTCGCCCTGTACAAACATTATTATTTCATCAAGAAAATCAAGACGATTCCTCCGGTTTCATCTGAGGTGGAGAAAAGCCAGTAACCTGTGGGGGACTGGCTTTATTCTTTGTAGGGTTCATATGTATAGGATGAATGAGTAAAGATATGGAGGTTATCTGAAGCCGAAGGGACAGCTTTCGCGGCTGAGTGAACCATTGCCTGTCCCGGTGGTTCATGTGGTTCACGGCGAGATTCCCGTCAGAAATCAAACACCATCAAGCCCTTCCACTCCTATGCAAGCACCCACTTCATCCACCCCGCAATCTCCTGCTCATCCGTACGGGGATTTTGTTCCAATTTCTCGATAACCCGTTCCCGGCGGTGCGCTGGATGGTTTTGGCTTAATTTCGCTTTTCCTTCGATTTTCGTGATGTGCAGTCTGAAGGCTTGGATTCCTTTGCTCATGCCAGCGAGGTAGTTGGAATCGATATCCACAAGTTTGTAGGAGCTGTCAGGAGCTTCATATTTGGTCACCAATTCCTGCAGGGATTCCATTACTTCCTCTTCATCCTCCACAAGCTCGACTTGCCCATATACATGAACAGTCACGTAATTCCAGGTGGGCACTGCTTTATCCGTCTCATACCAGGAGGGGGAGATATAACAATGCGGTCCGTGAAAAACCGCCATGACGGTTTGGGTGTCGATTTCTTTCCACTGAGGGTTTGGTCGTGCGAAGTGCCCATATAAATGGGTCTTCTCCTTGTTCAACAGTAACGGCAAGTGAGTGGCAGAGGGCATCCCGTTTTGTTGGGAAAAGAGTGTCGCAAATCCGTGGTCCTTTATGATGTCAAAGGCAATCGATTTCTCAGTGATTTTAAAATGTTGAGGGATGTACATGGTGGTTCTCCTTTCTATTTGTCTATATAGGATAGATTCTGTAAGAAGGGGTAAAAGTCCTTTATCAGTGGAACTGGAAGCAAGCTCCTGGAAAAGGAGCCGTGGTTCACAGAATTTGCCTGATGAATGCAATAAGGTATAATTTAAATATGAATGAATGCGGAAGGGGGGAAATGTGTGAGGAAAGTTTCTATATGCTTTTTACTTGTTTTTCTGGCAGGACTTCAGCAATCGCATGGTTTGAACTACCACGATGTCAACGGTAAGGAGGAGTTAAAAGCTGATACCTCGCACTTGACGGGTATTGACATGATACTCTCTCAAACCTCTTCGCTTCCTCATCAGGTTGATGATGGGGTACCTCTAAAAAACTATTTAGCTGAAAAAATCAGATCCTATCCACCTGCTGGCGTGATGGATTATGCTGCGATGGATATTTCTCCAGATACGTCCGGGTTCATTGAAGTCATGATGTATCAGTCCAACTATCTCTCCTAATCTTTTCTTTTCGTTTATTCAGAATGGAATTTACTATGAATGTAATATAAACAGGGGGAAGTTAAATTGACTGAAGAATCATTTGAGCAGCAAATGAAATCAAGGCTGCAACATCCGAAATTAACGAGGACAAAGGTCGCGAAACGGGGTTTTTTCATCCTGTTAGGAGCGATTATGATGGCATTGGGGATCGAAGTATTTCTTGTTCCCAATATGATCATGGATGGCGGAATTGTCGGAATTTCGATCATCTTATATAACTTGACGGGCATCAGTCTGGGAGCGTTTATTTTTTTCCTGAATATTCCGTTCTTTTTTCTCGGTTATAAACAAATCGGAAAGACGTTTGCTATATCGACTCTAGTCGGGATCACCATTTTATCTCTAGCAACGAGTTATCTTCACCATGTGGCGGCATTCACCTCGGATATGCTGCTCGCCACCGTGTTTGGCGGGATTGTCCTCGGTGCAGGGGTGGGATTGGTCATCCGCTATGGCGGTGCATTGGATGGGAGTGAAATTCTTGCCATCCTGTTAAATAAGAAGTTTCCCTTTTCCGTTGGGGAATTCATTATGCTGTTTAATGTGTTCATTTTTGCCTGGGGCGGCTTTGTACTCGGCTGGGATCGTGCCATGTATTCCGTTCTCGCGTATGTCATCGCATTTAAAACGATCGATATCGTCATCGACGGCTTTGATGAATCGAAATCTGCCTGGATCATCAGTGATAAGGACCAGGAGATCGGTGATGCGATCTTAGCGCGCCTGGGTCGCGGTGTCACCTATCTGAAGGGAGAAGGCGGCTACTCCGGAGAAGACAAGAAAGTGATATTCTGTATCGTTACCCGACTCGAAGAAGCCAAATTGAAATCGATTGTCGAAGAACTGGATCCCTCGGCGTTCCTGGCCGTGGCCGATATTAATGAAGTTCGCGGTGGAAGGTTTAAAAAGAGGGACATCCACTAAGCGGGACAAGGAGACAGAGTCCATGGCTCGCCTCAAAATAGGCAAAGGAAACAGGTTCCCTGGCTTCTTCAAAATTATGACGAAACCGGAAAGGGAAGCGAGGGGGAGAGGATCTTGCTTCCCTTTCTGTATGTACAAAAAAACCGGCTGGCGCCGGCTTTTTTTATTCCAATTATTTTTGAGCATTCATGGCTTCCCATTCTTCTTTACTTGGGCCGTAGACACCTGGTACTTTCAGGCCGGCCTGTCTCATGAGGACGGTCAATTGTCCGCGGTGATGGGCCTGGTGCTGAATGAGCAGACGGAATACTGCCTGTATCGGCATGTCCATCCCGAATAAGTTCACCATTTCGTTCATCTTCTCTTCAGACACCTGCTCGGAAACGGCTTCTGAAAGACGCTGGCTTACGAGTTTATAAGTCTCGCTGATTTCCGCTGCAGATTTTGGTGCTTCTTTGCGAAGATCCGGAACCTCAAAGGTGATGCCGACTTGAGAAGGAAAGTAAAAAGCAGCTCCCGTAATATGCCATGCTACACTCCCGATGCTGTAGAGCCCCGGAGAAACCTCTTGTTTCAACGACTCATCTGTCAGCGCATCCAGCACCTTCCCGGTTACCGCCGCTTCCTGTTTCCATTCCTGTAAGAAATCATTTACTGTTGTGAACATTGTGATACCCTCCCTTTTTTTGAAAAACGGACTTTCGGTTTTATTGTAGCACGGTGTGGTAGTGTGATGCTTGTTTTAAGGGTTTATATGTTTTGTGGGCCGAGGTGACTGCACCCGTTGGCTCTTTGCGGGTCAGCCAATAAATCTTTGCTTGTCTGTAATTCCCGGCAGCTATATAATAGAAAAGAATCTTAAACGTAAAGGAGGGATAATCATGCATACGTTCACATTGGACATCAAAGCTGAGAAGAAATACCTTGTCTTCATGATGTCTATTTTTGGAATTTCAGCCGTCAACGGGACAAGTCTGTCCAATTCAGCTGATCTTTCATAGATGTGAACATTTGTATGATTTCCTGAAAAAATAGCGAAAGCCGCAGGGGATGATGCCCTGCGGCTTTTTTGACTTTATGTTTAAGAGAGGACGACATTCAATGAAAATGAAAAACAATATCTATCTGCTCTATTTTTATTTATTTTTTGCTCAACTATTTTTTGACCGTGCCCTTTGGGTCATCTATCTCGGTGACAAGGGTATGACGTTCGGCGAGATCGGGCTATTAGAGGCATTTCTTCATTTGGCCATCGTGTTATTTGAGGTGCCGACCGGGATGATTGCCGATTTGTACGGGAGGAAGGTCAGCCTGGTGATCGGAAATGTGTTCAGTCTCCTGTATGCGCTCCTGATGCTTGTGAGCGGGACGTTTTCCGTATTTACACTCGCATTCCTGTCAATGGGACTGATGGTCACCTTCCATTCCGGGGCCGAGCAGGCATTTGCTTATGATACTCTGAAACAGGCAAATCGGGAAAAGGACTATACGAGAGTGATTGGAAGCATGACGGCGATTTCATTATTATCGCTGAGTCTGGCCAAATTCCTCGGCGGGTTCATGGCCGAGATCAGCTGGGAATGGGTATACATCTCGACGATTGTCACCCATGTCCTTGCCGTGATTCCGCTTTTGTTCATGAAGGAGCCCCAGCGCGAAAAGACCGAAGAAATCGGCGGGCGCTGGTACAATCAGTGGGTCCATCAATTCAAACTGGGGTTGAACGTCTGGAAAACCAACCCGGTCATCCACCAGCCTGTCGTGCTGGTCATCCTGGCGAGTGCTGTCATGGTCATCATCGTGTTCTACGGACAGGAATATTTCATTCAACTGGGCTACTCTTCGATCGTCGTCGGGGCGATATTCACAATCGAAGGACTTCTCGGTGTCGTGATGGCGAAGATCGCGTACAAGGTAGAGGAACGATTCCAGTTCTTCAATATCCTCCACTATGGACTGGGTCTGTTCGTCTTGTTCTTCATCCTGTTCATCTTTGCCAGCGACTGGGCGATCCTGCTCTCATTCCTGTTCCTGGCACAGCTGTTGAGCCTGTTCGAACCGATCTTCAGCTCTTTCATTCAGAGGTTCCTGGAGAGCAACGTCCGGTCAACATTCCTTTCACTGATCGGATTGATGGAAAGTTTCGTGATCATGATCAGCTTTCCGCTTTTTGGATATGCGATTGAGCGGAGCGGGTTTACGGATGGATTCGCAGGACTGCTGCTTGTCTTTTTGGTGATGGGCGGCGGGTATTTGGTTGTTGATCGGATTAGGGTGAGGAGGAAGGGGTGATTTGTTTAACCCCTTTTTGTTAAGAGGCTGCCTTCTGATTTGTGCGGGAGGCAGTTTTTCTTTATTTTTTTTTCGGTGCTGCGGGGGGAAGGAGAGTCAGGGATGAAAAAGAGTTAATTGATGGGTGAATATGCACATATGGGTGAGTTTTTTTAAAAATTGGAATTTGCGATGATTGCTCTTTTTATGGCGGGTCTTGTGCTTCATGTGGTGGAGTGAAGCTGGGCATAGGAGCTGGTTAAGTTTCTTTACAAATAATACAGTCAGGGAACGATTTCCCCGACATGAATTTCACCCTTTATTTAATTCAATCAATTTCTTGATATCTTTTAATTTAATACCTTCTTTATATAATTGATCGGAGTCTAAGTCTAACTCTCCTGGCCAAGTAACGGTTTTTAATTTTGCATCTACAAACACTTTCTGGAAGAACTCTGGATCTTTAAGTTTCTGAAGAACTCCAACCATGTGCGGCTTAATATCAACGAATTTTTTTTGCCCGTCTGAAAAGTCTACAAGCAGCCAGCCGTCCATCTGTGGAATGACGGCTGCTTTTATTATTTGAATCATAGTTACCCCTCCTGGTATAAGTTTGAGATTTGATAATAAATGGCTCGGTTTTGATAATATATCCCTGTTATTGATAATATAATTGGATTTTTGATAATATCCATTCTGGTTTTGATAATAAGTGAGGCTGAACAGCCTGATTTAGGTGTGCAGGGTCGGGCAGATGGCCATCTTTTTGGAAAGTTGGGCGTGTTACTGATAAAAACATTGAAACAAGGTGTTTCGAACGCTATATCATCATGTTTTCGATGTAATAATCATCAAAACCATGCTTTCCCTCTGACTTCCCGGCAGATTTGATCGGAATATTGTCTATTCTATAAATAATGAAGCTTCTTTGCAATTATATGTGATTTGAGCAGGAAAGTGGGTCAAGAAACCTGTCCCCCCGACCCACCGGGAAAAGCCCCCGAACCGGGACAGCCTCTGAAGTCAATTCTTCTTCAACACCCCGATGAGTTCCCGGATGACGCTACCGGCTGCGGTGTCTGCAGGACAGACTGCATAAAATGGCCGGTGGATGACGTAAGGGTCGATGGGGAAGAGTTTTCCTGCTGCGACTTCTTCTTTGACCATGGAGCTTGAGAGGAAAGCGATGCCGAGACCCCTTAGTGCCAGCTGTTTGATTAGGTGATGGCTGCCGGCTTCGATGATTTCGGCTGGATGGATTTGTTCCGTTTTGATGAACTGGTCGGCGTAGTCGCGTGTCCCTGATCCTTTTTCTCTGAGAATGAGGGGGGAGGAGTGGAGGTTCATGCCCCTGTTTGCGAAGAATCGCAGTTCGTCACGGCTGATGACATCGGTTTGGAACGGCTCAATTCCTTTTGTGCCCTCGACGATTGCGAGGTCTAGTTCGTGATTTTCGAGAAGTTCGACGATTCTATTGTGATTATGGATTTTCATTTGGAGACGTACATGCGGATAGAGGATTTTCAGTTTTTTTACAAAATCGGGAAGTAGGGCTTCGCTAACCGTGTTGGTCGATCCGATCCTCAGGAGTACCTCTTCGCGTTCTTCTGCGGCATGCTCCATCGATTTCCAAAGCTCTATCATCTTTTGCCCGTCGGCGAACACTTTCTGCCCGGCCGGTGTCAGTGTGAAGGGAAGATGGGTGGTGCTTCTGTCGATGAGATTCACACCGAGCGATTGTTCCAATTTCTTAACATGGATGCTGACGGTCGGCTGCGACATATTCAGGAACTCACTTGTTTTCGTGAAATGCTGAAAATGGGCGAGCGTGACGAATGTGCGAATCCAGGTTAGTTCCATGTAAAAAACACCTCCATTACAAAACGTAATTGTACTCATTGTTATTATTCATTATTATTATACCCTTCCGCACGGTATAATGGCAGAGAAGGAGTGACGAACGTATGGAATGGTTATTGTTTATACTCGGGGGTGCCTCGATCGGGGTGATTTCCGGTTTCTTCGGGATCGGGGGAGGAATCGTACTGACTCCGGTATTATTGATACTTGGTTACGAACCGAGCCAGGCGATCATGCTGTCATTGATGCTCACATTGGGTTCGACCGTGACAGGGAGCCTGTCTCATTTCCGTCTGAACAATGTGAATGTGAAATTGGCAGGAGTCCTTGGAGTCTTCGGAGTGGCAGGTTCTGTCATGACCGCGCCATTTGTCAAATGGCTCGACTCCATCAACGGTGCCGCGACTGTCATCTCGATTGCCTATATCGCCATCTTAAGCTGGTTCTCTTACCAGTTCATCAGCAAACGCGAGCAGGAATCAAAGGCAAAAGGAAAAGGTGCTGTTCCTGTGATCGGCTATTTTACAGGAGTTATATCTTCCCTGATGGGAGTCAGCGGCGGATTCGTGATGACGCCTTTACTGACCAAATGGATCAAATTGGATCTGAATAAAGCGATCGGCACGAGTATTTCGGCTGCTTCAATCATCGTGCTATCCGGCATCGCTTCCTATATGTATACTGGTGAAAGCCTTGACTACCGGCACGGAATTGTACTGATTATCGGTGCCCTGTTCGGCACGCCGCTCGGTTCCGTTCAGCTGAAACGTTTCTCTGTCATCAAAGTCAGGAAAATGCTTTCTTTCATGTACATGACCGTCGCTGTTAGCGTACTTTTGAAAATGCTCTCCCTCTCTGCCGTCTCATTCGGCATCATTCTCGCTTCCGTGCTGGCATTCTTCGGAATCCTTATTTATTCGGTTCAGCAGGAGAGAAGTTTGAGACAGATGAGGTGAGGACCCGGAACTGGAGGAAAGGTCCCTTGGGAGCCGGTTGGCAGGATGATGCAGTCATCGCCCAGGTTGGGTCTTTTCGTTCACCGGCTGCAGGCTGATACGATGCTGACAGTTTAGAATGATTATCAAAGGATCATATAATTGAAAAATGGAGCGTAATTTTTCTTGATAGGATCATAAATGCAAACAACGGCGCGTATTTTTTGTCGAACGGATCATAAAGTCTGAGAATGGATCATATTTCAGTCTCCAGCTCCTTTTCAACTCGGGGAGTGCCAGGATTTTTAATGAAAAAAGGGTCTTAAGACAAAATTTGATCAAAATCAAGGATAGAAACGTATATCTATAAACAAAGGGCAGTCTCCGTTACAGGAGAAACTGCCCTTTTGTATGCCGCTCCGTTAACGAGCTGATTCATGTTCCCTCAACCTAGTCATTCTACTGAAATGGGACACTTAACCTGACCCCGTGTCCCATCCAAAACGGGACACTTAACCTGTCCCCATGTCCCATTCTAAAACGGAACACCAAACCTGACCCCGTATCCCCTTATTTTTCCACAACAGGAATCCACATTTCACCATAAACCTTCCCATTTTGCTGCCCTGTTTCAACCGTTGTATTCGGTCCGCCGACATATGCAAAATCCTGTGCTTCCGGCAAGACTTGACCGAAGGCAATGCCGGTAACGGTATTTTTCATTTCTTCGGCCGTTTGCCCTTCGCCTTTGACGACGAGGTATTTCCCTTTAGGAAACTGGATCACCCTTGCTTCTTCAGGTACCGAGGCTGATTCTTTTGCCATGACCCCGGCATAATGCATCATTTTGTTATTCACCGCTTCATTCACGGCAAAGATGTAGTCGTTTGCCGCCATGCCTTTTAAGGTGTCAAGTCTTCCATCCTGGCTGACCTCCTGCCAGAAATCCGACTTTTCCCTGGCCACACCGGCATAGTCAGTGTAATCGCTCTTTAGCTCGGTTCCTAATCCTATCACGGTAAAGCTGTCTTTCTCTTCTAAGATATAATCTGCCATTTCGAAAACCATCCTTTTAGTAAAATTTATCAAGGAATTGTGTTGATTACTTGATGTCTTTATAATAGCGTTAAATAGTGTCAATAAATGATACCTTTTGGAGGCGCCGATGAAAAAAGTTGAACGGATCAATGTCATTATGCGGTATATCAACAACCGGGCTCACTTTACCATTACTGAACTCATGCAGGAGTTCAATGTTTCCCGGTCGACCGCCATCAGGGATATCAGGGAAATTGAGGCGATGGGGATGCCGCTTGTTTCTGAAGTTGGAAGGGATGGAGGCTATTTTGTCATGCATAATTCTGTCCTGCCCGAGGTCCGGTTTAATGATAATGAAGTCAAAGCCCTGTTTATCGCCTTTATGGCCACTAGAAATCAACAGCTCCCTTATCTGAAGAGCCGTCAGTCGATAGCGGAAAAATTACTCAGCCTCATCTCGGAAACGCAGCAAGACGATCTCATCCTTTTGAATCAAATCCTGCTTTTTGAAGGGACCAATCCCCATAATCCGGACTTGCTTGATCTTTCGGACCTCCCCCATCCCATGGTGGAAATGCTTTTCCAATCGCTGATAGCGGACCGATATTTATCCATCACCGTCAAAGAGGAGAAGGAAACGATCGCCTACCACATGTATTTGTTGCACCTTTATCATGAAAAAAGCCTTTGGCTGATAGAAGGCTTTGACTTAAAGGAAGAAAAGAAGCGGATTTTCCCAGCCGACATTCTCATCGATGTCAAACCCTGCTCTTCGGAAAATAGGTTAAGTAAGCAAGAGATTGCAGAAAAACTAAAGAAGCAGGAAGAAGCAGTCAACCTTGTCCTGGAGCTTGGTCCGGACGCAATCGCTCAGTATAAAAAATATCATCCCTTGAAAGTTTCAGTTTCGTATACGAATCCTTTCCAGACGACAGCGGTGCTGAAGATGTTTGTCGATGTCAGTAAGCCCGGGGAGTTGAACGAAATAGCGAACTGGATTCTTTTTCTCGGAGGAGATCTCAAGGTCAGGGAACTACCGGGGGAGGTGCTGGAATATGTACAGGGGAGACTGGAGTCATTCTGAAAACGGGACACTGGACCTGTCCCTGCGTCCCAAACCTGACCCCACGTCCCACCACAAAACGGGACAACGAACCTGTCCCCTTGTCCCGAAAAGGGGCAGTGTCCCTTATGCTTGGGATACTGCCTCTCAATCAGTTATTCACAGTGTTCATTTTTGTTTTTGTGAAGCGGCGGCGGGATGAGCCATCCTTTTTCTTTGTTTAATTTCAGGACTTTGCCACCCAGTTGGACTTTTTGCATGTGGAATTGGGCGAACATTGCTGCCACATCTTCCCGGATGCTTTGTCCGATGATCATGCTGCATGAAACGAGTCCAGCTGAGATGTTGGCGGACAATGCCGCCGCAATCGCCGGATCCGGCATGCGTGCTCCTGTCGGAATATCATCCAGGCAGGCACTCGGAGGCTCCGGTGGAGTAGGAGGCAAGCCGATGCCATTTTCTTTCAAAAGTTTCTCCACTTGCTTTATTTCTTCTTGTCCACCTTCTATGCTGTCTTTCAGCAATTTCTTCAGATCGTCATCTCCAGCATGGTTGAGCTGCATCTGATAACCTGCAACAGCTGATTTGGCAGTGAATAAGTAACTCCATGTGCCAAATACTTCGCCATAATGCAACGGTTCTTCCTGTGGATTTCCACTTAAAATACCCATAATCATCCTCCTGATATTCATAATTGCGGCACCTCTCATAACGATAGTACGTGCACAAAGATTATTTTTCCCGGAGGATCGGTAATCATGTATCAGGAATCAAGCTTTTAGATGGGAATGTTCAATTAAGGATTACCGCGGATCCCCGCTGTCCATAATCTCCTCCCACTTGCTTCCTCCATCCACGGACCGGTAAATATCATTCTTGTACGTCACAAACGTGATCTCGGACGGGTCATTCGGATTCACCGCTATGTACATGATCGGGTTATCCGCTTTTAAGGATGGCAGCCCATACTCGGTTTCTTCGAGTGTGTCCAGGTTGAATCGGACCAGCTTGATGGTTTCACCGTCTATGCTTGAATAGATACCGGTTTCGTCAGTTAACACGACACTGGTGGCAGGTTTGCCTTCCGTGACAGGGGAGAAGGTGTCCCCGCCGTCTTCAGATAGGAAGATTCCTGCTTGACTGCTGATGGCGACAAGGTTTTGATCGGTCGGGTGGGCGGCTAAAGCGATGATTCCATCGGATTCAACACCTTCCATCATTCTGCTTTCCCAGCTTTCTCCTCCGTCACCTGAAGAATATAGTCCGGTTTGTAGTTCTGAGTTCGGTTCTTCGTTTAAGACGAACAATTGGCCGGAGTCATATCCTGCAGAGAGGTAGTGGAAATCCGTTTCTCCGTAGAAAACAAGCTTTTCCAATGTCTTCCCGTTGTCCGTACTCTTGATGAGTCCAAGTGGATTCTTCAAGTCGGAACCGCTCCGGGTGACCGCTTGAGTAAAAGCCGTCTTTATAGGGAGAGAATCCCATGTAGTCATGTTTATTGCTGTTGGCTTCTGTCCATTCGTTTTCTTCGTATTTAAAAAGGCCGTTGTGCGTGGCAATGAAGAAAGCATCCTCCTTGCCGGGATAGCCTGCGCCGTGTAAGTGTTCAACATTTTCTGTTTCCGGGCTGACAAATTGATACCCATCCTACTGGGAAGACGAACATCCTGACATGATCAACCCTGATGCAAGGTACAAACCAATCGTTTTTTTGAATTTCATTTGTTTTCTCCTGCTTTCATTTAGACTTTCCACTGATACCCGATTCCCCACACAGTAGATAAATGATCCTCAATTGGAAACTGCGAGGATCTCAGTTTATCCCGAAGATTGCGGATATGCGAATCCACCGTGCGGATCTCGGTGTGCGACCGGCTGTCCCATACCATCAACAGGAGCTGCTCACGAGTATATACCCGTTCTGGTTTTTTCATTAAGGATTCAAGTAATTTGAATTCCTTCAAGGTGAGGGTGATCTGTTTTTCACCATGGTTTAATGTATAAGACTGATAATCCAATGAAATATCCCCTCTGATCAGAAGGTGCGAATCAGCCGTATTGAATTCATTATTATGTCTCCTTAATACGGCTTTGATTTTAGCCAGCAGCACGTCTTCGTCGAAAGGTTTTGTCAGGTAATCATCAGACCCCAGTTCGATGCCCTTGATGAGGTCGGCTTTCGTGTCTCTTGCGGTCAGCATGATGATCGGGATCGTCGAGAAGGTGCGGATTCTTTCACATGCTTCCCATCCTGACATCTCGGGCATCATGATGTCGAGCAGCATCAGATCGAATTCATCCTTCTTCAGACGCTGGATTGCTTCATGCCCATTGTTCACTTTCACGCATGAATAGCCGTGTGGTTTAAGAAAAAGTTCAATCAGATTCAGCATTCTTGCTTCGTCATCTACAATCAGAATGGTTGTCATCGCTTGTCCTCCTTGATCGGGATCGTCAGTTGTACCACAGTTCCTTCGCCGGGGGTACTCTCCACGTTGATGTCCCCGTTATGTGCTTCGACCAGTTCTTTGACGATTGATAATCCAAGGCCGGATCCCCCGAGCTCTCTTGAACGGGACTTTTCAACCCTGTACAAGCGGTTGAAGATGTTCGGTAGCTCGGCTTTATCAATCCCGATACCTTCATCTTCGATTGTGAATACGACATGGTTCATTTCACGGTTGACGGTGAGAGTCACGGTTGAATCCTCTTCTGAATATTTTCTCGCATTATCGAGCAGGTTTATGAAAATTTGTTCCAACCGGATCGGATCGGCATGGATCATCAGATCCGGTTCACATTGAAACACCAATCTCATGTTCCCGGAAAGAAAAGCGGGATTCACTTTCGCATGGAGTCTGTCCAGGAAAGGGCATAGTTCGACTGGTTCTTTCGAAATGGTGAAGGCATTCTCATCAAGCTTTGCGAGTTCAAAGAGATTCTCGACGAGTTTGACGATGGTCCCTGTTTCTTCTTCGATGATGTGCAGATATTCAGTCCGCTCCAGTTCGTTGATCCCGTCCCGCTGAGCGATGGCTGTGTAGCCTTGGACATACGTCAGGGGTGTTCTCAGTTCATGCGAGATGTTGGCCAGGAATTCAGCACGCCCTGCCTTTACGGTAGTTAAATCATCCGAAAGCTTCTGGATGGCATTCGATAATTGCCCGAGTTCGTCATTCGCGCCGCGCGGTAGCCTCACGTTGAAATCTCCCCTGCTGATTTTCTCGGTGGCGGTCTTCATTTTAACAAGCGGTCTGGTCAGGATCTTTGAGAGGATAAAATGAACGACTATCATCAGGATGAAACTGAGCACGCCCGCTATCAGAAAGTGGGAATTCAGTTCGTTGATCAGCGCCCGTAAGGATCCCGTATGCTTGAACATAAAGATATATCCTGACTGGCTGTCTGTATAAAAGGAAGAGACCGATGCGATATAATCGTTGTTTCGGTAATCATCCTCTATCATTCGGCTGCTGCGATACGAAGTCGCTGGTGTTTTCTCCTTGATTCGTTTCATTTCAGGGGCGACTCTATCGGATGCAATGATTGTGTTCAGCTGTTTATCCGTGACTACGACAACCGTATCCGTTTTCGTCTCCATCAGGGCGATATGCTGCAGCGTCTGTTGGGAATAAGTATCCTCCAGGACATCGCGATGGCTTTCGCCTCTGGATTGGATAGCACTCATTTCTTCCTCTATACGGCTGTTCACGATATTTTCATGAAGAAAAATCAATATAAAGACGACCAGGATAAATACAACGATCGTGAAAGATAACGTTAATTTCGTTGATAGTTTCATCATCAAACCTCGATTCTGTACTACTTCTAATCATAATCGATATTTTTGAAAAAAGTTTGCAGTTACTCCCGTTTTGTCACGCCTACATATATTTTGCAAAATTACGGGGTAGAATCTTTATTGACTACATTAAAAGGAGGAATCATCATGTTAAAAACACGCGTTGTCCTATTATTCATCACATTGCTCATCCTCGTATTGGGTGCATGTTCTAATAATAACGAAGAGAGTAGCGGAAACAAAGGATCAGAAAATGAAGAACCGAAGATGGAAGAGAAAGAAGAAATGGAGGACATGGACCATGGAGAGATGAATCATTCCGGTTCAGGCGAGGTTCCGGAAGGTCTGGAAGAAGCAGCGGATCCGGAATTTGAAATGGGAAGCAAAGCCATGATCGAAGCGGATCATATGCCTGGGATGAAAGGTGCCGAGGCTGTGATTGCAGGAGCGTATGACACGACAGTCTACACCGTTACATATACGCCGACGACCGGTGGGGAAAAGGTAAAAAACCATAAATGGGTCATTCATGAGGAGTTGGAGAACCCTGCGGAAGAACCTTATAAACCAGGCGATGAAGTCGTCTTGAATGCTGACCATATGAAAGGGATGAAGGGAGCGGCTGCGACGATCAATTCTGCCGAAGAGACGACGGTCTATATGGTGGATTACATGCCGACCGACGGCGGGGAAGAAGTGACGAATCATAAATGGGTGACGGAGAGTGAGTTGGCTCCTGTCGAATAGTTGATTGGCGGTATGGGACTGTACTCCGGCTGTAGATTGATCTTGGGCCGGGGAATGGTCTTTTTTTCTTTGGACGGGTTGAGGCTTTTTCACCCTAGCGAAAATTGCCTCTTCTGCCCCTTTTGAAAAATGAGAGATTTTTTAATAGTAATGATTTATTAATAATAATGAAATGGGTAAATAAGCTCCTATACTCACCTATACCACTTCCTTACTATGTGCATAGAATAAATATGTACTAACTGTAAAGGGGGTGAGAGAATGAGTGGAAATTGTAACCGGAATGTTGGCGGTGCAAGGGATAGGGATGATCGCTTCAAAGTAAAAGTAAACAGCCATATTGATGGAGATGAATTTTGCAGAGGCGTCCGCCGCTGCCTGAGAGATGTACTTTCAGAGAGAGATGATCGCGATAGAGATCGTAATAGACATCATGATAGAGGCTGTAGATGGTTTTAGTTTATGGTGAAGAGTCTTCCAGTTAAAGATTAGCACCCTCAAGTTTGGACAACCCTGCTGAATTATTATAACCAAGGGGACAGGCCAAGTGGCTCTCTGAAGCCACCAGGCGTGTCCCCTTGGTTCGTTTGAGACTAACTAAACGACTCAAATGCTTTCAAACGGCATAGGGGTCGTTTTTTTGTGTCGAAATGTGGCTGCTTTTCAATCGGAATATTTATTGTGGAAAGAGACAAGATAACAAAAAATATGAAGAAATTAATCTATGCTCATTGATAGAGTGAGTATCGGAATGTACATACACCCTGAACGAATATGAAAGGAGGCATAGAGTTGATCATACATAGGCGGTCTAAGAAAAGTAAAAAGTCAGCACGTGATGCTGAGAAAGAATCCGAAACGAAGAACCTGTTGGAGATCGACGATTTATTGCACCAGTGCAAGATGTCCGCCGATTTCATTTCATTTCGATACTCTGAGGACAGTGAGTATTATATTCATTACTTTAAGAGCATCATCAATCCGGATATTCTACATGAGTTTATTCTTCCTTTTCTTAGGGACGCGCAGTCTGGTGATACTCTCTTCATGATTCAGGAAAAGGTGTCCATCGACAGTACTAAGATTGTGAAGGATTTGGAAACGGTAAGGGATTCGCTGCTTACGGGGGCAGTCCTTGTTCAGCAGAAAGGGAATGTGGAAGAGGCTCTCATGATTCCGGCGGTGGCGATAGAGAAACGATCTGTCAGCATGCCCGAAGTGGAATACAGTGTGGTCGGACCAAAGGAAGCGTTCGTCGAATCTCTGGATGCCAATTTGAATCTCATTCGCAAGAGGCTCCCCATCCCTGAGTTGATCGTGAAGGAACTGAAGGTAGGCAGATTGACGAAGACGAGGGTAGCCGTCATTTATATCAAAGAAGTGGCCAATGAGGAAAATGCCAATACGATGTACCAGCGCATCGAAGATATTGACTTCGATAACATCATCGACAGCTCCTTTATCACCCAGATCATTACGGACAGCAGCAGTTCTTTCTTTCCGCAAATGATTGATACAGAGAGACCCGACCGTGTTGCAGGGGTGTTATCTGAAGGGAAGATCGCCGTACTGGTAGATGGTTCGCCGCATGCGTTAACCGGTCCAACCCCTTTGGTCGAGTTCTTCTCCGCATTTGAAGACTACTTTCTATCTTGGCATCTTGCATCTGCCTTTCGTTTAATCCGTCTATTCGCAGTATTCTTTTCCGTCGTTTCCACGCCTTTATATGTTGCGGTTATGACCTTCCATTATGAAATGATCCCGCAAAATCTGCTGAATCCATTGATTGCATCGAGGAGCGGGGTTCCATTTCCCCCGATATTGGAAGCGATCATCTTGGAATTGACCATCGAGTTACTGAGGGAAGCGGGAGCTAGACTTCCTACGAAAATCGGTCAGACCATCGGTATCGTAGGTGGTATCGTGATTGGGACCGCAGCGGTGCAAGCAGGATTAACGAGTAACGTACTCTTGATTATCGTCGCTCTCGCAGCACTGGCTTCATTTACCACGCCTGTCTATCAGATGGGTAATGTGATCCGTCTGATTCGGTTTCCGTTTCTGTTGTCAGCTCAGTTCTATGGATTATTAGGAGTCACATTCACTTTCGCGCTGATATTAGGTCATTTACTGAAGTTAACTTCGTTGGGGCGGCCATATCTGGCACCTGTCTATCCATTGAGGCTTGTGGACCTTAAAGATGCCTTATTCCGTTTGCCGATGTATTCTCAGAAAGAACGCCCGATACAGATGAGGTCTCATGTGCCTCAGCGCTTTTCGATGAAGCACCATAAGAAGAGAAATCTTGATATTGAAGAGTAAAGGAGTTCATCTTATGTATCCGTTGCCTAAAGAGGATAAACAGGTTTCTCCTTATTTCGTATTCTACTTGATTCACTCCATGCAAGTAGGAGTCGGCATCCTCGGGTTTGAGCGTATTATCGCTCAGTCAGCCCGCCAAAATGCCTGGATTGCCGTCATCATAGCAGGAATCATCATGATAGGATTGGTGTTTCTGTCCTACCGTATTTTAAACAGGGGAAAGAATGATATTGTCGCGATACATCATGATGTCTTTGGGAAATGGATCGGAGGCATGTTCAGCTTATATTTCATCTTATATTATGCGATATTAGTCCTCGTCATTTTGCGGACATACGAAGAGGTCATCCAGGTATGGGTCTTTCCTGATGTAGGTGCTTGGGTGTTCCTGCTTATTATCCTGCTGATCGCCTACTATTATGTGATTGGAGGATTCAGGGTGGTCACCGGTATAAGCTTTCTTGGTGTGATATACGGGCTCCCTCTATTACTTGTTATGTATTTTCCACTCAAGAATGGTCATCTTGGAAATCTTCTTCCGTTATTTGATGTTACATTTCGTGAGTTGTATGAAGCTACTAAAGGAATGACCTTGAATTTTTTGGGTTTTGAAGTTCTTTTTATGTTCTACCCCTTCATCAAGAAAGCAACTAAATCAGAGAAATGGGCGTATTTCGCTGTCATCTTCAGTACGTTTATTTATTTGGTAACCTTATTAGTGACATTTGTCTATTTCAGCCAGGAACAATTAAAGACGACCATCTGGGCAACGCTGAGCTTGTGGAAGATTGTAGACCTGACGATCATCGAACGATTTGAATACGTGGGAATTTGCATTTGGTTCTTCGTGATCCTGCCGAATATCTGTATAGGACTTTGGTGCGCCAGCAGAGGGATGCATCGGCTTTTTTCCATTAGACAAAAGACAAGTCTTCGATTTATTTGTTTGCTTGTACTGTTGTCCGCCCTATTTTTCCGAGATCGTCAGCTGGTCGATACATTAAACGATATTGTTTCACAGATAGGGTTATACACCATCTATTTTTACATTCCATTCTTATACGTTGTTCAAATGATCATGAAAAGGTGGAAGAAAACGTGAAAAAGTTCCCGATACTGATTTTATTCCTTGCCGCGATAAGTGGATGTACACCTGGAACCAAGATACTGGAGGATATCCAGCTTATCCAGGCGGTTGGCTATGATGAAATGAATGGTGAGGAATTCAAGATAACTGCTGGCGCAACCTATATCCCCCCTGGCCAAAATACAGAGCCCAGAAATCTGGTGTTTACTTCTGTCGGGAAAACAACGAAACAAATCAGGCAGCAAATCAAGACAAATTCGGCCAAACCCATTGAGACCGGAAGAGTAGGCGTTGTTCTCTTTCAACAGGAAGTGGCGAAGAATGGAATTGAACGGCATATTGATAACTATCAAAGAGACGCGAATATAGGAAGGGATATCCATCTGGTGACGACTCAAGGAAGCACGGAAGAAATTCTGAGGACGCGTTACACAGAAGGGGATTCGGTTTCTCAACATATCATTGACGTGGTGGATCAAAACATGGATCATACAATTCCAGACAGTAACCTGCATGACTTCTTATCCCAATATTATGCCAAAGGGTATGACCCGTTCATGCCTTATGTATCGAAAGATGAGGATCAACTCAAAGTGCTGGGTGTTGCTTTATATAAAAAAGACAAATTAGTCGATACGCTGTCACTTAAAGAATCTTATATCCTCAAGTTATTATACGAACCCATAAGAAAAGGACAATTCGAAACAGAATGGAAGGATGGCCGCTATATCAGTACCGAAAACCTCCATTCCCACACAGATTACAAAATCAAGAAAGAGAGAGGCAGATACCATGTCCAACTAACTATTCACTACAACGGTGAAGTCTCTGAAAGTGGCGGGATGGATTTGACCAAGGAAAAAAATATAAAAAAAATGGAACGTGAAGTGAGCAAAGCCATCGAGAAAAAAGCGCAAAAGTTAGTCGAAAAATTCATTGCTCTCGGAGTCGACCCGATCGGACTTGGCGAGAGGGCCAGACAGCAAAAGCTTTACGACAAGAACTGGGAAGAGAACTATGCCGACTTATCAGTAGATGTCAAATCAAAAGTGAAAATCACTCAGGGCGGGATTATTGAGTGAGGGGAGCCGTTGGACATTTGGGAGTTGTAAGCCCCCCTTTAGCACAGAGGGACGGTATTATAATTCCAATAAGTTAAACACGTTGAATTGGTAGTCTGATCCCTACATTAAATCCTAATGAAAAGGGATTACTCAATCCTCATATATAGAAAAATATGGTATACTAACTATGCCTGATGTTACCAGGCGATCTTTGTTAAGGGAGGCGTTCATTATGAATAACCATTTTGAATCGAACAAGAGACACAAGGGGAGCACGCCTCATTAACAAAGATGACGACGCGTTTCCCGATATTGAAAGGGGAAAATAAGATGAGTGTAAGATTGGAAGAAATCAATTCAGCGAACTGGTATGAGTGCTGCCAATTAGGATTATCACAGGAACAGGCCGAGTATATGGAATCAAATGCTGTTTCCATCGCACAAACGAAATTCGAACCGACGCTCAAGCCATATGCGATTTACTGTGATGACAAAATCGCAGGATTCCTGATGTTCAATTCGGTAAAGGAAGAACTTGACGGGTACTGGGTCTACCGGATCATGGTTGACGAGGCCAGCCAGGGCAAAGGAATAGGGAAAGAAGCCACGAGATTAATGATCGAAGAAATGGCCAAGCTGCCGGATGCGGACAAGATCGTGGTCGGCTACCACCCGGATAACAAGGGAGCCCATAACCTGTATGCAGGTTTAGGGTTTGTCGATGAGGGAGATCGATTTGGCAGGGAGATGGCTGTGGTTAAATATATATAAGCAGATAGGACGGTTCTTCAATGAGGAACCGTCTTTTTGGTGGTGAAATTAACCAGGACAAAATTAAGAATCGATGAGTTGCGTATGAGTCATGGATGTGGTTTAATATCATTATACCCATTAAATCGTAATCATTACGATTTGAAAATAGATAGGAGGACATTCGTTTGGCCAAGAAATCAAAAGTCGCAAAGGAAAAGAAGCGTCAGGAGACGGTGTTGAAATATGCAGAGCTGAGGAGAGAGTTGAAGGAAAAGGGGGACTACGAGGCGCTAAAGAAACTCCCGCGGGATTCTTCCCCCACACGCCTGATGAACCGGTGCGAGGTAACCGGAAGACCGCGCGGATACCTTAGGAAGTTTAAGATGTCACGAATCGCATTCCGTGAATTGGCGCACAAAGGACAGATTCCCGGAGTGAAGAAATCAAGCTGGTAAAAAGGAAGGAGCATGACATATGAAAAGAGGCATACACCCTGAATACCATGATGTGGTGTTCATGGATACCATTAGCGGATTTAAATTTCTGACGGGTTCCACCATGACGTCGGATGAAACGATCGAGTGGGAGGATGGGAATGTCTATCCGCTCTTGAAAGTGGAAATCAGTTCCGACACCCATCCGTTCTACACGGGAAGACAGAAGTTCTCCGATCGCGGAGGACGTGCGGATCGCTTCATGAAAAAATACAATATGAAAAAATAATCAGGAAGGGCTGCGAATAGTTGGTTTGATAATAAAAGTCTGCAATAGCTAATAACAAGAGCAATTCGATCATAGAGACAGAAAATTGATAATAAACGAAAGCAGTTTCCGACAATTTGATAATAAATTTCTCATTTTCGATAATAAATCTTTTGATTTCGATAATAAATTCAAAGAATTCGATAATAAAAGAGTGAGCAGGGTTACGGCAGCTTAATGATTTTGTCTGATTGACTTGAAAGTGAATCTTTTTTACCTATCAAGAGATCCATTGTAACGGTGCAACGTTAAAATCAGGCGGAATTTTTAAAAAATGATCTATTGAGGCTGGAGTTTTCATTGGAAAGGGGTATGAGTATGACTGAATTCTGGGAATCAAGTTTCATACAAAATCAAACAATGTGGGGGTTTGAACCTGCAGATTCGGCGATCCGGACGAAGGATTTTTTCCTTAAGAAGAACGTGAAGGATGTCTTGATCCCGGGGATTGGATACGGCCGGAATGCGAAGGTTTTTACTGACAACGGAATGGATGTTACCGGGATCGAGATTTCAAAAACGGCGATTGAGCTGGCGCGGGAAAGCGGGATCGAGATTCCGATTTCCCACGGGCCGGTATCCGGTATGCCGTTCGACAACAAACAGTATGGCGGGATTTTCAGCTATGCGCTCCTCCACTTGTTGAGTGAAGAAGAGCGGTTGAAGTTTATCCGCGACTGCTATGAGCAGCTGAAACCTGGCGGCTACATGGTGTTTACGACGATTTCTAAAGATGCCCCGATGTACGGGAAGGGCAGGCAGCTTGGCAAGGATTATTTCGAGATCATGGAGGGCGTGAAAATGTTCTTTTATGATAGCGATACGATCAAACGGGACTTTGGAGATTATGGACTTGTAGACGTCTCGGAGATTTTGGAACCTAATAAGAATGCGGAGGGGAAGCCCCCGTTTCCGTTTTTAGTAATTACATGTCATAAACTCAAATAAAAAAGAATGCCATTGACGATACGTCCAATTCCATCCTGTAATATGTGTTAACTCCCATGAAAATGGGAAACTAGTATAAAGAAAGGTTTACCAGAAGAATGAAAAAGGAGTGGAACGGATGAATCAAAGTCAATTGGATCGAATGAAGAATGGTAAAGGGTTTATTGCAGCCCTGGATCAGAGCGGCGGCAGTACACCAAAGGCATTGGAAGCTTATGGCGTGATGGGGGATTCCTATTCGAATGAGGACGAAATGTTCGAACAGGTGCACGAGATGCGCACGAGAATTATCACATCTCCTGCTTTCAGTTCAGAGTACATCCTTGGAGTGATTTTGTTCGAGCAGACAATGGACAGTAAGGTAGAGGGGAAATATACGGCGGATTATCTGGCTGAACATCATATTGTGCCGTTCTTGAAAGTGGATAAAGGACTGGCTGAAAAAGAAAACGGCGTCCAGCTCATGAAGCCGAATCCGGATCTTGATGAGACGCTTCGCCGTGCGAATGAACGGAATATTTTCGGCACCAAAATGCGTTCGGTCATCCATGAACCGAATCTAGCGGTGATAAAGGCTGTTGTGGACCAGCAATTCGAAATCGGCAAGAAAATCATAGCGGCAGATCTGCTTCCGATCATCGAGCCGGAAGTGAATATCCACAGTGAACGCAAGGAAGAGTGCGAAGAAATCCTGCGGACGGAGATCCTCAAGCATCTGAATGATTTGTCCGAAGATGAACATGTAATGCTGAAGCTCACGATTCCAACAAAGGCAAATGCGTATAAAGAATTGATCGAGCATCCGCGCGTCGTCCGGGTGGTTGCACTCTCCGGCGGTTACTCCCGTGAAGAAGCGAACGAGAAGCTGAAAGAAAACGATGGCATGATCGCAAGCTTCTCCCGGGCGCTGGCTGAGGAATTACGATTCAATCAAACGGGTGAAGAATTTGACGGGGCCATGAAGAGTGCAATTGAGTCGATTTATGATGCTTCTGTTAATAAAAAATAAAGGGTTTCGGCCTTCTGCTTCCTTGGGGAGCGGGAGGCTTTTTTGTATTTTATAAAGGAAATCACCTATCTTACTAGAACTTATATATAGGTAATAAATAGAAAAGGAGAATAGTTGATGTGAGTAATTATATAATTCCGGCAATCATTGCTTTTATAGTAGTCGCTGTTTTATCCCCGCTGTTCATTGCTCTATTAAGAAAATTAAAGCTGCTTCAGCCGATCAGGAAAGAGCTTCCTTCCAATCATCAGTTGAAAAAAGGGACTCCGTTAATGTTTGGAATCATTCTTTTAGTAGGAATTATAATATCTGTTCTCTTTTTGCCGACTCCATTCATGTATTTCCTGGCTGTTACGTACATTCTATTTGGGTTTATCGGTTTTTTGGATGACTTTTGGAAAGCTTCACGCCAGGATCCATTAGGGGTATCGGGGAGGACCAAGCTTGTGCTGCAATTTCTGTTTACGGGTTCACTGCTTTTCTACGTGATCAGCGAACTGGGTATCGAAACCGGGATTCGTATTACTGAAAATGTCTCATTTGATCTTCCGATGGTAGTCTATATCATTGTGATTGCCTTATTCGTTGTTGGTTCTGCAAATGCTATTAATTTTACGGATGGCCTGGACGGGCTTTTAGGTGTGGTGGCCATTCCTACATATTTTTTCTTCTTTGTGATTTCAGACACTTCAGAGGTGAAGCTATTTTGTTTGGTAATGATTGGATGCTTACTCGGTTTTCTGATTTATAATCTATTCCCGGCCAAAGCGTTTATGGGGGATACGGGATCATTGGCGATAGGCGGATCCCTTTCATTTCTTGCCATTATTGAGAAAGTGGAGATTCTGATTCCGCTGTTATTCATTATCTATTTTGCCGAACAGCTTTCGGTAATCCTGCAGGTTGCTTCATTTAAACTCACAGGGAAGAGGATCTTCCGGATGACGCCGATTCATTTTCACTATGGGTTGAAATACGGGTGGTCCGAGAATACGATTGTCACGGTCTTTGGGTTGGTCTCTTGGATTTGTACGTTTATTTGTTTGGCTTATTGGAGGTTTGTTTTGCATCCGTAATGAAGGTGAGAGGGGAAGGGGAATATGAGTGAGCAAGTTCAATCTATAAATGAGTGTATTGATTTAGAAGATGGGTTGAGATTGGTTTATCAAGAACCGAAAGAATTCATCCGATATTATTCCATTTATTATGGACAAAAATATGCAGACTACTTTTTTCGAAGGTCGCCTGCTTCAATGATTGAAATTGCAGCCATTTTTGACTGCGGTTATTTCATTATCAAAGACGAAACCGTCGTTGGCGGTGTATTCCTGAAACCAAATTTCATGGCAGATTTATTTGTAGTGCCGCCTTATGAGGATTATGAAGGATTGGTTCACAGCCTTCTAAGTCACTTAAAAAAGATATCGAAGCCTGAAGATGAAATTTATTTTAGGGACATTGTAGAAGAACACGTTCCAACTTATGAACAACAAGGCTGCCTTATTCGTGAAGTGAATTATTGGATGATCCGTCCGACTCAAGCAATGAATCCAATGTTGCCTGAAGGATATAGATCGCGTTCAGTATCAGGTGAAGATACGAATGAGATTGCAAGTTTAATAATGAAATCCTATAGGGCAAATCCAGCGTATAAACAAATCGGAACGAAAGAGGATTATATGAATCATGTAGAGGAGTTCATAGAAAAATATCAATCCAATAAAACCATGGATGAGTGTTCAAGGGTTATTGTAGGGAAGAGCACGAACACCATTGTTGGTGTCTGTCTGCACATGGAGTTTGAAGACTATCCTCTCATCGTGAGTTTAGCCGTGGATCCTGACCATCAGCAGAGGGGGCTGGGACGATTTTTGTTAGCCCATTCTATAAATATATCGAGTAAAGAGTACCCGGCTGCCCGATTGGCAGTGCTGAAAGATAATCCGGCGATTAAGCTGTATGAGGACCTTGGGTTTATTCGGAATAAATCTGTGGTGGATATGTTTGTGGGGTGATTGGGTAAAAACAATGGCCTCCTAATCGATCGTTAGACTAAAGAGAGCTTTCTTTGAAATTGTATTCTAAACATATTGGGCAGGTTAGATTAAGACTCAATTTCGAGATGATTACAAGGATTTGAAACCTTTACATGAAGGAAAACGTACATGATATTAAATTGAATATCCCTATTAATAGCCAGGGATCAAATTAGTAATGTTCCTTCATAACTGACGGAAGTGATTACTGGATATCGCCATGGGTTATATTTATGATAAGCTTTGGTTATATAAACTATAGGATATTGGATTCGGGGAGGTGTATTATGCAAAAGGCCATTACAGTTAATTATCAATCCGATAAAAGAGTTAAATCAACTTCTTCAAGAGGGATGGAAGGTTGTTTCTCAGAGTCCAGTTGGATTGGTACCATTGGTTTCTTCACTTGTTATTTTGGAGAAAAATTAGACAACATTTCTTCGGGATTTGTTGAAGAAATGGAGAACAATCGTGAAGAATGCCGCCTTTTCAGAGGGCGGTGTTTTTTATTAAGAAGTTGATCCATGTTCATTCAGGAAGGGCGGTCTCATTAACTAAACGCGTGTGAATAAATTATCTTGAATGCAAATAAGCGGAGAAATTTCTCTTATTGAGGAATCAGCACGAAATATGAAGTAAATAGAGGGAAATATTTCCCCTATTTACCCCAAAAGCATAAAATACATCATTTTACCCTGCCTTAACGGGAAAAATTCCCCTTATATCCCCGAGCTTAGCTCGATTCTGCCGGATAAAGGAAAAAACTTCCCTTATTTAAACGTTCAGAGGTTTCTCTCAATGAAGGATGAAAATTCAAATTAGTCCTGGAAGGGATTTTCTTTGACTAAAACACTTTTGTACCAGTCTCATTTATTTTATGTTTTTTAATCGTCTTATAGTTATAGATTTACCGTTAAAACAGACCCCATTTATGAGTAAGAGGGGGTCTTCCTGTATTACGTCTCCACATTCAAATCCCGACCTTCACAAACTTCCTCTTCCCGACCTGCACTATCATCCCATCCGTTACGGAAACAACCAGCTCAGTATCCAGCACTTTCTCACCGTCGATCCGGATGCCGCCGTTTTTGATCATTCTTCTGGCTTCGCTCTTGGAGTTCTGCATTCCCAGCACGACAAGCAGTTCAATGATGGCAACGTCAGCGGCGCCTTTCCATTGGACTGAAGGGATATACTCTGGGATGGCTCCTTTTTGGAAGACGGTTTGGAAGTGCTCGACTGCCGCAGCGGCTGCTTCCTCACCGTGGAACATGGATACGATGGTACTGGCCAGGCGAATTTTGACGTCCCTTGGATGCAT
The DNA here is from genome assembly GCF_036867415.1 of Mangrovibacillus sp. Mu-81. NCBI lineage: Bacteria > Bacillati > Bacillota > Bacilli > Caryophanales > Bacillaceae > Mangrovibacillus > Mangrovibacillus sp. Mu-81. The sequence continues at coordinate 66,201 of NZ_JBAJHU010000001.1, forward strand.
GGTGCCGTCTGATAAGCCCGCCGCGATCGTTTGTTTTTCTTCGTGCGGCAGGTCTGTTATCAGGTTGAAGTATTTGACGATAAGCTCATCCGGTATCGACATGGTTTTTCCGAAGATTTCGTTTGGCTGCTCGTCGATGCCGATGTAGTTGTGCTTGGATTTGGACATTTTTTCTATGCCGTCGAGACCTTCGAGCAGTGGAAGCAGCATGACCACTTGTTTTTCCTTCCCGTAGTGCTCCTGCAGATGCCTGCCCATCAGGACGTTGAAGTGCTGATCGGTGCCGCCGAGTTCGATGTCGCTTTCGAGTTGGACGGAATCGTAGCCCTGCATCAGCGGGTAGAAGAACTCATGCAGGGAGATCGGTTTCCCTGCTGCCATCCTGTTTGAAAAGTCGTTCCGTTCGATCAGGCGTGCGACTGTGATACTGGAAGATAATCGAATGATGTCCTCGAGGTTGAGTGGTGTCAACCATTCGGAGTTGTAGAATAACTCCACTTTCTCCATATCGAGCACGCGGCCGAACTGTTCAAAGTAGGTCTGGGCATTCTTCTTAACATCTTCATCCGTCAGCTGCTTTCGCACGGTGGATTTTCCGGTCGGGTCTCCGATTTTACCGGTGAAGTCGCCGATGATCAGCTGGATGATATGGCCGTTTTCCTGGAATTGTTTCAGCTTATTCAAGACCACGGTATGCCCCAGATGGACATCCGGTGCCGTCGGATCGAGGCCGAGTTTAATTTTCAACGGCTTTCCGGTCTGGATGGAACGCGCCACTTTGTCCCTTAATTCATTCTGGGGGATGGTCTCCACTACCCCATTCTGATAAAGGCTGATCTGCCTCTCCAATTCTGTCTGCTGTTCTTTTGTCAGTTCCTTCATCCCATTTTCCTCCTTTTTAAAATAATAAAAACCACGCCCCTAATAAAAGGGACGTGGTTAACGCGGTACCACCCTTGCTTGAAGAATCACTCTTCCACTCAATCGGATAACGGGTCCGGCCGTTTCCTGCTACTGACGTTCACAGGAAAAGTTCAAGGGGGTAATTCGCCATTATCTTTGTTCTGATTTTCACCGGCCATCAGATCTCTTCGACAGGGAGATAATAGACTACTGAATCCTATCATTACTTGTTTAGTATTGGAATTATTTTCATTAGTTTACTTGAGGAGGGGCTTAAAGGCAAGTGTTTTTGAAATGTTTTATGGAATGAATAAGAATGAACGGAATAGAATCGAATAGTAAATGGACTTACCTAAATGAGGTGGTATGATGGCTGAACCAGCGAGAGTATTTATCAGTTCGGCAGCGGATCCCGGCTTGAGCCTGCTGAGGGAGCAGGTACATTCAGAATTGAAAATGATGGAACATGAGCCGCTGATGTATGAGAAAGACTTTGGTCCCTGGCCGCCGCAGCATTTGGTTGAAAATTGCCTGGAGCACGTAGAGAAGAGTGATGTGTTCTTATTATTTGTTGCGCAAAAGGCAGGCAGTTATATCGAATCGTATAAAGCAACCGTCACGCACTGCGAATTTCAAGCGGCACACCAACATAATAAGCACATTATCGTGTTTGTACAAGAAGATATCTACCGTTTGTTCTGGGGTGACCTGAGGATGATGATCGCTGAGATGGTGGAAGAATATAAGAAGGATCACCATGGCGTGGAGCCTGATACCTATAAGGATATTGCCGAAGCAGCCTGGAAAAAGCATCCCGGAAAGACGGATCAGATTGATTCCTATGTATGGGGATTTCTATATGATGTTTATCAAAAAGGTCACTATCTGGAGCAACTGGCACTTGGTGTTGATACCATAAAGGGAATGAAAAGGTACTTCAGTGATTTATTTCGAAAAGGCAGCAGGTACCTTGCGTTGAAAGACGAAATCGATGAACAGATTTCAGAGGGGCCAACTTATCGAAAACATGCAGAATTCACCTCTAAAATGATTGAATACCTGAATGATGGTGAAATTCAAAATCCACGAATGTTTCTCGAATACCTGCAGCGCTTCCTGACAAACGGTATCATTTATACAAAACCAGGAACCGTTTTTGAAAGGGTAGTAGGTGAATATGAATCCTGCTCCGGCAGCACGCTTTATCGAATGACAGCTGGACAACTTCAGTTCATTGCTGCATCCGGTATGGCAGGTGATGATCATTCATTCTACAGCCTGAACGGTCCGACTTCTCTTGTGGTAAAAGCGTTCGAGAGTGGAAATCCCGAGTTGTTTTACAGTGATAAAAAAAGACAGTTATATCTGGGAATCAAGTCAGGAAATTATGTGATTTGTTTTCATTATCCTGTCGATCGATTCTGGACGGAACAGAACGTGCGGCGCTTTAGAGATGATATCTTGCGAGACATATTCGAATCGGAATCCGCCTTATTCCGTAATTTTGCCATCAAATTACTTGGAGGGATCAAATAATGAGCAAACAGGGAAAGCAGAATGAAGACGAAAACATCATTCATGTTGCCTCCGGTAAAGAAAAAGCAGATGAAAAATACATCGAGGCAAAAGGAAAGAGATTTGACGAAATGAATAAACGGCTGAGAGAAGCTTTTGGGGAAAACAAGAATGGAAAAATATAAAATAAGGAATGTATAACAAACTGGTAATCAAAGGCGCTGTTCGCAGTGCTTTTGGTTACCAGTTTGTTTTTATGGAGGGTTCTTTCCATCGGTTGACTGAGGAGAAGTACCTGTCATTTCTTTCCCTCATACTTATCAATGTAATTGTGCTGCTTGTCGAATTTTCTTTCCCACCACATGCTTTGGGATACCAAAAAACGTCCAGAGTAAAAAACCCTGGACGTTCTTTTGAGCTGAATATCAGCTCCCAGTATGCTGTTTCTCTTTCTCCACGGCTTTCAATCTTTGTCCTTCCTCTGCAGAAGGACTCTTCTCATCATCGTGTCCATTGACTAAGTCTTTCGTGGCGCTTTTGAATTCTTTTAACGTACTTCCGAAAGCACGTCCGATTTCCGGAAGTTTGGAAGGACCAAAGATGATTAAAGCAATTACTAATACAAGGATTAATCCCGGGATTCCGATATTCGTTAACATACGTTTCGCCTCCAGTTGGTTTTATAGAATTGGCATGCCATGGCGTTCGAATGCGGCTGCTTCTAAATCTGACATTCCCTGTAGTTCCGCAAAGGTTGAAAGTTTGTCCGAAATTTTCGGTGCGTAGGCAGCCGGCGGAGCAGCATGGCCCATCAGCCTTCTGCGGGCTGCATTTTTTCTGGCGAATGGCCCCCAGATCGCAAAGGTCATACCGGGTGACTGGATATTGATGAAGAACGTCCGGCCGTCTGTAGAGAATGTCGGTCCTGCCAGCTCGGAACCGTTCACTTTATTTTCTGCGAACACATACGTTTCGCCTTCCGGTGTCATTCCGATGACACGATCGACACCGCCTCCGTCTTCAGCGATCCACAGGTCTCCCCATGGAGTGATGCAGATATTATCAGGCATTTCCAGATCGTTTTGTGCAGTAGATTCATAGAATAGCTCCAGTGTGTTGGTGGCCGGGATATAGCGGTACACTCGGCCGAGATCTTTATCCCCGGCGGATGTATCATCGAACCAGAACACGCCTCCTTCAAAATAAGCCCCCTCCAGACGGCTGAAGGCGATGCATCCTTTTCTGCCTGCATCAAGGGTCGGTTTTTCAGGATCTACATCTTTCCATACGATCCCGAATTTCTGACCCGTATGGAACTTGCTTGTTTCGTCCCGGCTCATTTCTTCGTATGCTGCCGCTTGAAGCTTTCCGCCTTTTTGCAGGGCACCGACCCTTTGACTGCGGTCGTTAGGAAGGAAGCGGTACAAATAACTTGGACCGGCGTCTTCGGTTAAGTAGACGATCCCTGTTGCCGGGTCGATGGCCGTGGCTTCATGGGAAAAGGCACCCATGTCGCGGATCGGTGTTTTCGAGATTTTATCTTCAGGGTTGTGTGGATCTACTTCAAACACATAGCCATGACCTTCTTCCAGCGTTTCTTCGCAAGTGAGCCATGTGCCCCACGGAGTCGCCCCGCCTGCACAGTTACGGATGGTACCGGAAGAAGAGACATATTCCTTCCTTACTTGGCGGTCCGGGCCGACCACCAGGGAAGTGGTTCCACCTGTTTCTTCACGGCGGTAAGGATTTTTCCCGATCACGGGATATTTGCTATTTCCGCTCAATTCATGGTTTCTCACGAGGATGGTGGAGTTATGGGCGCCTGCATAAGCGGCCATCCCATCGAACTTCTCAGGGACGGGCCTGCCGTCGGAAAGTGCTCTGCCTTCCTCTGAAATAATCCGGTATTGGAAGCCTCGGGGAAGGTCCATCACACCGCCGGGGTCTTTGACAAGCGGACCATAACCGCCGATGGCTTTCCCGTTTTTAGATGTGCCGGCAAATACTTTATTCTCTCCCAGGGACATCAATCCAGTGGTACCGAGGGCAAGTGCAGCTGTGCCGATCCCGCTTGCTTTCAGAAAGTCTCTTCTGTTCATATCGTGTGTATTCAAGTCCTTTCACTCCTTAATAGTAAATTTTCTTGACCTGCATTTGACTCCGCCGAACGTGAAGCGCGCTTCTTATAAACAATCGTTGAACACGAAATGCTGATTTCATATAAAAGGAGAAGCGGCAGGATGACGAGTACATCCGAAAGGAAATCCGGCGGTGTGATCAACACTGAAATGACAATCAGCAAAAAATAGGCGATCCTTCTTGATTTTTTCAATTTCCCTGGATCCAAAATTCCAAGTACAGTCAGAAAGACAATCACTAACGGCATTTCAAATAGCAGTCCAAACGGTACAGTGAGATGTAACATAAAGCGGAAGTATTTTTCCGCTGTAAACATCATTTCGAACTGACCGGCTGAGAGGGTGGTTAAAAAACCCAGGACAATCGGGAAAAGTAAAAAATAACCGAACCCAATGCCGAAAATGAACAAAAAGAACAAGGCTGGTATGAAGCGTACCGTCACTTTTCTTTCTCTTGGACTCAGACCCGGTGCAACAAACCGCCAGATTTGATAGGCCGCGACAGGGATGGTTGCGGCTAGTGAGAAGACGGCTGCTATCATCAGGTACACCCACAAAATATCGCTTGGTCCGAGAATCGCAAGCTTTGTGTCTAAATCCCTGATCAGCCACTCGTAGATCGGTTTCACAAAAGCCAGCCCCGCTATAAGGAAACCAATAAAGGCGAGCACGGTTTTAATTGCCCTGCTCCGCAGTTCTTCCAAGTGTCCGATCAGCTGCTGGCTGGAATCTTTCATTGCCTCAGCCTCCTCTATGATGAACTAGGCTAGTTCATTTGCATTGGTTTGCCTTTTTGGGCTTGTTTTTTATGGGCGCGGGTGTGCGCTTCATGACGATCATCTTCCACCTCGGAAGACTTCTGTACCCCTTGGGGAACGGTTGTTGCTGATATTTCCTTCAGTCCTTCAGAATCTTTTTCATAAACGAATGATGCTCTGGTAGAAATATCCGCGCCAGGCTTGGAGACGAATGGAACGACACGATAATCGGTTCTCCATTGGGTCGGTGTGACATGACAGCGGACATAGCCGCGATAGTCGTTGAAGAATTTAATATGTTCGTTCTGCTGGAGGATGCGGTCCGTATCTGCCCGCTTGTCCGCCCCGTTCCCGCCTGAAGTGATCGATGTGCCGACAAACTCTGCACCAAGCATCTTGGAAGCCGGGTCATCAAAGTCTGCCAGGATATTGGAAGCCCAGTTCGCATGTACATCACCTGTCAGGACAATCAAGTTATCTATGTTTTTCTTACGGGCAAAGTCTGTGATGCGCTCCCTCGCAGGAGTGTAGCCGTCCCAGCCATCCATACTGTATAAAGGCTGATCTGGGCTTTGGCCATAGTTTCTTTTTGCAAAAAAGATCTGCTGTGCCAGTACATTCCAGGAGGCAGTGGAGTTGCCAAGGTGATCAAGAGCCCATTGTTCCTGCTCGTCTCCCAGCAGCGTGCGTGAAGGATCCAGGGATTCTGCTGTCTGCGGTGAGCTTTTATCTCCATTCGCCTGGTCGGAACGATACTGGCGGGAATCGAGTACCATGAAATTCGCTAAGTTTCCGTATGAGAACTGACGGTAGAGCTGCATGTCCGCTCCATGCGGCATCGACGATCGTCTTAGCGGCATATGTTCATAGTAGGCTTGATAAGCAGCCACGCGACGTTTCACAAACTCTTCAACAGACTGACCTTTTTCAGGGATCGTATCAGCATAGTTGTTCTCCACTTCATGGTCATCCCATGTGACGACCCACGGAAAAGCCGCATGAGCAGCCTGCAAATCCGTGTCCGAGCGGTATTGAGCATGACGGTTTCGGTAATCCTCCAACGAACGGATTTCCGGCCCTTTATGGTGTCGGACATTTCCTGTACTTGCCACATACTCATCAGGACCGTATTCATAAATGTAGTCCCCAAGATGGAAAACGAGATCAAGTTCTTCTTTGGCCATATGCTTGTAGGCAGTGTAATAGCCATGCTCATATTGCTGGCAGGAAGCAAAGGCAAAAGAGAGGCTTGCGGCGTTTGCATTCAGCGCAGGAAGGGTTTTCGTTTTTCCAATCGGGCTGAAATCCTTCCCGACTTTAAACCGGTAATAGTACACCGTACCTGCTTTCAGGTTCTCTACCTCGGCATGGACGGAGTGTCCGAGGACCGGACTTGCCACTTCCGTACCGCGCTGAACAATATGTCGGAAATGTTCATCTTCAGCGATTTCCCACTTAACGGGAATCTTACGATCAGGCATGCCGCCGCCATTAAGCGGATCGACGGCTAAACGTGTCCATAAAACGACACTATCCGGGAGCGGGTCACCAGAAGCTACTCCAAGTAAAAACGGATAATTTTGAAATTCGACTTCTTCTGCAGACACAGAAAAGCCGCCCATCGATTGAGCAATCACCACTCCTAAAGAAATGCCGGCGACTTTGCCCGCCCCTTGAAGAAAGCTGCGACGGTCGACCCCTTTATGTAAGGTCTCTTCATTAAATCGTTGAATCCAATTGTCCATCGGTCTCTCATTTGTCATGCAGATGACTCCTTTCAAGAATCGAATGAGTGTAACAGCTCATATTATAGGAGACCATTTTTAAGTTGTTGTAAATGAATGTAAATAGAGGATAGAACAGGAGGGTCGTCATTCCCGGGAACAAAGATCGGGTATTGTTCGAATACTCTAGTAAATGAGAGTTGATTAGCATATTTAACCAATCTTTAGTAGGCGGTAAGTCTTGGTTTTCTTAACATTTATTTAAAGAAATCTATATATTAAAATTGAATAGTATGGTGATGGGTGAAGTGTGGGAGTACGGATAAGCAGATGGTCGGCCATCCATTCATCATTGCAGTCCCATCTGTTCAGTGGAACCCTTAAACGTTGTAGTCGATTAACTGACTGAAGATTGAAACTTTTTAACTGGCAAATTCGTAGAAAGTAATAATGAGGGGGGATTATTTGAAAAAAATAATCGGAAAATCATTCGTATCGGCTGCCGTAATAGCTTTTATTGTTTGGGTGGCGAGTATCATTTTTTCTTTTTCGTATAGTGAGTGGAGTTTCTTTATTGGCCTTGGATTATCGGTTGTACTTTTCTTCTTTAACAGCAGTGGAGGAGCATTATCAAAAGGAGCCACACTGGAAGCAAGTGAGGCTGGGTGGAAGATCCAAAAGGATAATGAACTTAAAACAAATGTAGGAACAGTCTTTTATGGCTCCGTTCTATTTACCGTTATCAGTTTATTTCTAATGATTATTACGTATTTTTAAATGGACATCTTTCATAGAAGAAGTCCTGTTGGTCTTGTGTTGCGCGACACGTGTTTATTCAAATCAAATCGGAATCAATCGGGACTTTATTGCTTGAGATAAGAGTCTTTTTAAAGCACGCTGTCTTAATAGGTTGCGTTCGATAATATCAGAACGAATTCGATTATAACGAGGGTAACCTGGTAAGTACCCTGGACAATCGATTATAGAGAGAAGCGGCACACCTCATTTCGATAATAAAATCTTCGTTTTCGATAATAAATCTTTGAATTTCGATCATAAACTTGAAGAAATCGATAATAAATGACTTGAGCGGGAGGAAGAGGCAATGGATATTGGTTTGATAAGGTGAGAAATGACGGTGTTTTGGCAGTTTTTTATAATTTTTCTGTGTTTTCGTGGTCGACTCACTGCGGCGGTATCAGACCCCAAGACATCGACAGGGTCAGATTTCATTAGTATTTTTATTTTGAATCGATCAATTCCTGCAAAAAAAATAGAACCCTTCCCAAGGATTCTACGACAGCGGGGGCACCTTCACGGATTAATAATCTCAATTTTATTCCCCTTATGAACCTCCTCCGTACCGGCTTCCAATGCAGTCTTGTAATAGCTGCATTTATGATCAATGATTTTCATTGTTTGCTGCAGTTCTTTAATCTTTGCTTCTACAGTAGCTTTTCGTTCCAGGAACATATCATATCGATTTTGCAGGGTGGCATCACCTTCTGAGCACCAGTCGATGAAATGTTTGATCTCCTTGATCGGCATCCCGGTGGATTTGAGGCATTCGATAATGTTCAAGGCGGCGATATCGGATTCTTTGAATAGTCTTGTGCCGCTTTCGGTCCGTTCAACAAACGGCATGAGTCCTTCCTTGTCGCTATCGCAGGGTATATACCGAGAGATCCAGCTCTTTTGCCACTTCGCCAATTGAATAGGTCTTCATCATTTATCTTCCTTTCCAGTTGTATGGACTTCGAGTTAACTCTATGTTTTGCAAAATAGTAGCACTGTTTTGAGGGGATGTCAAAGAAACTAAATAGAAACATAGGTTGGCAGAATAAATGATCGTTATCTCTTGACCTAGAGTTAACTATAGGTATTACCATTGATTTTACAAGAGTTCATCAGGTTTGTTCACCTGTCTCTTGAAAGCTACTATTACAGGAGGTTTTATTTTATGGTAACTGCCAAAGCAAGAGCTGTTGACGGTCCGGACAAATCCTTTCGAGCGGCTGAAATCGAGCGGCGCGATCTTGATCTGCAGGATGTTCTGATTGAAATTAAATATGCGGGAATCTGTCATTCGGATATCCATACTGCACACGGGGAGTGGGGAGAAGTGAAGTATCCGCTCGTACCGGGACATGAGATTGCGGGGATCGTGACGGAGGTAGGAGCAGAGGTAACGAAGTATAAAGTTGGTGACCGGGTAGGGGTAGGATGTATGGTTGATTCCTGCGGTGACTGTGAGAACTGCCGCCAGGGGGAAGAGCAGTACTGCCTCAAAGGAAACGTTCCTACTTACGCCGGTGTGGACAAATATGGCGAGCCTACTCAAGGCGGTTATTCCACTCATATCGTGGTAACGGAAGATTTCGTACTTCGCATTCCTGATAACATCGAGCTTGACGCAGCAGCGCCATTACTTTGTGCCGGGATTACAACCTTTTCCCCGTTGAATCATTGGGAAGCAGGACCAGGGAAGAAAGTGGCGGTTGTCGGGATGGGGGGACTCGGTCATATGGCAGTCAAGATTGCACATGCCATGGGTGCCGAAGTGACCGTCCTTTCCAGAAGCTTGAATAAAAAAGACGATGGCCTTGAGTTCGGGGCAGAATATTATTATGCTACCACCGAGCCGGATACGTTCGAGAAACTTGCCGGCACATTTGATCTGATCATTAACACCGTAAGCGCAAAAATCGATATCAGTGCGTACCTCTCCCTGCTGACGCTCGATGGAACGATGGTCAATGTTGGCGCGCCTGCAGAGCCGTTGGAAGTCAATGTGTTCTCGCTGATCGGCCACCGTCGTTCATTTGCAGGTTCGATGATCGGAGGCATCCGTGAGACTCAGGAAATGCTGGATTTCTGTGGGAAGCATGAGATTGTTCCCAAGATCGAAGTGATCTCGGCAGACCAAATCGATGAAGCATACAAACGTGTATTGGCTTTAGATGTGAAATATCGATTCGTCATTGACACAAGCACAATATAAGTTTAGTAAAAAAGGAATGGGTGGTTGGTAACGTGGACATGGAAGAATTCTTGGCATTTTGTAAGAAAGGCACTCCCATTTCGGGTGAGGATAAAATATTGCACGGGCTGCTGACTCAATGCAGTTACGAAGCCCAAAGAATCACGATGGAATTGAATAACTCTTATCATTCTCAAGAAGAAATAGTCGAGATATTCAGCGAGTTGACCGGTGCCAAAGTGGATTCTTCCTTTGTGTGCTTTCCTCCATTCTATACTGACTTTGGCAAAAACATCACCATCGGAAAAAACGTGTTCTTCAACACAGGGTGTTCCTTCCAGGACAGAGGCGGCATTCACATCGGAGAAGGTTCGCTGATCGGCATGAATGTCACGATTGCGACACTTAATCATGGGCTGCCCCTGGAGACAAGAAACACAACGTATGCTTCCCCTGTTACAATCGGGAAGAACGTATGGATCGGATCAAACGCCACCATCCTGCCTGGTGTAACGGTCGGTGACAATTCCGTCATTGCTGCAGGAGCCGTTGTCACGAAAGAAGTTCCGGAAAATATGGTAGTGGCAGGAGTGCCTGAGAAGGTTGTGAAAGGGATTCTTGATTGATCAATGACTATCTCAAGGTCCAGAAGTATAAAAAGCACTAGATTCCATATGAAATACCTCATTAAATCAGGGCCAGTCTCACGGTAAACGCCGGGTGACTGACCCTTGTTTTCTGCGCACATTTCACCAATGTACTTGAAGTTTATTCCCATTAAGGTCGTAAAAGTGAAAATAGGCATGTCCATTATCTTTTTGTATATCCTCAACCCTGACACCATTATCAACTAGATGTTTATGGAATGCAGATAGTTCGGGACTAGTAAAGCCAATGGCAAAGGCTGACTCATTATGAATTGTAAAATGTGCATATGTGTCATCAGCAGTGGGAACTAAAATAAGCAAAAGTGGTCCATCATTTACTTTTATAACCGCAAAAGGATCCTCCGTAATGGTCAATAATTGCAGTCCTAATACGTCTCTATACCAGTGTGCGGACTCTTCTAAATCTCGTACAGGGATTCTAATATAATGAACTTGTTCAATAAACGATTTACTCATTATTTATCTCTCCTTTATTTCATTGGATATAGGTTTCAAATCCAAGTACCGAACTCATTGTAATCCATCCTGGTATACTCCTGGACAAGCAAAGGTGAAAAAGAGGGGGAGGGCGGTAAACTTTTGGAAGTAAACTCCTTATAGGAAAGTATCGCAGATATCTTAGGTTTTTACCATATTTATGTAATTTTAATAATTGAGAAGGTACTGATGGGGGTGGAGAAAAGTGGGTGACAAAGAAAAAAATGATAAATTTTTTTAAAGAAGAGGAAAATATCACGAAACGTTATTTGTATAAAAAAGACCTGTACACTGGCTATAAGCTCGGGATACAGGTCCTTTGTTTTTTAAAAACTCTTACCGCCGCATCACATGCAAACAAAACTCCAAATCCGCCTGTATATGTTCCTTCATCAATCTCTCCGCTTCATCTCCATTATGGGAAACGATTGCATCGTAGATTTCCTGATGTTCGTCGATCAGGAATGGCCGGTTGTGATAGACCACGGTTTTTCTGAATAAGTAGATGATCGACTGCATGCGTTCGATGGTGTCGACCATGACGGGATTGTTGGTGGCGTTGACGATGATGTCGTGGAATTGTTTGTTGGCTTCCATGATTTCTTCGGTTGTGCCGGTCCGCCCGATGTCGATGCATTGTTTTAATTGGTGTAAGTCGTCCTGGTTCATGTAGGTGGCGGCTGAGCGCGCAGCGAATGACTCCAGGAGAATCCGGACCTGGAAGTAGTGGCGCAGGTCCATGTCGGTCGGGTTGACAACGCGCTTTTGCTGGACGAGACCTTCCTGTTCGAGTTTGCGGATGGATTCCCGGATGGGTGTCCGGCTTACACCAAGTTCTTCAGCGAGTTTTTCTTCGATCAGTTTCGTGCCCCGTTCGAGTTCTCCGTTCAATATTTGGTCCCGGATATATTCATACGATTGCAGATAGGCGTGCTGTTGTGTTTTCTTCTTCAAGTAAATCGACTCCAATGAAAGACAATCTAGTGTCTTTACGTATTCGGCTTGTGAAAATAAAGCCCTTTCTAAAAGTATAGAACGAGTAGAGACGATTTAACAGTTCTTATCGAAAATAATTTTGTATACATTTTATATTATTTTGTATACAAAATAGATATTATTGTGTACAATTGGTGACAACAAATGAAAACGCTTTATCATCAGGAGGGAATTTATATGAGAATTGGATTTATCGGTCTTGGCATCATGGGGAAACCGATGTCATTGAATTTAGTGAAAAGTGGCCTGGATGTCACCGTGTTTGATATCAATGAGTCAGCAGTGGAAGAATTGGTGGGCCAGGGAGCCCGGGGAGCTCAGTCTCCGAAAGAAGTCGGCGAGAAGAGTGACGTTATTTTCACAATGCTTCCAAAAGGAGAGCATGTACAAAGTGTGGTCCTTGGTGAAAGCGGTGTCATCTACGGAGCCAATGATGGAGCGGTTGTCGTCGATATGAGTTCGATTTCTCCCGTTCAATCGAAGGAAATCGCCGAAGCACTCGGGGCAAGGGGCATGGAGATGCTGGATGCGCCGGTCAGCGGCGGCGAGCCGAAGGCGATCGACGGGACGCTTGCCATCATGGTCGGAGGAAAAGAAGACGTGTATGAAAAGGTGAAACCGTACTTCGACGTGATGGGGCAGGATATTACGCTCGTCGGAGACAATGGATGCGGTACGACGGCGAAGCTTGCCAATCAGATTCTGGTGAATGTCCATATCGCCGCGATGTCAGAGGCACTGACGCTTGCGTCCAAAGCAGGGATCGACATCAAGAAGATGTATGAAGCGATCCGCGGCGGCCTGGCGGGAAGTGCGGTGCTGGATGCAAAGGTTCCTTTGATCCTGGAGCGGAACTTTGTCGCCGGCGGCCGGATTGATATCAACGCGAAGGACTTGACCAATGTCATGGATACCGCCCATTCAATCGGAGTACCGCTGCCGCTTTCAAGCCAGGTGCTGGAGATGTACCATTCCCTGATGGCAGATGGGAAAGCAGGCGATGATCACGGAGGACTCATTCAATTTTACGAGAAGCTTGCGAATTTTGAAGTAAAGGGTGTCAGCCAGTGATGGAACATAGAAAAGTCGATGAAATTCTAGCATCCTATCAATCTATCAATGAAGAGAAAGTAAGCGAATGGTGGGAGAAAGTCCGGCCGGGCTTTACACACAAGATCATCGTCCTCGATGACGATCCGACTGGTGTACAGACCGTTCACGGCGTTTCGGTGTATACCGACTGGGAGGAAGAAACGATTGAAATGGGCTTCCTGGAAGACCGTCAGATGTTCTTCATCCTGACGAATTCGAGAGCCTTCACGGCGAAAGAAACCGAAGAGGTCCATCGTGATATCGCGGAAAGAGCCGAAATCATCTCGAAGAAATTGGGCGTTCCTTATCTGATCATCAGCCGTGGAGATTCCACGTTGAGAGGGCATTATCCCCTTGAGACTGAGGTTCTGAGACGGACGATGGAAGCTGAAAGCAATGAGCGTATGGATGGGGAAGTCATCCTGCCATTTTTCAAAGAAGGCGGCAGGCTGACGATCGAGAACATTCACTTTGTTCAGCAGGAAGACGAACTAGTGCCAGCCGGGGAAACCGAATTCGCAAAGGACCGGACGTTCGGTTACAAGTCGAGTCACCTCGGTGAATGGGTCGAAGAGAAGACAAATGGCGTGTATGTGAAAGAAGACGTCACCTATATATCACTGGAAACGATCCGCAGCCTGGACATTGATGGAATCACAGAGCAATTGCTGCAGGTGAAGGGTTTCGGCAAAGTTGTCGTCAATGCGGTTGAAGAAAACGATGTCAGGATCTTTGCAACGGCATTGATCCTTGCCATCGAAAAAGGAAAGCGCTTCATCTTTCGGACGGCCGCTGCCTTCACCAAGGTGCTCGGGGACATCTCTTCACGCCCGCTGCTGACCAGGGAAGAATTGATCAGTGAGGAAAGGGAGAATGGCGGTCTCGTCATCGTCGGATCCCATGTCAAAAAGACGACCGATCAATTGAACGCGCTGAAGGAACTGTCTTCACTCCACTTCATTGAGTTCGATGCTCATCTGGTACTGGATAAGAATGCGTTCCAACAAGAAATCGAGCGGGCGCGGACTGAAGCGGAAACGAAGGTGAAAGAAGGCGTCAGCACCGTCATCTATACGAAGAGGAAAAGACTCGATCTCGGAGACGGCATGGAAGAACAGGAACTGCAGCTGTCCGTTGAGATCTCGGATGCGGTCACAAGCATCGTCCGTGACTTCTCCGTGAGGCCGAATTACCTGATTGCCAAAGGAGGGATCACCTCCAGTGATGTCGGCACGAAAGGGTTATGCGTGAAGCGCGCGACCGTCGCAGGACAGATCGCGCCGGGCATCCCGGTCTGGCAGACAGGCGAAGAGAGCACATTCCCGTACATCCCATACGTCATTTTTCCAGGGAATGTCGGAGCTGTCACCACATTGCGTGATGTAGTAGCAGCACTTGAAAGCAAGTAACGGATTAAAGGAACAATGCAGGATCGAAGGATTCTGCTTGTCATAAAAGAGGTTCATAAAACAAGGGGGTAACTGGACATGGTTACAGGGAATATGTTGATTGTGATTTTCTTTCTATCATTGGCTGCACTTTTTTTCTTGATTTTAAAATTGAAGGTTGAACCATTTCTATCACTGATCGGCATCGCATTTGCCACTGCCGTTGTCATTGGAATGCCGCTGAATGAAGTGGCAGCCACCGTCACACAAGGGTTCGGGAATACGCTGACCGGCGTCGGGATCCTGATCGGACTCGGTGTCATCTTCGGACAGTTCCTGGGTGCCTCAGGAGCAGTTGAAAAAATTGCCGCCGCAGTGTTAAAAGTATTCGGGGTGAAAAAATCCCCGGCTGGTCTTGCCTTGACGGGAACGGCGGTGTCGATCCCGGTATTCTTCGATGCGGCATTCGTTATCTTAAGCGGGTTGATTAAAAGTTTATCGAAGAAAACGGGAATCTCGATCATTTCATTTGTAACCGCACTAGGTGTCGGTTTGATCGTATCTCATAACATGATCGCCCCAACGCCGGGACCGCTTGTTGTAGCGGAAAATACGGGATCTGACCTTGGCTTATTCATCCTTTACGGGCTTCTGGTTTCTATCCCGGCCACACTTGCCGGCGGATACTTCTACGGATTATTCATCGGGAAGCGCATGAACCACTCAGGTGCCGTAGAGGAAGTGGCAGTTAGTCTTGAAGATGCGCCAAAGAAAGAAATCAGTACAGGACTTAGCTTCTTCATGCTGGCACTGCCTATTGGACTCATCCTGCTCAACACACTATCTCAACTGCTATTCCCTGATACAGGACTTGCAAGTGTACTGGGATTCATTGGTGACAAGAACATCGCCCTGTTCATCAGTGTCATCGCAGCGATCATTTTGCTGAGACCGTACATCTCTGTTCCTAACAGCAGATTGTATTCTGAAGCGATCAACTCGGCGGGGATCATCATCCTCGTGACAGGTGCCGGCGGAGCATTCGGAGCCGTCATCAATAAAAGCGGAATCGGCGACTATCTCATCGAAACGATGCAAAGCTGGAGCGTGCCGGTTCTGATCCTTGCTTTCATCTTCTCGCAGATCCTGCGTGCATCACTCGGATCCGCAACCGTTGCCCTAGTGACGACGTCCAGTATCATGGGACCGATGGCAGCAGACCTTGGTGTCTCACCGATCCTGCTCGGTCTTGCCATCTGTGCCGGCGGAATCGGTCTATCCCTTCCGAACGACTCAGGCTTCTGGGTCGTGAACAGGTTCGGTAAACTGACCGTCCCGCAGACGCTTAAAGCATGGACGCTCGGCGGATTCATCGCCGGGCTGACAGCGATCACGACTGTATTGATCTTGAGTTTGTTCTCGGGGATACTTCCGGGATTGTAGAAAATGGGAAAGGTCCATCCTTCAGAGGGATGGACCTTTTTTGCAGTCTTCTAATTCATTTTTGATTTATTATTTATGGAGCTGCTTGGATAATTCTCGTACTCGTCCGGGTATAAAAGCCTCTTCCCCTTGTAACAAGAGAAAACCCTAGTCCCTCATCGCTCCTGCCTCTCGGGAAGTCATTGCACCCTGACCTTCACTCACATCTTTCTGGATTTGTTTTTTCACTTCTTGAGCATCCGTTCCAGCAAAGCTTTGCTTCATGGCTGAATCCAATTTCTGTTTGGGTTGTTGGTTTTGTGGCATAATCGCTCTCCTTCCATTCTTGGTTGCAGGCTCTTATTATGGTCAATATGCACTCGGGATATCCGTTGAATTCGTATATCCACTCTTCCTGCTAAGCGGCAGTTCTCCTATTGAACTGTCGTTTTTCTATGCCCCGCCACATTTAAGAATTATTTAATATTCTCCTAAGAAATTGTTTAGAAGTGCTTTGTAAGATGTGTGTAGAGTTCGAATGAAAGGGAGGGTGACTGATGAAGGGAAATGGAATTGGAGTCCGGATAGGCAGGGGTGGTTTTCTGCTGTTTTCGATGTTTTTCGCTGCGGCTGTGCTGGTGCAAGTGTTTATGGCGGGGGCAGCGGTGTTTGTGAATCCGGTGAATTGGGGGAAACATGTTGAGTTTGTTCACTATTTTGGATTTTTGGTGCCGCTATTGATGTTCATTTTTGCACTGATCGGCAGAATGCCGCGCAGGTACATGATCGAGGTTCTGGCGGTGATGATGGCGATTTTTCTGATGTATCTAACCGCAAACATTACAAGGACGCTTCCCTGGGCCGGGGCATTACACCCGGTAATCGCCATCGTGATTGCTGGTCAGGCAGTTGTACTGGTTAGAAATGCATGGAATTTAATGACGAAAAAAGATATTGAGGAGTGATGGAAATGAGAGTATTTGCAGCCGTTCTATTAGGGTTATTAGGTGGTTTTGCAGTGGGGATCGCGTTATCAAGTGTGATTGGGATCGTGAGCATGGGAGTGTTCAATCAGCCGTTAGGGATTAAATTTCTGCCTTATTTTACGGCGGTGGTCTGTGCGGTGCTGGTTCCGGTGATGGATCAAAAAAGTGTAAAGAAAAGGGGTGAATGAGGTGTTTCTAGCATTTAAAGAATTGAGGCATTCAAAAGTCAGGTATACGTTGATTGCCCTCATCATGACTGCAGTATTGTTTCTAGTATTTTTTATAAGCGGGTTGGCGAATGGATTGGGATTCGGGGACAGTGCGGCGATCAAGAATTTGCAGGCAGAACATGTTGTGGTGAATAAAGAAGCGGAAGATGCCATCGTCGGTTCCAGTCTGAGTGATCAACAAGTGAAAAGGATTGATAGGAAGCTGGATGGGGAGTTTTCACCATTGTCGGTAACCATGATGTCTTCTATCAAAAAAACTGGCAAGGAAGAAGTGGATGTCACGTATTTCTCTGTCGATACAGATTCGTATCCGGAGATGGAAGTGGCAGAAGGGAAGAATATAAGTGAACTGGAAGAGGATGAAGTGATTGCGGATGAAAGCATGCAAAGGGACGGGTTTAAAATGAATGATGTCGTTGTAGATCAGAACACCGGGAAAGAACTGATCATTGCAGGTTTCTCCAAAGATCAGATGTATTCCAATATCCCGGTAGTGTACACCGACCTTGGAACTGGAGTTCATGAGTCCCGCGGGCAGGATACAACGTATAATGCGATTCTTTATTCGGGATCGTATGAAGAGCTTGATGGTTTCGATACCCTGACGATCGATGAAGCGGTTGAGGGGATTCCGGGTTACACAGAAACACAGGGCTCGTTGAAGATGATTGTGGTTTTCCTGTTTATTATTTCTGCCTTTGTGTCGAGTGTGTTCTTCTATGTCATCACGATTCACAAGCAGAATCAGCTGGGGGTGCTGAAGGCGATCGGGGCGACGACAGGCTATATTGTGAAAAGCATCATGATCCAGGTCAGCCTGTTGACAGCGATTGGCTTGGTGGTCAGCGGCGGGTTTGTATATGGTATGACGCAGGTCATCCCGGAAGATATGCCATTCAGGCTGACGCCGGTGCTGTTAGCGGGGACGGCAGGACTGTTTCTTCTATTGAATCTGCTTGGTGCTTTATTATCCGTGCGCCAAGTGGCAAAAACAGATGCACTTGAAGCGATCGGGAGGGTTGAATAATGACAAAAGCGATATTGAAGCTTGAGAATCTTTCGAAAACATTTGGAGACGGTGATACGACGGTACAGGTTCTAAAGAACATTTCATATACGGTGAAGCGTGGGGAGTTTGCGGCGATTGTCGGGCCGTCCGGGTCCGGGAAGAGCACATTGCTGTCGATTATCGGCGCGCTGTTGACTCCGAGCACAGGAAAGGTAATGATTGATGAAGAAGACATTTCGGGTTACAGCTCAACACAGCTGACCTCTGTCCGGTTGAACAGGATCGGGTTCATTTTTCAAGCAGCAAACCTGATCCCTTATTTGACGGTAAAAGAACAGCTGCTCCTCGTGCATGATATCGGGAGAAAAAGAAAGACTGATACTCGGGCGATCGAGCTGCTTGAGCACCTGGGCTTGAGCCACCGTCTGAAGAATTATCCAGACAAACTTTCAGGCGGGGAAAAACAGAGAGTGGCGATTGCCAGAGCCTTTATGAATGATCCGGATATGATCCTGGCCGATGAGCCGACGGCGAGCCTCGATTCAGCGCGGGGGAAAAAGGTGGTCGAGATGATTGCGAAAGAGGTCAAATCAAGAAACAAGGCTGCACTGATGGTCACCCATGATGAACGGGTCCTCCATCTCTGTGACCGGGTATTATATATAGAAGATGGACGAATAATGGAGAAGTAACAGAAGGGGCTGTCAGTAACGGCAGCCCAGGTTCACATTGTATGGAAAGCAGGTGATGGCATGTCGATAAAGAAGAGGCTGCTCTTATCGAATATCGGAATGATTGTCATTCCCCTTGTCAGTCTTCTAATCGTGGAAATCGTGGTTGGATATGTGTTCTTTTATGTATTGAATGGGAAGAATCTGCAAACTTTCCTGACTCTCCGCTTCGGTGCGCTGGTGGTCATTTTAGTCTTGACGAACGGGTTGCTGACCTATTTTATGTCAAAGAGCATCATAGAACCGATCAAGAAGTTGTCGTTCGCAGCACGAAAGATCAGTGAAGGGGATCTTGATGTTAGTGTGGCGTCTGACAAGAAGGATGAATTGGGGCAATTATCGAATACATTTGAAGAGATGCGCCTGAAGCTGAAGGAAGCAGAGACGGTTCAAAGGCAATACGAGCTGAATCGTCAGGAGCTTATCGCGAGCATTTCCCATGACTTGAAAACACCGTTAACCTCGATCAAAGGGTATGTGAGCGGGATCGAAGATGGCATCGCCGGCACTCCAGACAAGCTGAACCGATACATGGCCAAGATCAAGAAGAATGCCCATGATATGGACGGACTCATCGATGAACTGTTCCTATATTCGAAGCTGGATATGGACCAATTGCCGTTTCAATTTGAAAAGGTCCACCTTGATGCGTATTTTGATGATTTCATCGACGAACTTTCCTTTACTCTTGAAAAGGAACACGGTGAAGCGCTGCTATCCTATGAAAGGTCAGGTTCTTATCTCGTTGAAGCTGACAGGGAAAAGCTGGACCGGGTCGTCAAGAATATCACGCAAAACAGTTTAAAGTATATGAATAAAGAACAGAAAGAAATTCAGGTCATCCTCACGGAGCTTGAGTATGATGTCAAGGTGGAGATTCAGGATAATGGGAGCGGGATACCGGAAACGGAACTGCCCCGTATCTTTGACAGCTTCTACAGGACGGACATCTCGAGAAACTCCGCCACAGGAGGAAGCGGGCTTGGCCTGTCCATTGCCAAAAAAATCATAGAAGGGCACGGCGGGAGCATTTGGGCAGAAAGTAAGCCGGGTATAGGAACAAGCATTTATTTTACATTGAAAAAGGTGAAGGATCATGCAAAACATACTGATCATTGAAGATGAGAAGGATATCGCGGAACTCGAAAGGGACTATCTCGATGTGAGCGGCTTTGCTTGTGACCTGGCATCGACAGGCGGAGAGGGGCTTGCCCTTGCTAGGATCAACACATATAGCCTCATTCTGCTTGATCTGATGCTGCCGGATACGGACGGATTCCAGCTATGCAAGGAGCTCAGGGAATTTCTCGACATCCCGATCTTAATGGTCACTGCAAGAAAAGAAGACATCGACAAAATCAGGGGCTTCGACCGCGGAGCCGATGACTACATCGTCAAACCCTTCACCCCCAGTGAACTCGTCGCACGGGTAAAAGCTCATATTGCCAGATACGAACGCTTGATCAACCGTGACATGAAAAAAGTGATCGAAATCCGGAACCTCGTCATCGATCCGGACTCCCGCAGAGTATTCGTCGACTCAGAAGAAAAAATCGTGACCGCCAAAGAATTCGACCTTCTGTATTTTCTGGCCACTAACCCAAACAGAGTCTTCAGCAAAGAACATCTGTTTGAACGGATTTGGGGGTATGACTCTTTAGGGGATTTGACGACGGTTACGGTGCATATCAGGAAGATCCGGGAGAAGATTGAGGAGGAACCTTCGTCGCCTGTGTTTATTGAAACAATTTGGGGTGTGGGGTATCGGTTTAGATCCTAATTGCATCGGGGAATTAAATAATGGCAGAAAGTTATCTTGGGTAGCTTTAGGCTGTGGATTGTTTTTCAAGTTACTGGTTACTGGTTCCACCGCATACGTTTAAATATCATAGTAAACCGATAGGTAATGATATTATCTGTGTCATTAGAAAGAATTTTTTAAAAATACTAAAAATAGTATTGACGAGGCAATGAATCCTCTTTATAATCCAATTCATACTCAAATAGCAAGTAATACCAAAACCAAACATTATAACTCTTATCAAGAGCGGCGGAGGGATAGGCCCGATGAAGCCCGGCAACCTGCAGGATCAGACTGTAAAGGTGCCAATTCCTACAGATTCCATACGGATCTGGAAGATAAGGGGAGGAGCATGATTATTTAGCCCTCTTCTTAATAGAAGAGGGCTTTTCTGTATACCCTCTTCTTTTCCGCTCTCACTTCCCTCAAGTGGATCTTCATGGAATGAATCAATTCTTAAGTATAAAGTGAAAATTCGATAATAGGAGGCTGAATCATGTCAACGATTAATGTGGCAATTCTGGGTTTCGGAACGGTAGGGCAAGGAGTCTGTGAAGCAATCGATACTCATCAGGACAGATTGAAGGAAGTACTGGGTAAAGAGGTGAAGGTAAGGGCGATTCTTATAAAAGATCCCGCAAAAGAGAGGGACATTGATCCATCCATCAACGTCACAACGGATTTCCAAGACATTCTGGATATCCCGGACCTGCACGTCATCTTTGAAGCGATCGTGGGGGAGGAGCCGAGCTTTACGTATTTAACCGAAGCCATTGAGAAGGGAGTTCATATCGTCACGGCCAATAAAGCGATGTTTGCCAAATATGGTCCCGGGCTATTGGAAAAAGCGGAAAGGAACGGGGTATCGGTTGGATTTGAAGCGACGACAGCCGGGGGAATACCGGTGATCGGCAGTATCAGGCAGCTTCTGAAGGTGAATGAAATCAGACAAATTCAAGGGATTTTAAATGGGACGTCCAACTTCATCTTATCTCAAATGAGAAATAGAGGCCTTGCCTTTGATACAGCCTTAAAGATTGCTCAGGAGAAGGGCTACGCTGAAGCCGATCCGACAAATGATATCGAAGGTCATGATGCGTTCTATAAATTGCTGATTTTAAGTCAAACAGCCTTTGGCAGACAGCCCGATTGGAAGAATATTCGACGTAAGGGGATATCCCACCTGACTGCAGAGTGGATCCAGGCAGCGGAATCTTTTCGATTGCGGTTCAAGCATGCAGGTTCTCTCTTGAGGGATTCAATTGACCGTATCAAAGGTGAAGTAGAGCCCATCCTGGTTCATGACACCCATCCTTTTTACGGTGTGGAGGATGTAGAAAATGCCATATCTCTAAAGGGTAGTCTTGTAGGGAGGATTACCCTGCTTGGTCCAGGAGCTGGAAAATTGCCTACAGGCAGCGCCATGGTAGAAGATTTTCTGTCGTTGATAGAGAGGAAGTACACGGCCTCTGCCGAAAGCATAGCGAGGACCGGGGAGGTTCAGGTTGAGAGCAGCCGCCAATGGGTTCTGAGAATCCGTGAAGAGGATGATTATCAAAACTGGATTTCATCGTTCACTTTAAAGGATCATATTCAGCTTGGCGATTACTTGTACGTATTTGTTGAAGGCAGGAAACATACACTGGAATCGCTTCTTCGGACGCATGATCATATTCAAGCTGTGTCTATTCTGGATGAAATTCCTTTGGAAAATGAAGCGAAGACTGGAGCTGCAATTTCCCAGAAGTAATCTTTAATAAATATGGTCTGATAGAAAGTAGGGGTATCATTGAGTATGATTGTTCAAAAGTTTGGTGGAACCTCTGTTGGTTCAACAGATCGAATCAAACGTATGGTCTTTCATGTCATGAAGGAAAGAGAAAAAGGCCATGATGTTGTCGCAGTAGTATCAGCAATGAATAAAACGACGGATACACTCGTAAGATTGGCAGGGGAACTCTCTGCAAAGCAAAGCAAGAGAGAAATGGATATGCTCTTAAGTACCGGCGAGCAGGTGACGATCTCCCTTTTGACCATGGCCCTGCAGCATACGGGGCTGGAAGCCGTATCCCTGACAGGCAGACAGGCGGGAATCCAAACGGACGGAGTATTTGGGAATGCCAAGATTACCTCGATCGATACCGATCGGATAAAATCGGAGTTATCAAAAGGACGAATCGTCGTGGCCGCCGGTTTTCAAGGAATCACGGATAAAGGAGAAATAACTACATTAGGCAGGGGCGGTTCGGATACGACTGCAGCTGCTCTTGCCGCCGCTTTAAAAGCGGATAGGTGTGATGTTTATACGGATGTAGATGGAGTGTATACTTCGGATCCGCGAATCGTGCCCCGGGCAGCAAAAATTGACAGCCTCTCCTATGATGAGATGCTGCGTTTAGCTGCCATGGGAGCTGCTGTCCTGCATCCGAGAGCGATCAAACATGCGAAGGAACATCATGTGCCACTTGTGGTTTGTTCCAGTTCGAATGAGGGGCGGGGGACCGTCATTAGCGAAAGAACACAGAGTAATGCACCTATTGTCGGGATAGCCTACCAGAAAGACATTTCTGTTCTGACAATCTTTGACTGTCAGGGAGGAGAGTCACTGATTCTTTATGATCTCGATTCCCATCATATTGAGACAGAAATCATTAAATACAAGGAAAACCTTATCCTCATAGTAAAAGATCAGGATTTTCAAGAAGTAAAGAGAATCGTTGGACAATACAATCAAGCCTATTCTTATATAGAAGAGAGAGAAGATCTATCAAAGGTGTCCGTGATAGGACGCATCAACTCAACACATGAGGTAAAAGAGAAGGTTACCAACGTTTTTCATGACTGCCATATTGCGAAGGAGTCCATATGGGAATCCACTGCAGGATTAAGTGCGCTGGTTGACAGGTGTGATGTAGAAAAGGCTGCCAGGGTCCTTCATACGCACTTTGGTTTGGATTATGTAGAATCAAGGAGAGCTGTTTTGTAAACGGATAGGGAGGTGATACATTCTGTCTCTCATCGTTTCAAAATGAAAAAAAGTGTATAGGCAACCCTATATATTTTTTACCTAAGACTGATTGAAACTGGAGTACCGATTGGAACGAGTCCCGCTATTCATGGTGCGTTTTGCGGTAATGAAATTAAATATCAAAAATAAAGGAAATATCTTCTTGACAGTCGAATATTAGCCTATAACCAGAATTAACTATTCCGAGGAGGAGGATTCTTGTGCGTCCACGACCATTATGTATTGAAAATCCTGAGCATGATAGGTATGTTAGTCTTGTGCCAGATGGAGATATTGAAGAAATACTTAGTAAGCAACGAACTAAGACGATTAACCTCTTAAGCAGCGTATCAGAGGAGACAGCAAGGAAGGCATACGCACCAGGGAAATGGACTTTAAAAGAAGTGATTGGACACATGACCGACTCGGAACGTGTGATGTCGTATCGAATGCTTGCCATTGCACGAAATGAAAGTGCATCACTCCCAGCAATGGAACAGGATCAATACGTTTCTGCGGCAAACTTCAACAAATTATCCTGGGAGCAGTTACTAGCTGGTTTAGACATGGTACGCTCCAACACGTTAAGCCTTATTTCAACCATTGATGATGCAGCATGGGTTCGTAATGGAACTGTAATGAACAACCCAGTTTCGGTAGGAACCATTGCATATGGCATTGCCGGGCACGAGTTACACCATATGAAAGTGATTAGTGATAAATACTTATAAGTCTTATTCTATTAATGAAAAACCTAATTTCTCATTTAATGCTGAAAAATTAGGTTTTTTAATATTGAACCTTCCTTAACATTGTAACTTCAAAACAGACCCCGTTACGGTCCATCCTTCTCTTTATTCAATTATTGTACAGTCTAGTTGAATAAGAGAACTCCCCGAAAAAGTTCATTCTTGATTCATAGCAAACAACAAAAAACTCACCGTCACAATGAGGTGAGTAAAAATGAAAATTTTCCTAGTCCTTAATAGTAGAAAGTGCAATTTGAAGGTTAGCGAAGGTGGAGATTGAGCTGAAATCAATCCCTAGTTGGACCATTGTTTGTGCAATTTCTGGTCTTATGCCAGTCAGCATGGGTCTAATACCAAGAAGTCTGAGTGAATCTATAACCTTGAAAATTCTGTCAGCCACCATTGTATCAATGATTGGTACTCCTGAAAGATCAATTAGAAGGTATTCAAGAGAAAGTTGAGCGCTTTTCGATAGTGCCTGATCCATGAGTTCCTGTGCCCTTTTTGTATCGACATCACCAATCAATGGAAGAACCCCTATTCCGTTTTGTATTTTTATGACCGGAATTGAAAGTTCTAATACAGACGTTTCCGCTGCATGTATTCTGTTTGTGTAAAAACGGGTATATGTAACACTAAGCCAATGAATGGCAAAATCTATGACTGATGTTAATTTATAGATGATGTCATGATATTCGGACAATGAAAGTTCTAATTCTTCTGCTTCTTTTTTAATAATTTCACCAACAACAGTACGATAGTGTTTAATTACATTGATAGCATTATCAAGAGTAAAATCAATCTTGATTAATGAGTTTATCGTTTCTTCACCCCAGCTTTCGACTTCAGATTTGTTAGTAGTATCTTTATTAGTGAATGAAAAAGCGAAAAGTTCGATAAGCTCCTCACGCCAACGTTGTAAGACTTCCTCACCCTTCTGCGAGTTATATCGATTCAAACTATCAATTTGTTCTGCCGCAGGAATATTCTTTAGTGCCAGTATGCTCTCAGAAATATTCATAATTTTAGATTTATCAATCCTGGTATCCATAAAATGACCCCCCTTTACATTTGAAATTATTATAACATGTGAATTTACACTTCTATATAAAAGGAGTATTAGAAAATATTATTGCCCACTTTGCCGATGTACTGATAATCAAGGCTGGTCTATTGCAAGGTAATGCTATGTCCTTATCGATCAATAGACATTAAGTAAGGTTAGAGAAACGTAACGTCATTAATATGAACAAGCTCAGTTGTATAGATTTCTTTGGAAATTTCAATATAACCATTTCCATAAATCCAGAAGATTTTATACTCTTCGTCCTTATATAAAACTTTGTCGCCCAGATTGTATTTTTTGAGATTCATTCAGTCACCTACCTGTCAATGCAATAGACCTATGATAATTCTACTAGTAAAAATGACAGAGACGAATGACGGTCTGGCAACGTTTAAACGTAAATACCCACTTAATAGGTATGATTACTTGAAATATCTTCTTAAATTATTCTTTTAGGATTAATTCTATATTTTTATTTGGTTGTGTATAAAGGTGAACGAAAATGATAGGCGGCGTGGATTTGTCCGATGAGGAGGGAGGGGCGATTACAAGATAATCGAAAATAGGTTTCCTGTCTGGGAGAATTTGAATGTGTGTTAAGTTCCCTTCAACTCGTACATACTGAACGAGTTTTCCATTCTTTTGTACATAATAGAAGAAGCTCTCACAAAACTAAACGAAGCTGTGAAAGATTTAACTAAAGAGCAAGTAGAAATCTTTCACATTATATACTTCTAAAATAGAACAGATTCCGAGTTTTTTTGAGAGTATTAAGGGAAAGTAATAAAAATAACCTCATCACTAATTAAATGGAGATGAATCATATGTCGGAAAATAAAAATCAAATGCCGCGGGAAGAAGGAATCGATCATAGCTTGAGCCTTCTGAGAGAAGGATATATGTACATTTTAAACAGACGTCAAAGCTTTCATTCGAATGTCTTTGAGACCAGATTACTTGGAAAGAAAGCGATCTGCATGTCAGGGAAAGAAGCTGCAGAAGTTTTTTATGACCATGATAAATTCAAAAGGAAAGGCGCTGCGCCGAAGCGGGCGGTCCAAACATTATTCGGGGAGAATGGTGTTCAGGTGCTGGATGGAGAAGAGCATAAACATCGGAAGGAAATGTTTATGTCCCTCATGTCTCCACAGGCAATTCAAAAGCTGACAGACATGACAAAGCATCAATGGGAGACAGCACTAAGTAAATGGGAACAGATGGACCAAGTCATTCTTTATGACGAAGTAAAGGAAATCATGTGCAGGACAGCCTGCGAGTGGGCAGGTGTCCCGTTGCCAGAAGAAGATGTGAAAGAAATAACCAAAGATTTGGCGGCGATGTTCGAGACCCCG
The DNA here is from genome assembly GCF_036867415.1 of Mangrovibacillus sp. Mu-81. Taxonomy (NCBI): domain Bacteria; kingdom Bacillati; phylum Bacillota; class Bacilli; order Caryophanales; family Bacillaceae; genus Mangrovibacillus; species Mangrovibacillus sp. Mu-81. Next base: position 93,193 of record NZ_JBAJHU010000001.1, read on the forward strand.
GCCGCAGTTGGTCCAAACCACTGGCTGGGAAGAAGGGCACGGAACAAAGTGGAGAAACGGATGGGGCATCTGGTTGATAAGGTTCGTAATGATGAAATCAATCCACCAGAGGATACCGCCCTCTATAGATTTGCCTGGCATCGCGATTTAGAAGGGAATCTATTGACCACCGACACCGCTTCAGTCGAAATCCTTAATATCTTGAGACCGATCGTGGCGATTGCTATATTCATCAATTTCACAGCGCTCGCATTGCATCAGCATCCGGAAGAAAGGGAGAAACTGAAATCAGGCGATAAACAGCATGCTCAGATGTTTGTACAGGAAGTCCGCCGCTTTTATCCATTCTTTCCGTTCGTTGCAGCGCTGGTAAAAAAAGATTTCACCTGGAACGGCTACGGCTTTGAAGAAGGAACATTAACTTTACTGGATCTGTATGGCACCAATCATCACCCGGAAATCTGGGAAAACCCTGATGTGTTCAATCCTGACCGGTTTGCCAAATGGGATGGAAGCCCCTTTAACTTCATTCCGCAGGGCGGGGGTGACTACATGATGGGCCATCGATGTGCCGGAGAGTGGATCACCTTGGCAGTCATGAACGTATGTCTCGATTATCTGGTGAACCAAATGGAATATGACGTTCCTGACCAGGATTTAAGTTACAGTTTGGTGAGCATACCTAGTATTCCCGATAGCAAAGTGGCGGTAAAGGGTGTTAAACGAAAAGCATAATCACATTTTGTTTGTTGTTAGCAAGAAGAAAAAATGGAACTAATTCGATTCCCGATTTCAGGCTGGCTTTCTTTATCTTTGGATAATCTCCATAATCCAGTCTTTTAAATCAACGATTCGTAAGTTCTCAATGCTTTTATTTGTTCCTGATACAATGAGTGGAACCGTTGAATCTGCCTTGTGCATCGAGCCGTGGGCACCTCCGCCGGAATGCTCAGGTGAACTTTCTCCTATGAATTCATATCCTGGTTTGGCATCCATGATAAGAAATCGGCCTTTTTGTGATTCTGCCGCCCCATACAGCCTTGCTAAAGCATCGGGGTAATTTCCATAACTGATTGTATTCTCTTTCATTTTCATATCGAGGATATCACTGTTTCCTTTTACGGACCATGACTGGTGATATTGGTCCTTATAGGGGCCTCCCGGCTGAAATGACAGTTCCCCTTGATGATCAGGGGATATTACGTTTATACCTTCGTTGTCCTTCCATGCTATCCAAGCAATACGAGACTCTTTTTGTAATTTTTTCGCCATTTGCCGCAGCTGAATGTCCTCTTTAAGAATATAAAGATACGCCATCCGTTCATTTGCGGTGATAACAATTTCGTCTTTAGCACGGACAGCCTCGCCCAGCTCCAATATGTTGTATTCAGAGAGTTCTTTTCTAAGGTCTATGAGAGCTTCTTTTTTATTTGCTTTCACTGAGGACTGGTTGCTGTCCCCCATAATAACCCACACAATGTCAGCGAGTGCATCGTTCCAATCAGGAAAGCTATTTAGAACGTTTTGGAGCTGTTTATCGGCATCTTCAATTCCTTTAATCGCGGAAGGACCTTTTCTGTGTACCGTAAAATCATTTTCCGGTAAATACAGGATTGTAAAGGAAGGTAAAGTGTTATTCTTTATCAGATAGATCAACTCCTCCGCTGCAAAAGAATCATTCAGGCCAATTCGATTGATGATATGATTGTTTTCCTCATTCTCTCTGGAGAACAACCCTAATGACAGCGTTTCTGGACCCATGGTTTGTATTTCCTCAGGCAGGTTGGTCATTGCCGAAATGAAGCCGGGGACCTTCAGGGTATGAGGATAATTTCCACGGTAAATCAACGCATTTATAGAAGCAGTCTTTAAGCCTGCATGGTCCAGGTCTTCATGTATGGTTTTTACGTTGCTGCTCAAGTCTTGATTGTTATAGGCATAAAGACCGTTCCTTGCAAAATCAGAAACACCAAGCTTTAAGATTTCAAAAAGTCCATTTCCATAGGTAATGATTCGTCTTTCTTTATCATCAAACCAGACAAGCCCTGGTATTTTATGCTGATCTGGATACGTGCCTGTAATTAAAGAACTGTCTATCGTGACCGACATTGTCGGATACGAACTTACCAGATCAGTGCTGTATTGGCCGTTCTTCTTTAAAAATTCCATGGCGGGAGCTTTACCATCTTCAATTGCCTTATTCAACGATTTATCCATTAACGAGTCAATAACGAGGAGAACCACTTTCGGATGGGACTGGCTGCCGGTCTGCAGCGGGAAAGGTGTCTTGGTATCCGGGGGCGGGGTCTGGCTGCTGCCGGTACAACCGATCGTAAAAATAAGAAAAGAAAAAATGACTACTAAACGTTTTATCATAACTTCATCCCCAGTAATGGTTTGGTTTTCTTTCCTTTTAGTATGAACAGATGAATGAAATTAATGAGTCTTATAAATGAAAGGGAGTGTACTGGTTGGAACCTAATTTATAGTGATAATTTTTAATGAATTAGAAAAGAATAATGTAGGAAAGGAGGGGTTGCGAATGTTTGTGAAAAAGTGGGTAACGAGACTGGTCTGTTTGCTTGCAATGGTTGTGATGGTGACATCTCTAGGCACACTCAGCGTTTTTGCCGAAGAATCCAGTGTTGTTCAGCCTCAGGAGAATGAGAAAGCGATTGAGGTCGAATTGAACGATGATTACTTTAATCCGAAAGTCATCACGATTCCGAATGGAACAACCACAAAATTGAAATTGAAAAACAAAGGTAAGAAAGAGCACACCTTCACAGTTGAAAAGCTCGGAATTGACGCCGAGGTCCAGCCGGGAAAAGAAATGACCATTAACATAAAACCACAACAGCCCGGTACATATGAACTGATATGCCGGTACCATTTCCAGGAAGGAATGGTTGGGGAAGTAATCGTCAAATAAAACGCAGGGCCAATATAAGGCCTTGCGTTTTTCATTTGGTAAAGGAAATTTACTTATTATCCAGACATCCTCGTAACCGCTAATTCCACAAACGGATGTTCTTATTAAAAGGTAAATGTTCACTTTTTATCATTTCACAAGATATTGATGTTTGGATTAATAAATAGTTCCTCTTTTAATAAATGGTAAATACAGTATATGGATACGTATATATCATTTAGAAGGAGGGGAGAGAGGTGAATTTTTTTAAACCTATTTATGATGAGGTTCGGTTATCTCAAATACGATTTAATCAATATAAGAGAACGATGAAGCTTATTTTAGGGTCGATTTTTGCCTGTATTGCGGCTATTCTGCAGGCTGCCGGTGGCTTTTTACCAGGTATAGGATATTTTATAAGTCCGCTCGCCACTGCACCTATTCTGTTATGCTCCATGTTTTCCATTCCATTTGGAGTGTTGACCTACTTGCTGACAATAATGTTATTATTCATCCTGCAGCCAACTGAATTATTCGTCTTTCCTTTTACAACAGGATTGTTAGGACTCGGCATAGGGGCATCTTTTTCCTTTTTCAGGAAGAGATTAAGTATTATTGCTGCTGGGACCATTCTTTTAATGGCAGGAATTATGAGTCTGCTATTTATTTTTCACTTTCCGGTTTTAGGTCCAGCGGTCTCAGATTCCTTTTCATTTCTTACGACTGTATGTATCTTTTTATTTGCCTTCCTTTATAGCTGGGTGTGGGTTGAAATTGCTTTAATCATTTTAAAAAGATTAAAAATGATGATCATTCAGTGATTATTCCAATCTGTGGTCTCAGGAACTGCACCAAATTTAAGTCGGTGGGGCCCTGTTGGTATATGCCGCATATCAAGGTGTTTAGTTTTTGGAAAAATAAAACAGAGGCTGGGACAAAAGTGTTTTAGTCTGAATACTAAGTTCAAGTAAGTTCGGGTTTTTATTAGCTTTGTAAATTTACATTTAGTATATAGCTTGTTCGAGCGGTTGATTGGAGTGCAAGACGAAGACTCCTGCGGGAAAGGTAGCTTATGTGAGACCCCGCAGGAGCGAACTGCGACGAGGAGGCTCACGGGCTACCCGCGGAAAGCGAAGTCTTGCACGGAAATCATTAGCTTATTCAGTGGTCATCACTAATAATGTTCACCTTTAGGCAGTTGTTATTTTGTTTTGTCTCAGCCTCTATAGATATATTCACGGAACTATTTCAAAAACAGTGCCTTGGTTAAGATCTGTCACATTCCTAGAGCCATAAACCCCTAAATATAGTCTGGATTGACCCAGATTCGTTCCCAAACTAACATAAAAAGCTGATTGGGAATCAAAATGATAATCGGTTTCAATAACACTAAAATCATTGGGTTTAAAATCTGCTCTAACCTTGGTATAAGCCAGCACCCCTCTGCCTGGAGGTTCTTTCCGGGTAAAATCGGTAAACACTACGCTTCCTGTTAAATCGGGGATGCTATTTCCCATATATGCTTGCACTCCTGTCAGTGCGGTTCCTCCAAACTTATCGGGTCGGGGATCTTCATGAAAATAACTGGTCAGGGGCTGAAGGCGGCTCTCTGAGAGTGTTACTGCTTCATTGTAATAAGCAATTGTTTTCTCATCTAAAGTCGGAGTTTCCGTGCAGCCTCTTATAATCGAAGTGGGAAAAGCACCTTCCCAGCCTCGCCAGCCAAAGTTTATCATTCTTTGTTTTACAGGTTCAGAATTCATGATAGAAGCTTGAACAAGCTGAGTAACCGGCAGTGGTTTATAATGAACGAATGAAAAAATCGACTCCACCAGATTCTGTCCGACATTTCCGGTATATTTGATATACCCATTCGAAGTTCTTTGAAATGAAATGCCGGGGATATTGCGAACTCCTTTGGCCATTATTGAAAGGGTTGCCTGAATGGGGACGGGAAGTTCATGAAAACGTGTGACTGCGGGTGGATCGTGGATAGGGGTATTCTTTGCTACATCAATTTCAATTATTTTACCGGCGATTTCCATATCGTCCTGGCTTAAATTATATGGATCATAACCTGATCCGCCATCTCCGTTTGTAAAAATGAGTTTTCCTGTTTCAGGTGAGAAGTTTAAGCTGTTAACCCCATTATGATTATAAAATGGTCTTCTTACGTTAAGTAATGTCCGCCGTTTCTGAGGCTGGACGTACGATTGTAGTATCCATTCTTCAACTGTATCAATATGATCATAGTGAGTTTCTCTATTTATCCATTTTAAGTGTAAGGTTTCAGGGTCACACGGATCAGGCTTAAAAGATTTAAGAACCCCTTCTGAATTATGCAGAGCACCTGGACCTTGTGTTCCAGCCACTGAATAATGAAGATAAAACAGACCGTTATAATAAAACTCGGGATGAAACGCCAGCCCCAGCAATCCCCGTTCATCATATCTGCCCCCGGAAACACCCAGTTTTAGAATCCGAGGGCCAATATCCAAGAAAGTTTCTAACCGTTCGTTTCCTATGTAAAAGATCTCTCCTGTCTGGGTGGCAATAAATAATCTTTCCAATGAGTCACCCGGCAGTATAGCTGTTTTCAAAACAGTGGGTAAGTTTATCTTACTTACAATGGGCCGTAAATTAACCTTAACTTTTTTCAATTAATTCTACTCCCCTTTTTTTGTGTCTTCTTTTGCAATAATATGATTGTAAGTTTTCTGTTAGTACCAGGAAAGGGTATGGGAATCTTACAGGGTTCTACAACTTGAATCTCGATTATGCGAATTGAACTAACGATACGTATTAAGCAAGCAGCAGAAATAAATGATAAACAAAATTCACTGCATACCCAAATAGGCATATCCCGGCCAATAAAGTGATTCCCCTCATTAATCGCTCACTCATTACTTTCTTGGAGAAGTGAGAAGTAAAGCATAAATTAAGGTTCCAAAGGAAGAGACCAATTATAATGCCAAAGCTGCATACTAAAGAGATGGTGGTTGAGTTAGCTTCCATCAGTACCTTAAGTGAAGTACCAAACACACCAAACCAAAAAAACAAACTTAACGGATTGGCAACGGCGATTAAAAATCCAGTAAGGTAAGCATTATTTCCTTGTTTAGTTAGTTCCTCCTGACTGTACATATGAGCGCCTTTTGAGAAAGCTAATTTGATACTGGATATCCCTAAGTATCCCAGCATAAAAATCCCGATTACGTACATCAATATTTGGACGAAAGTCAGCTCGATCACTTGATGTAAACCAAAGAATATTCCAATGAGAATAATAATATCTCCGGACAATCCCCCCAAGCCTACATACCAGGCTTGTAAGAAGCCGCTTGTTATCCCTCTCTTAATTACTTCTAAATTCATCGGTCCGATGGGAGCTGCAAGGCTGAGCCCAAGCACAACATAATGAGTGAACGTTAATAGAATCTCCAAGTAAGTTCCCCCTGAAATTCATCCTACTTCATCCTATGCTTGTCCCCTCATGACACATGCCTTCTTAATGAATTAGAGGCGTTACAGGAAACTTTTGAATTAGAAATTTCATTAAATCTTTCATTAGTGCTACCTCACCTATGGGTCTCGTCTCTGGTTTGCTATCACTCCATTTACACCTATTTGTTTTCTTTTCTGCCCTTTATAAAACAATAGGCAGATTCAACAAAAAACAGAAACAGAAGAAAATAGAGCACGAATAATTCGACTACTTCCATTACGCGAAATGGACTGACAGCATTTTGCCAAGCCTGCGAAACATCAAACCCCTGGAGAATATCGAGACTTAGTGAAAAAGCCATTAAACACCCTAACATTAACAGGGATATACCCATGATTTTCATACTTATCACTCCTCCTGCCAGGTTTTCTATTGGTTCAGTATCATACAGTGATATCTTTTGTTAAAAGTTACATAATAACCGCTGATAGGGTTAAAGTAATAAAAAAAGCTGGATTTAGAAGATTGTTGCATTACGTCTAGTGTCTAGGAGTTTGAATGAAGTGGGTCAAACTCAAGCTTAAATTGGTTATGGACGTACGACCCGAAAACACCCAAGTTCCGGTAGTTCCTTGTGTGTGTAAAGCAACAAAGTATGCGAAAAAAGCCTAAAAAATAAGAGAAGGGTGTCTGAATATATGTCTTCGTTCTTTAAAGGTCGAAAACCAAAAAAGAACCGGCAGCGTGATGCTGAAAATCAAGCTGCAGTTCAGTCGGAAGACCATATTCAAGAGTCATTATCAGCCAACCTTGACGTCATTCGACAGAAAACGGGAAACAGTTCAGACATCGTAGTTCGTCATTTGAAAATGGGGAGAAACTCCGATGTTAAGTCGGCTATTGTCTATATCGAAGGAATCGTAAACAATCAATCGATTCAAGAGTTCTTACTGCAATCGATGATGAAAGTTGATGATAAAGAAAAATTGAATCGGGACGATGCGTTAGAGCTGATTTCTGAAGACATGATGTCGGTTGGTAACGTGTCATCCTTCAATACCTGGGAGGACCTGTTCTTATCGTTAATGGCGGGTGATACGCTTGTCCTGGTGGATGGAATAGCTAAAGTTCTAAGTGCATGCACGAAAGGCGGCGAAAAACGCGCCATTTCAGAATCCACCACTCAAATGGTGGTCCGTGGTCCCAAAGGGGCGTTTACAGAGTCGATTGACACCAATACATCCATGGTACGCCGCATTATTAAGACCCCCGATTTATGGATGGAGTCCTTGAAGGTTGGGCGCGTGACCAAAACAGATGTGACGCTTATGTACATACACGGCATCGCCAATGATCAAATTGTTAAAGAAGTTCGTCAGCGATTAAACAAGATTGATATTGATAGCATATTGGAATCAGGCTATATCGAACAATTAATTGAAGATCAAACAATGACGCCCTTTCCAACGATTTTCAACACGGAAAGACCTGATGTTGTGGCAGGGAATTTGTTTGAGGGAAGGATTGCGATTTTTGTCGATGGAACGCCTTTTGTACTGATTGCGCCTGCTGTGTTTATCCAATTTTTCCAATCGGCAGAGGACTATTATGTACGTTATGATATTGCGACATCGGTCCGCCTTTTACGTATTTTGATGTTTTTCATTTCGCTTATTGCCCCTGCTACCTTTGTGGCAGTCACAACTTTCCACCAGGAAATGGTACCCACTACACTCATTGTGGCCATTGCAGCACAGAGGGAAGCCGTACCTTTTCCCGGGTTTGTGGAAGCTCTTCTTATGGAATTAACGTTTGAAATCTTACGGGAAGCAGGAATCCGGCTGCCAAAAGCGATTGGTTCGGCTGTATCCATTGTCGGTGCCCTTGTGATTGGACAAGCAGCTGTTCAAGCGAGCATTGTGTCACCTGCCATGGTCATTATCGTATCAATCACAGCGATCGCCAGCTTTGCCACTCCTTCCTTTGATATGGCCATTTCAGTCCGTTTACTTCGGTTCTTGTTCATGATCGGTGCAGCCACATTTGGTTTCTACGGAATCATTTTAATTCTTCTGATGATGGTCGTTCATCTTTGCAGTCTTCGTTCATTTGGTGTGCCTTATATGGCCCCATTTGCTCCCTTTACACCCGTAAATAATGGAGATACATTCATCAGGCTGCCATGGTGGACACTAAGACAAAGACCGCGCTTAATTAGTGCAAATACCGTTCGCGAAGGGAAGAATCAGCGTCCTGGGCCTCCTGCATCCCGCGGTATGGTCAATCGGGATTTTAAAGAAGGTGGCAACAATGAAGCATAAGCTGGTTTTTCTTATAGTATTGATGACAATCCCCGTCTTGCTATCCGGTTGCTGGAGCAAAAAAGAGTTGACTGACCTTGCAATCGTGGCGGCCATGGGAGTAGATAAAACGGACGATGGGAAATATCTTCTGACACTTCAAATAATTAATCCCGGGAATGTGGCTGGAGGCATGCGCGGGGGTGGCGGTAGTCAAAGCCCGCCTGTAACGATCTATTCGGCTACTGGTGATAATATGGTAGAAGCAAGCAGACGGGCCTCCAGCAAAGCTTCCCGAAGATTATATTATGCTCACACTAACCTGGTGGTCGTTGGTGAGAACCTGGCAAGAGAAGAAGGATTGACTACTTTTATCGATGCAATCGATCGAGACCATGAATTTCGAGTCACTACAACCATGGTGATCACGCATCAAACAACTGCAGAAGAACTCGTGAAAACATTAACCCCCGTTGATAAGATTCCGGCAAATAAGGTGCTGAAAACTTTAGAGTTCTCCCAAAAGAAATGGGGAGAGAGCATTAAGACGTCGGTCCAAGAAGTGATGACGGACATGCAATCCCCGGATGAGGTAAGCGTGGTATCAGGGTTTCGTCTTTTAGGCAATCCCAATCATGCCAGCCAGTTAGGGAACATTCAGGAAAGTGAGCCTGAATCTATCCTTCAAGCCAGTGGAATCGCCATGATAAAAGAAGGAAAGTTAGTCGATTGGTTGTATGGAGGAGCAGCTAAAGGAACCGTATGGATTCTTGATGAAATCCAAGGAACAACCATCAACATTGATTGGAAAAACAAAAAAGAAGCTATTGCATATCAAACTGTACGTCAAAAAACAAAAGTGTCCGGGCAATTGAAGAATGGTCAACCCTCTATCTCTATTCATACACGCGTGGAAGGAAGTATAGGGGAAATGAATGTACCAGTAGATATCACAGATGTAAAGGTTATTTCAAGGATGGAAGAAGAGGTTGAAAAAGTAATAAAAAAAGATATTAAAAAAGCGATTGAGCAGGCTCAAACAAATAAAGCAGATATCTTTGGATTTGGAGAAGAAATCCGCCGTACCAGACCAGATGACTGGAAAAGATTAAAACCGATGTGGAACGATGTGTACTTCCCGGAATTAAAGGTGGATATTACTGTCGAAGCCTACATCCGGCAAGCTGGCCTACGAAATAAATCGTTTCTTTCAACTATAGAAGAAAACCAATAGGTAAGAAAAGGAGGTACCAATAAAGTGGAAAAAGCCAAAATCAGTGCCAGTCAGCTCTTTATCTTAATGGTTCTGTTTGAACTTGGGAGTGCTTTACTAGTACCTCTTGCGATAGACGCAAAACAGGACGCCTGGTTAGCTATTCTGCTGGGAATGGTATTCAGCTTTGTTCTTTTACTCGTCTATCATCAACTTTATTGGTATTATCCCGATCTTCTGCCGACAGAGTACATGCAAAAGATCCTGGGGAAAGTCGCAGGAACCGTACTTGCTTTCCTCTATCTCTTTTTCTTTATGTATGATGCCTCCAGGGTCCTTCGCGATTTTGGTGAAATGCTGTTAACCTTTGCCTATCCTGAAACTCCACTGTTTATTGCGAATGCACTGTTAATACTGGTCATTATTTATATGGTCCGAAAAGGAATTGAGGTAATCGCCCGATCGGGGGAACTGCTTTTTATCCTTATGTTTAGCCTTTCGGTCGTTGGGTTTATATTGATTGTGAGTTCTGGTTTAATTGATATCACCAACCTACAACCAGTACTTGAAGAAGGGATCGCACCTGTCCTGAAAGTGGTTTTTACTCAAACCTTATATTTCCCCTTTGCAGAAGTTTTTGTATTCACCATGATATTGCCGTATTTGAATAATCCCAAGAAGGTAAGGCTGACGATGATATGTGCAACGGGATTAAGCGGCATCAATTTGATTCTTACGATGCTCATTAACATTAGTGTGCTTGGTGTAGATCTGACTGCACGTTCCCAATTTCCGCTTCTAAGCACAGTTCAGACCATCCAAGTTGCAGATTTCTTAGAACGCCTGGATGTGTTTTTTATGCTCGCCTTAGTGATTGGTATTTTCTTTAAAATAAGCGTGTTGTTCTATGCAGCTGTCATAGGAACCGCCAGCCTGTTTAAAGTCAAATCGCCTTCCCGACTGGCCTACCCTTTGGGTCTCGTCGTTTTATTTATGTCAATGACAATTGCTAGCAATTTCCAAGAACATATTCATGAAGGATTAAAATTAACCATGTATATCTTACATCTGCCTTTCTTAGTGGTCATACCTATCCTTCTGCTGTTTGTGGCTTTTTTGAAGAATCGGAAGAAGAAAGGGAAAACTTAATAATGAGTAAGGCTGCATGTTTGTTTTTCCGAATAGTCGATTTTTCTTACCGGAATGGACATTATTTTGGACAAAAATACAATTAGGTTTGCCGATTAACATTTTATACTACTTTTTTCAATCGAGGAGCAGTTATTTATCCCAATACACAGCTGAAAGCGGCATAATTGAAATGATTTCAGCTGATCCAGAGGATATTTGATGCTTAATCCTACGTGCTGATGCTTAATCCTGCCGTTTTCACACTTAATCCTGCCAATTTGGTCTTTAATCCTTTCGATTTCACGCTTATTCCTGCCGATATGAACCATATTCCTGTCAAAACGATCAACAATCCTGCCATTTAACAAAATTATCCAGTTCCGCCAGCGAAACAGTCCTCCTACACAGCGCAAACTAACAACCCACAGCTACTCACGCCGACAACCCCACTATAAAACCCCGCTGACTAAACTCAACGGGGCTCTCTAAAATTACGTTTTCAATGCTATTTCTGACTTGTGAACCAATAAACAATTATTCAGTTGATCCTTGGATATCTCTAAGTAGCCAGTATCATAAACCCAGTGAACTAAGTATTCTTCGTTGTTGTATACCGCTATATCACCAATATTGACCTTCATCGAATACCCCTCCGAAATACTTTTAGGTATATATTACCATAAAAGAATTATCGGAACATTTTTGTAATTATCTGGTTTAACAGTTTTAAGTGGGGGAATACTTCATTTTTCTTTAGAACCAGTAAAGAATTATTCATTTGGGAATGGAATACAGTTACCAGGGGGGTTAGGGGCTGTTTGCTGGGTTTGTTTGATTTCTTTGAGGGGTTTTCCGGTGTTCAAGACATGGATATTTGAAAAGGAAAAGCCATGATCTCCTACTTGCAAGCGTTTTTGTGGTCTTGAACCAGGAATCGCGGTGTCCGGATCTCGCGCTTCTAACCTATACTTAGTGGTTGGTGATACTTCCAATGCATCAAGTTGAATCTGGAGGTTTTATATGGTCGCAACAAATAGAAAGAGGTTGGACAAAAACAAAACAACATTACCAAGAGACGAACATTTCAGTGTTGATTATAAACACCGCTAATGATTTCCGTGCAAGACTTCGCTTTCCGCGGGTAGCCCGTGAGCCTCGTCGCAGTTCGCTCCTGCGGGGTCTCACATAAGCTACTTTTCCCGCAGGAGTCTTCGTCTTGCACTCCAATCAACCGCTGGAACATGGTAAAAATTAAATAGTAATTTGAATACAGTAAATAAAAAACCCTGACTAATTTGAATTCTGAAACTCAAATTAATCAAGGTTTTACTTAGACTAAAAGCCTCTCCTCACCACATTTTTATTACTTACTAGCAACTGACTCAAAATGACCTGCAACCGCCAATATTTCTTCTTTATAATTTAATACATCATTCACAGAATTAATTTTATAATTCGTTTTGTTTACATCATTAAGCTGGATGTATTTATTTGTACCGTTAAAACCTAATCTGCATATCCATTTTCTTATATTGTCGTCCAGTAACACATTGAAGTAACTCTTATTATCTCTGTAGAAAACTCTTGCAGGATCGAATTCTTCTTTAAGGATGAGCTTAACTAGTACGTATCCTTCAATTTCTTCTTCGGTTGTATGAATTGCTTCACTGGAGTTTTTCTCTTCAGAAGCTGATATATTTTCTTTCTCCTTTTCTACTTCAATAACTGCATGAATACTAGGAACTTCAGATTGATCACTTGATGAGTTTAATGCTTTCTGTAATTTATCATTTACTTTTTCATTCACATACTGACTCAGCGATTTCTTCACCAGGTCTCTGAAATTGTCAATTACTTTCTTTGTTTTAACCCCCTGATACACATCATTAATAACAACCTTAATAAATTCATCTGAAGGTTCTTCCCACTGCAAGTTTATATATTGTTTTATTTCTCCTGTGTACTTTAGTTCTGATGCAGTGGTTAACACGTTTACAATATCAAACTCGTTCTTTCGAAACTTGGCGATCTCCAAAATGTCTACATCTTTTAAATCAAGCATGTTAATGACAAAAAACGGTTTTTGATCCATCTTGTTTTGTTCTTCTAAATCTGTGAAGAACTTATATTCAATTCCATTTGTCAGGATAGCAAACTTCGCTTTTGTAGTTCCAAAATATCTAAACAACTGAGAATCATGTTTTGTCAGTATCTCATTTACACTTTTTGCTTCAATTAGAATTACAGGGTCATTATTTTGCATAATGGCATAATCAATTTTCTCTCCCTTCTTGATGCCTACGTCTGCTATGTATTCCGGCACCAATTCTTCAGGGTTGAAAATATCGTATCCCAAGGTCTGAATTAAAGGCATGATCAAAGATGTTTTAGTAGCTTCTTCAGTATGGATATTACCTTTAATTCGTTCTATACGATTTGATAAATTCTTAATTTGTTGTTTGAATTCTTCCATATCGTATTCACCTCTACTCCTCATTAGATTTATTTACCAATTATTATACCAAATTACCAATACTATATGGTAAGATTATCTGATTTATTAAAATTTTTAAATAATTTATTAGAATAAAGGTGATGAGAATAGAAACTTCCATATAAATGCTTTTTGAATAGATAAGGAGTAAAGAGCACTTACCTCTAATAACTTGCTGAAGTTAGATGTTGGTCAATAGATTTTATTGAAACTTCTTCCAATTCTATACGTAAAAGGAAATAACCGATCAGTTTCAAAGGGGGAAGAGGGATGAACTATTATTTTAATGTTGCTTTAACAATCATTCTTTTGATCATTTTAACATTCGCTGCTTTTGCAATCGACTTCATAGGCAAGGCTCTTGAAAAACGAATCCACCCTAAATACCTGAATATCACGATCATCTTTATCCTTCTTGTATTAATGGGAAGCGGATCGTATGTGATTAGCGTTTTGGGTGAGTGGAACTATAGCGATACTGTTTTTATATCAAGCTTGTGTTTCTTTGGACTGGGCTGGATCACCAATATCACGAATAAGGCAAGTATAAATTCGCAAGGCACCGTAGCTAAATTCATTACCAATAATGCTTATAAACATCAGTATGAAACGGCGAGCTCATCAGGAAGGAGTTTATATTTTGTCTCAAGTTTGATCTTTCTTGTCGGGAGCTGGAGTATGGCATTTTTATTAGCTTATACGCAGGGATGATCATCATTAATTATTATTAGGATATTTAGCCCTTTAGACAACGGTGGCAAATCTCGCACTTTTTATCGGATTCAAAATTAATAGAAGTATATTGGGATGGTTATCTTGGTTTCTTCTTTTTCAGAAAGGGTGTTAGCGATGCTTTCTAGCAGGAAAAGTGATAGTCTCGTCATTATTGTTCACGAAATTCATGGAGTGAACCAGCATATGAGGTATATTTCTCATTTGATAAATAATCTGGGGGTGGATGTCATCTGTCCAAATTTATATCCATCGGGCGTATCATTGGGGGATAGCGAAGAAGGGGATTATAACAGCTTCTTTAAGCATGTTGGATTCCAAAAGGCCGGATCACAAATCAAGGAATTGATTGAGGATAGCAGAGGGAAGTATGAGAACATCTATTTATTGGGATTCAGTGTTGGAGCCACGGCAGCCTGGTTATGCAGCGATCACAAAGACGTTTCAGGTGTCCTATGTTTCTATGGATCAAGGATAAGAGATTATGTTCAAGTGAATCCAACTTCTCGTACATTATTATTCTTCTCAAACCAGGAAAAGTCGTTTGATGTAAATCCTCTTATAACCGCACTTGAGAAAAAAGAGAACAAGTACATTGACATTCATCTATTTGATGCTAAGCATGGATATGCTAATCCATATTCTAAAGAGTACTGCCAGGAAGCCTTTGATGCATCGTTTGCTCTCTTAAAAGAGGTCTTAACTACTCCTGCGGAACAATGATCAAATTCTGGCTGTCTATGTTCTTATGTGCCAAGGGGACAGGTCCCTTGGTTTTTTTAGTATCAGATGAATAAGAAAGTAGTATGTGCTTGTTTAGTAGGGTTATCCATTATATTTCAATCAAAAGTCGTATAAAACTTCAAACGAATACCGGAGCCATTTCTTTATGTGACGTAATACGATAGAGACAAAGACAAGGAGGGTTCATCATGATTAAAGGATTATATGAAGCTCATTTACCTGTGAGTGATATGCGGACTTCGATCGATTTTTATCAGCGGCTCGGTTTGGAATTAGCGTATGAAAGCGAGAAGGTTTCGTTTGTCTGGATTGAGAAAGGGAAGAGCTGGCTTGGATTGTGGGACGCTGATCAAGTGAACCTCCCATATCATGCTTCCATTCGACATATTGCGTTTCATGTAGAGGCGGAAGATATCATAAAAGCAAAAGGGTGGCTTAAAGAAAGAGGGATTAAGGTCAGGGAAGCGTTCGGCTTTTCACCGGAACGTCAGCCGCTTGTCCTCCCAAATAACCCGCAGGCCCATGCTTGTCTGTATTTCAAAGATCCAGATGGAAATTCACTTGAGTTCATTGCTCCACTAAGGCTGGATCATGAGGAGGAGTTTGAGATGATGACGCTTGAGGATTGGTATGAGCGCAAGAATTGAATGTGAATGTGCCAAGGGGACAGGTTCCCTGGTTCTTTTTTGTGAATCAGGTGATTGAGGAAGAGCCACTGTACCTGTCCCCGTGGCTCATCTCACCAGTGCACTTGAAGTTTATTACCATTTGGGTCGTAAAAGTGAAAATAGGCGTGTCCATTATCTTCTTGTATATCCTCAACCCTGACGTCATTTTCTACTAGATGTTCATGGAATTGAGATAATTCAGGACTGGTAAAGCCAATGCTAAAGGCTGTCTCATTATGAATTGTAAAATGTGAATAGGTTTCATCAGTAGTTGGAACCAAAATAAGTAAGAATGGGCCTTCATTTACTTTTATAATCGCATATGGATCTTCTGTAATGGTCAACAATTGTAGTCCCAGCACGTCTCTATACCAATGTGCAGACTCCTCTAAATCTCGTACAGGAATTCTAATATAATGAACTTGTTCAATAAACGATTTACTCATTATGTATCTCTCCTTTATTTAAATTGGCTGCCTGCTTATAAGTAAGAATCTACTTTTATAATAACATAATTTTACATATTGCAATCTGTAAATTCTGAATAAAATAAATATCGGTATGTGATGGTGAAGCCGGTAATAAGGATAGAAGAGTGATAAAAAGGAATGCATAATTTTGGAACCAATGTCCGTTTCAAACGTAAATAAAGAAAAGACTTATGAGTGGGAGGCATAAACATGAGGCAGCTATATATAAAACAAAAGGTATTCAGCCTTAGCGGGAAATTTACTGTAAAGGATCAGGATGAGAAGGATCGGTATTATGTCGAGGGAAGTTTCATGAAGGTACCGAAGACCTTCTCCATAATGAATACGAGCCGTGATGAAGTAGCACTGATTACGAAAAAGGTGTTCAGCTTTTTACCGAAGTTCTTTGTTGAGGTAAACAGTCAAGAGGTATTGACGATCAAGAAGGAGTTCTCCTTTCTAAAAGCACGCTATTCGATCGATGCGGCAGGCATTGAAGTTCAGGGCAATTGGTGGGATATGAACTTTCAGGTATTGCAGCATGGCAAGGTTGTCGGCGAAGTGGATAAGAAGTTGTTCAGTTGGGGAGACAGTTACAGGGTGCAGGTACTGGATGAAGAGATGGAGACAATTGTGATTGCACTGGTTGTTGCGATTGATTGTGTGAAGGCGGATGAGGGGGCTGCTGCTTCTAATGCTTCGTTTTAAAGGAAGGTGGAAGAGTGTAAAGCATCAGTTACATCCCATCATAGATTCCTAGTCTGTCAGCATTGAATAATAAACATTAGCATTTTGCAGGGAAGTGTGCAGGTCAATGCCATTCAAGATTGTATAGTACAATGCAATTCCGGCAAATACGGCAATAATGGCTGCACTGCCTTTAAGTATCTGTTTGTTCTTTCTGCAGATAAAAAGCGTTGTTAGAATAACTATGAAAAGATAAGATGTCGATATGATTATTGTAAATGTAGCAGAGTCTATCTCTTCAACGGAAGTCCGGAAACTCTCCAACGCTTCGCTATTCTCCTTATTTTCAACGATAACAGATAAGCTGTCCTGATGACCGATGCTCCAAAAAAATGTAAGTTCATCTTTTATAACTTTGTATTGATATCCCCCGGCTTGTTCCTCTCCTATGACAAAGGGTGAGTCGGCGGATATCATGGAAACATACATGAGGAAAAATATAAAGAACATCATAACTAGGACTAAAGTTTTTTCTCTTTGGTGCATTTCTCCTTTGTTCAAATCGTACACTCCCCTTTGATTCTTAAGCCGTAATATGAGCAATACAAGCTCCGCATATCCGAAATCGGATACAGGCCCGTTTCCGCGGCTGGCAGTTTCCGGACTTCCCAGATTTCTCGATCAATTCCAGATCGTCTTTAAATGTTTCTTTTGATAACTCCAGCAGCTTGGAGCCGATATGAGGTCCTTCTTGAGATTCAGGCTTCATGTGCCGGTGGTCAAACTATACACATGAAAACAGAGGGCGTACCGGGCACTTTTATGTATCACGTATTCCCAATATTAGTCTTCGTATTCACTGACACCCCTTTTAACTACTAAAAAGACCCCAGTCAAAAAGAGATGACAATCAATGCATAGATGTACCACCCCATGAAATCAAAGTGCTCAATATATCCTATTCTAGTTGATTGCTCTTTACTCCAAACTTCTAGTAAAATACTCCTTGTATGTTACCATAATATAACATATGGTATTAATAGAAAGAATTAATTGAGTATGTGGTGGCCGGTATAGTGATTAAAAAGTTTTAGCTTGTTCAGACCAATGCCTGTTGGGGAGGATGGTTATAATAAATTTACCTAACGCGAAGTAGAAATGATAAGAATAGTATTGTTGAAATATAAAGAAAATGATTGATAAACATAAGAATTCTATTAAACTAAAAATAGTTCACTACACTCAAGTTTCTTCCTTAAGCTTTTATTAGCTTTAATTTCCCCCAAGTTAAGACTACATTAAACTTCTTTATTTACTCGCATTAACACTAAAAAACTTTCCGGATTTCAAATTTAAAAGACATGACCTTTGTCAGGAAGAGGGATGCTATGGGATTTGAAGAAGAATATCAGTCGTTTATGAATAGTCACTTACAGACAAGAACCGGTGAACGGTTGCGGCGCTTACAGGAAGGTCACAATCATGCTGAAATATTGTTTTTGAAGCAGGTGTGGTGGCCATTATTTCACCAATTTCGGTATCTGCATCCAGAATATGAGATCAATGATTTTAATTATGGCAACAGGTACTTGGACTTTGCTTATATTCGTCCCAGCATCCGGATTTGCTTTGAGATTGACGGGTACGGCCCTCATTTACGGAAAATAAGTAGATGGCAATTTTCCGATAGCCTGGAACGTCAAAACCAATTGGTGATTGACGGATGGACTGTGATCCGCTTTTCATATGACCAAGTTAAGGAAAAGCCTCGTCGATGCCAACAAATTATTCAGCAAGTAATTGGACGATGGCTGGGGGATGAACTGAATCAGATCCCTCTTTCCTTAGTCGAAAAGGAAGTACTTCGGCTAGTGATTCAAAAAGGCGAGGCCATATCTCCTACAGAAGTAGCGAAGTATTTAAAGCTAGGTGTCAAGACAGCTAGAAAAGTACTTGCACAACTAGTCGATAAAGAGATGCTGACTCCCGCATCAGGGACAGTGAGAGTTCGCTCTTACCAGTTAGGGAGTCAGGTAAGGCACTTTCATCTTATAAATAGAGGAAAAAATTACCCTTAATTGAGAAATACAGCTGAGATCAACTTAAATAAAGGTAAAAATTTCTCTTATTAGGCTCGAAACACTCTAAAACAGAAGGTTTGCTATGTATAAGTGAAAAAACTTCCCTTATTTACCCCAAAACGAGCGATGATTTGGATTTAAGGGAATAATCTTCCCTTATTTTCTACCGCTAGATACTAAGAAGTGAGATGAAGGCAGGGAAATAATATTTGTTAAAACCTTATACGAAAACCCGTATCATAAATTATATTCTGTTTTTTCACAAAAAAAGTGTCATATCCCTCTAAAAAAGAGATATATGACACTTTATTTATTTCCACAACAAACCACCCTCCCAAAACAATCAAATAAATTACACCAACACAAAAATGTAAGCGGTTTTATAATAAAGCGCTTTCATGGAAAATGAAGTTAAAGACAAGGGAGGGGTTAAGGATATGAATGCTTGGAAGAAGTTAATGACAGGTGCTGCGATATCCACGATGTTATTTGCGGGAGGCTGCAGCGGGGGATCGAGTGAAACCGGTTCTGAGAGCAGTGGCGACAAGGTCGTGTTGGATTATTGGCATACGTACAGTGATCAGGAAGAGGTCATTCTTAATGAAAAGATTAAGCCATTGTTTGAAAAGGAGCATCCAGACATTGAGTTGAAGCTGACGAGGATGCCATATGAAGGGTTGAAACAGCAGGTGATCGCGGGGGTATCCGGCGGGGAAGCGCCTGATCTGATGCGGATGGATATTGTTTGGGTTTCTGAGTTTGCGAAGATGGGCGCCCTTCAGGAAGTAAGCGGTATGGATAGGTTCGAGGACGTAAAGAACAGTGTATTCGAAGCTCCGATGGCTACGAACATCTATGATGGCAAGTATTATGGAGTGCCGGTAAATACGAATACGAAAATAGCCATCTATAATAAAGACTTACTTGAAAAAGCAGGCTTCAATAAAGCGCCTAAAACGATGGATGAATTGAAGGATGCAGCGAAGAAAGCCGTGGATGCCGGGGCTAAAGGCGGGATCGGCATCGGCGGAAGCAATGCATGGGGATTCCTTCCTTATTTCTGGAGTCTTGGCGGTAAGATGACAAATGATGATTATACAAAGTTTGACGGTTTCTTAAATAGTGAAGAAAGCATTGCTGCGGTTGAAGAAATAGCGAATTGGCAGAAGGACGGGCTGCTGTCCCCTACGATCCTTGGCGGTGAGCCTGGAGCATGGGACGGCATGAAAGAAGATCAGTACCTCATGCTTGATGACGGTCCTTGGTTCTACAGTATTCTTGGAAATGAAGAAGGAAGCAAGTTCAAGCCGGAAGAAGAGACGGTGAGCGGATTGATTCCTGAAGGTCCTGGCGGCAGCCGTTCTGTTATCGGCGGTGAGAACCTGGTTACATTTGCAGGTTCTGAACATCCTGAAGAGGCATGGACGTTTGCGAAATGGATGTTGACGGAAGAGCCTCAGAAACTGATGGCTGAAGCAGGATTGATTCCTACGAATAAGAATGCAGCGAATGATCCAAGCGTGATTGAGAATCCGATTGTCGAGAAATATGTCAAACAGCTGGAAACAGCGCTGCCGCGTACTCCGATTGCTGAGTGGTCTGAAATTGAAGCGGTCATCAACTTGAATTTCGAGAAAGTGATGCGTGGAGAAATGAAACCGAAAGAAGCAATGGATGATGCAGCGAAGAAAGCGGATGCCATTCTTCAACAGTAAGTTTGACAAGGGAAGATACTCACCGGTTTGGTGCAGTATCTTCTTTCATTCATAAGGACATAAGGAGGGAACAAGGTGGATCCGAATCTAAATCATAATGACAGTGATGTCATTCTTTCTACTAAAAAACCATTTTCCGAGCGGTTCAAAAAAGGGGCGAAACAGTGGCTTGACGTCTCGCCGTTTCTTCTCATTGGGCTTGCCGGGGCAAGTATATTTGTCATTTATCCTCTCATTAAGGGGATTGTCATGAGCTTTCAGGACTATAACATCATTCCAGGTGCGGAAAGTCCTTTTGTCGGTTTGGAGAATTATAAAAAGGCTTTTTCGGACCCGGCTTTTGCGTACGCGGTCAGGAATACCTTTCTCAATACAGTCGTGACGGTGCCAATCAACTGGTTTTTAGGTTTGTTTTTTGCTGTATTGATCAATATTCAGTTTGTTAAATACAAAATTACGTTCAGGACATTATATTACCTTCCAATCATCACTTCATGGATCGTGGTTGCATTCCTTTTCCGTTATCTGTTTGCAGATGGTGAAGACGGTCTGATCAACTTTTTGCTGGTGAACCTGGGACTCGTGGATGAGCCGATCAGCTGGTTGCAGAATCAGTGGACGGCGATGATTGTAATCTGGCTGTTCCATATCTGGAAAACAGTCGGGTGGACAGTGGTCATTTATCTGGCGGCCCTACAGGGGATTCCGAAGAATCTATATGAAGCGGCTGCAATCGACGGGGCAAGCGGAATAAAAGCATTCCGGTTTGTCACGATTCCGATGCTGCGCCCTATTACGGCGTTTGTCATCATTAATTTAATCATGGGTGCCTTTAACTTCTTCCCGCAGGTGTATTTCATCACAAACGGCGGACCGATGGGGCAGACAGAAGTGCTCCAGAGCATGATTTATAAACAGGCATTCAGTAACTTCAACTTTGGTTATTCTTCAGCGTTGGGTGTAATGATGGGTCTGACGATCTTCCTGATCACACTCACGCAGCAGAAAAAGCTGAGCAATCAGAAATTCATGTAGATAAAAGGAGGTTAAAAGGATGAATGGGAACGTTTTTAGTAAGTTGATTGTTTATCTGTTTCTTATATTGGGGGTCCTCGTCTTTATCACACCTTTTATCTATATGGTGATGACGACGTTCATTAACGGGGCTTACTCACTTCCGAAGCCGCAGGAAGTATTCACGGCAGTCCCCAATTTAGAAAACTATGAAATTGTCTGGAATAAGAACAGCTTCTTCCGTTATTTCCTGAACAGTTTGCTGGTGGCGGGCGTGGCTACGATCGGCAGTGTTTTCCTTGGCGCATTGACAGCCTATGCCTTTGTACGGTTTACGTTTCCGGGCAAGGAGCTGTTATTCAGGATCTTTTTATTCACAATGATGATTCCGCTTGTGCTTGCGATCGTACCTCAGTTTACGGTCATCAAGAATCTTGGACTTGTTAATACTTACTGGGGCTTGTGGCTGTTGTATATCGGCGGTGGGGTGGTCGGTTCTACCTTCTTCCTGAGAGGCTTCTTTGAAACCGTACCGAAGGAATTGGAAGAATCAATCTTAATGGATGGAGGCGGAAACTGGACCATTTTCAGGAGGATTTATCTGCCTCTTTCAAAGCCGGCACTCGGAACCATGGCGATCTTCTCTTTCTCTGGCACATGGGATGAGTACTTTGTTGCGTTAACGATTATCAAGGATGAAGCAATGAGAACATTACCGATTGCGCTCATGATGTTCCAAGGAAAGTATGCGAGTAACTGGTCATGGATTTTCGCGGCTTCCCTGATTGCGATCCTGCCGGTAATCATCATTTATATCATCTTCCAGAAGAAGTTCGTTCAGAGCGGACATTCAGAAGGTGCGGTCAAAGGATAATTCATATAAGAGGAATAGGGTGAGAACAATGGGGAAAAAGAAAAGCCTGGCAGTTCTGGCAAGCATGTCACTTACGGCAGCAATGCTCTTCGGTTGTGTGAATTCAAGTTCAGAACCGATCTTCCAGGCGGAGACGATTCAGCAGGGGAAATGGGTAAATGAACTGACCACGGATAAAGCCGCCTATGCACCTGGGGATTCAGTAAAGCTTTCATTATCACTGAACGAGAAAGTAAAAGAAGGAAAAATACTGGTTCAATATAAACACCTGGCCGAAACAGTGAAAGAAGAAGAAATCGACGTGAAAAATCAAAACATATCGTGGTCATGGACACCCGAAAAGGATGATTTTAAAGGATATATGGTCGAGGTATATGTGAAGCAGGGTGATGAAATCGTTGATCACCAGAACATAGGGGTTGATGTATCCTCTGATTGGGCGAAGTTTCCGAGGTACGGCTATCTTGCCGATTTCTATGAAATGGAAGAAGCTGAGCAGGAAGACGTAATCAATCGGTTAAATCGATTTCATATCAATGGGCTGCAATTTTACGACTGGCAGTATAAACATGAGAAACCACTGAAGATGGAAGACGGTAAGCTTGCAGAAACCTGGCCGGATATCGCCAACAGGGAAGTCTCGCGGGAAACGATCGAACGCTACATTTCCCTTGCCCATGAGAAGAATATGAAGGCGATGAATTATAATCTCCTGTTCGGAAGCTATGAAAATGCCGAAAATGAGGGAGTGAAGAAAGAATGGGGGCTGTTCAAGGATCCGGATGCGGAAGAACAGGATCACCACCCCCTCCCGGACAACTGGGCAAGTGATATTTACCTGATGGATCCTTCCAATAAAGAGTGGCAGGATTTCATCCTCGATGAAGAAAAAGAAGTGTTTGATCATTTGGCCTTTGACGGCTGGCATGTCGATCAGCTCGGTGACCGGGGCGTCCTTTGGAATGGCGACGGGAAGACGGTTGATCTGTCAACTACCTATGTACCATTTTTGAAAGAATCGAAAAAGGAACTCGGTGTTGACCTGGTCATGAATGCCGTTTCACAGTATGCTCAAGGGTATATAGCTACGCAGGCACCTGTCAGTTTCCTGTATTCAGAGCTTTGGGATGGCCACCAAACGTATTCCAGTCTTAAAGGCGTCATCGACCAGAATAGTAAATTCAGCAAAGGGAAGCTGAATACTGTCCTCGCTGCCTACATGAACTATGATTTGTCTGACTCGATGGGAGAGTTCAATGCGCCCGGTGTCCTGATGACGAATGCGGTCATCTTCGCGTCGGGAGGGGCTCATCTGGAGCTGGGTGAAAACATGCTCTCAAAAGAATATTTTCCTCACAAGAAATTAAGCATGAGTGAAGAGATGGTTGGAAATCTGACAAACTACTATGATTTCATGGTCGCCTATCAGAATCTTCTCCGTGATGGCGGGGAGGAAACGGAAAAAGATGTGAAGATAGAAGGGGACCTAACCGTATCCGATCAGCCGAAGCTCGGTTCGGTCTGGGCATTCTCCAAAAAGAAAGAGGATCGGGAGCTTATTCATCTGATTAATTTCACGGATGCATCTTCCCTTGAGTGGAGAGACAATGAAGGGATGCAGCCTGAACCCAATGAACAGAAAGACATTGAAGTGGAAGTGAAGGCAGATGGGAAGGCAGATAAGGTCTGGGTGGCGACACCTGATGCCTATCAAGGATCCCCTGTTCAGCTCGACTTCGAACAAAAAGGGGACTATATTACATTCACCGTCCGATCCCTGAAATATTGGGATATGATTGTGATCGACTATAAATAGACTCTATTGCTCCCGCCTAAGAGGAGAGATATGATAGATAACAAGAGTAAGGGAAAAGAGGGGTAGGCAGATGATTCAGCTTCTGAAGGAACGGGTGGCCGCGAAGGTCGTTCTCACCATATTGGTCGTTTGCTTGATCCCGACAATCTTCAATAGTGTGTTCTTCTATCGTTCTGCCTCGGACGTCGTGAAAGAAAATGTAAGGGAATCGTCAAGGCAGATCGCCAGACAGGCAGCAGAATCCCTGTCCTTTATCTTCTCCAATGGGAGCGATATGTCCGATCTCATCTATAGTAATGAACGAATACAGGAGATCGTGAAAGATGATTTGAAGAGCAGCTCGTCAGCCAGCGAGAGAGAAGAAAATCAAGAGTATATGACATCCTATTTGAATTCCAATATTTATACGAGTTCATTCGTGAGGATCATTTATGTAGTGAAGGAAGACGGGATGAGCTGGGGAAGCGGGACATTTTCCCCTTATAAGCTTTCTAAAGTGAATGTCGATGGGATAGAGTGGGCCAAGGAAGCGGTTAGAAGAGATGGAGAGCTGGTTTGGGGCGGGCTTCAGTATGACCGGTTCAGCGGAGCCGGGGAAAACACTGATCTGGTCCTGCCCATCACCAGGGTATTGAAAGACTTTGATACGATGGAGAACATCGCCTATATCCAGGTCAGCCTGGACGGAAAGGCGATATTGGACAAAATCAATCAAATCAAGCTTGGGAAGACCGGTCATTTCTTTGTGGTGAATGAGAAGGCTGAAGTGGTGATTGATAATGATTTAAGTACACTTCATAAACCTGTTGAGAATAAGGAAATGCGGGAGTATATCCTTTCTGACAAGCGGGAATTCGAATTCGAAGAGGATGATATCCCCTATTATGGCGTAACGGAACCGATCGGGAACGGCTGGTATATTGTCGGAAGGGTGCCCACCTCTGAAATTACGGGTGAAATCATTTCGATTCAGAAAATCATCATTGGTGCATCCGTCATTTTCGGAATATTGGCGATTCTCGTCGGGAGCTTCATCGCCAAGAAAGTGACCGATCCAGTTAAGATCTTGACGAAGCAAATGAAGCTTGTCGGCGAAGGGAACTTGAAAGTCCGCACGAGTGTGGATTCGAAGGATGAAATCGGAATGATGAGCTCCGAATTCAATCATATGATCAATCGGGTGGAGGAATTACTTCAGCAGGTGAAGGAAGAACAGCATCAGAAGCAGGAAGCCGTCCTCCGGGCGATCAAGCACAGAATCAATCCTCACTTCCTGTTCAACACATTGAGTACGATACGCTGGCTCGTCCAGTTCAAGCAGACGGAAAGAGCGAACACCGCCCTTACGGCATTATCAAAACTCCTCGAAGGGAATATGGGGAAGACCGGGAATTTCACCTCCATCAAGGAAGAAGTGGAATTAGTGGAACAATTCATGGTGATCCTGCAAATTCGGTATGAGCAGAAGTTCCACTTGGTCACGGGTTTTGAAGAGGGCGTGGAAGACTGGGAAATCCCAAGAATGCTTCTGCAGCCAATCGTGGAAAATGCCATCTTTCACGGCATCGTCCCAACCGGAACGGAAGGAACCGTATGGATCAACGGAACGACGATCCCCGGCGGAATCCAAATCGAAATCAAGGATGATGGAGTGGGTGTGGAGAAGGATATGTTACAGCGGGTGCAAAGGTCATCAGATGGAGACAACTCCTATGTAGGGATCGGGTTAAGTCATGTGGCCGATTCCATCAGACTTTATTTCGGACCCGATTCGAAGATGGAGATCAGCAGCGGGGAAGGGACGAGTGTGAAGCTTATATTAATGAAGAAAACCGGGGGTGATCAAGGTGTATAACGTGATGATTGTGGATGATGAACCGATCATCCGCTTCGGTCTGAAATCCTCCATCGACTGGGAGGATAAAGACCTTCACTTGATCGGTGATTTTTCAAATGGAAAACAAGCACTGGAAGCAATGGAACGAACCGGCCATGTTGATATCCTGATAACCGATATCAAGATGCCTGTAATGGATGGCATCACCTTAATGAAGAAGGCACTTCAACTGAATCCCAGGCTGAAAGTGGTGCTGGTCAGCAGCTACAACGAATTTGAATATGTCAGGGAAGGCCTTACGCATGGAGCGGTCGATTATATATTGAAACAGACCCTTGAACCACATCAATTCGCTAAGACCATCCATAAATGCATCGACAAAATCCTCGAGGAGGAAAAAGTAACGGAGCAGCTTGACCATGCGGAACAGACCAATAGAATCAACGAAAGGCGGCGGACGGAACAAGCGATCAAGAGGATCCTTCTGAGAAAAGATCACACTATGGCATCCCCGCAAAGGATTGACTCCCTTCACATGCCCCAGCTTTTACTGCTTGGGAGCATTAAGGATCTTGATCGACTTCAAGATGAATTTGGGTTCCTTTATAAAAATTTGATCATCGAAGAAATTCAAGAGCGTTTCTACAGGGAGACGGAAGAAGGATATTGTTTTCCGATAGGTGAAAAAGAGCTGATTTTCTTTCTGGAAAATACGGAAGACCCCCGTGGAACCGTCCATACGTTGAAGAGGAGGATTGAAAAGGAGACGGCGCTGAAACTGGTGTTCAGCTATACAGTCGTTTCAGATCCGGAAAAATTGGTCGAGGGATATCATCATGCGTCCCTGGCAGCTCAGCACTACTTCTTTCAACGTGATACGGAGATTTTTTCCTATGAAAGAGGAAAGGAAATGACTCAGGATCCACTGAGTCCCGAAGAGATAAATGCTCACATTCATGGGGAAGAATCTCTTGAGAAGTTCCTGGGCATGAGGATTGCACACTGGCAGGAAGAAGGCATGAACCCTGACAATGTTAAGAAGGAAGCAGGCAATATCCTGAAGGCCCTTTACTGGAACAAGGTCGAAATGGGCATTTTCATGAACTATATGTCAAGAATGGATTCTTCCGAGACACTGGAGGAATTGACGGGACTCTTTCATGAAGCAAAGCATGAATGTGAGATCTTTCTGGAATCGGAAAGCAAGCATCCACATACGGATAATGAGCTGCTGGATAAGGCACTGGTGTATATCCATGATCACTTTACGCAAGAGATGACGCTTCAGCACGTCGCCGATCATATTCATATCAGCAGGAATTACTTCAGCATTTTATTCAAGCGCTTCATGAAGATCAATTTCATTGATTACGTCATAGGTTTGCGAATCAATAAAGCAAAGGAACTCCTGAGCCGCACATCATGGAAGGTCTATGAAGTAGCCGGTGAATCAGGCTTCAATGATGTGAAATACTTCAGCAAACTATTCAAGAAACTCACCGGACTTTCGCCGGGGGATTACAGGGCGGAGCATCATAAATAGATAAGGAAAGGGATTTCTCATATGATTCGATTCCGGACAACCATCATACTCATCCTGTTGCTGATATTGAGCGCTTGCGGAAATCAACATATCATCGACGATTCAAAGAATCTGGCATTACCTGATGAAAACAGTGTGGAAAAGATCGAGATCTGGCACACCTACAGCGATGAAGAAACGAGAATCTTTGAGAAAGAGATCATTCCATTATTCGAAGAGGAACATCCGGGGATCGATGTCAAATCCGTCAGGCAGCCGCACAGCAAACAGCTGATGTCAGCGCTTATTTCGCGTGCTTCTGTCAACCGTACACCCGATGTCGTCAGGATGGATATTACGTGGATGCCTAAATTTGTACACCTGGATTTACTCTATCCCATAAGTGAATTTGATGACTTTGATCTGGTGAAGACGAGATTCCTTCAGAATCCCCTTGAGTCGAATCGATTCGGAGAAACGTATTACGGTTTACCCCTGAACACAAATACGAAAGCAGCGATTTACAACAGAGAAGCGGTAGAGGAGCTGAACCTGGATCATCTTCCCAAAACGATGGATGAATTGATTCGGATCGTGAAGGATAACAATCTGAAAATCGGAATCAGTGACATCTCCCCCTGGAACAGCCTCCCCTATTTTTACGGATTGGGCGGGAAGGTGATGAATGAGGATTATACGAAGGCAAGCGGTTATCTGGACAGCAAGGAGAGCATTTCAGCCGTCAGGGAGTTGTTGGATCTCTATCAAAACGGATCCATCCCGCCCGAGGTGCTCAGCGGATATGCGGAGACGTGGCAGAATGTCAGTTCCGGGGATTATTTCATGATTGATGAAGGGCCATGGTTCTACAGCGTGAGGTCAGAAAACGACTTGGATCTTGTAAAACAACAAACGATTTCAGGCGTGTTTCCGAGTAACGGGGAGCAGCGGTCGATCCTGGGCGGGGAGAATGCGGTCATCACAAAAGGGACGAAACATCCTGAAGCATCGTGGACGTTCATCAAATGGATGACCACAGAAGAACCGCAGGGCCTTCTGTTAAAAGCAGGCTTGCTCCCAACGAATAAACGAGTGGAAATTGAAAGTATTGCGGAAGAATATCCTTACTATAAAAGTTATATCGAAAGCATCGACCAAGCCTTCCTAAGGCCGCCGGTGCCGCAGTGGGAGGAAATCAACACCATCCTCACAAATGCCTTCAGGAACATTTTCAGCGGTGAAGTAAGTGTAGAAGAGGGACTAAAGAAAGCGGCGGCTGATATAGACCGTCAGCTATCATCATAGAAAGGAAGATAGAAATGGAGAAGAAATGGTGGAAAGAAAGTGTCGTCTATCAAATTTATCCGAGAAGCTTTAAAGACAGCAACGGAGACGGGATCGGTGATTTGCAAGGGATCATAGGTAAGCTGGATTATTTAAACGAATTGGGGGTCGGTGTGATCTGGCTGTCCCCTGTCTATGAATCTCCCAATGATGATAACGGCTATGATATCAGCGACTATAAAGCAATCATGGATGAATTTGGCACGATGGAAGACTGGGAAGAATTATTGGGGGGTCTGCATCGCAGAGGGATGAAGCTGATGATGGATCTTGTGGTCAATCATTCATCTGACGAACACGCATGGTTCATTGAATCCAGGAAATCGAAAGACAATCCTTATAGGGATTATTACATATGGCGTCCCGGCAAAGACGGAAATGAACCGAATAACTGGACGTCTTTCTTCAGCGGATCGGCATGGCAGTATGAGGAGGAAACAGACGAATACTTCCTGCACCTTTTCAGCAAAAAGCAGCCTGACCTTAACTGGGAAAACCCTGTACTTAGAAATGAAATCTACGACATGATGAAGTGGTGGCTGGATAAAGGGGTCGACGGATTCAGGATGGATGTGATCAACCTGATCTCCAAAGAGGACGGCCTCCCGAGTACACCCGGCAGAAAGAAATATGACTGGGGCGGGGATTATTTCATGAACGGACCCCGTGTACATGAATATTTGCAAGAAATGAACAAGGAAGTGCTCTCGAAGTACGACATGATGACAGTCGGGGAATGCCCTGGAGCGTCCCCTCAGGATGCTGCCCGGTATGCCAATGAAGAAGGCACCGAGCTGAACATGATCTTTACTTTTGAACATATGGACCTGGATTCCGGTCCTGGCGGGAAATGGGACGTCAAGGATTGGACGCTGGCCGATCTGAAGGATGTGATGACCAAATGGCAGAAGGATCTTGAGGGTAGAGGATGGAACAGTCTGTACCTCAACAATCACGATCAGCCAAGGATGGTCTCGAGATTCGGGAACGACAAGGAATACCGCGTGGAATCAGCGAAGATGCTTGCCACCTTCCTTCATATGATGCAGGGGACGCCTTACATCTATCAGGGTGAAGAGTTGGGCATGACTAATGTGAAATTCGACTCCCTTGAAGAGTACAACGATATTGAGATTCATAATATGTACCGTGAAAAAGTGACGGAAGGAGGAGAGGACCACGCCAAGGTCATGGAAGCCATCTATCGTAAAGGGCGGGACAACGCAAGGACACCGATGCAGTGGGATGACAGTGAACATGCCGGGTTCACGACCGGTACGCCGTGGCTGAAAGTCAATCCAAACTATAAGGAAATCAATGCGGAGAATGCGTTGAAAGACTCGTCATCCATTTTTTACTACTACAAGGAATTGAACCGCCTACGCAAGGAGCACGATATCATCGTCTATGGTACGTATGATCTTATCCTTGAAAATGATCCACAGATCTA
This sequence comes from Mangrovibacillus sp. Mu-81, assembly GCF_036867415.1. NCBI lineage: Bacteria > Bacillati > Bacillota > Bacilli > Caryophanales > Bacillaceae > Mangrovibacillus > Mangrovibacillus sp. Mu-81. The sequence goes on from NZ_JBAJHU010000001.1 coordinate 123,641, forward strand.
CGCCTACACACGTTCCTTAGGTGAAGAGAAGCTGGTCATCATGTGCAACTTCACGGAGGAAAATGCGGCATTTACATTACCTGAAGAGATTCAGTATGAATCGGCTTCTCTCATGATCCGCAATTATGAGGAAGGTACGGAGGAAGATTGTTTAGAAGAGCTTCAATTGAGACCTTTTGAAGCGAGAGTCTATAAATTAAAGTAAATGGAGTAAAAAGCAGGGCAGGTAACGGGTTCTGTATTCGAGTACAATACTAAAAATCACACATAAAAAGGAGTGCAAAATCGCAAAGATTTTGGCACTCCTTTTTCTTGATTTAACTGCGTTTATGCCAATAAAGCTGCTTAATTTGTAATGTAAAATATATACCCTGAAATTGCAAATGACAGAACTTTCTGTTCTCTAAATTTTGTGGTACGATTTCTAATACACTTTAAGGCACAAAAACAAAGTAACTAAGGGTAGTATGTATGATGACATACAAAGACAGAACCTTCAATTAACTAGCAGCTTAATGGAATAATATGAAACATACATAATCCGGTATCCGTATAATTAACGTGTGAATTCATTTATAAGATTGGGGTACGATTTTTACAATGGTTTATTTTTAATAAAAAGGAAAACGACAAATTTTGTAGAATTATAGTAGAATTATAGTAGCAGTAAAAAATGAGGAAACGTTTCCACAAGGATGTGTCAGTAATGGTAACAATAAAGGAAGTTGCAAAAGAAGCGCATGTTTCAATCTCCACTGTATCAAGAGTACTTAATAAGAGCGGATATACAAGTGAAAAAACGAAAGAAAAGGTTCTGAATGCAGTAAAGAAACTTAACTACCAAGGAAGTCTGGTAGCTGCTGCAATGAAGAAGAAACAGACATTAACTCTTGGTTTAATCATACCTGATATAAAGAATATTTTTTATTCAGATCTGACTAGAACAGTAGAAGATCGAGCAAATAGTCATGGGTTTAACATTTTTTTATGTAATACTGATAACAATTTACAGAAAGAAGCAGAGTATATACACCTATTGATTGCTAAGGGAGTCGATGGAATCATCTTTTCATCTCCAGAGGTTGATGATGGAAATATAAAAGAATTGAAGGAAAGATATCCTGAACTTCCAATTGTCATAATGGGAGGGAAATTCCCGAAATTAATTCTTAATGAAATCGTAGTTGATAATGTTGACGGAGCATTTAAAGCAATGAGGCATCTTTTGGATTTAGGGCATCAGGATATTGCTTTTATCGGTGGGGATCTTGAATCTTACGCATCAATCGAAAGGCACCAGGGCTACAAGTTGGCATTGAGCGAACGAGGGATTCCCATAAATGAGAATTATGTGATTTTCGACAAGTTCTATATTGACAGCGGGTATAAAAATGCGATGACATTATTACAAAAAAAGGATAGACCTACGGCCATCTTTGCGGTCAGTGACAGTGTTGCTGTAGGTGTCTACAAAGCTGCAAGGGAGCTGAATATAAGAATCCCAGAAGATTTATCAGTTGTTGGGTTTGATGATTCTCAATATGCACAAATTTTGTCTCCTATGCTTACGACTATTCGTACACCTATAAAAGAAATGGGTCAAAGGGCTATAGAAATCATGGTTAAAACGATTAAAGAAAAGCAGATCATTAAAGAAACCGTCCTCTTTTATCCAACACTTATTGAAAGGGAGTCAACGATGGCGATCGAAGCAGGAAATCCAAAAAAGATGACTAAAAAAAGCATTGATAACACTAACTGAATTAATATAATTTTATAAATTTTCAAAAAATGATTGAAAATGGTTTGCCGAGTATGTATAATTTGGTTTAAATAAGTGGAAACGTTTCCATCTATTTAAACCAAATTTTTTTTGAGAAGTTGATTATTCATAAAAACATCAGTGATTATGCGCCAATAATCAACTTTAAACTAAACCTCTTAAGTCTATATATCTTCAAGAAGCTCTGCCTATAAGCTTTTCTTTATCCTGAGCGATTAAATTTCATAGGTTGGAGGGAGTCTTCCTTGGAAACGTTTCCAGAAATAGTGAAATATCTGCAGTGAAAGGAGATTGTCATGTTCGATTACAACATATTTATTCAAGGGTTCCCCGGAAAGTCATCAACCCATGGGGGGTTAGGATGGAGTAGCATCACCTTATTATCCCGCAATGATCAGCACATGATCATTGATGTCGGCAGTTTCGGTGTCAGACCTTTAATATTAGATAAGCTCGAAGCCAAAGGTTTATCTCCAAGTGACATCTCCATGGTTTTATTGACACATACGCATTGGGATCATTGTGTGAATTGGACGTTGTTTCCTAACGCGACCATCGTAGTGGGGGCAACGGATATGAAATGGGCATTAAACGAACCGCCTGGAGGATGGCATGTTCCTGAATTGTATGTGAAGGAATTAAATTCTTCTTCACAAATAAGGATGGTCAACCATCTTGAAGAAATTGTCCCCGGGGTTGTAGCACATCAGACGGATGGACATTCACCAGGTCACCTGGCATACACCGTGGACAATGGAGACTATGATCTGATATTCAGCGGAGATGCCGCCAAGAACAGGGCGGAGCTTTTATCAAGGAATGCAGATATGACATTGAATCTTTCAGACAGCCAACAATCAATCGACTACCTTTGGAGATTGTGGAAAAAAAGGGAGAACAGTATTTTAATACCCGGACACGATATCCCGATGAAGCTTGTGGATGGGAAACCTGTTTATCTTCATGAAAGAAAAGCGGATTTGCACTATTGGTTTTCTGAAACATTGGAGGATTATACAACGATCGAATTGGCAGATGAATCAGTGTTAGCTGAACAGACCAAGTAGGACTGCCCATATTCTTGGGGGGTGATTACTCAAAAAATGAAAAGGCTTACATGGCCTTCGTTTCGCAAGTGAGAGTCTGAATAGATACAGGAATCGTTTGCCGGAAGTATTATATCCGAACTAGATTGATAACTGAAATTAAATGAGGTGTAAAAATATGAGTGATAGAAAAAAGCAGCGTGTGATCGTGACTGGCGGCTCTAAGGGACTTGGACGCGGAATCGCTCTGGCTTTTGCAGAGGCAGGTGCGTCAGTGGTCATTGCTGATGTTGACACTGAAGCAGGTGAGCGCTGTGTACAGGAAATCAACGAATCTGGCGGGGAGGGTCTATTCGTTTATACGGATGTATCATCAAGTGAAGATGTAAAGAAACTCTTTGAGGAATCCCGCCTTTTCCATGGCGGAATCGATGTGCTCGTTAACAATGCAGGAATCGGTCACGGACCGATGTCAGAAAGACATTTCCTGAAAACTGACTACGGTATGTGGGAGAACCTGATGAATATACACATAAATGGCCTTTACCATTGCAGCCAATTGGCGGCAAGAGCCATGGTTCACCAAGGTGAGGGCGGGAGCATCATCAACATGAGTTCTGGGGGAGCTACACGCGCCCATCGAAATCGTGTCGCTTACGATGCGACGAAGGGTGCAATTGAGGCCGCTACAAGAGCAATGGCACTTGATCTGGCTCCATGGAAAATCCGGGTGAATGCCGTGATGCCAGGCTCCATGTGGGTTGAAAACCGTACAGCAGTCGGGGATGAGTCTTCACCTGACCTTCTCATTCCACTCGGCAGGCTGGGAATGCCTCAAGACGTTGGGCATGGCGTTCGTTTCTTGGCTTCACCCGATGCTTCTTATATCACAGGCCATGTCCTGGCCATTGACGGCGGCCTCACGTCTCAGCTCCGGGCGCCGAGTATGGATGCCGATGTTGCACTCTCCCTCGACGAAATCGATTTAGGGATGGGTTCATCCGGAAGCAAAGGCTAAATCTATTCCCGCACGACTTTAAGTAGTTTGATAGAAAATGAGATTTCAATCATGCAGCCAGATATCATCCATAAAAAATTCATGATAAATAGAAAAAAGGAGGAGCAAAAGAATATGAAAACGTCATTTACAAATATTTTTGGTGTAGAAAAACCAGTATTAGGTATGGTTCATTTAGGTCCGCTACCTGGATCACCCCTATATGAAGGGAATATCGATCAAGTATTAGAAGCTGCAATCCGTGATGCAAAAAGTCTTGAAAAGGGCGGGGCCAGCTCAGTTATGGTAGAAAATTTTAATGACTACCCATTTTACCCTGAAACAGAGGAACCTGAAACAGTAGCAGCAATGACATTAATTGCTCACGAAATTCGACGCGAAGTGAAGCTTCCAATGGGGATTAATATCCTAAGAAACTCGTGGAAATCAGCATTGGCAGTTGCCGGAACAGTAGGGGCTGATTTTATTAGACTTAACGTCCTTACAGATGCGTACGTGACCGATCAGGGTCTCATTAACGGTACAGCGCACTTAGTAGCGAGATATCGTAAATTTCTTGGTTTAGAGAAGAAAGTCAAGATTTTCGCTGACATTCAAACAAAACATGCAGCTCCTTTAGCGGCTCGACCTATAGATGTCTTGGCTCGTGATACTGCCTATCGTGGAATGGCAGACGCAATCATTCTTGCAGGTGAGGAATCAGCTCAACCTCCTTCAATTGAGAATTTAGAGGCGGTAAGGAATGCAGTCCCTGATGTTCCAATCATCATCGGCAGTGGAATGAAAGTTGAAACTGCAAATTTACTCAAATATGCGGATGGAGCTGTCTTTGGATATGGGGCAAAAATTGATGATATTATGACGAACCCAGTTGACGAGGACAAAACACGTCGCTTCTGCGAAGGTGTAGACAGAGAAAGAAACTCTCAATTGGTTTAGTTTTAATAGAAGCAGAGTATCGAAGGCGTTGGGACCGATTAGGGCCCCTTATACATACGAAACCTTATTCCAGTGAGGGTTTAGTGCTAATGTGTGTGTCTCGGTATTCTCTATAAAAGATATAAAAGGAGGAATTAAAATGATGGTGGAACGTGTAATTATTGACACTGATCCGGGTGTCGACGACCTTGCCGCAATCTATCTTGCACTCGCGTCTCCGGAACTGCGTATCGAAGCTTTGACGACTGTGCATGGAAATATTGAGGTGGAAACTGCGACGCATAATGCACTTTCATTACTCGAACTAGCAGGTAGAACGGATATCCCAGTTTACCGTGGAGCCAGCAAACCACTCATACGTCAACCACACTTTGCCAAGCACATTCACGGCAATAATGGTTTTGGCGGAGTCGAGGCCCCTAATCCTACCGTATCTGAGGCGGGGGAGTATGCGGCAATGGAGATTGTGAGGCTTTGTAATGAAGCACCAAACGAAATCACTATTTTGGCGATAGGTCCACTAACAAATGTGGCGCTGGCTCTCTCTATAGACCCTGGTATCGCTCAGAAAGTGAAAAGAATTATTGTCATGGGTGGTGCAGTCCGGGTTGCCGGAAACTATTCCCCAGTGGCGTCCTTTAATCTGGCAGCTGATCCTGAGGCTGCAAGGGTAGTGTACGATTCGGGTGTTCCAATCGTTCAAGTAGGTCTCGATGTATGTACGAAGGTGAGAATTTCACAAGAAAATCTTAAACGCATCAGGGATACGAATACTCGTCCAGGAGCTTTCCTCCTAGAGGCCGCTGAATTCCGGCGCAAGGCTTACATTGCGGTCCAGCAATCGTCAGAAACAGAGACAGGCGTTTTCTTTAATGACGTACCAGCCGTAGCCTATGCGCTTTGGCCTGAACTCTTTGAGGTCCAGCCGGCTTTTGTTTCGATCGAGACAACGGGGGAACTTACAGCTGGGCAGACTGTCACTGAGTTTTCAGGACAGTGGGGTCATTCAGAACCCAATACCTCCATCCTGATGGATGTTGAGGGAGAGACATTGGCACGACGTTTTGCTGAACGTATTTCTACTTTAGAAACACAATATGCCGAGCCGCATAAATAATCGTTTTACGGAAAAGTATATCTAAATATTTAGATAATTAGTCCTTAAAGGAGTCACGTAATGTCAACTCTCATTACAAACGCCACAATTATAACGATGGATGATGATGATGCAGGTATCATCCAGGGCAGTGTGTTGGTGCAAAATGGACTCGTAAAAGAAGTGATCCCCCACAGCCCTGGGAGTGAACCCCCAATTCGAGCCAATGAAACAATCGATGGATCTGAAATGATTTTAATGCCTGGTATGACAAATGCTCATTATCATTCCTATTCGAATCTGTTAAAAGGAACAACGAGCCATTTTCCATTGGAAATATGGTCCCTTTATACAACAGCATATGGTTATTCACTTGATGATGAAGATATTTACAATGCAGTACTTTTAGGTTTAATAGATATGATTAAAAGCGGTGTTACCAGTTGTATTGATCACTTTCCGCATATCAAAAGATCAGAGGCTGCACTTAAAGCATATGAGGCTTCATCGATTAGAGTCGGATTTGCTCCCATGATGCATGATGTACCTGATCATCATTTTCTTCCAGTTGAGTTGCCGAGCGACAGAAAGAGAAAACTAGACGAAGCAACACCGATACCAGTTGAAGAAATGAAAGCGTTTTATCACACTCTTTTCAACAACTGGCATGATAAAAATAATCGAATTCAAATTTTAATCGGTCCAAATGCTCCGCAGCGATGTTCCGAGGAAATGCTGGCGTTATGTAAAGAATTAAGTGAACAACAAGGGGCATTTGTTCATACGCATCTTCTCGAAACAAAAATTCAAAAGGAAGTCGGGGATTCTGTATTTTCGGGTGGGATAATTGGCAGACTGAGGGATCAACAATTGCTTTCAAGAAAGTTGTCCGCCGCCCATTCCATTTGGATTGAAGATGATGAGGCAGAGGTGTTAGCTGAGCATGGTGTTTCTCTTGTTCATAATCCTGTCAGCAATATGATGCTTGGCAGCGGGAGAGCGAACGTATCATCTTATCTGCAAAAAGGAATGAACGTGACCTTGGGGACAGATTCCTCCAATTGCGGGATCTCCCATAACCTTTTTGAAGCAATGAGAATAGCTGTTATGCACAGCCGGCAAGAACATTCTCAATTCCAAGAATGGCTGAAACCAATAGATGTGTTGAAAATGGCTACAATTGGCGGAGCACATTTATTGGGTGAAGAGAAAAAGCGCGGAAAAATAAAACAAGGTTATGAAGCGGACCTTGTTTTACTAACCAAACGCTCACCTGCTTTGGCTATGAACGAAAATCTTATCTCTCAGCTTGTATATTACGAGAATGGGAATTCGATAGAATCGGTCATGGTCAAGGGAGAATGGGTTCTCAAGAATCGCAACATTGTTACATTCGATGAAGAGGCGGTACTCCAAGCAGTAAAGGGAAAACATGAATCCCTTGTTGAAAAAAGCCAGGCAAGTATTCAATTGGCGAATGAATATGAGCCGTATTTCACCAATATGTATAAAAAATTTCATCATCATCTTGGGGAGAGAAAAGCTGGCAGCAGGTTGGATGCTGCTCATGAGCAAGGAATGCCTGAAGAAATTAAAACTTAGTAAAAGCCATATAAAAAGGAGGAGAAAAGATGAAAAGTATAACAAAGGATTTTACGCTTATTTCCATATTGCTCATTCCCATTGGTGTTGCCGTTAATGTAGTTGCTGGAGAATTGGTTGAATTATTAAAGATCCCTCTCTTCTTAAATCAAATTGGCACGATGATTGTTGCGATGGTAGCTGGTCCTTGGGTTGGGGCAGTAACTGGAGGGGTCTCCAAACTAATATTCGGGATATTCAACCCTACTCAGTTGGCGTTTATGCCGGTTGCGATGGCTTCAGGAATTGTTGTCGGTCTCATGGCAAAAAAGGGGATGACAAAAAATGTTTGGAAGGTTGCCTTTACAGGTTTTATTGTGGCAATCGTTGCCATATTAATCGCTACCCCGACAACGGTTATCGTGTTTGGTGGAGCTTCAGGAACTGGATCAGATACGATCACTGCCGTCCTTTTAGCTTCAGGCAAAGAAATATGGACAGCAGTATTTACACAGAAGATATTTGTTGAAAGTATTGATAAAATCCTTTCGATCATGGTTGCCTATATGATTGTTCGGAAGATGTCAGATCAATACCTGTCAAAACAAAAATACGGTCACTTATATCTTAATACTCACAATAATAAAAATACTAAAATTGGAGCTTAAAAGCATTTCATAAAGGTATGGGGTGAAGATGTTGATAAATCTGCGGTCACTGCATCACTCACCCCATTATCTCGTACAAGAGGGCTTGAAAGCATTCATCCGATTCTTTCCATGAATCAGTGGAATATGAACCTTACTATGATAGGGGAGATACACATATGGAAAAACTAAGAAGCTTCATTCTAAATCTTTATCCAACTACTAAATTCTTGTTTGTCGCCTTTTTGATGATGACCCCGTTACTGTTTCCAGGTTATATCTATTCCTATTTGGTTCCCGTGCTGTGTTTAATTATTGCAATGGCAGCTGGAAAAACAAAGCTGTACGCAGACTTCGTCTTAAAAGGATTGATCCCGATTGTTGTCATGATTTTTCTTTTGCAATCATTTTTCTATCCGGGAGATACCATCTTATGGTCCTGGAGCATATTCTCCATTAAACAAGAAGGAATCAATTTCAGTTTACAACTAACCTCCAAAATATTAGCAGTGGGATCTGCCATTGTGTTATTTTTTCAGATTACCAAAATTAATGATTTATCACGGGCATTAGAATTAATGGGCGTTTCGCCAAAAGCGACCTATGTCCTTTCTGCCGCACTGAATATTATCCCCGAAATGAGGCTGCAGTTACTGCGGATTATGGATGCACAAAAAACCCGCGGTGTTGAAACGGAAGGAAGCCTCAGTATCCGAATGAAAGCATTTGTACCAGCATTAACCCCGCTGATCTTGTCTTCATTCTCAAGCACAGACGAGAAAGCCATCACGTTAGAATCCAGAGCGTTTACAGCCCGGGCCAAAAAGACAAGCCTGCACCATTTAGAAAAGAAGAAGAGTGATCATTTGGTAAGAGCAGTGTTAGTGATTGTATTTGTTTCAATCTTGATCTGGAGGTTTTTCTTATGAGTGGAATTGAAATTAGGAATCTATCATACCAGTACCCTACCGGCAGTGAAAAAGTCCTGGATGATCTGAATCTTACGATTGAAAGCGGGAAGTTCTATGCGCTCGCCGGCGTGAACGGCGGAGGGAAGACAACGCTCTGCAATGTGATCCGGGGATTCATTCCCCACTTTTTCAAGGGAGAACGAACTGGAGAAGTGCTGATTGATGGGAAGGATGTTCAAGATTGGGATCCAAGTGACCTTGCTCAGAAAGTGGGGTTTGTGTTTCAAAATCCATTTACCCAGATCAGCGGCGTGAAGGAAACGGTCTTTGACGAGATCGCTTTCGGACTGGAGAACCTGGGGGTGGAAGTGGACGTCATCAGACAGAAAGTTCAAGACATCATTCAATTGCTGGGCATCGAGTATATACAGAACAAAAACCCGAATGAGCTGTCAGGCGGACAAAAACAACGGGTGGCTTTAGCCTCGATTATCGTAATGGAGCCGGATATCCTCATTTTTGATGAACCAACATCACAGTTGGATCCACAAGGTACGGAGGAAATATTCAGGGTAATCGATATCATGAAGAAAAAAGGAAAAACAATTATTTTAGTAGAGCACAAGATCGAGTTAATTGCTGAATATGCGGACTATGTGATCGTTCTTCAGGATGGACAGATTAAGAAACAAGGAAGAACGGAAGAAGTGCTTTCTGAAGAGGATACACAGGACTATGGTTTAGGATTAACCCAGTATACGCTATTAGATTTAGAAATGCGGAAACACAAAATGCATACAGAAAGAGTACCCATTACTGAAAGAGACTCCGTTCAAGTGATGAAACAATGGATCGAATTACAAGGGGTGAAATCATGAGCTATTTAACTTTAAATGACGTTACCTATTGTTATCCTAATGGTTTTAAAGCTGTTGAAAATGTCAGCATGTCTTTCGAAAAGGGCGAATCAGTAGCCATTGTTGGACAAAATGGTGCCGGTAAAACGACAACAGTGAAAATGATGAATGGATTAACAAAGCCTACACAAGGTGATGTGATCATCGACGGTTTGAATACAAAAGATTATACAACAGCTCAGATATCTAAAAAGGTAGGTTATGTCTTTCAAAACCCTGATGATCAAATTTTTCACGAAAATGTAAAAAGTGAAATCAGGTTCGGGCCTAAAAACCTTGGATTTTCAGAGCAGAAGATTGAAGAAAACGTCACGAAGGCAGCAGAACTGACAGGGATTGTGTCATTCTTAGATATCCATCCGTATAACTTGCCTTATTCCATGAAGAAATTTGTCACGATTGCCTCGGTCATTGCGATGGATACAGATACGATTATCCTGGACGAGCCAACAGCTGGTCAAGACTCTCAAGCCATTAAGAGACTGGGGTACATTATTGATTCATTGGTTCAAGAAGGGAAGACGATCATTACCATTACACATGATATGGAATTTGTCGTTAATAACTTTGAACGTGTCATCGTGATGGCAAATAAGAGAGTAGTTGAGGATAATCACAAGCAAGATATTTTCTGGAATCTTGGTGTCTTGGAAGAAGCGATGTTAAAACAGCCTCATATCAGTCGGTTATGTAATACATTAAATTTCAATGAAAAAGTATTAGATATAAATCAAATGATAGATGTACTAAAAAAAACATCAGGTAAGGTAAAGGTTACTCTCTAAAATGAAACTCTCTAACGACAAAAAATAGAGGAGAATCGAAATGAAAATTGGTATTATACATGCAACTTGTAATGCTGTACCGCCTTTAAATGCAGCCTTTAAACGACTGGCACCAGAAGTAACGGTTTTAAACTTTGTTGATGAAAATATCCAGTATCATGCTAACCAAATTAATGGAATCGATGACAAATCATTTCGGGATTTTGTCAATATGGCCGGTAAAGCACAGGAAGCGGGAGTGGATGCGATTATCGTAGCGTGCACCGTACTCACCCCTGTAGTGGATTCTGTTAAGCCATTTATATCAGTACCGATCTTTGCGGTAGATCGCCCTATGCTAGAAAAGGCAGTTACTCATTATACAAAAATAGGCGTTGTGGCAACGACTGCACCATCCGGACCAGCAACAAAAGCCCAATTAGAGAAGCTTGCCAATGAATTGGGGAAAGAGGTTGAAGTGGATACGCAAATTAATACGCAGGCTATGACAGAATTGAAGGCTGGTAATGAGGAAGAACATAATCATCTGAATCGTCTTGCGGCAGTGGAATTGCAAAAAAGAGGATGCGAAGTAATCATTCTTGCCCAGATCACACAGGCATTTGCAGAAGTTGAAACGAGTACATTAGGACTCCCGGTGTTAACAAGTCCGAAAGAAGCGGTAAAAGTGGTCATCAGTGCATTAGAACGGGATAAAGTAAACGCTTAGTTACGGAAATATACAAAAGTGAGAACTGATCAGTTACAGTACTTCCTTGAAATAATTTCAAAACAAAAAGGAGAGATTTCAATGAAAGTAAGTTTTATTGGATTAGGCGTAATGGGCACCGGTATGGCATTAAATCTTGCAAAAGGTGAAAAAGAAGGCGAGTATGATTATCTGGTGTGTGATGCAAATCCACATGCATTAGAGCAATTCAATACACAAGGGATTAAAACCACAACGAATATCTTAGATACAGCAGATAGTGATTATATCTTTCTCTGTCTGCCAGACTTAGAGATTGTAAAAAAGGTTGTAGTCGGAGAGAACGGCTTACTAAAATATATGGAGCCAGGTCAGACGATTGTCGACTTTAGCACCATTAGTTATTTAGGTGCAGTCGGAGTGGCAGAAACCTGCAGAGAGAATGGAATTGAGTATATGGATTGTCCTATTTCCGGTCATCCAAGAACAACTGTCGAAGGAACACTTACGATCATGTGCGGCGGAAATGAAGAACTATTTAACACAGTCAAACCTATGCTAGACCGGATGGGGAAACAGATACTCTACATGGGTGACAACGGGGCTGGACAACTTACGAAGATGATTAATAACTGTGTATTAAATATTTGTTGTGCAAGCTTTAGTGAACTATTACCGGTTGGAGTGAAACTTGGTTTAGATCCAGAGAAACTCGGTGACGTATTAATGACGGCAACTGGATCAAGTTTTGCTTCAAAAACATTGATTCCCAAGGTTTTAGAAGGGAATTTTGAACATAGTTTTTCACTTGAAAGAGCATATAAAGACATGGAAAGTATGAATGAAGTATTAATGAAATACCAAATTCCACTTCCAACCTTGAGTGGAACCATGCAAACGTATCAACTTGCATTACAAAACGGACAAGGTGATTTCTACAAACATGCAATGATCTGTTACTTTGAAGATTTATTGGGTGTAAAGGTACGTAAAAAGAACTATGAAGAAGCAGAAGCTGAATTGGTAAAGTAATACATAGAAACATAGGATGGGGGTGAATCTATTGCGCTTTGGTGTTATTGCAGATGATTTTACCGGTGGCAGTGACATCGCTTCTTTCTTTGTAAAAGGCGGACTTAGTACAGTTTTATACACTGGAATACCTGAAATTGATGAGGTTCCGAAGGCAGAGGTATGTGTAATTGCCTTAAAAACACGTACTCAAAATTCAAAAGACGCTGTTAAAGATTCACTCGAGGCGATCGCCTGGTTAAAAGAGCAAGGTGCACAACAGTTTTATATAAAATATTGCTCTACATTTGATTCTACACCTGAGGGAAATATTGGACCAATTTGTGATGCAGTATTGGAAGAGCTGGAAGTTCCATATACAATTCTTTGTCCTGCACTTCCGGTAAATGGACGTATTGTTAAAAAAGGATGCTTATATGTAAATGGAGTTCCATTGCATAAGAGTCCGATGAAGGATCATCCGCTTACACCAATGTGGGATTGTGATCTGGTTCATTTAATGGATGCACAAAGCAAATTTCCCAGTATGAAAATGTCAGACGCTTTATACAAGGAAGAAGTAAATGAACGAATTACAAGAATAACAACACAAAGTAAGCATTCGCATTTATATATCATACCAGATTACGAGAAAGAAGAAGACGCGGAAAAGCTGGTACAGTTATTTGGAGAACTCAAACTACTAACTGGTGGAAGCGGCCTTGCCTATCCATTGGCGAAAATGTATAAGGAAAATGCGGAAGCGGATAGATTTGAACGTTCTCATTCACCTGCGTTACTATTAGCAGGAAGCTGCAGTGAGGCGACTCGAAACCAGATTACAGAATATCAAAGATCAGGCGGTAAAACCTATTTTATAGATCCTCTTAAATTGATTTCCGGTGAAGAATCGGTCGAGAAGATTTGGAATGTGATTTCTCAAAACAAAGAAGAATCAATCCTGGTATACAGCAGCGACACACCTGAGAATGTACGGGATATTCAACAAAAAGGGAAAGAAGAAGTTGCAGGAAGATTAGAAAAAGCAACTGCAGATTTAGCAGAACTTGCTGTTCAAGCTGGGTTTCACAGAATCATTGTTGCAGGCGGAGAAACGAGTGGAGCTGTGGCAAAAAAGCTTGGATACAAGGGATACCATATTGGGGATAGTATTTCACCAGGAATACCTATCATGATACCAATAGAAGATCATCGTATTCGAATGGTGTTTAAAAGCGGAAACTTTGGAAAATCTGATTTTTTCCTTCAAGCCTTATCTTTAACATAAGAGAGAAGTGGTAAATATGGAGCAAACATTAGATCAGAAGATTAAAGGTGCTATTTGGGTTGCCAAAAGTCTCTTTCAACGTGGTAAAGCAAGCGGGAGTGTTGCGAACCTAAGTTTTCTGCATGAAGACAAAATGTATGTTACTGCTACTGGAACATGCTTTGGAAATCTGAAACCAGAGGAGTTTGCTGTACTGGACATGGATGGAATGCAATATGATGAAATAAAACCAAGCAAAGAATGGCCGTTACATTTGTCGGTATACAAAGCAAAACCAGATACTGGTGCAGTTCTTCATGTGCATAGCACGTATAGTGTGCTTTGGAGTTGTCTGCCTGGCCTAAATGAATCGGATTGTATGCCGGATCATACTCCATACCTGAAAATGAAACTGGGAACCGTTGGCTTAATTCCTTTTGAAAAACCTGGTAGTCAAGAATTGTTTAACGTTTTTGAAAAACGCGTACATGCAAGTGATGGATGGATGTTGAGCCATCATGGCCCAGTAGTACCAGGAAAAAGTATCATGGACGCATTTTTTGCTTTAGAAGAATTAGAGGAAAGTGCGCACATTGCCTGGGAGCTTCGAAAACTAAATACAGAGCTTCCATAAGAGGATATCCTTATAAAAGTAATGGGGCTTTAATTGAATAAACGCCATAAAAAACCGGTCAGAGGCACATCAGCCACTGACCATTTTTTTATGTAAAAAAGATTCTTTTTCGCCTGAGAATAGCTTAACCATATCGCTTGTTAATTAGACGTTTGTACTTCATAACAAAATTTGTTATCGACCGAGCTGCTTTTTTCTGCGAAAGAGTGTTTTATATACACGATTGAGTGTCATAAGTTAAGCGCTTTCATTTAACCTATTCAAGTGTCGAAGGGTTCTCTTTACAATAGGAAGTAAGAATGGAAGGGGGAAGGAACATGACAGTGAATAAAGTGATCAGGGTCGGCTTGATCGGGCTCGGCGGCATGGCGGATGCCCACCGGAGGATGATCTCTGAACTGGAGCAGCTCCGTTTAAGCGCATTATGCGATGTGAACGAGGAACTTCTGCATAAGGTGGGAGAGGAAGAGGGGATCGGGAAAGAGAAGCGGTTCGATGAGATGGAGTCGCTCATCCGGGATCCCGATGTTGATGCCATCATTTCGATTGTACCGAATGATTTGCATGCGAGCGTATTGGAGCTGTGCATCCGACATCAGAAACCAATCATGGCAGAAAAGCCGTTCACCTTGAATTTCAAGGAAGCGGAATATCTGTCGGAACGCTATGAGAAGACACCGATTCCGTGTATGGTCGGATTTTCTTACCGTTATATACCGGCTTTTCGATATGCGAAGCAGCTGCTAGAAGAAAACAAGATCGGTACCGTCCGGCATATGGAGGTCCGCTATCTTCAGTCGTTCGGTGCGCCGATCTTTGAAGTCCCCTATTTATGGAGGTTCAATAAGGCGGTTACCGGTACGGGGGCCTTGGGTGATCTCGGTGCCCATATGATTGACAGCGCAAGGTTCCTTGTCGGGGAATTCAAATCAGTATCTGCGTTAATGAGAACCTTTGTCTCTGAGCGCAGGGATCCGGCAAGCGGCAGCATGCACAAAGTGGAAGTCGACGATTACGCCAGTTTCCACGCGGAGCTTGAGCATGATGTGGTGGGCACATTCGTTACGACGAGGAACGCGATCGGTTCGGGGAACCAGCATGAAGTGACATTGTACGGGGATATCGGGACGATACACGTCAATTGTGAAAAACCGGATGAAGTCCGAATCAGTTTAGTTGATGGGAAAGAACTTCAAACAACAAATGAGATCCTGGAGGTTCCGCCTGGCTATAAGCGTCAGCAGCTGGAGGACTTCACCGCTTTAGTGACCGGTCAGAAGCAAGAAGGGATCCCAGATTTCCATGATGGCTATCAAAATCAAAAAGTGCTGGAGCGTATTATCGAGTCAGCTGAAACGGGTCAGTCCGTAAACATAGATGAATAGAAAGGAGACGTTTATGAGTAATCAAAAAGTAAAGATTGCCGTCGCCGGCGCAGGTTCATTTGCGGATTTGTGGTATCTTCCCATTTTGAAACGTCATCCTTCCGTCGTGGTTGAGGCCATCTGCAGTCGAAAAGGAACGAATGCAGAAAGACTTGCTGCCAAGTACGATATACCGTCGAGCTTCAATTCCTATCAAGAAATGCTGGAAGAAGACATCGACGGAGTCTGCATCGTGACCCCGAATGCAAGTCATCATGACATTGCCGTGCTGGCTGCAGAGAAGGGTATCCATGTCATGTGTGAAAAGCCATTGGCGATGGATGCCCGGCAGGCATATGCGATGTGGGAAACGGCAGAACGAAACGCCATCATCCACGGCGTGAATTTTACGTACCGGGAGAACCCTGCCGTCGTCAGGTTGAAGGAACTGATTGAAGAAGGATTGATTGGCATGGTATATGAAGGAAAGTTCGAGTATTCCGGTGATTACGGATTATCTGGGCCGCCGGGATGGCGCGGCACGTGTTCTGCCGGGGGAAGAGGCGGTGTGCTCGCCGACCTCGGTTCGCATCTCATCGACGCAGTCCACTATATCCTCGGTGAAGAAATCGAGGAAGTATCAGCTTCGCTTTCGTGTTTGGAGAACGGCAGGATGAAGAGACTGTGTGAATCAGCAGATGAGGATCGCGCTGCGGATTCCGCCTTCTTCCATGCATCGTTTCCGTCCGGAGTCCGGGGATCCTTTTATACTAGCTGGGTTTCCACCCAGGGAAATCGGAACCAGACAATCGATCTGATGGTGAAAGGTGAGAAAGGGGCGTTGCAGCTTCTTTCCAGTGAGCTGGGGAACAGGCTGAGATATGCACCTTTACGCGGGCCTTGGAAGGATATCAATCTGGAAAACATCGTGCCATGGAACGATGCATCACAGCCTTCTGAAGAACGATTCCGCCCCTGGCGTTCAACGGAAAAGAACGAAATATGGAAATGGGTGGACACCATTCTTGATAAAAAAGAACTGGACAGGCCGACATTTAAAGACGGTTATGCCGTACAGCGGGTGATTGATACCGTTCTCTTATCCGACCAATTAAGAAAAGAAGCAGGCGTAAAAGAACTGGAGAAAATGGAGGAATCACAATGATCAAAGTGACAATCTGGAATGAACATCGACACGAACAAACGAATCCGGCTGTACAGGAGATCTATCCTGCCGGCATCCATCAGGCGCTTGCCGGTTTCCTGCAGGAAGAATTTGAGGTGAAGACGGCCACGCTTGATGAAGCGGAGCACGGGCTGACGGACGACATCCTCAACGAAACCGATGTCCTGATTTGGTGGGGGCATATCGCCCACGACGAAGTGAGTGATGTCATTGTGGAGAAAGTAAAGGAACGGATCCTCGATGGAATGGGATTCATCCCGCTGCATTCTGCCCATAACTCGAAAGTCTTCAAGGTGCTGATGGGAACCAGGACCGGGGAACTGAAGTGGCGCGAAGCCGATGATAAAGAAAGGCTTTGGGTCGTGGAGGAAGGCCATCCAATCGTGAACGGCATCCCAGAAGTCATCGAACTCGAGAAAGAAGAAATGTACGGCGAGCGCTTTGGCATCCCGAAGCCTGACGAACTCATCTTCATCAGCTGGTTCTCTGGAGGAGAGGTGTTCAGGAGCGGCTGTACATATAGACGCGGAAGAGGGAAGATCTTCTACTTCAGACCGGGGCATGAGACGTATCCTACGTATTATCATGAAGACATTCAGCAGGTGATCAGGAATGCTGTTAAATGGGCAAGTCCTGAACAACACTCCCCTGTTCTGAAATTAGGGAATGTCCAGCCGCTTGAGAGCAGGTAAATCAACATGTGAATTGGCAAGGTTAAGCTCTTGCCAATTCTTTAATCAATATAAAAAGGAGGAAGGAAATGAATATTAATCGTAAATTGAAACTGCCCCTGGCCGGTCTGGTCGCCATCAACCTTGCCCTCACATCATTCACGCTGCCCCAAGACGCTGAGGCCAAAAATAATAAAGAGGCCGTGGAAAAAGCACCTGCCAAAAAGAATCTCCCGGCAGAACCGATCTCTGCATTCCTGGTCGACAAATCGAGGTATAATCCCGGCGAACAAGTGAAGCTGTCCCTCTTATTCAACACCGAAAAAGAGTGGAAAGGCGATCTTAAACTTGAAGTCTATCATCTGAATGAGAAGGTGGCAGAAGGAAGCAAGAAGATCCACGTAAAAAAAGGCCTGAAAGGGATTGAAGTGGATTGGACACCGCCGTCAGATGATTTCAAAGGATATTTAGTGAAAGCCTCATTCAAGGGGTCCGACCAAATCGTCACGGCAGCCATCGACGTCTCAAGTGACTGGACCCAGTATCCCCGTTATGGTTACGCAACCGAATTCCCTCAAGAATCGACAGCCGAAAGTGAAAAGAAGATGAAGCAGCTGACCCAGGAGTATTATTTGAATGGTTTCCAATTCTATGATTGGATGTGGCGCCATGATGTATCCGTCTACTCCAAAACCGACAGTGAAGGAAACCCGGTGCTTGATGAGGACGGTAACTTCATCTCGGAAGATATCGATAAAGATACCGCATATAATGACTTGCTTGGCCGAAAGCTTTATCCACTCACGGTGAAGCAGCAGATCGATGCAGCACAGAAATATAATGCAGCAGCCATGGCCTATCAAATGAACTATGCCGCAAGGGAAAACTATGAAGCTTACGGTGTGAAGAAGGAATGGGGACTGTATAAGAAGAATGCGAGTTTCCCAGACCCTTCTTTAAGCGATCAGGAAGGATTCTATTTTGACTGGGTGAACCCGCCGACCGGACTGTACCTACAGGACCCAGGGAACGCCGAATGGCAGGAGTATATCAACCGGGAGTTTGTGAGGGGCGTCAATGAATTCGGGTTCGACGGGATGCACCTCGATCAGTGGGGATTCCATGACAACGATTATCTATATGACTATGACGGCAATAAACGCCACTTCTCGAAAGACTATGATTCTCTCATCAACTCGGTGAAGGGCTCACTGAGCGAAAACAATGATTCCAAGAACTTCGTCACATTCAATATGGTCGGGGGCAACGAAGGATACAGTGACGTACCGCGGCCGTCTACGAAGACCGACTTTGATTACAGTGAAATCTGGCAGGATAAAGATCACTACCGAGACTTATTGAAGGTAGTGGAAGAAACAAGGGAAACGAACGGCGGGAAGGCCGTCGTCATTGCCGGATACATGAACTACAAGCAGGCTACCGGCGAGCATTACGACGTGGCGGATGTAGAAGGCGTACCTAAATCGGAGCAATTCATCTCCCGGATTCAGAAGGTGCCTGGATGGGTCGGGGATTTTGGAATGAAAGATGAAGACCAAATCATCTGGAAGGTCGATGCACCTGAGTCCGGCACCTATACGGTAGACCTTAAGTATGGACATGACAACGGGGAAAGCCCTGTCGGGAAAATTCATGTAAATGACGCTCTCGTAAAAGACTCGATTCCGTTCACTGAAAAGACAGGATGGGGGAACCCGATTGCTGAAACAAGCCTGACAGTCGATCTGCATGAAGGGGAAAATGAAATCAAGCTTTCATTGAACACAAATCAATTATGGCTGAACGTAGACAGTCTCGTCCTTAAAAAAGCAGACTATGAGAAAGAGTATGAAGCAGAAGATGCAGAGCTGATCAGCAGTAAAGTGGATAAACATGGACATGTGTACAATTTTGAGACGGATGGTGATTTCATCGAATTCACCGTTGATGCTGCCAAAGCCGGAACATATCCGGCCCGCTTCCAGTACGGAGTCGAAAGTACAGCGGTCAGCCGCCATCTGTATGTGAATGGGGAACTGGCGAGTGATTCCATCCAACTGGATCCGACAGGCGGATGGGAATCGTTCCAATCCACGGAAGAGACCGCAGTCAAGCTCAAAGCGGGTGAGAACAAGATAAAACTGAAAGCGGAGGGCGTCAATGATACAGGTGCTAAAATCGACTACCTCTCCATAGGAGAAGACCGTTATCAGGCAGAGAAAGCCGAAGTCGGCTGGGAACCATCACAGGAGCCGCTCGTAAAAGTGGATGACGCCGGAGTGACGGACTTCAAACAACAGGGAGACTACATTTCCTTCCCGATGAATGCTGGGGAATCGAAAGAAACAGCCATTTCGGTCAGATATAAAAACCTTGGAGAAGAGACGAAACGAAGCATCTTCGTAAATGGAAAGAAAGCCGGCATCTTGTCGCTGCCTCCGACTGCAGAAGGTCAATGGGGAACAGCGGAAGCATCTATCTATCTGTACAGCGGGGAAAATACCCTTTCCATTCAAATGGAAGGGAAAACAGAAGAATCAGGCATTTCAATTGATAAAGTTGAATCCGGAACCAATGTAATCGAAGCAGAAGAAGCGGAAATCGGCTGGCTTCCGGTCGTTACAATTACAAGTGAGGTATCGATCGACCCGGGTTATACGAATAACTTCGGAAACAAAGGCCAGCGTGTCCTTTTCAACGTCAACAATACTGACGAAACAGATACACTCAGCTTTAAATACAGGACGGCGAACAACCCTCATATCAACATCTATGTGGACGGGGAATTGATCCCTTCCAATAATCAATATGTGGACGGCAAGACGGTTTCCGAAACGGTGTTCTCAAGCACCTCGGGAGGCTGGGACGGAGCCATGGTGGAGAAAACCATCAATGCCAAGGTGTCGGCAGGAGAACATGAAGTCATTTTCGAAATGGCATCAAACGGGGAATACATCAATCTCGACAGTATGACTGCCGGGGGCGTGGAGTATCAAGTCGAGGAAGTTGATTTTGCCCCTGAAGGCCACGGGATCACCACCACTACAGGGCATATCTATGACTTCAAGGATGAAGGAGACTTCCTGAACTTTGCCGTCGAAGTGCCTAAAGCCGGTTCATATGATCTGAAATGGAGATACAACAATGATTCAGCTTCTAAAAGAGAGGCCAAACGTGCAGTCTTTGTCAACAAAGAGAAAGTGGCCGAAATCGTATTTTCAGCTTCTGATGGCTGGGAAGATCTCGAAATGAAGGATATTCAGCTGAAAGAAGGCCGGAATATCATCAGGATGGAAGTCCAGGATATAGACGATGACGGCGTCAAGCTGGATTATCTCCAAATAGGAAATCAGCGGGTACATGCAGAAACAGCAGACAGTTTATCCCCGATGCACATTTATAAGGATACACTGTTGAACTTCGGGCATGCCGGCGATGTAGTGACCTTTGACGTCGATGTCGCTGAAAAAGGGGAAACAAGCTTCATCTTCACGTATGCCAATGCCGGAAGCGATACGGAAAGAACCATCTATGTCGACGGCGAGCCAGTCCTTGATGAGAACGGAAACCCGTACAAAGTCGTCTTCAAAAGCACCGGCAACATCGATTCATACAGCGAAGACGGATATGTCGTACTTCCTGAGATATCGGCAGGGGAGCATGAAATCACGCTGAAGCAGGAGGAAGGACAACAAGGAACGATCCACCTGCGGCGCATGACCATCGGATTATTCGACGAACCTTCCGTCCGCCTGATGGACGCCGGCCTCGCCGCCATGGGTGCGACCCATATCGAAATCGGCACCGCCGAAAAATTCGACGAAGGGCCAAACATGCTGGCTCACGAATACTATCCGAACCGCAGCAAGAAAATGAGCGGATCACTCAAAGAATCAATGAAAGACTACTACAAATTCTTCACCGCCTATGAAAACATCCTGTTCGACAGCACCCAGAATAATAAACAAGTAAAAGTCGAGACCGGCGGAAAAGAAGTCAATGTGAGTAACAACGGCGAGCAGAACAGCATATGGTCCATTGTCAGAGATAACAAGGATAATAAAGGTTTTGAAGATTATGAGGTCGTTCACCTCATCAATCTATTAAACAACGACTCTAATTGGAGAAACGCAGCTGCTAAACCTGAAACTCAAAAAGAGCTGACGGTCAGACACCCGATCGGACAAACAGCAGAAGAACTGCCAGATTTGAAAGTCTATGCAGCAAGCCCTGACAAACGAGAAGGGATGATGCAGGAACTTGAGTACAGCTGGGATCAGGAAGAATTGGTCATTACTGTTCCGAGCTTGGAGTATTGGGAGATTCTTGTGATTGATCGTGATGGGGTAGAGGTGGATAAACCTTCGAAGATTAAGATTAAGAAGTAAAAGCTTTGGTGGAATATTGTAAAAGAAAGCAGCAGCTTACCGGTGTAAGCTGCTGCTTTCTCTTCGGATGCGCGGGGTATATCTCGCGCTTCTATTGATTGCTCTTTACTCCAAACTCCCTGCATAATCCTCCTTCACCCATTACGTAAGCGACCCATCCTGATTGATCTTATATCGCAGATCCGCTTTCTGGAGCCCTTCGATCATCAGTGGCTGCAGCTGACTCAACTTCATATTGCTTTCTTCTATGTAGGTCGACAGGATTTCATGATGATACGTATTCGACTGAGATGAGGAAACGAGATAGTCGACGGCTGCCTGCTTGACCACGTACAGTTCCATTGTTTTGGTGTGGAGATCGTTAAAATTTCTTGGCGGCTTTAGGTCCATGAGTTTTAGGTAGTTTTGTTTAAGCATGATGTCTGTCTCATTGACTTGCACCTTGAGGGAACTCAGGTCTCCGTTTGCTTCATTTACTTTTGTCATCAGCTGTTTGAAACTTTGGTCGCTTGAGCTGAAGTATTGTTCACGCTCCTGCAGGTAGGTTCTGATCTTCTGGTCGTGGTGGATGTACAGTTCATTATAAAGTTTCATGGGCAGGCCGCTGGCAAACAGGGCGATCAGGACGAGTCCAATTGCGCCCCAGGACCACTTTGGAGGCTTCTTGTTTCTTGGCCGATACCGGTCATCATTCCAGTAATCTCTTTCAGCGATAGGCATTCTTGATTCCTCGATTTATTCTTTTCTAGTAAAATACTCCGTTTATTTTAACATAATATTACATTTTATATTACTTAATTCTCATAAACTGCGGTTGTTCTCTGCAATAATAAGAAGTACTATATAATTAACATAAATTAGTAAGAGAGGGATAGGATGACTACTACAAGTAAAGTGAAATATGTTTCAACCACCGCACTTTCAAAAGAATTAAAAACGAATGTAAAGGAAACGTTTAACATTTTCCTTGCTAATGGATTGATTAATAGAGTGGATGATCAATGGGTGTTAACCGAAAAAGGTAAGCAATTAGGCGGCACAATTAAGAGGCATCCCAAAGTTGGAGAATATATTGCATGGGATGAAATGATAAAAGATCACAGCATGTTTAAAACTGATCGTAAGGATGAACTTCTAAATATAACTGCTTTGAGTAAACTCTTTGAGGTTTCAAAGCTTAAAATGAATCCAATCCTGTCTGAACTTGGTTTTATTCAAAAGGGACTCAAAGGCTGGACAGTAACGAAGCTTGGGCTAAGCTTAGGCGGGAAACAGTTTGAATACGATAAAACAGGTGTGCCCTATGTAAACTGGCCAACCAGTATATTGCAGAATAAGAGACTGGTAGAAACCATGAAAGAGCTGCAGGGAAATGATACAGAAGAAGTGACTCAGGCTGCCAATCATAACCCTTTAGAGTTTAGAGAAAAGTTCGAAGCTAAACACAGAGCGGCTGATGGTCATTATGTTAGATCGAGAGCAGAGATGCTAATCGATAACTGGTTGTACATGTCCGAAATTGTGCATGCATATGAAAGGAAACTACCGGTTGAGGAAGACGTATACACTGATTTCTATCTGCCAGTCGGTAAAGTATACATAGAATATTGGGGAATGGAAAACGATCCTAAGTATGCTGCAAGGAAACAAGATAAGTTAAGGATTTATCACAAGTATGACTTTAATTTGATTGAGCTGCGTGATACTGATATTCAGAACTTAGATGATATTTTCCCTAAGAAGTTATTAATGTTTGGGATTAAGGCTTATTGAAAAATATTGAATAGTATTGATTGGGAGTGCAGAGAATATCGCCTGTTTTCTACTGCGACTTACAAAATAAAGTAAATGTAATAAAATTATTTGTAAATACGTATTGGACGTTAATAATTAGAGGAAAATAAGGTGTTATGTGTATTGCATGGACCCCGAGCTGAGGCAGTATTTTAAAGAGTGGTTTAGAGAGTAATCGGGAGAGTCGTATGATTGTTTATACTAATAAAGATTTCAAAGATACTAATCCAAGAGAACAGTCTATATCGAAATGAGAGCAATTAAATTAAAGAAGTTTCAATGATCAACCCTTCTTGATAATTTACTTGAAGGATGCATTATCATTTTCTAAGTATGATAAAGAAATTATTGTAAATGAAGAAAAATGTTGTGTTAAAATTTATTTAAAATAGTGAATGGGGGATTATTTTGGGTCTTCTTGAAGTTAGTCAAATAAAAGAAAAACTTACAGAGGAATATGAAGATAAAATAGATTTAGGTGATATAAGAGGAGATCAAGGAGAAGTAGAAAAGAATTTTTTGTCCAGAGCATTATCCGCTTATAGTATTAACGTCCTTTATCCAAGTGTTGACACAAATGAAGTTGTCAAATTTATTGTTGATGGCTCAAATGACAACGGGATTGATTTGATTTATTATCACCCTGATACAAACGAGCTTTGCCTAGTTCAATCAAAGTTTAATGCGTCTGGTAGCAGTGAACCTGATTTAGGTGAGGTGCAGAAATTCGTAACTGGTGTCAGAGATTTGATTAATCTAAAATTCGACAAGTTTAATCAAAAAGTTAATGAAAAAAAGGAAGATATAATTAGTTATTTAAAAAAAAGTAAGCTGAAATTTAAAATTATTCTTGCTTATACAGCAACTAATTTGTCTTCACATTCTAGAAGAGAGTTCCAAGACTTATTAGATGACCTTAATGACCATAGAGAAGTTGCAGAGTTTGAAATGATGAATCAAAAGAGGTTTCATGCATCCCTCCATAATCATGGTTCTTCAAGAACAATAGATATCGAGATAAATTTAAAAGACTGGGGAAGATACGAGGGGGACATGGAATCTTTTTATGGCCAAATTAATGCTGTCGAGATAGCTGAACTATGGGAAAGTTATGGGAATACTTTATTTGATTATAACCTTCGTAAAGTTTTGGGCACCACAGAAATTAATAAGGAAATGCAACAAACCTTAGATACTGAACCAGAATTATTTTGGTATTATAATAATGGAATTACATTAGTCTGTGAAGAAGTAGATAAGAAGAGAATCTATGGAACTTCTAGAGCTGTGGGCTTATTCGAATGTAAAGGGATTAGTATAGTTAACGGTGCCCAAACGGTTGGTGTAATTGGGAAACATGGCCAAGGGTCGGATGAGATAAAAGAAAAGTTAGCAGAGGTAATGATTCCTTTGAGGATTATATCAATTAAGAGAACCGACGAAGATGGAACAGATTATTTAGATGAAGTATTTGCTTCTGATGTAACAACAAAAAATAATAGACAGAATAGTATAGGCAGTCGGGACTTTGTGGTATTAGATCCACTGCAAAAGAAAATTGAACAAGACCTAGCAATAAAGGGTGTTACATATCATTTAATGAGAAGTGAAGATGAAGATCAGGAAGGTGACCAAATTTTTAATTTGAAAGAGGCAACTAGAGCACTTGCTTTTGCATCTGATATCGATTCAACCATACAAGCTAGAAGGGAAATAAGCATAATATATGATGATTTAAACGGTTCAAAATATAAAAAATTATTTAATCCAAGTACAACAAGTTATTATGTATGGAATTGTGTTAGAATTCAAAGGAATATTAATTCAAAAATTGAAGACCTTTCTAATCAAGTAACTGCTGATGACGAAAAAGCTATACTGATATATGGTAAAGAATTACTGAGCAAAATAATATTCGATTTAATTGGTCCTGCAAATATTGCTAGGCAAAGTCTTGAAATTAAAGAATCTATTGAAAAAGTTGATATTTCAGCAAAGTTATCAATTTTACTAAGTAGTCTAAAAGAAGAAATCGAAGAAATGGAAAAGACGACTGTAAACATTTTCAAAAGTCCAAGTGATATAAAAAGTTTATATGAAAAGATGAAAGCAGTAGTTCAAACTGGATTAAGTGAGGAATTAGATAGTGAAGAAACTTTTGAACTATCTAATATAGAAAATTTAAGCAGGCTTGAAAAACTTCAACTCCAACAGTTTTTCAAAAAAATACAGGGTGATCAAGTAGCGGAAGAGTTCTTCGAGTATTGGGTAAAAAGCATATTTAACCCTGAGAAACATTCTATTGGTTACCGTTCAAATGTTCATTTTTATGAAGATCAACCTGAATTACAGGCAACAGATAAATT
Organism: Mangrovibacillus sp. Mu-81; assembly: GCF_036867415.1. Taxonomy (NCBI): domain Bacteria; kingdom Bacillati; phylum Bacillota; class Bacilli; order Caryophanales; family Bacillaceae; genus Mangrovibacillus; species Mangrovibacillus sp. Mu-81. The sequence continues at coordinate 149,733 of NZ_JBAJHU010000001.1, forward strand.
TCTTTTTAGAATTGCATACTATACAAAGTTAATAGTATCTTTCGAATTTAATGCATTTGACTCAAAATATACAAGCACCCTATATAATAAAGATGAGTTTAGAGATTGGGCAAAAGATAACACGGATTCTAAAAACAGAATAATAGTTAACTCCATGGAAGATCTAAATAAGGTACTAGAAGTACAAAAGTTTTTATGATTGATGTGTGTTGTAACTGTAATGGGAAGAAAATAGTTTTTCTTCCCATTACCTTTAAAAAGATACATGCTATATGTAGTTTTACGAAATGATATAAAATTATAAATTTTTATCTACATGGTCTTTCCATCTCTTAATGGAACGGTTAGACATTCCGTCTTTACCTTTTGGGATAAGAGGCACATTTGGATTATAGGCATCAGCATTAAAACCAATAAAAATAAATGGCTGTCCTTCAGCTATTTCAAAATAGGGTTCTAACTCCTCAAAGTTGGTAACACGATCTGTAAGATAATAGGCGAGTTCTTTAATAGGCATTAAAATAATTGCCAAATTAATTTCTTCTCGTCCTAAACCTAATAATAGTTTATTCATTGAACGATGAGCTGAACTGATGTTTCCAGTTTCGAATTCCATACCTACGCGTCTAATTACAGTGTAGAGATTAGAATCCTTGCTTTGTTCAAAAACAAACTCTTTATAAACGTCTATTGGCCCACCTTTTTTCTTTTCTAACTTTAGAACATCTAAAGGTTTCTCTCTAAACCAGTTATATGTATCTTCAAGCATGGAATAACATAATTCCTTTATTGGCACTACACCATTACAATTCTTTTCAGTGTTGTTAATTGAAAATATCTCAGATTCTATTGGCCAGATAGGTGAACAAATTGATTTTTTCACTTCCTCATAAGCTTTCTTTAATAATGTATCTTTTGCTAATAAATCTTTTGCTTCATCAGTCATAAATTCTTTATCTATTTTCATTTTTTCCCCCAACATCATTTTCTCTTTGTTCAAAGCGATTTAATGTAGTAAAATCTAGTAAATCTTTTGGAAGAACATCTAGTGCATTAGCAATTTTTTCAATATTATCTAAAGAAACATTTCTAGTTCCTCTTTCAATATCAGAAATATAGGTTCGGTGGAGTGCACTATCAAATGCTAGTTTTTCTTGTGAAAAGTTTTTTTTTGATAATCTAATTTGACGTACCCTTTGACCAAATAAAGATCTAATATTGTCAGACATAATTCCTCCTATATAATTGACGGCTATTTAAAATGAATGATATAATTGTGTAGATTATAAGTCTACAGACTATAAGTTACATGAGGTGTATAATTTTGCGTTATTTTACTGTTTTTGACATAGTGAAAAATAAAGCTGAGCAATATGGGCATACTGAAAATGAAATGTATGCTTATTTAAAAAATACTAAAATATATAAGAAGGATTTAGTTGCCTACAAGGAAAGTGGTATCATTCCAACTGATGAAAGGGTACTGAAAGGCTTACTAAGTTACTTGGATATGTCTTATATGGAGTTAGAATTAACCTTGGGGAGAATACCAAAAGGATTCGAGGATGTATTCATTAGTAATACAAAAGAGATAGCCCGAATACTTAATAAAGGCAAAAGTTTTAATAGAAATTTATCCGATAATAACTCATTAGTTGGTCCATATTTTGAATCTAATTTAGGAAAATTATATAAAGGTGATTGTTTAAGATTATTTAAACAAGTTCCAAATGAAAGCGTGGATACTATTTTTGCAGATCCTCCATTTAATCTAGACAAGGAATATGATGAGGGGGTAAATGACAAAAATACGTTTAGTGGATACCTAGACTGGTACTACAATTGGATTGACGAGTGTATAAGGGTCTTGAAACCTGGCGGTTCATTGTTCGTTTACAATATTCCGAAGTGGAACACATATCTTTCAGAGTACCTCAGTGGAAGAATGAATTTCAGAAACTGGATTACGGTTGATATGAAGTTTGGACTACCAATCCAGAATAGGCTTTATCCAGCAAACTACAGCCTTTTGTATTACGTTAAAGGGGATAAACCTAAAACATTTAACATACAAAGAATCCCACTACAAACTTGCCCTCATTGCGGTAAAGAAATAAAAGACTACGGAGGGTATAAGAACAAAATGAATCCTAATGGCGTAACTCTATCTGATGTATGGTCCGATATTTATCCGGTAAGACATAGTAGTTCTAAAAACAGGAAATTTAACGAGTTATCCGTTAAATTACTTGATAGGGTAATTAGTATGAGCACAAAACAGGGAGATGTTGTATTAGATCCTTTCGGTGGTAGTGGAACAACTTATGCTGTTAGTGAATTACTAGGACGTAAATGGATTGGGTTTGAGTTAGGTAATTGTGAAATCATTAAAGAAAGGATAGTACACAAAGATAAAGACATAAAACTTTTTAATAAGGTTTATGAAGAGAAAGATAAATTATTTCCATACAAGGTTAAGGAATTACGAAAGAAAAATGGATTGTGGACAGATGATGATTTTAGAGAAGAAAAAAATGAAGGAAATGACAAAGAGATATATAATAAAAACAATGATCAGATTTCGCTGGATTTTTAAAAATAAATAATATAATAATTTCATTAAAGACTTCTAGGCGGAAGTCTTTTTTTTACTGTATTTTAAAATTGAAAGTAGCTGATTTATTAACTCTTATTAATGGGACTATAGGAATAGATCCTGATGATCTACCTAAGTTACTCAAACCGTTTTCTTCAAATAAAACAAGTGATAGTTCGACAGTTGGAGAAAAGGGAGTAGGTTTAACTTTTGTTATGTTTAATAGTAATGATTTCGAAATCATTACTGGAAATGGGAAGTGAGCTTTTAAAGCTAGTATTAAAGATGCTGCAGTTTGGAAAAACAGTAATTCTGAAGCTGATTTAAAATTACAACTTAATGAAATAACAGACCCAATACAAGGTACTGAGGTGATTTTAAAGAATGTTACGGATCTCCCATTCTTTGATTTAACTTTTAACCAGTTGAAGTACGTATTAAGAACTAGGACCTCGATAGGGAAGACAAAAATATTATGGGAAGATGATATAAAAATTAAAATAAACCTTGAATTTATTGATCAGAATGGAGAAGAATTTGAAGAAGAACTTCCGTTTAAGTATTTTATATTGACAGAAGGGCTTAACGAACACGAAAAAATTGACTTAGAATATTTTAAAACACATTATAAAGATGCTTTAAAAACAGATGCAGAAAAGCGACAAGCTTTATTTGGAAAAGTGATTAACTATAAAGGAGAATTTGTTCACAATTCCAATAGGAAAATTAAATTTTATTCTTACTTTATGCCAGGATGAGCTATGTGGGATAAAATTACACAGGAATATGGTTTAATAACAGAAGACAAAATTGAAGATGAAGAATATACAGAGAACTATCATTATGCGCTAATTCAAGCGGGAATTTATACTTCAGTAAAGGGGATGCCAACAGGTATTGTGATTAACCATCCCAAAACTGGTTACGCAGGATATTGGGGTAACATGTTCATTTTGTTTGAGGATTCTAGTCTTAAATTTGATATTGGCTGAAAATCAATTCATGGCAGACAAGCATTAATATTACAAGGATATGCCAAGGAAATCTTTAACAGTTACTTAAAGTATGTTACCAAATATGTTTCGAGAGATTCAGGTAATTTTGGAGATGAATGGGATAGAGATGAAGTATTTGGTGAAATAGGTGATATGGTAGATCTAAATAATAGAAATACTTTATTCGAAAAATCACCTAAAGGCCAAGAAGCGCAAGTATGTGCCATGTTTTATGAAGAAGCTGCAAAGGGAATTATTAGCTATCTGAAATTCTTGACCTCTGGGTATAAAGGTAGATATGACTTATATGCTAAGTGGGGAAGAAAAAAGATTGTTATCGAATTTAAATCAGAGTTGAAAAACAAACATTCTTAGATATTTTAATGATGAACAGAAATTATTCGATGAAATCGATTGTATAGTGGGTTGGGATGTTTCAGAGGAAGATGAGAAAGTGATGAAATCAAGAAGTATAGCCATAAAAGAAATACAAAAAAGTCATTAGCTACTAGTGGAAAAGAATTTCCTAATGCTACACATAAATTAGATTTAGGAGGAATGGTAAATCCTATTTATGTAATTGATCTAAAGAAGCTTTTGTAAAAATCATTTTCATTCGAAGTATGAGTAGAAGTTATAAGATGGTGTTATTAAAGGCCATGCTTGAAAGAGGACCAGCTGATTGGTATAAGCCTATAACTGCTATAGAGGTTGCTCCATTCTTTCATGCGTATTTAACAAGTTAAGCAGATGTGGGTGTATGATGAGAAGAAGGTTGCTGGTTTGATTGCTAAGATGCCTATGAGTAAGTGGAGTGAGAATTCGAAAGGGCTTGTGTCGTTTGCAGGTGGTAAGTTTGATGTGCAGTTTGTAGTTCCAGAACAGTTTGAGAGGATTGTTTATGAGTTTACTAGAGAAGTATGTGAGTATAGGCTACATTCATATTTTCAGAGAAGAATGGGGATGTGAGTTTCAATTAATAGGTAATTCATGAAGAGATTGTATATATCATGCTAGGATAAGTAATATGAAATTAACTTGCTAATACCAGTAGGTTTTTTGGAGGGCTCTAGCAGACCCTTCTGCCGGGCATTGAAGAATGGTGTATTCATAAAAGAGAAGCTATATTTTTGGGGAGCTTCTCTTATTAAAGCAGTTTAGTTTACAGTATTAGAAGTAGATAATAACTACAATTGTATAATATTTATCTGACTTCATTTTTTATATAATAAATAAGATATTTTCTCTCCATGTCTTATGAGGCTAATTAACCCCCTTCGAATCCAAGGCTTAGTTAAGTCATCATTACCAGCCTTATTGTGAAAGTCAGTTATGAATGTACTGCTAACAATGCATATACATTTTACCGATTCTCCTTTTTCATAAACCAATTTTTCATGAGGTCTATTATGAACTACATATTTACGTACTCCGTTTCTCAGCTCATATAATCGGTGCTCTTTGGATGTGTCGTTCTTTAATATAACCTTCATACATCCCCTAATAAATGCTTCCTCACCTGAAGACAATTTCTTCTTCAATAAAATCACCCTCTCATTATTTGCTGAATTCCTATTTCGACACTTAGCTTTGGAGAACCTGCATTTTCGTTACATTAATTTACATTTTTTAGCTATTTTTAAAACCGACGCATTGTAGTACATTAACCCGTATGTTATTCTATTTCGTATAATGGAATCTTTACTCCAAGGAGGACATAATGAAAAAAGACATATATGTAGTAGGAGCAGTCATCTTTAAAGATAATAAAGTTCTCTGCGCCCAAAGAGGTACCGAAAAGTCATTACCTCTTCTGTGGGAATTCCCAGGTGGAAAGATTGAAAAAGGTGAGAAACCAGAAGAGGCTTTAAAACGAGAAATTCAAGAGGAAATGCATTGTTCAATTGAAATTGGTGAAAACATAGAACATACGGTTCATGAGTATGATTTTGGCATTGTTCACTTGACTACATACCATTGCAAGCTGGTCGAAGGAGAACCAGTCTTAACTGAACACTCAGCTATTAAATGGTTAGCACCCGATGAGTTACATACTCTTGAATGGGCACCAGCAGACATACCTGCCATTGGAAAAATCGCAAAAGTATATGCATGACCGGAAAAGCTATCCATCATTTGGGTAGCTTTTCTTTATGGATACGGTTTACAGTCTTGGAAATTAAGATTACAATTTTACTATAATACTGGAAATGAATGGAGATATTAATGGTAAACTTTGTTGAAAACTTAACGGACTCAATATATAAGGGATTTATTGATCATGCTCATGGTAGATCAACTCGATACAAACCACAGTTGTTGATTAACAATGCTAAGAGTAATAAAAATATCCTTTCTACAATACTTGAAGAATTAAATCATTGTGAGGATTTCTTTTTCTCAGTTGCTTTTATCACGGAAAGCGGTTTAGCTACGTTAAAGGCACTCCTTTGGGATCTAAAACAAAAGGGGATCAAAGGGAGAATTCTTACATCTACATTTCTTCAATTTAATCAGCCGAATGTATTTCGAGAGCTGATGAAGATCTCGAATGTTGAAGTGAAATTAACCAACCTGAAGGGATTCCATGCCAAGGGTTACATATTTAAACATAGTACTCATTATTCTTTAATTGTTGGTAGCTCAAATTTAACAGCCCAGGCATTAAAAGCAAACTACGAGTGGAACGTGAAGTTGAATTCACATGAAAAAGGAGAGATTATTCATCACTTCATTGATCAGTTTGAAGAAGTTTGGGATGAAGCGGTTGATCTGACTACTGAGTGGGTTGAGCAGTATGAAAAAACATACCAAGCGACAAATCTACCAAACATCCAGAATGTTATTGAGCATCCCGTACAATATCAGGTGAACTCTTTGAAGGATGCAGTAGAGATAGTGCCTAATGCTATGCAAGAAGCTGCCTTAAAGAGTATTCAACGAGTAAGAGCAGAAGGAAAAGATAAGGCATTGGTTATTTCCGCTACTGGTACAGGAAAAACCTATTTATCTGCATTTGATGTTAGACGTTTTGCACCAAAGAAAATGCTATTTATCGTTCATCGGGAACAAATTTTGCAAAAGGCGAAATCGGATTTCCAAAAGGTATTAGGTGGCATTGAGCGAGATTTCGGAATTTTATCCGGTAATTCGAAGCAAAACGAAGCAAGGTATCTTTTTGCTTCAATTTATACACTGTCTAAGGATTATATCCTGAATCAATTTGTACCTGCTGAATTCGACTATGTGTTAATCGATGAAGTGCATAAAGCAGGAGCAAAATCTTATAAGAAGGTTATGGAATACTTCAAACCAAAATTCCTCATGGGCATGACAGCTACTCCAGAGAGAACAGACGATTTCAATATCTATTCGTTATTTGATTACAATATCGCTTATGAGATTAGATTGCAGGAAGCACTTGAAGAAGACATGCTATGCCCTTTTCATTACTTTGGGGTAACAGATTATGAGTTCAATGGTGAGTTGTTAGATGAAACAGCTGCTTTAGCCAAGCTTGTAACTGAAGAAAGAGTTGAGCATATCCTCGAGAAGATAGAGTACTATGGTCATTCTGGTGACAAGGTAAGAGGGTTAATGTTCTGTAGTCGAAAAGAAGAAGCAACCGAACTTTCTAAAGTTCTGAATGAGAGAGGGCTTAAGACAGTAGTATTATTAGGGGATCACTCCCAAGAGGAGAGAATACGTCGGGTCAATGAGTTAGAAAATGGTCAACTTGATTACATCATTACGGTAGATATCTTTAATGAGGGTGTCGACATCCCAAGCATCAATCAAGTCGTCATGCTAAGACAAACTCAATCAAGTATTATCTTCATTCAACAGTTAGGCCGTGGCCTAAGGAAGCATGAGAGTAAAGAGTATGTAACAGTAATCGATTTCATTGGGACCTACAAGAATAACTACTTGATCCCAGTCGCTTTATCAGGTGATCGGTCTCAGAATAAAGATAACATTCGTCGGAATACAAAGGATACTTGCTATATTAAAGGTGTATCTACGATTAACTTTGAAGAGATTGCTAAAAAACAAATTTTCAAGTCCATTAATGATACGAAGTTAACATCCTTGAAAATCCTGCGGGACGCTTACGTTGAGTTGAAAAATAAAATTGGTAGAGTGCCATATTTGTATGATTTTGTTACCTATAATTCAATTGATCCTTGTGTCATCGTGAATGAAATGAAATCGAATTACCAGACGTTTTTAGAAAAAGTGAAAGAAGAAGTGCCTGTACTATCTAAGTACGAAAACGAAGTGTTAACGATGCTTTCTCAAGAAATTTTGAATGGCAAGAGGAAGCATGAGATTGTTTTAGTAAAAATGTTATTGGGAAGGCGAGAACTCTCACGCGGTGAGTATGTAGAAGAATTGTCCTTAGTGGGATGCAAATCAGATTCAGAGACTTTGACTTCCGTAGAAAGAGTAATGGATCTGTCATTCTTCACCCAAGCAGCGGTAAAGAAATATGGTGAAGAACCAATTGTGCTGAAAGAGGAAGGACACTACCGTTTTAATGATCGAATCGTTGAAAGTCTTGGCAACAATAAACATTTTATATCATTAGTATATGACTTAATCAAAACGGCAGAAGAAAAGAGTCTTTCTTACAATTGCTCAGAACAACTAACCTTGTACCAAAAATACTCGCGTAAAGATGCATGTAAGCTATTAAACTGGCAAAATGATGAGAGCTCAACCATGTATGGTTATAAACCTAAGCATGGGACCTGTCCGATCTTTGTTACTTATCATAAAAACGAAGATGTGGAATCAAGTGTGAAATATGGGGATGAATTCATCAACCAAGAAGTGTTTAGATGGTACACCCGTAGTAACCGTACATTGGATTCTCAAGAGGTAAGAAAGATTATTAATGCTGTAAACCTAGGGCTAGATCTACACCTTTTTGTGAAAAAAGACGACGATGAGGGAACCGATTTTTATTATATTGGTAAGGCTGTGCCTGAAGAGAATAGTGAGGAACAGACGACCATGTTAGATAAGAACGGTAAGAAATTGCCGGTTGTTCGGATGAATATGGTGTTGGAGGATGAGGTGGAGGGTTCTTTGTATCATTATTTGATTGAGGAGTAACTTGAGTTTAGGAAAGGGAGTCAGTTGATTAACTGACTTCTTTTGAATGCATAAGAAACTAGCCATAACAAATAGACAACTTAAGGTGATATAAATAAATGAAGGTACGGAGGGGATTAATTGTGGGTGACATTAAACTATTTAGGTTAAACGATAATAACATTGATGAGCTTGAGGGGCAATCAATTGCTATTGAAAAGTCATTACAAAATATAATTGAAAAACACCTAGACACTTTTCTCGGTGTGCGTTTTTTGGCTTTAGAATATAGCACAGGTAAACGTCATGCAGGAAGAATTGACACTTTGGGGATTTATGAGAATAATTCTCCTGTAATAATTGAATATAAAAGAACAATGAATGAAAATGTTATCAATCAAGGTTTATTCTATCTTGATTGGCTATTAGATCATAAAGCTGAATGTTGTGTGGGCTTCAGCAAGTATCTACTTAGAGCAACGCTACAGTTTGGCAGCGAAAATTTCGGGTGCAATTGTTGCGCTGATCGGGGCTATTATTCTATCAAATACCGGAATTATTCGTACAGCGTCGCCGGTTTATGATACGGTTTGGACGTTTATCATTCCGCTCGCGATTCCGCTGCTGCTTTTTCATGTGAACTTTAAACGGATCTGGCAGGAAAGCAGACGGTTGCTGATTATCTTTTTGATCAGCTCGATCGGTACGGTTGCAGGGGTAGCTAGGAAGGAAATTGATAACATTGCTAAGTCGATCATTCATAAAAGAACGTTGACCAGTACATCCATCTCATTTGGGGCCGGGCTTTCGGGAGGGCTTGCCATGGCAGGGACGATCCCCGGGGATGTCATCCAATTCTACGGGATAGCCATGATGCTCGCACAAGAATTGGCCTATTTATATGGACATCACGACTTATGGTTGGAGGAACACCTGGATACAGAGAGAGCACGGGATAAAATCATCGTTTTGTTAGGTGTCATGTTTGGAGTGGGGGGCTCCACTTCAGCAATTAAATTCCTGTCCTCAAGCCTATCTAAGCAGGTATTGAAAAAGTCGCCTCAAAAAGCATTAACGAAAACAGTTTACTACCCGATTATTAAGAAGATTGCCGGATATATAGGCGTAAAGCTCACCAAAGAGACATTTGCCAAGGGTCTTTCTAAAGCAATCCCAGTTGTAGGGGGAGTAATATCTGGCTCCATTACTTATACCACAATGAGACCCATGGGCAAAAGATTGGCCGTAATGTTATCAGAAACCCTTGTTATGACAGAAGAGGAAGTTATAGAAGAATTTTATGAGTTGCGTAAAGAATTTCCTGAGATTATTGATGTTGAGTTTGAAGAGGTGGAGGATATTGAGGTATAGAGTATTACCGTAGGCAGAGTGGGGACGGTTCCCACTCTGCTTTTCATTTTTTGTTGGGAAAATTGCTCACCATGGAAGGTAGGATAGAGTGGGATTTGTTCACGATAACCGTTCCCGTGCTTCCTGAGTTTCTCCCAAATCTCTTGAAAAAGCTCCTCTTTATAAAAAGACTTCTTGTAATTGTTATGCACTTCCCTGGAATTCGTCTGGCTCGCATACTGCAGCTGGTAGCGATTATCGGCAAAAAAAAGAAGTTTATAAGATTAGACTCGATATTATATAAGTCGCCGACTGATTAAACTTCTCATGACCAATTAAGATCGAACGATTTAAGTTCTTCCGCCTACTATTTTCTAAATGACTCTTCAAATGCCGAGCAGCTTGAACCGTTTGTCCTATATAGGCAGAGGGCTTTTTCTTGTCATTATAAAGAATATATATGATTGGATAGTTGTTTAAGTGGACTGTTTTTACTTGATCGAGATGTTCACGACTGAAACCTTTCTTTTCTACAATAAGTTCGTTCATTCTCTTAACTTCATTGTCTCATTTAAAATAGTATATAATATTTTTGTATTATTTAACCATTTTTGTAGGATTTATATAAGGTTTTGTCGAAGTATATATTTATTGTACAAATTAATCAGAAAGATAAGTCAGGATTTCCTCAGTTATGACATGTAACATTTTTATGATATGAAATTTCCCCTATTCATAAGGAGAATGAAATGAGTAAAAGATCTGCAACAGAAACAATTCTAGGGTATGTTTATCAATTTGACTATACTATATTTAACCTCCTTAATTTGGATAATATGGAAGACTCAATTACAGTTGAAGGAATTGAGGATGTTGATGTTAAAACCTCAGACGAAGAAATGGCAATACAATGTAAATATTATGCAAAAAGTGAATATAATCATTCAATTATCGCAAAACCTATAAGGTTAATGCTTAATCACTTTCAACAAGTGAAAGAAGGAAATAAAAAGCAAGTCAACTACTATTTAAATGGTCACTACAAGTGTGGTCAAAATAAACTTAAAATGCCTATATCGGTAGAGTATCTAAAAAAACATTTCCTTACTTACACAAGCCAAAAAGTTAAACATGAATATCATATTGAACTTGGACTTGACGACACAGACTTAGAAGATTTCATTCAAAAGCTTAATATTAATATCGATGCAGCTAGCTATGTTGATCAATATGATAAGATTATTGATTCACTTAAGAAGTTATTTAATTGTAGCAGTTTTCAAGCAGACCATTACTTCTATAATAATGGTCTGAAAGTAATTAAAGAACTGGCAATTCAGGATAGGATAGAGGATAGATACATATCTAAAAGGCAATTCTTAGATAAAATTGATAATAAAAATTTATTATTTAATGAGTGGTTCATTGCGTTAAAAGGAAAGAAGGAATTTTTAGCTAATCTAAGAAAAGAATACTTTACATCTTTAAATACATCTCCGTTTGAAAGATTTTTTTTAATTGAAATTGATGAGAGGAATTATTTACGGGCGGAATTTAAAGAATTACTATTCTTGATTTCAAGAAAATGGTCGAATTTTTCGAAGAGGGCTCAAACACCATTTTGCCCGTATGTTTATATCCATAATATTCCTGATAAAGAATTAATCAGTCTTAAATCAGAACTATATAGAGAAGGGTTTAAAATATCAGATGGTTTTGATTTTTCAGGAGCTTCCTTTTCTCCAGAGTCAATATGTGAGTCAGCCAATCATTATAACCAAATAAAACTAAAAATATTGAACCAGATTGATTATCTAAACTTAACACTTAAAGAGGCAAATAAAACGAAAGAGGTTTATCAATTTTATATCGAAAACTCCTATTACACTAATACTCATCAAGAAATTAAACATATTAAAATTCAGATTGATGAAATTAAGGATATAAAGGAGATTATATGATATGGCTGTAAAAGAAGTAAATGCAGAGGTTATAGCGGTTTATCCCAACAGAGTAAAAATAGTGGTAGACGACTTGGAAAACTTCAGAATAGCAGATGAAACATTAAGGGTTGGATCATATTTAAGAGTAATGGATAACGAAAACTCAGTTCTTATTACTATAATAGAAAATTTTTCTATAGAGGTAACAAATCAAGGTAAAAGAGATTATATTATTGAATCAATACCTTTGGGATTAATAAAGGGTGACAAGTTTATTAGAGGAGGAGATTCAATTGCTATACCTCCTAAAAAGGTAGAACCTGCAACAGAAGAAGAAATCAGAAAAATTTATAGTCACCCTTCTAATAATAATGAGGATCTTACCTTTTCTTCTTTATCAACTAACCGCAACGTCAGGGTACCGGTAAATGGTAACAAGTTCTTTAATAAACATATTGCAATAGTCGGTTCAACAGGTTCTGGAAAGTCACATACTTTATCAACAATTTTACAGAAAGCAGTTTCTGAAAAGATTGGTGAATATTCTTCCATAAACAATTCGCATATCATTCTTTTTGATATTCACTCAGAATACAAGTCGGCATTTCCTGACGCAAACTACTTTGATATTAATAGTTTGACCTTGCCTTACTGGCTATTAAATAGCGAAGAACTGGAAGAACTTTTTCTGGATACAGAAGCCAATGATCATAATCAAAGAAACGTATTTAAAGAAGCGATTGTACAGAACCGTAAACTAAAGTTGGGTGGGAGTAAGGAAGATAGAGAAAAAATACATTTTGATTCACCAGTTTTCTTCGATTTAGCAGAAATATTACAATACTTAAAATATAAAAATATTGAAAGAAAAAACAAGGATAATAATATTAAATGGGAAGATGAAAATGGAGAAGAATTTACATTTTGGGAAGAAAGTCAACACAGACTGTTTAATGAAAACTTAAAGCCTGTCGGAACATCAGCAGCTGGCGTTAACGGAAAATTAATAAACTTTTTAAATCGATTAGAAAATAAAATTAATGATAAAAGATATGATTTTCTTCTAGGTGAAAAGTCTAAAAAGATTACATTTGAAGACACTTTGAAGAATTTATTAGGGTACAACGACGGTTCAGAGTCAAATATTACTGTAATAGATTTAAGTGGAGTTCCATTTGAAGTTCTTAGTATTACAGTTTCGCTCATTTCTAGGATAATTTTTGAATATGGGTATTTCTATAAAAGATTAAGATGCGAGGAAAATCAAAGTGAAACGATTAATAATGATGCTCCAATTCTCTTAGTTTATGAAGAAGCTCATAAATATGTTCCCAATAGTGATTTATCTAAGTACCGTTCCTCTAAAAGTTCAATTGAAAGAATAGCTAAAGAAGGAAGGAAATATGGAGTATCATTATTACTATCAAGCCAAAGACCATCAGAATTATCCGAAACAATTTTTTCTCAATGTAACAATTTTATAGCAATGAGACTAACAAATCCACATGATCAAAACTATGTTAAGAAACTTTTACCCGATACATTAGGAAATCTTATTGAGAAAATGCCGTCTCTAAAAGCTGGTGAAGCACTACTAATCGGAGATTCGGTTGTTCTCCCATCTATCGTTCAGATAGATCAGTGTGAACTGCCCCCATCATCAAACGACATTCCTTATTGGGATTTATGGAGAGAAGAATGGAAGAAATTAGAGCTAAAGCGAATTAAAGATGAGTGGTATAAGTAATCAGGATATTGTTTAGATTATGATTAAACAATTGGTGCTTTCATAGGAGACGTATTTCGTCTTTTGGAGACCAGGTGACACTTAGCTCGGCCTAATTTTTGTAAAAGTACAATGAACCTGTCCCTGTCTCCCAAGGATTTTTAAAAGCCATTTTTAGGGGACAAGGGAGACCTTGTCCCTGGTTTTTTGGTGCTTATAGTACATCTGTCCCTTTGTTCCAGTTTATTTATAAATTATGATTTTTTCGGAAAAACATCACATTGCGTATTGGGAGAGGTGGTGTTTTTCTTTAGCGCGTTTAAGTAAATTAGGACTTCCCATAGAGTTTAAAAAGTATTTATAATATTTCCTCCACATAATATATTTTTCTGGTATGGTAATATTAGCCTATAAAAAGGGGGACTTTTCTTGGAAGTGAATTCAGTATCAGAATATTTAAATAAAATAAATGAAGTATTTAATTCAGGCCAAATAGAAAGAATATGGTATAGAGGACAATCTAAGATAAACGATAAATATAAGCTCTTACCTTCAATATATAGAGAAACAGAACAAGAATATCTTGAATACGATTTGTTCTTAAGGTTTAAGGCTAAAGGCGTACCTTTTTTGAAATATAAGCCTGAAACAGAATGGGATTGGTTATTTCTAATGCAACACCATGGGGTACCCACAAGATTGCTTGACTGGTCAGAGGATGCATTAATAGCATTAGCATTTGCTGTAGAGAAAAGGACTACAGGGGATAATCATGAAGAAGACGCTTGTGTATGGTTATTAAATCCTTTTGGACTAAATACACAGTTTAATGCTTTTAGAGATTATAAGTTTATTCCTAATGTTGAAGAAGAACGAATTAAGGAACATTTTGGAATGAAACCAAAACATTTACTAACTGGTGCAGCAATGTATAACATGCAACATCCGATCTCAGTAATAGGGTCAATGAATAGTGATAGAATAATTTCTCAAAAAGGAGTCTTTACACTATTCCCTCAACCTTCTAGCGATTTAAAACCTTTAGAAGAAACTGAAAACCATGATCAATTTCTTTATAGAATTGTAATTAAGAAACAAAGTATCGATAGAATAAAACAGGAACTAATTCGATTTGGTGTGAACGAGAATAGTCTCTACCCAGGATTAGATTCAATCGCTAAAGAAATTGAGCGTGAATTAAAAAATAAATAAGAAGGAGGGAAACTCTTGTTTATTACAAAAAAAATAAGTTCTACTATATATGAGTGGTATTTGAACGATAAAGAAAATAAAATAGACTTTAATCCTGTTTATCAAAGGGTAAGTGGTATTTGGGCAATACAAAGTAAGCAATTATTAATTGATAGTATTTTTAATAAATACGATTTACCAAAGTTTTATGTTAGTTATTTTTTTACCAGAGGAAATATATTAAATCCTGAGGAATATCTTTACGCTATTATAGATGGTAAACAAAGATTTCATGCGATATTTGATTTTCTAGATAATAAATTCAAAACAAGTAAAAATTTCAATATTATTGATATGCCAGATTTAGAAGTTAGTAATAAAACATACAGTGAGATAGTTTACATGTACCCAGATTTAAGAAAATACTTTGAGCAATATATTTTAGATATAGTTTTAGTAGAAACTGATGAAAAGGAGAGAATTGAAGAACTGTTCTTACGTTTGAATGAAGGAAAACATCTTACTAATGCTGAAAAAAGATATGCTAAATATGGGTTTTTAAATGATGAAATAAAAAAACTAGTAGAAGGTCATTTATTTTTTGAAATTCTGGAATTTAAGGACAAAAGATATGATTATTATGATTTAGCTTTAAAATTATTCTTAATCGATTCTAATGAAATGAGTGCTATTGCTTTAAATAAATCTAATTTGGATAAAATTGTTGACACAGAAAGAGCCAGAACTGAAGAATTAATTTATAATTTAGATAAATTTATTGTTAACTTAAATCATTTTAGTGAATTGTTCAATGGGACTAACGGGCTTCTAAAGACTAAAACTAACATACCAGTTTATTATTTGTTCTACTTTCAATATGACCAAAATGAAAGTGCTGAAATTAGAAGCTTTATTAGTTATTTTGAGGATTTAAGGAAAGATAATAGGACTCTGGAGGATGATCAACTGAAAAACGAAACTTTATTGGAATTTGATTTGTTAAACCAGCAAGGTACTACAACTAAAGAATCTCTAGAGAATCGTCTGAAAATAATCCAATACTGTTATGAACTTTTCAAAAATGGAAAACTTAACTTAAAAACAACTTTTGACTATTCATTCGAACTGGAATAGATAGTAAGGTATTTCTGTAATTATTAATATGGCATGAAAAATAAAGTTTTACCCTACTAGTGTGTGTTTTTTATCTAACATTATTTAAAAGTAACTACAACAAATAAACTTGTTAATTGAGGAAATACTTCTCAAATGCAGCATAGGGAAGGATTTCTTGCTTCCAAAATACAAGAACCGTTCTCGTGAATCATGGGGCCGGTTCTCTTGCTTCATTTTGCATAAATGTGGAAGGGGCATATCGCTCACACAAAATAAATTTTTTTCGCTAGTCTAGGATCTGTTTGCCTGCCAGAAGTTTAGGCCAAATAGTGCTTAAAAAGGTATGGAGGCAGCCTGATTAGCGAAGGGAAGATATAATCCAATAAGAAGCAACGCCTTAAACGTATATGGGCAGGAAGCATAAGAAAGGTTGATACGATGTACATAGAATTTATTGCGACAACGTTAGAAGATACTATTTTAATTGAACATTCCGGGGCAGATCGGATTGAGCTGGTATCCGCTTTAACAGAGGGCGGCTTAACGCCAAGTCACTCCTTAATCGAAGCAGCAGTTAACCGTGTAAGTATTCCGGTCAATGTGATGGTAAGACCGCATAGTCAATCATTTTGTTACTCTTATGACGACTTTTTGATCATGAAAAATGATATAAACATAATCCGTTCATTAGGTGCAAATGGTGTGGTACTTGGAGTGTTGAATGAGAAACATGAAGTCAACCAACACATGCTTGAAGAATTATTGGCTGAATGCAGTGGATTGGAAGTTACAATTCATCGGGCAGTAGATTGTACAAACAATCCCGTTCAGGCGGTTAAAACATTAGCTCAATACAAAGAAATAACAACGATTTTAACCTCTGGCGGAAAGGGTGAATTTTCCGGACGCTTGCAAACCATACAGGAAATGAAAACAGTATGTGAACATATTTCAATCTTGGTGGGAAGTGGATTAAATGCAAGCAATATTTGTTCTGTTCATTCAACAGTAAATACAGGCTATTATCATTTTGGTACAGCCGTGCGAAAAAATCAAAGTCCGATCGAAGGAATTCATCTGGAAAAAGCGAAAGAAATTGTTCAACTGGTAAAAGGTTGACAAGCATAGATGAGAAAAGAAGCATAGGAAGAGTATAGTGGGAAGGTTCCTGCTCTACTTTTCTCTTTTTTATGAAGAAATGAACCACATCATCAACTTTGGTATGGGCCTGCCCTCCGGTACGGTGAAGCTTTAGTGTATTGGGGGTCAGGTCCGAAGTGCTACTTGTCTTGTCAGAAGAGGAAGTTAAAGTAGATTTTATGAGCTGCGTAAAATATTTCCTGATTTTATTGATGTTGAGTTTGAAGGAGTTGAGGATAATGAATTATAGGGTGTTTCCGTAATGGTCTATAACAAAAAAAGCCTGTAACCAAAATGGTCACAGGCTTTTTAAATATGATCGTGAAACAGTTATGCAAGCACAGCCTTTATCCAACGCCCGTACTATAATGCTCGCGGAATTGAATTATAGGGGCCTGTCCCCCGGCGCCAGAATATCATCCCTATTATATATCTTTAATATAGTTTACCGTTTTACACATGAATCTAGTTGGATTTGATCGGCATGCGGGCAGTTGGCTACGAACTAAATAAATAAACTTTTCAATTACCTATTATCAATACTTTTACATTCCGGACACTTATGTTTCCGACGTACCATATTCCTGATCCCGGCTTGCCAGGAATGACCGCAGCGGCATGACCACCAGACAATTTTGTTCATACCGGGCGTGATTTTATGGGGAAGAAGCGGTTTGTTTTGCTGTTGATCCCAAAAAGACGCGATATCCGGATGAAGGGTCTCTAGCGAGTTTGCCTCCTCTTTACATTGGGAACAGCCGGCTCTACCTTCATTTCTATGATGGATTTTCGCTTTCCACTCATGACCATTCGTGCATCGCCAGTAAATTTGTTTACTCGATCCTGGTACAACTTGCTGCGGTGTTAGTTCACCATTTTTCGAAGGATGCCATTCAGCTGCAATATCCGGTCGCATAGCTGCAAGGCAATTATCGCTGCTTACCCTTTTTCCTGCGCAGTATGGACAGCCTACACCTTCGGCACGGCTTCCAATTCTGGCTTCCCATTCGTGTTTTTTATCACAGATCCACCATGCATATTTCCCTGATCCTGGAGACACATCGGTTGGCAATAAATCATGATTCTTCGTCGGGTGCCACTCTTTTGCCAGGTCAGGCATTAACACTTCGAGGTTATTGTCTTCTCCCACGCTAAAGCTATTGCAGAAAGGACATCCCCGCCCGGCAGCACGGTGAGAAACTCTGGTTTGCCATTCATGGCCATTGTCACAATCCCACCAAACACGCAGCTGCGAACCTAATTTGATGGCTCTTGGATCAATGTTCTCATTTTTCGCTCCATGCCATTGATCAGCCAATACCTCATGAGAGGCAATACTTTGTTCTTCAATTTTCTGTTTGTACATCTCAATGATTTTCAGTTCATCACGATCAACATCAATGTCTAGTGTTTTTAGCTTAGAACCGGCATCCTCTTTCGTGAACAACGCCAGTGCTTTCAGACACATGCGGATGACATCTGAATAAGGGTCTTTCAGATCTCTGTGGATTTCTATATATTTTTCATGGCGAGTCAGACCCGGTAATCCAGATTCTCTAATTCGAATGATGACAATATTTTTAGAATTTAAATAATCATTTTTAAGCTGATCAGATTCCACCCTATCCTTATGGTAATAGACACCGTCGTACTCTATCGCTACACCGGCAATGGGGTCGAGGAGAGGTGCATATTTATTTGATAGATAAATGTCTACACTCTCTTTGGTGTCAGGATTATAGGCAAAAGCCCCTTCTATTTTAGGGAAAACCATTTTTAAGTAATAAAATAGTGCCTGTTCAGGAAAGGAAGTGGATTGATGTGAGCAGTAGCTGCATCCGTTGCCCCTATCCCGATAAAATACCGGTGCTTCCCAAGAATGTCCTTTTTCACAGATCCACCATACTTTTTTAGCTGAACGGGTCGTAACATCGTATGGTGTAATGTTCTCATTTTTAGAAGGGTGCCACTGTTTTGCAAGGTCGGGCCGTAGGAATGCCAGGTTGTTATCGTGTGTTACTTTTTGGCCTGCACAGTAAGGACATCCTGTTTTCTTTCTGGCACGGTCATTGACGGCTGCCCTCCACTCATGTCCTTTCCGGCACTTCCACCACACTTTCTTCTCTGTCCCGGATAATACTTGGGAAGGAGTCAGCCCTTCATTAAGATCAGGATGCCATTCCTTGACCAAGTCTGGATGGGTGGCAACAATGCTGTTCCCTTCGTTTGCTTTCCGTCTGTTACAGTAAGGGCACCCGAGACCATCCTTCGTCCGGTGACCGATGGTTTCCTCCCACTCATGTCCCTTACTGCACAGCCACCAAGCTTTCCGTTTGGAGGTGAACGGCATGACTTCGGAAGGTATAAGATCAAGGTTCTTAGTTGGGTGCCATTCATCGGAAATGTTGGGATAAAGGATTGCTAAGTTATACTCGGGACTCGGCCTTTTCTTTAAGCAATAGGGACAGCCCTGCTGTTGGCTCCGAACTTTGATATTTTCCTGCCACTCATGACCGTTTACACATAACCACCAAACCACTTTATTACTTAATGGCAAAAAATCTGATGGCTGCTTTTCATTATTATCAGGATGCCAGTCTATGGAAATGTGGGGGCATAATACTTCTAAGTTATTCTTATTATCGGCAAGTCTTCCAGAGCAATAGGGACATTTGGAACCAGCTGATCGTACGTTGATGCGTGTTTCCCACTCGTGTCCGCTTGCACAGATCCACCATGCTTTCTTATGGGAACCCGGAGAAACTGTTTCCGGCTGTTTAGTGTTCTTATCAGCATGCCATTCCTTTGCTAAATCTGGAAACTTCCCTTTCAGACTATCTTCATATGTAACTTTTTTACCAGCGCAATAAGGACAGCCGCTCCCCTTTACTCTGTTAGAAAATGCAGCCTCCCATTCATGAGAAGCGTCGCATATCCACCAGGCCTTGTCTTTCAAACGTATGTTGTTTGTTTCTATATCTACGTTTTTCCCGTCGTGCCACTGGGTCTTCAATGAAGGATTTTTAGCGAAGATTTCTTCAAGATTCATCTGTACATCTCCAAGTCAGGTTATTATATCTTATCTATAGACAATTTATCACAGTACTTTAGGGGAGGGTTGTTCCAAATACTTCCTATGTCGAAAGGGAAAGGAACTTGGTAGTTTACCTATTAAATTTTTTATTTAAAAAACCCAAGCTCAACAAAAATTCGTTAAGGGAATATAGTAACCTATTATTGGAACACAGCAGCCAATATTTCACATCTATAGATCATACATCCTTATTGTAGTAAAATATGTTACATAAATGTAATACTTGGAGGACAAGATGCAAGACTATATTCAATTCCCCAAAAATATCAATCAATTATCTGAATTACATAGCAGTAATCTAGAAGATCTGCGAAATAATAGCCATGTTGTAGTTAATAGAATCTCGTTAGATTACTTAAGAAATTTGTATGGGCAGGATCGTAACCGCTTTCTAAGTGTGAAGGATGAATTGTCACTGCGCGGCTTTAAATTCCATACGGAAAAACCTAATAGTCTTTTACCTAATTATTCCCCTAAGATGTCAAGCTATATAGTAGCGGAGAGTCATTCTGAACGGTATCAGCAAGTGGATTTCAGCTTGTTTGGCTTATCGGGTTTTATTCAGCGATTTCAAGTAGACAACGATCTGTTTTTTCACAAGATTCCTTTAAGAGGCTTTAAGCTGTTAAACGCTAATTTGGATGTGTCTTCTCTTGAAACAGAGTTTAAGAAAGCTGGATTTGATATAGATAGCCTGGATGGAAACAGGTCTTCCCAGACAGCAGAAATTCCAGCTGCCTCAGTAAGTGAAGATAAAACAAGTGAAGGTAAAGCTATTGAAGAAGATGCAGTTCTCTTCAAGATCGAACAATTCTTTCTTCATACGCCTATTCATATAGTCTTTCACTCGAAAAAGTTTAACTCATTCCTGAACTTCTGCGAGCTTAAAGGGTTGAAAAAGCTGATCGATCTTACGGGTGAAGCAATAAAGGAGTTTGAGGATTCCTATAAGAAAAAAACGGATTATGTTCAAGAAGTGAAAGAAATGGTGAGCGAGATTACCCTTTCCAGTTTAATAGAGCTTCGCGAGAAATTTCCAAGCATCCATTTACAATCAGACAGCAGTCTTGCCAATGAAGCAGGAGCCCTTCGTGTAGAGGGTGTTTTTGCTGAAACTAAATATAAACGGTTTTTGAGTTTTTGTCACACTGAATCGATTCTGACTATAGGTGAAATTAAACAATCTCATATTCACTCCTTCTCCGGTGCATCTGGTGTTGGATTTAAAAAAGTACGGGATGTCTTTGATGGTCTTCAGGCCATCATTCAAAAGAACACGTATGGAGAAACTTTTTCGGAAAATCTGGATTCTGAACGATCCATTTCGATTGTGTTTAAAGAAAATAAATTCAATACCTTTCGCCGTTTCTGCTATAAAAACGACATTCAAACTATTGAGGGCATTACGAATGAGCAGCTCGATGCATACGCCGTGGAAAAAGGTGTTGGGGCCGGAAGGGTTGAAATTGTAAAAGAAAAATTACAGGAATACAATGCTCTGCCTTCACAGCCTGAAGTTTTTGCAGGCTTGGGCTATGAGATCACAGATTTATTCGCTGATTCCAAGATGGTGGCATTCCGTAATTTCTGTGAGAGAAAAGGGATTAAGAGAATGAATGAGTTAACGGCTGAGCAATTAGAAGAATTCTCTAAAACACCGGGCGTAGGGAAAAAGAAGTTTGAAGATATTAAAGAAATCCTTACTAAGAACCTATGGGGGAAAGAAATCCCTAAAGTGATTGAGTTTAAGGATTGTGAATTATACGAAGAGTTTAAGGAATACAGAGTAAAGAACCTTATCGATGTATTTCAGATTGAAGGGAATCAAACAGACAGCCTTCTCACGCTCGAAGAAATTGATGGGATGGAAATAAATGAATTAGAGAATCACTTTGATGCAGGAGTGATCTTTGCATTAAACAAAAAGTTAAAGATGGCAAAGCATCCTTCATCTGTAGTGGGAGGATTACAAACCGGATTAAAAGGTAATCAATACAGGATACTGCAGCTGAGGTACGGTGACAAGCTTACACTTGAAGCAACAGGAGAGCACTTTAATGTGACTCGGGAAAGGATTCGTCAAATTGCCAAGAAAGCTCTTAATAAAGTACATTGGCAGCTTGGTCATTATTATTTCTATAAAGTTACGTCCTTGCTATCTTCATCTCACTCATTTATCACAGCAAAAGAGCTTTTGAGTCTGATTGGAGAAGAAAATAAATTCTTAGTCGAGATTCTAAAAGAGAGTACAGCGAAATTAACGTATTATGAAAAGTTGGATGCTTTTTTCTTTTCAATTGAGAAGAAGATAGACTTTTCGAAAATGGATCAGTTTATTGAGGATCTCCCTAATGTCATTCACTTGAGTGAGTATGAAGCAGCCTTAGAAGAGCTTCTGGAGTCTTTAGGAGTCGAACAGCCAGAACAGCCTTTAATCCAATCGCTTCTTAAGAATTATGGGTACAGGTCATACGGAGAATATTACTCAAGTGGAAGAATGAGCCTGATTGAGGTATTAGAGACGATTTACAGAGACTTCCTTTCAGGTCCGCTTCTGATTGATGAAGAGGGATATGAAACCATTCAGAAGCTTGCGAAGAGACATTTGAATTATGATATCACAGGTACAGTAAGATCAATTGAAGCCCGTTTAAGAGATTCTGATAAAGTCATACTGGTAGAAAGCAATACATTCCAGTGGTTTGATGAAGAATCATTTGATCACTCGCTTATTCAGGAAATCGAGGAGTATTTAGAGGAACGATTTGAAGACACGGATGTTGTAAATATCGGGGAAGTATTCAACGAATTAAAAGATCGAATAGAGCACCTCGGGATAAATACAAAGCAGCATCTATATTCGATTGTTCGATACTACTTGGATGAAAAGGTCGATATCGGAAAAGGCAATACTTTAAATATCTTTAAGAGCGATGCAAATAAATTAAGTATTGAAGAAAGTCTGCTGAAGGTACTAGAAGAGGTTGGCGGCTTCTCAGATAAAAGTGTATTGAAAGAAAAGCTTCGCTGGCAGCAGTATAAAGTAGATCTGGGGATTTCCGGTTCAAACAAAATTGTGACCTGGGGAAAAAATAAAGTCATCTTATTTGAAAAAATTGGACTCACCAGCACCGAAATAGAGCTTCTTATTTTGACTGCCGAGAAAAAGCTGTCCTTAGACGGTTATGTGACTGCAGGATCTCTTCTAAATGACTTTAAGTTTAATCCGAAGCTGGCCCCTTTGATAAGTAAAAAGGGTATAGATGATATCGGAAAGCTGGCATCAGTCATGAAAATACTAATACCTGAGCTTAGAGGATTCATGAACTTCTTGTACCTGGAAGGAAGTAAGTTTACTAGTTTTGAAGAAGTCATGATTGACCGCTTCGATGGAGAAACAACTAGAAAAGAACTGCAGGATTTTGCTGTAAGTAATGGATATAAAGAGGTCATGGCATCAAACTTATTAAAGAAGCTGCTTGATCAAAAAATGTTTGTCGAGGTTGACCTTGGTAAACTATATCCCGCATCAAAACTGGAGGTTTCCGAAGCAGTCGTTTCAGAGCTGGTACAATTCGTAGAAGAAGCGAGGAATGGAAAAGAATATATTTCGCTGCACTCTTTAACGGGGTATAAACGCAGGCTGCCTCACATAGGATTCAGATGGAATCCTTTCCTGATGAAAACCATTCTAGTAGAAAATGGATATCGTCACATTACGAAGATTATTAGTGACTATCGATACGATAAAATTGTTGTGGTTAAAGAAGAAAGCAGCATCCGTTCATTCGAAGAGTTGGTTCACTTTGTACTTAAACATGAGTACTCAGGTAATATGCACGAACGAAGTGTATATGATTTCTTAGTTGAAAAGGGGATCTTCAGAGAACAGGACAGTCCTTCAAGCAAAGTGCTGCCTCATGAACTGAAGAGTGTCGATAATCTAGTGAATGTTGATGAACTTGGAATTGTTTCACTAAGGCAGGGGTTATAGTATGTCTCTATATAATTTAGATTTGAAGTATAAGTATCGCTCAGATAACGATAAGATTCACCGGGATTTCTATGATAAATGTTTGAGTGAGTCCATTCATTATGATCGTGCGGTAGGTTACTTTACGAGTGGCAGTTTGAGCGTAATTGCTAAAGGCTTGGAAGAATTTATCGAAAGAGACGGCAGGATTAGAATGATTGCTAATCCCTATTTAACGGTAGAGGATGTTGAGGCGATCCGCCTGGGCTACAAAGCGAAGGGTGATGTCATCGCCCAAGCTCTTATGCGTCAAATTGAAATGAGCGAAGAAACAATTAGGGACGATGCCTTAAATACATTAGCTTGGTTGATCTACCAAGAAAAACTGGATATAAAAATTGCTTTCACGAAGAATAACAGTTTATATCATGAGAAATTCGGGATTTTCTACGATCAGTCCGGCAATCGGGTAGCCTTCTCAGGGTCTGCGAATGAAACAGTCGGCGGTATTCAAAATAATTTTGAAAAAATAGATGTATTCTGGCGTGAAAATGATCAGGAACGAATCGACGATATGCAATGTGATTTTGAGAATCTTTGGACGGATAATACCAATGGTCTGTCTATTATGGATATACCAAACATTGTAAAGGACAAAATTAGTGGTTATAAAAAGGAGGGGAAGAAAATAAATACTCCTGTTAATGTCATTAAACCCCGTCCATATCAACAGGAAGCGATTGATGCAGTCGTACAGAATAATTGGCATGGAATTCTTGAGATGGCGACCGGGACCGGTAAAACCATTACGAGTCTGCTTATATCCAATGAATTCTATAAGCAAAAAGGACGTATATTTCTGGTTATCATCGTTCCGTTCACTCATCTTGTAGGACAATGGGAGAAAAATTGTCAAGAGATGAACTATAAAAACTTCACCCATTGTTTTGGAAATAAGAAGTCCTGGGTGAATAAGCTGCAAACGGATGTAAGAGATTTTAATTTAGGATTAATTAAACAGCATGTGGTTATTACTACTTACCGAACAGCTGCATCTTCAGAGTTTAATAGCTTAATGGCGAAAGTCAGAGGAAAAAGTTTTCTTATAGCCGATGAATGCCATTATTTCGGAGTGAAAAGTCTGAGAGATAATAAATTAGGTAATCTCGAAGCGAAGATTGGGCTATCCGCTACACCCGAACGCTGGTGGGATGAAGAAGGAACCCGCTTTATCGAAGAATTCTTTGGTCCGCCTGTGTATGAGTATGATATGAAACAGGCCATCGAGAATGGGGCACTTACCGAATATATTTATTATCCTTTCATTGTAGGCTTGACAGATGAGGAGATAGAAAGCTATGAAAAGCTTACCAAGAGGCTGATTCATTTGTACAGCGATGAAAAAGCAAACAAGGATGAAATCAGCGAAGTAAACCGTAAGCGGAGTCTTCTTATTAGTAAAGCAGAAAATAAGAAGGAAGCCCTCTTTACCATGTTTGAGCAAAAGGATCGTGATGAAGTTTCGCATACTCTTGTGTATTGCGCACCTGGAGAAGTAGACGTGATAACGGGCAAGCTTGCTCAATTGGGGTACAGAGTCCACCGGTTTGACTCAAAGGTTCCACTCGAGGAAAGAACAAAGATATTAGAATCGTTTGATCTGGGAGCGATTCAAATCTTGGTGGCCATTAAATGTCTGGATGAGGGCGTCGACGTACCGAGTACGAAGACTGCTTACTTTCTGGCCAGTACGTCAAATCCGCGGGAGTTTGTCCAGCGGAGAGGTAGAATACTGAGAAAGTATCCGAATAAAAACCTGGCAACAATCTATGATTTTATTGTTCTGCCGGATAACTCGACTGAGCAAATGTATAAGTCGGTAGCTTCAAAGGAACTGCCAAGGTTTGCTGAGTTTTCAAGATTTGCTATCAATAATTTTAACGCAAGAGAAGTGGTTGGACGTGAGCTTCGAAAGTACTCGTTGGAATACTTAATGGATAAATTGCCATTGGAAGTATATAGAGAGTTTAAGAAAATGGAGGTATTTGAATGAAAATCAACAATGATTTAAACCGTAAAATAGAAGAATTCCCCCGGGACCTCTCCTATCTGGCAAAGCTGATAATGAGTGAACTTGAATCAGGTACAAAATCAAATTCCCAGATAGAAGCTCTAATTCGTGATGAGATCAGGGAGATTGTATTGGAGGATGAAGAATGAAACTGCTTGAAATAGAATTAAAGAATTTTAGACAATTTTATGGAAACCAGAAGATCGAGTTTTCCCATGGAGATAAAAATATCACGATTATCTTCGGTGAAAATGGGAAAGGGAAAACAGGAATCTTCCGGGCTCTTATGTTTGGCCTTTATGGAAGCACCCATATTCAGCAGGATAACCCGCGTGAGAGAATTCATTTAGTCAACTTTCTGGCATTAGAAGAGAATGCGAATATGCCAGTGGAGGCAAGTGTAAGAGTAGTATTTGAATCTTTCAGCAAGAAATATGAGCTCGAAAGAAACGTAATGGGGCTTAAATCTGGAGAATCCATCGATGAACGTATTCAAGATGTAACGTTGAATATTATAGACGAAACAGGGAATTACAGTGCTGATGCTATCACAGATCCAGCAGAAGTATCCAGAATTATGAACGGAATCTTGGATGAAAGTATTAAAGACTTCTTCCTGTTTGATGCCGAGAAAATTGAAACATTGGCAAAGAGTGATACGAAAGTAAGAGAAGAAGTTAAGAAAGGGATTGTAAAGCTTCTTCAAATCGATAAGCTGGAAAGTGCTATTGGTATTCTGAAAAAACTTCAAAGCTCGGAAAAGAAAAGAGTGCTGGATGGATCTCAGAGTCTTGATTTAAACAGGAAACAAAATGAAATTGATGACTTGAAAAAAGAAATTGAAGCGGCAGAAGAGAAAATCGGTTTTAAAGAAAGCAACAAAGTTTCCTGTGCGAGTGAGATTGAAGATATCGAGAACAGACTTGCTGAGAATGAAGACGTAAGAAAAATTCAAGAAAAGCATGCAGCAGCAGTGGAGAAAAAGAATATCCAGGTCCGCTTGGCGAAAAGTAAAAAGGATGAAATAAAAACTGAGTTGGTCACAAATGGGTACAATTTGACCATGAAGGACAACTACCCTTCTGTTAAGACATATCTTGATCAGATCCTAGTTGATCAAAAGGATCTTATTCCCATTGAGGTGATTGAAAAATCCCTGCGTGAAAATAAGTGTGCATGCTGTAATAATGACCTAAGTAAGCATGTGGAAAATTTACAGCATATTGAACAACTGAAAAACAGCTTTAAGCGTTCCGAGTTAACTCCGCTAATTTCCCTTATAACATCTGGACTTCATGATTTCACACTAGAAGAAGAGGACATCATGAATGCAATGAACCGTAAACTGGCGGAGTTCAGAGAAATCAAAGAAGGGATCGAATCTATCAACAAGCAGCTCCAGCAATATGAGGCTGAAATTGCTGACAAGGCACAAGAGCAGGAAAACTTGAAGCAGCTTGAAGCCACACTAAAAGGTAAAAAGAATATGCTTCATGAGCTTGGGGTAGAAATTGAAAGCTTAAAAAACCAAGTGGTGCAGAAAGATAAAGATCTTCAGACTAAAGAGAAAGAATTCTCTAGACTTCTTCGTGAAAATGAAAGTCTGCGAATTGACTCTAAAGTGCTTCAATACATTGATGACCTGAAGGAAGAATTCGCCAAAGTATTTAATGAGTACAGCGATGAAATGAGACATAAGCTGACTACTGAAACGACAGCCATCTTCAAAGAACTGATTGACCGCAAAGATAAAGAGCTCATTAATCGAATCGACATCAATGAGAAATATGAAATCAAAGTTCTGGGATGGGATGGTGTCGATATTACACAAGACATTTCTCAAGGCCAGCGGCAAGTGGTAGCTCTATCGTTTATTACATCACTTGCAAAAGTAGCTGCAGGCGGATCATCGGATATTAACTTCCCGCTATTTATGGATACCCCATTTGGTAGAATCAGTGGTAATAACCGAGATCATCTGATTGACCACATACCAGGGTTAACTTCCCAATGGATCCTGCTGCTAACTGATACAGAGCTGTCAAAAACAGAAGAAATGAGATTTAAGTCAACAAATAAACTAGGCAAGTGGTATAAGCTTGATCAGCTGAAAACAGGCTATTCAAAGATTGTGCCAATGAATACAAATGAAGCAATGGCAACAAGGGGGTAAATCATGGATTTCTTAATGGACCAAGCTTTATTATATACAAGCAAGAAATACGAAGAGGTTTATATACTTTTCAAAGAGAAATACGATATTAAGTATCAGGAACTATTTCTCATTTGTGCCAGCGTGGGCTTTAAAAAGAATAAAGAAGTCAAATTCAGCGGCCATGGAAGAGAGTTTCGTACGAACTACTTAACAACGAAACAAAAAGCAGCAGCCTATTCTATTATTCTGAGTGACTTGGAGATTGGCAGAAATATAGAGACATTTGAAAATAGTGAATTCCGATTGAAAGCAAGGAAGAAGCTGGAGGCATATGCTGAAGGCGGCATGGAGATTCTAATTGAAGAAGTATTTGGCCATCGCTGGGACGGCAACCGCCTTGATACGACTTATGGGGAGTATGAGGTTGATGTTTTGAGTTATATTTATGGGGATGCGATTGAGGTTCCTTTTTAATTGTTACGGAGAGTGCTTTTTTGAGCACTCTTTTTTCATATGGACGAACTATATCCCAGAATAAAAATGTGCGATTTGTGGCTGTGTCAATGTATCTTATCAAGATTATTATGAATTTGAACCCATTAACAAAATTTGTTAGGGTTCTTTTTTATACTAACATCTAGCCAGGTTTCATTCTAAACCATCTACTGGTAAAATCAGGTTTATAAACTATCTAACTAACAAAAATCAAAGGGGTGCCTTCCATGACCAATCAAGAAATCGAACGTCAACTTTTAAAAGATTCATACATAGATATTTCATTCAAACGCTACCTGCAATTTAAGAATAATTCCCTTTACGAAGAGTCTTATAAAGAAGAGATCCTTTCCCGTTTAAATGATTTCATGAAGAAGCAGGATATCAATGAATTTACGGTGGTGGATATTTTCAGGAAGCTACAGAAGGAAAATCCGACTGCTGGCAGCTTTGTTCATTGGAGCAATACGGCTGATTTGGTGAAGTATGCTGAGGATCAGTCTCAGGAGGTGGCTAATCTACTGAATGAATTGATTTATTCTTCCGCTCCAGTGGAAGAGAGGATTGAAGCTTTCCGGGATAGGGGGAAGGCGTTCAATCCTAGTATTTCATTGGGGGCACCTCTTTTCGGATATATCTTGGCGGCCGTTGATTATACGAAATATCCCCTTTACAAGCAGGAAGTCTATATGGACTTGAAGCGTTCTTACGGGATTGATCTGAAGCTTTCGAGTGTGGGGGCAAATTATCAGACCTATTTACAATTGTGTGAAGATGCTCTTACGCATTTGCAGGAGAGTTACGATGATCTGACGGTTCTTGATATTCAGGATTTCTTCTTTTGCAGTACTCAATATGATCAAATAAAGGTGGAAAGTGCAGTTGATTATTTATATGGCATCGCGAGTGAACTGTATCGTTTCAAGCTGGAGCCTCAATTAATGCTCGAATCCCTTGGAAAGCTGGATTCGGAGAGCCTTCAAGCATTAAAAAGGCAATATAAGAATTCTGAGAAGGTTAATCTGATCAAGTCCAAGGTCATTGACAGGATAATCGAGTTTGGTTTGGTGACGATTGAAGAGCTTGAAGAAATCAAAAATGAAGTGAAAGTGAAATACGAAACGAACATCCTGAATTCATGGAATAATTTCACGATCTTATTTCAGCTTTATTATGCCGACAAGAAAGCGAAGGTTCAGGAGGAGCAGCGGAAGATTCACGAGGCGATTCGAAATATGGAAGAGCTGAAGGAATTTGATTTTGTGGAAGATAAAGTGCTAAACGGCTTTAACTGGAATCAGAATTTCGGCTGCTCAGAGTGCTGGCTGGCAGTTTATGAAAAAGGGCATATCAGTCATAAGACAGCTCCTCAATTGTTTGTATCGGTAGAAGACGTCGGAGTGAAATATGGCATGCTATATGGATCTGAGCACGCAGAAAAACTGAAGGGGGAATTTCTAGAAGAAACAGATGTATCAGTGTTTACCTATGATGCTCTCCACAAGAAATTAGTGAGCGTCATCGAGTCATTTAGAGATTTGGAGAGTGATGAAGTTAAGGAAGAGACGAACTCTTACTTATCGTCACCAGACAAAATCTCTACTGAGAAGTGGATTGAACTTTTACAGAATGAGGCTGTGTTTGGAGAGAACGACCTCGTCTATCTTTATAAGATGTATGAGCTTGGAGGAGAGGCTACGGCTTCTCAATTGGCTGCTGCGCTTGGGAAGCATCATTCTTCATTCAACGCCCCGGTTGTTAATTTGGCGAAGCGAGTGACTGAAGCAACGGGGATAGAGGTCCCAGTAAGAGATGAGGGTACTGAATGCTATTGGTGCGTGGTTTTTGACGGGGAATATGAAGAAAATAACCATTTCATCTGGCGATTAAAACCGAATTTAAAAGAAGCGATCGTGATTACACATGAGCATCCTGAGGAGGAGCTGGAGAGCTATTCAAAAGAGGACTTCCTTAAAGAAGTATTCATAGATGAAAACCAATACAACAAAGTCACCAGCCTTCTGCGTTACAAGAAAAATATCATTCTGCAGGGACCTCCGGGAGTAGGGAAGACCTTTGTGTCTAAGCGTTTGGCTTACTCACTTATGGGAGTGAAGGATACTTCCCGGATCGAGATGGTTCAGTTCCACCAAAATTATGCTTACGAAGATTTTGTGATGGGCTTCAGGCCGGATAAGCATGGCTTTTCCCTTCAGTTTGGGGTTTTCTATGATTTCTGCCAGCGGGCACTGGAAAATCCGGGTGAAGACTATTATTTCATTATCGATGAAATCAACCGTGGAAATCTTTCAAAGGTGTTCGGCGAGCTATTCATGCTGATTGAGCGTGACAAACGGGATGAGTATGTCACGATGGGTTATTCGAAAAAAAAGTTCACTGTGCCGTCCAATGTGTATTTGATCGGTACGATGAATACGGCCGACCGTTCACTGGCGCAGCTGGAAGTTGCCCTTCGCAGGCGTTTTGCCTTTATTACGCTTGAGCCGGCATTTAATGAAAAGTGGTACAAGGCGGTTCAGGAGACAGGGGTATCCGCAGACATGATGCAGCGAATCACGAATTCAGTCACAAAGATCAATGATGAAATTGTGAATGATTTTCAACTTGGTGCGGGGTATGCAATCGGTCATTCCTTCTTTGCAGGTAAGCCTGAAGAAATGGATGAAGAAGCTTGGTATCAAGGGGTTCTCATGTTTGAAATCCAGCCCCTGTTGGAAGAGTACTTTTTTGACCGGCCGGACATTGTCACCTCTCTCGTAGAAGGTCTGTAAGATGGACCTGATGTTCAAAGTACCAATCCGCAATCTATTCTGCCTCTTAAGCTATGTCAATGACATGCCTGAGCTGATTGAAAGTCTGAATGAAGTCGATGAAGATCTGATTACCTATGACTTCATCGTCAATCAATTCATCAGGGAAGTGGAATGGCTTCACAGGCGGGGATTCACCAAGGACTATGTCGAGAAGCAGGAAGTGACCAACCGGCTGGGTGGAAGGATGATGATTAACGAATCCATTCCATATCTAGTGGGAAAAAAGCCGATGCTTGTTTGTGAAAAGGATGAGTATTCACTTGATATCATACTGAACCAAGTAATGAAATCAACGCTGCAGGCAATCTGCGTGAATCGTTATGTGAAAAAAGAGACGCGGAAGAAGAGTTTCATGCAATTGGATTATCTCCATGAGGTTGGGGAGATCCAGCTGACGAAGAAGGTTTTTTCCCAGATTTATTTTGGAAGACATAATGTACATTACAAACGGATGGTTCATCTTGCTAAAATGCTATTCGAGCTTAGTTTGCTGTCTCATACGCAAGGCAAGTGGAGTTTGTTTTCAGCGGAACTTGATGAAAAAGCCTTGAATGGGATCTTTGAAAAGTTCCTGTTTTATTTTTATCGGATTGAACAGAAGGACTATCGAGTTTCATCAGAAGTATTAAAGTGGGGGCTTCAAGGAAACTCTGCCTTCTTGCCGCAGATGAAGACGGATGTATCTCTCAGTCATAAAAACGGACTGGAGAAAATCATCATTGATGCAAAGTTTTATAAAAATGTATTTCAGGAGAATTTCGGGAAATCCACTTTCCACAGTCATAATATGTATCAGCTGTTTACCTATTTGATGCACCAGAAAAAGGAGCTTTATTTAAGGGGGATATTGATCTACCCAACGAACGGAACGGATGTTGATGAGAGGTATCAGTGGAGTGAGAATGTCTGGATGGAAGTGATGACGGTGGATTTGGATGGTTCTTGGAAGGAGATTTATGGGAGGTTGATCGGTGTGGTCCAGGGTGAGGATTCAAATGAAATTGAGCAGATTCAAGCAAGAATTGATGAAATCTTCAAAGGGATAGAGATCCGTCCCGATTATTCGACTGAGGTCATTCTTATCAAGGAGTATGAGTGGAATGGGAAGATGGACGATTTTAGGGTTCAGTATTTTATAGGAAGTACGAAATATGTGTTTCATTATCCTGAAAGGGTAAGCCCAGAGCTGGCTGTTGATGAAATCAGCGAAGATCCCTTGGAGCAGTTGGAGAACGAAGTCATGTATGTGAAAAGAATGATGGCGAGAGGGATTGGGGCGAAGGAGTATTATCCGCTGACGGAGGTTGTGAGGTAAGAGTGCCGGAGCCGAAAGTATAAAGGAGTCCCTTTTTTACAGTGCCGTATGGAAATGAGGAGGAAAAAGTTTTTGGGGAATATCCATAAGTGTATAGCTACACCCGTTCTGTTCGGAGAAGCGTTGGCCGTCAGTGCGTATGTTGGAGTGCTTTGTTCAATATGAGTATGGGGTTAATAGCATGTTTAAATCATTGAAAGCACAACTCATTTTATCTCTCCTGGTAGCCGGGGCCTTTATTTATCAAGCTCTTTCTTATGTGGAGTTCACCGGGGAGTTCCGGTTCAATCAGGTGCTTATTTATTTGGTAATAGTTGTGTCAGTGTTTAATGTGGGGCTGATCACGCAGAGATATGTTGAGGCAAAGAAGAATAGGTAGGTTGTTTTTTGTAAACGGGGAAGGTTGTTGTGCTTCCGGTACAAGATAAGCAAGATTTCCTTCCACTTTTTGCATCCCGGTTTAAACACGTTAGTATGCTAAGGAGAGGCACTATATTATTTCAGGTGAATTGGTTGGAAGTGGACCAACGCAGTAAAATATAGTAAATACAAATAAATTATTCAGGGGTGAATAAATAATGGCTAAATTACCAATAAAACCAATAGTAGATACTGCAAAAACACATGGTCCAAAAGTGGGGAAGTTCGTAAAAGATAACTGGAAAGAGATTTCACAAGGTGCAGCTTTAGTAGGTACTCTTGGGAAAAAAGTAAATGACTTCAGAGAAAATAAGAAAGAACCCAAACAGTATGATGCTAAGATACATTATCGAAAGAATCGTTATATAAAATATATAAATGAAATATTACCAGAGTTAGAAAATAAAAAACGACATGAGCTTTTCCAAGCTAGAATAGAAGTAGAACAATTTATTCAACAAATTAAAAATGAAGAGAATAAGGAATTAGTTGTGAAGAAGCCTCTACACTCCAAGCGAATAAAGGATTGGAATGAGATACTGATTCAAATAAATGACAAAATAAAAACTAAAGATTATCAAGAATACTTAATGATTTATAACACTACCAATTACCATAGTGTATATTTTGAAGGTTTTGAAGGGCAAGTAGGAAAGTTTAAAAATCTAATAGATAGCTCAAATATTGATGAGATCTATAATTTTCTTTTTGAGACCACAAAGAGAAGTAAAGAAGAGGTAAGAAGAGATTTTCCATTGTAAGGAAGCGCGGGGACTTATCTTGCGCTTTTTTTTACTAAGTAGAACGGGATCTATCCTCTGAAAGCCATCACCACAAATATTTTGAATTTTCAATACAATATAGGTAATATATTGATAATGGAAATAAAGAAAAAAGGAGGAAACACTTTGGAAGAGACTCTTATCAAAGCAGATGATTATGTGACGTTGTGGGGAATTATTGTAGTGTGGGCTTCGGCCAGTATCTACTTAGAGCAGCGCTACAGTTGGGCGGCGAAGATTTCAGGTGCGATTGTTGCGCTGATAGGGGCTATTATTCTATCAAATACCGGAATTATTCCTACAGCGTCGCCGGTTTATGATGCGGTCTGGACGTTTATCATTCCGCTTGCCATTCCGCTGCTGCTTTTTCATGTGAACTTTAAAAGAATTTGGCAGGAAAGCGGACGGTTGCTGATTATTTTTTTGATCAGCTCGATCGGTACGGTTGCAGGGGTGATCATCAGTTTCTTTTTATTGAAGGATCATATACCAGTCCTTGATAAGATTGGTGCCATGCTTAGTGCCTCTTATATTGGCGGTGGGGTCAACTTTGCAGCCATGGCAGCAAAATTCGAAGCGCCTGGAGAAATGGTATCTTCTGCGGTGGTCGCAGACAATTTGATGATGGCCATTTATTTCATCGTTCTAATGATGATTCCGGCCATGAACTTTTTTAGAAGACGCTTTAAAGCGCCGCACGTGGAAAAAGTGGAAAGCGGAGGAATCAGGGAAGAGGGGAAGACACTCGCGGAAAGCTTCTGGGAGCGAAAGGATATATCGCTGAAGGATATTGCGTTGTCTGTAGGGACTGCCTTCCTGCTCGTAATGGTTTCGTTTAAAATCGCAGCATTCCTGGACGGATTGATTCCTTCCGGGGAGGAGACGTCTTTCTTTTTAAATTTACTGAATGGATTGTTCGGAGACCAGTACTTAATGTTGACTACATTAACATTTCTGGCACTTGCACTGTTTCCGAGATATTTTGAATCGATTAACGGAAGCCAGGAGATCGGTACGTTCCTCATTTACTTGTTCTTTGTGGTGATCGGCATTCCTGCATCGATCCCGCTCATTGTTCAAAATGCTCCTCTGCTGCTAGTATTTGTATTCATTATTGTCGTCGTGAACATGGCCGTGTCACTGATTGCAGGGAAACTATTGAAATATGACCTTGAAGAAATCCTCCTGGCCAGCAATGCCAATGTCGGCGGCCCGACAACTGCTGCAGCCATGGCCATTGCAAAAGGATGGAAAGACCTGATTGGGCCGATTCTTGTTGTGGGGACGTTGGGGTATATTATTGGTAACTATGTTGGGACCACATTGGGGATATGGTTTTCTGGTTTTATGTAATGGTGGAGTGAGGCTGGTTCATTAATATTTATTGGAAAAACACTATTAAATCAAGAAAAAGGAGTGACAAAATCAATACGATTTGGCACTCCTTTTGGTGTGTTTTGAATCTTTTTTCAATAAATCGATAGACTCAAATATCACAGTTGCTATAATCTAAGAAGCCAGTTCAAAAATGCGCTTTTGTGTTTCAAGACAATGCTGCAGATTAATGATCGGATTCATAGAATGCGAAAGTGTTTCTTTCTCTCTACTGGTAAGTTCAATTGCATTATCTCCTGCAAGTTTTTGTGTATACTCAAACATTTGATTCAATAGCACATCTAACTCCTCCACTGAAAGGACAATGTTGATTTTTTCAGAATTTGGATGTATTTTCAGTTCACCCAAACGTTCCATCATATCTGAAATTATCTCCATTGTAAGAGCACCATTGCGTACAGCGTATAGGTAGACTTTTAGACCCTCTCTAAATTTCCCAACAACATCAGGATCTTGTTTTTTCTTTGATTTAAAATAGTTTCTTGCTATATATAGACCTCCCTTACCTACCTTAATAAGGGTATCCCTATTATTCCATGCATATTGTAAAATAGCTTCTGACATGTGTATAGGTTTAAGATGTTTAACAATTTGCCCTTTATTATTACGAACTACGCCACCATATCTTATATTTTCTCCCGTAGAAATTTTCATCATAATATCATCGGGTATTTTATATAAATCTTGAACAATCGGCATTCTATCATCTCCTTTTATCTATCTCACCGGCTCAACTACCGACATGCAACTCAATCTCACGAAAAATGAAGGCGAAAATATCTAATATTTTTACTAAAGTCTTTAAATACCCTACTTCGCCCCAATACGCGATATACTTTTCTCTTGATTCTACATAGAAGAATATTATTCCTTCTTATGGATTTAAACTTGCCGTTAATGGAGTATCCATTATTAAAATTGTATTCCCCAAATCCTTATTAGAAGACTCAAAATAGGAGTTGTTGTTCACCGGTAAATGTATATGAATTGACAAGTCATTTAGCACCCTATTTGCACCACTTTTTTTAGTTTGAACAATAATTATAATTATTCGCCAATTGATAATTAAGATGCTAATAGAAGTGATAATTCTTCACAGCATTAAGAGTAGTAACAATTTAATAGTATATGTAATCAGCATGTAAAAAACCTGTGTTATCAAAAGGGCTACACTTCCCTTCCTGACACAGGTTTTTTATTATAATTTTTAGAAAATTCAGCATTCATCATTGACAAATGAATGCGATTACATTTATACTCCAAAGTAACAAATTCATATTATGAACTTAATGTTCACTATGTGAACATAATTAGGAATTAATGAAATTGCAGGTGAAGAGTATGACAAAAACAATAGAAACTGTTCAGTCGGTAGAGAGAGCTGTCGATTTATTATTCTGTTTTTCTTTAAATGAGCCTGAACTATCAGTAAATGATTTTGTGAATAAGACGGGACTTAACCGGACGACAGTGTTTCGATTATTGACTTCCTTAAAGGAAAAAAACTTAATAGTAAAGGATGAAGATCGGGGCACTTATCGGTTGAGTTTAACCTTTGTAGGGTTCAGTCAGATTGTTTCTGAGAACCTTGATATAAGGAAAGAAGCACTGCCTGAATTGAAGAAGTTATCCTTACTTACTAAAGAGACAGTGAGTTTGAATGTTCTTCAATCTAATCGGCGTATCTGTGTTGAAAAAGCCGATGGAAGTGAAGACATCAGACAGTTTGTGAAGCTGGGCTACCCTTACCCATTGGTGAAAGGTGCCTCAGGAAAAGTGCTTTTAGCACAGTGTGAAGAGAGTGTTATTGATGAGGTGCTGGATGAATGGGAAGAGATGAATGCAGAAGCATTTGATCGTTCAGACGTCAAAGAAGAACTGCAGGAGATTAGGGATTCAGGTTATTGCCTGAGTAAGAATGATCGTGTATTGGGGGCATATTCAATCTCGACTCCTATTTTTAATATGCAAGGGGAACTTATTGGCGGACTGTCGATTTCCGGGCTGGCGATGAGGCTCACCGAGGAAAAGGAGCAGGAGTTCATTTCGAAGGCCATTCAGGGAGCAAGAGAGATTTCGAGAAAGATGGGATATTTATCATGAAGCAGGAGGGATATCTATGAACCAAACATTAATAGAGAAAATCATTTCTGCCCATTCAGAAGGACCGGTGTCTCAAGGGGATATAGCCGTTGTTGAAGTAGATGCTGTCATGGCTTCAGATACCACAGCGCCATTAACGATAAAAGCCTTTAAGGAAATGGGCGGGAAGAAGGTATGGAATTCCGAAAAAGTTGTCTTGGTCATTGATCATGCAGCACCGGCTCCAAATGAGAGAATTGCAAATCTGCACTCCATGATGAGGGATTTTGCAAAAGGTCAGAATGTAAAGCTTTATGATGTGGGGGACGGAATTTGCCATCAGTTAATGGTGGAGAACCAACATGTAAAACCGGGGAACCTGGTCTTAGGGGCAGATTCACATACATGTACATATGGGGCGCTGGGTGCGTTTGCAACTGGAGTGGGATCGACTGATTTAGCAGGGGTTCTATTAACAGGAAAGACATGGGTGAAAGTTCCCGAGACCATCAAGATCGAACTGAAAGGATCGCTTCAGCAGGGGGTAACCGCGAAAGATTTAATCCTCCACCTGGTAGGCACACTGGGAATAGAGGGAGCAACGTATAAAGCGATCGAATACACAGGCGAAGCCGTTGAGTCCATGACTCTTGCCAGCCGGATGACGATTGCGAATATGTCGATTGAAATGGGGGCAAAGGCAGGTTTTGTTCATACGAAAGGTCTGGATTTAGGCTATGATTTCGAGCACCTTGAGCCTGACCCCGGGGCAAAGTACGAGAGAGTGTTGGAAGTCGATATTTCCAAGCTCGAACCGCAAGTCTCGATTCCACATTCACCTGATGATGTGAAACCTATATCGGAAGTGTTGGACATACCCATTCAGCAGGCGTTTTTAGGCAGCTGTACAAATGGCAGATTAGAAGATTTGCAGGAAGCAGCCCACATTTTAAAGGGAAAAAAGATTCATAGCGATGTCAGGATGTTAATCGCGCCGGCTTCCAAACAAGTTTACTTGGAAGCGTTGAAAGATGGAACGGTAGAAATCTTAACGGATGCAGGTTGTACATTCCTTACTTCTGGGTGCGGGCCGTGTGTCGGCACACATATGGGGGTTCCCGGCAAGGGCGAGGGTGTTATTTCTTCCAGCAACAGAAACTTTAGGGGCCGAATGGGCAATCCGGAATCAAATGTTTATTTAGGATCTCCGGCTGTAGTGGCTGCCACTGCTCTCTACGGGAAGATAACGGATCCCAGAAAGATAGAAAAAAGGGAGGTCTTCCAATGAATCTAAAAGGTGCTGCTCATGTATACGGCAGTAATATCGATACGGACCGTATTATACCGGGAAAGTACACGAAAACATTAAATCTGCAAGACCTGGCAGATCATGTTCTTGAAGATTTAGACCCTGAGTTTCGAGAGAGGATGGAGGTGGGGGATCTCGTTGTGGCAGACCATAATTTTGGCTGCGGCTCCTCTCGGGAACAAGCACCGCTGGCTCTTAAAACAGCAGGTGTTTCGGCTGTCATAGCGAGATCATTTGCGAGGATTTTCTTTCGGAATGCGATTAATGTGGGTCTTCCGGTCATTGAAATCCCTGACCATGATATTAAGCAGGGGGATGAGATTGTTGTGGAACTCAATAACGGCGAAATTCATAATTTGACCCAAAATAAAGAATACCAAGGAACCCAAATGCCGCAGGTGATGATCGATATTTTGAATGATGGCGGCTTAACTTCATTTTTGAAAAAGCATGGTGACTATAGTGTCTCAAAATAACAGTCAAACGAGGTGAGAAGCAAAATGACAGATGCGAAAACTAAACGGGGGCCGTTGGATGGAGTGAGGATTCTGGACCTTTCTACCATGATTGCAGCTCCATTTGGTGCGACACTACTCGGAGATTTTGGAGCAGAAGTAATAAAAGTAGAAATGCCTGGTAAAGGTGATTCCTTGAGGGACATGGGTCCTTTTCACGGGGAAGAGCCGCTTCGCTGGCCGGGACTTGCCAGGAATAAGAAATCAATCACGCTTGATCTTCACAAAGAGGAAGGGCAGGGTGTTCTGAAAAAATTAGTAGAGAAGACAGATGTGGTGATTGAGAACTTCAGACCGGGAACGTTGGAAAAATGGAATGTTGGTTATGAAGCCTTGAAAGAAGTGAATCCCGATTTAATCATGATCCGGGTCACAGGATATGGTCAAACCGGCCCTTATTCCAGTAAAGCAGGATTTGGAACACCGGCCACCGCATTTAGTGGATTTACCTATCTGCATGGTTACTCTGACCGGCCGCCAATCAGTCCATCCTTCTCGCTTCTGGATTATATAACCGGCATCTATGTAGCATTTGCGACAACTACCGCTCTTTACCACCGCGACAGCCATGACGAGGGAACAGGGCAGTATGTAGATATGGCACTGTATGAGTCAGTCTTTAGAATGATGGAGTTTCTGGTTGCAGACTATGATCAAAATGGAATCATAAAAGAACGCTCTCCCGGTCTGAGCGGGCATTCCAGTCCGGCAGGTACATTCCAAACAAAGGACGAGCATTGGGTTGTATTGGTGACGAGTTCTGACCGTACATTCGAACGGCTGGCAAAAGCGATGGATCGGGAAGATATGCTGACGGATGACCGTTTTTATACGAATTCTGTAAGGCTGAAGCATTTTGAACTAACCAATGGAATTGTCGCTGACTGGGTGAAAACGAAAACCAGGTCAGAGCTGCAGGAACACTTGGATGCCCACGGTGTACCAGTCAGTCCGATCAATAGCATTGAAGATATTTTCAATGATCATCACTTTAAAGAAAGAGAAAACATTGTTGAAGTGAATCACCCTCGCCTTGGCAAAGTCAAGATGCCTGGTATCGTCCCTAAATTTTCCGAGACGCCGGGGTCGATACGGCAAGTTGCACCAGACCTGGGTGAGCATACGGATGAAGTATTAAAATCCCTCCTTGAATTGGATGAAACAGAGCTGCAGGAGTTAAAGAACAATAAAGTAATCTGATCACAACGGA
Organism: Mangrovibacillus sp. Mu-81; assembly: GCF_036867415.1. Classification (NCBI taxonomy): domain Bacteria; kingdom Bacillati; phylum Bacillota; class Bacilli; order Caryophanales; family Bacillaceae; genus Mangrovibacillus; species Mangrovibacillus sp. Mu-81. The sequence continues at coordinate 190,537 of NZ_JBAJHU010000001.1, forward strand.
AAGAAAGGAGGCAGGAGCTTTTGAATTCATTGAAGGAAATTACAGTCACTGAAGTGTGTCCCAGAGATGGTTTTCAAAGTATACCGGAGATCATACCTGCAGAAGAGAAAGCGGCATATATCAATCGGATGATCGAGTGCGGGTTTAAGCAAATTGAAGTGACATCATTTGTTCACCCGAAAGCTGTTCCGCAGTTAAAAGATGCCAGCGAAGTACTCCAGCTTGTTAATAGAAAGCCGGGTGTTAAGCTGCGTGCGTTAATCCCAAACCTCAGGGGGCTGGACAGGGCCATTGATGCCGGCATAGATAAAGTAAAGCTGATGCTATCGGCAACAGACTCTCACAGCAGGCATAATGCGAATGCCACTACCTTTGAAGCGATAAAAGGGTTCGAGCCTCTGGTCCAACGTGCAGCAGATAGTCCTGTTCATGTCGGTGGTTCCATATCGGTTGCATTTGGCTGTCCGTATGAAGGGGATGTCCCAGTTGAGCGTCACATTGAGATTACGAAACGATATGAGCAGCTGGGGATCACCGATATCTCTTTAGCAGACACGACAGGGATGGCAAACCCCGTGAAACTGAAAAGAATCGTAGAGGTGCTTAAAGAAACGTTTCCTCATTTCCGATTTTCATTGCATCTTCACAATACGAGAGGCATGGCATTTGCGAATGCAGTAGCAGGTTATGAAGCAGGAATAGTCGACTTTGACAGTTCTGCAGCAGGCCTTGGCGGCTGTCCATATGCTCCAAATGCAAGCGGGAACATTGCTACTGAAGACCTCGTACACGGGTTTGAGGAGATGGGGATCAACACAGGGATCAATCTTGATAGAGTCCTAGAAGTTGCGAAGCTCCTTCAGCAGCGATTCCCCGTTCAATCAGACAGCTTTATCCTCAAAGCCGGCAAGTGTTCGGATCTTCACATTGCACCAAGCGGGCAAGTTAAGATAGGCGATTAAAAAGGAGTGTTGATAGTGAACGTAGATTTACTCATAAAAAATGGGAGTGTTGTATTCCCGCGAATAGGTGTGAAGCAAGTAAATATAGGAGTTCGCAATGGCAAAATCACTGGGATTTATGAATCTGCTGATGATGTCACCGCATCGGAAGAGATTGATGCTTCCGGACTTCATGTGTTCCCGGGACTGGTGGATGCCCACGAACATATTGGAATCTATAATTCTACTGAAGAAGACTTTCTGGATACGAAGCAGCACGCAGTCGGCGGAGTGACAACCGTGGTCAATATGGACAGGCAGCCCGTAAGCTATCTCGATTTCGTTCCCAAAGTAAAAGAAATAGGGGAGAAAAATAGTTATATAGATTTCACTTACAGTTTGGGGATCCTGACTGAACAGCATATTGATGAATTGGAAGAGACGGTTGAGAAGTGTGGGATCACCTCTTTTAAATTCTTTAGAAATTACGAAAAACAACTAAATGATAAGTTCAAAATTGATAACGGAATTGATTTATCTTCCTATGACCTGATGAGACTGCTGGAAAAGTTCAAAACCATTTCTCCTAAACTATTACTTGCTGTTCATTGTGAAAACATGGACATCAACCGCACTCTAATTAAAAAGTATAAAGATGAGGGGGCAAATGACGGATTGAAAACCTGGTCGGCAACAAGTCCGGGATACGCTGAAGCAGAATCGCTCCTAAGCACTCTTTACTTAAATCAAGTAGTTGGAGGCAATGTCTATATTGTTCACCTATCATCGGCCGCAAGTGTTGATGTATTGGAAAAGATGCCGTGGCTCCATGAGTCAGGGGTAACCGTAGAAACATGCCCGCATTACCTATGCTTAACTGAAGATGACAGCCTGGATGCAAAAGTGGGCCCGCCTATTCACAGTCACCATGATCGTGAACGGTTATGGGAAGGCATTATAAACGGAACCATCAACTCGATCGGTACGGATCATGTCCCTAACTCGCGTGATAAGAAGTATGGGAAAGGAAACGGTGTATTCGACACGCTTTACGGATTTCCGAGTGTCGGCTGCTTACTCCCGGTCATGATCACAGAAGGCCATCACAAAAGGGGATTGCCTCTTGAGAGGATTGCAGATATTACATCTTATCAAGTAGCAGAATCGTTCAACCTTGAAAGCAAAGGGAGAATAGAGGTCGGGGCTGACGCAGACTTTGCGATTGTGGATATTCACAAGAAGAAAAAGATTACACCAAAGCAAATGTATGCCGAAGGCGACTATTCTGTTTTTGAAGGAAGAGAAGCCGCCGGCTGGCCGGTGTATACAATCAGCCGTGGTGAAGTGATTGTAAGCAAGGGAGAACCTATCAAAGAATACGGCAGGGGTAAATTTGTCAGAAGATTCATTTAGTTTTTAGCTAAAAAGGGGATAGGGGGACTTCACGTGAGTGCGATTCCATTCGGGATTTGGTTTATGTGGATATTTAATATTGGTCTTTCAGTGTTAGCCATTGTGATAGCAGTTGTCCAAAATAAGAAGGAGGGAGGTAAGATCAAGTGGAAATAAATACAGTCGTATTAATTGTCTACCTCCTTCTGACCTTTGGAATTGCGGGCTGGGGATATAAAGTTACTTCTACATCGGCCGATTACTGGGTAGCCGGCCGATCACTTGGTGTCATTGTCAGTGTGGGAACTTTCTTTGCGACATTAATCAGCTCCTGGTCCGTACTGGGGGCTCCCGGGTACTTTTACAGTATCGGCTGGGCGGGATATTGGCAGTTCGGCGGTACGATCTTAACTTCTATTTTTGCTGCAGTCTGGTTTGGAGCGAAGATTAGAAGTACAGGTTATATAACGCTTCCGGATATTTTAGCTGCCCGGTATTATAGCAACAAAGTGAGGGTATTAGGTGCTGCCTTAATTCTTATTGCCAGTATGATTTTCCTAACGGTTCAAACATTGGGAGCCGGCGTCATCCTCAATCAAATTACCGGGATTGATAAGAATGTAGGGATCTTAATTGGCACCGTTATTTTCTTATTGTTTACAGTAACCGGTGGAATGCACTCTGTTGCCTGGACGGATCTATTCCAAGGAATCCTGATTTTTGTAGGTATCTTGGCAGCAGTTATCATCGGCCTTGTTAAGGTTGGCGGATTCGGAGAAATGCATCTTCAGTTAGCTGCACAGGATCCTGAGTTTCTTGATCCCTTTGCCGGCGGGAAAATGGGGTTACTCATGATCGTAAACTGGTTCGTTATATGGGGAGTAGGTAATCTCGGGACTCCTCAATTTATGAGTCGGTTCTTATCTGCCAAAGACACGAAAGTCGTCCGCTTGAGCCAAGGGATCACCGCTTTAACATTTGCTTTATTTTACTTTTTAATCGGTGCTTTAGGAGGCTTGGCAAAAATCTTTTATCCTGGGATCACAGACCCGGATACCGTAGGCCCGACATTTGTAACAGGAATGCTTCCTCCTATCATCGGAGCATTAATTATGAGTGCGTTAATGGCCGCTGCCATGTCTACTGCCAGCTCCGTCCTTCTTGTTGCATCTACTACATTCGTGAAAGACTTCTTTCAAGCTTTTAGCAAGAAAGAGGTTGGGGATAAAAAGCTGGTCATGTATTCTCGGGTAGTAACCGTGTTTATCTCTATTGCTGCCTTAATCTTTGCTTTAATGGAAATTTCGACAATCTTCTGGCTGCAGCCTAATATGGTTGCAACAATGGGTGCTGCAATTGGAACGGCGTTAGTAGCTGCATTTGCATGGAAAAGAGCCAATAAAGAAGGTGCGCTGGCGAGTATTACCGCTGGAACGCTCGTTACTACTTTGTGGTTTGTATTTAAATTACAGGCTGCAACCGGATTCCACCCTGTAATTCCAGGAACATTGGCCGCCATATTATTTATGGTCATGGTCAGCTTATTAACCAAAGCTCCGCCACAGCATGTAATAAATGAGTTTTTCAATAAAGAAAAAACAGCAGATGCTGATGAGAGTGCATCTAAGGTAGTGTAATCATTCAATCAAGGGGGAGATCCTTTTATGACTAGAGTAAGACCTTGGGAAGACCTGTTAAGTGAAACAGACAAAGCAGTTGTACAAAAAGGGGGCTACGGGAAGAGCAGAGGACTTGGGAAAAAGCCTCTTATTATGGTCATTGATATTCAAAACAATTATGTGGGAAGCGATGATCCTATTCTAGAGCAGATTGGTGAATGGCCGTCGGGCGGAGGAGAAGCAGGGTGGCGCGCGATTGAAAACGTGGAGAAATTACTAGCCAAAGGAAGAGAACAGGGCATCCCTATTCTGTACACCCGCAATGTACAAAAGAATATCAGTTTTGACAGCTTCAGCAATAAAACCGACCGCGACCAATCCAAGTATGTAGAAGGTCACTTCGGCACCCAAATCGTTGATCAAATTGCCCCAAAAGAAGGAGAACTGGTGATTGATAAGGCGTATGCAAGTGCGTTTTATGCCACCCCGTTAGTCAGCTGGCTTGTAAAGCTGGGAGTAGATTCCCTGCTCATCGTGGGTGGTTCAACAAGTGGATGCGTAAGAGCAACTGCCATCGATGCTGTAAGCAGGAACTTCAATGTAGCGATTATTGAAGAATGTGTCTATGACCGTATTGAGCTGTCTCATAAAGCAAGTTTGTTTGATTTGTGGATGAAGTATACGGATGTGATTAATTTGGAGGAGACGTTTGAGTATTTGGGTAGGTTGAAGGATGAGGTTGGAGTGAAATGATAAAGGTTGAATGAAGTTGCCCATATACAAACAAAATCCACCTGTGCTGCCAGGTGGATTTTGTTTGTTAAGTAAACCTGATATGTTATTACAGCTCTCTTTGTATAAATGTGCATTTCTTCTAGAATCATTCTGTGTTTATTATTTCTGACTATTTTAAATTTTCCATTTAATCATTCTTAAACCTGATCAATCATGCTACTATAAAGGATAGAAAGCTAAAAAGGGGATGGTCTTATGAGGAGTACCGAACTGTTTATTAATGACCACTTGCTTGATCTCATTTTTGAGAGTGCTTATTACGGGATTGTCATTGTGGATTGCGATGGGATTATCCAATACATAAGCAATAACTATTGTGAGTTTTTAGAAGCAGACCGGGATGCGGTGATTGGAGAGCATGTCACAGATGTGATTGAAAATACGAGAATGCATCTGGTATCACGGACAGGGCAAAAGGATATGGCGGATGTGCAGCTGCTTAGGGGGGAGTTCGTGATCGCCAATCGCATTCCCATCATCGAAGACAATGAAATCCTGGGGGCGATCGGGACCATCCTTTTCAGGGATCTTGATGATTGGAAGAAAATGAACAGTCATATAAAGGATGTCCTTTCAGAGCTCAATTATTATCGAAATGAATGGGAAGCTGAAAATGGCCTTAAGTATTCCCTGCAGGATCTAATCGGCAGCACGCCGGAGGTCAACGAGTTGAAAGAACGTGTAAAACGAGTGGCCAGCGGGGATATTTCCGTACTGCTGAGGGGAGAGAGCGGAACCGGAAAGGAGATCCTGGCCCAGAGTATACATAAACTGAGTGAGCGGAGCGAAAAGCCGTTTGTAAAAGTCAATTGCGGTTCCATACCGGAACATTTGCTGGAATCGGAGCTTTTCGGGTACGAGGAAGGTGCCTTTACGGGTGCGAAAAAGGGAGGGAAGATCGGAAAGTTTGAGTTTGCGGCCGGCGGGACGATTTTTCTGGATGAGATAGGTGACATGCCTCAGCATATGCAGGTAAAGCTGCTGCGTGTCCTGCAGGAAAAGGAGTTCGAGCCGGTGGGGGCACTGCAGCCGAAAAAGATCAATATCCGTGTGATTGCTGCAACGAATCGTCCCCTGGAAAAAATGATCGAAGACAAGCTGTTCCGTGAGGATTTATTTTACCGGATCAATGCTGTTCAGCTTTTTATTCCTCCACTAAGAGCGCGGACGGAGGATATTCATTTGCTTGTTGAACATTTCCTTAAAAAAGTAACGGCAAGGATTGGGAAGCGTGTCACATCTGTCTGCCCAGAAGCCCTTTCCATCATCGAACAGTATGACTGGCCGGGGAATATCAGGGAGCTGGAAAATGTCATCGATGCAGGAGTACATCTATCAGACGTCGAGGAAATGGGAATGGAGGCATTACCGGATTACTTGAGAAACAGCAAGACCACCAAGATGGAAAAGCGAAGTCTGAAGAGTATTATAGAAGAAACAGAAAAGAAAGCAATTGAAAGGGCTCTAAAACAGTGCGGATACGATAAGAATAAGGCTGCTGAGTCGCTTGGAATAGGGAATTCCACGATATATGACAAAATTAAAAAATACGCTATTACTGATTGTGTTGAATAAATCCGGGAGTTCGGAATCTTTTCCGAGCTTCCGGATTTTTCTTCTTTTTATCCACTTACAACGTGTTTAAGGGATTTATCTGCGTTGATAAATAAAAGAAAATTCAGAAAAGTAAAAATACATTCCGGAAAATCAGAAAAACATCAATTTTATATGGTCCACAATTAAAGGAAATCAAGTGAATAGGGGTTTTTCTTTTTTGGCACGAATCTTGCAATAAGTATTTATAAAGGGAAAGAGAAAGGAGGAAAGAAGTTCTTACTCAAAATTGTATGCGCTTACATATCTAAGGAGGGAGTCCATTGGATGTCGGATATTTTACAAGAAGAATGGCGAACGATTTGAACCCTCAGAACCCATCCAAAATTGCCATTAAAGAAGAGTCGGGAAATTCGTGGTCATACAGGGATCTTCATCGGATATCGAATGGTTATGCAAATAAGCTTCGCGAAATGGGTGTGAGAAAAGGGGACCGCGTTGGGATTCTGCTCTATAACTGCCTGGAATATTTCGGTCTTTATTTCGCTGCTGCCAAGATCGGGGCGATTGCTGTCCGGCTTAATTTTCGGCTTTCAAGCAAGGAGTTTGAATACCTGCTTAACGACTCGGATACAAAAATACTCTGTTTCCATTCAAATTTGGCCAGTGAACTGGAGCCAGTACGCAGCCAAGTCTCTGTGCAACGGTATATTTGCCTTCAAAACGAAGACGGGAAGATTCCAAATTGGGCTGAGAGCTGGCAGGTTTTAGAAAACGGGTCAAGAGACGACCTCGGCTCTGAAAACATCAAACTGAACGAACCGGTCATGCTAATGTATACGTCGGGAACGACGGGCAGGCCCAAGGGTGCCATCTGGACACACGAAACGACCTTTTGGTTTTCAGCGATGCAGGCATTAAAGTGGAATTTTACCGGACAGGAGATCGGGATGACGACCGGCCCCCTGTACCATGTGGGGGCCATGGAGGATATCGCCCTTCCCATTCTGATGATGGGAGGAACGGTGATCATCACAAAAAGCCATGGATTTGAGATTGGCAGAATCCTGGGAGTGATGGAAAGGGAGCGTGTGAACGATTGTTTCTTATTCCCCTTTATGATTTATGAAATGCTGAACGATCCGGATATTGATAAGTATCAGCTGAAGGATTTGAAAACGATTTACACAGGGGGAGATCCCCTCATGCCTTGGGCCCTTGAAAAATTAAAAGAGAAATTCCCGCATATAGGGGTCGTTCAGGTTTATGGGCTGACAGAAGGAACGCCCATTGCAGCGTCATTGAATCCTGAGGATGTTTTTACAAAAGGTCATACGGTTGGAAAGCCTCTGCCTCTTACAGAAATTCATATTATTGATGAAAATGGGGTTGGGGTTCCTGCAGGTGAGGTTGGGGAGATTGCCATTAAGAGTCCTGCTGTTTCAGCCGGCTATTGGAGAAAGCCTGATGCCACGCGGGAAACATTCGTAAATGGTTTTTGCCGGACAGGGGATTTGGGCCGTCTCGATCAGGATGGCTATCTGACGATTGCAGGCAGGAAAAAAGATATGATCCGAAGCGGCGGCGAGAATATATATGCAGCTGAAATCGAGGATGTACTCTACCGGATTGACGGCATAAGGGAGGTCTCCATCATCGGCGTTCCTGATCCTCGCTATATTGAAGCTGTTTGCGCCGTTGTTGTGAAAAAGGAGGGAGCCCATATTACAGAACAGGAGATTATTGATTACTGTAGAAGCCAGCTTGCCAGCTACAAGAAGCCAAGGAAGGTCATATTTGTAAAAGAATTACCGCGCACGCCATCCGGGAAGGTGCAGAAATTTATTTTACGAAATCAATACAGCCATGCGTAAAGGAGGGCACTGATGAAAAAAATCCAAGTTGTTTCATGGTCAAAACAGCAATGTATTGCCACAGTCATCATTGATAATCCGCCTGTAAATGTGCTGAGCGCCGAGGTAATCGAACAATTGTCAGCTGCCGCGGATGAAATTGGAAGCGATTCCAGTGTGAAGGTCGTCATTCTGACGGGGGCCGTTGAAAAGGCATTTGTGGCTGGAGGGGATATCAAGGGTTTTCCTGACTGGACTGGCAAAGGGGTGGAACTGGCCAAGCAGAAATCGCTTTGGCTGCAGGAACCGCTCAATAAGATTGAACGGCTGCCTCAACCGACGATTGCTGCGATTAATGGCTTTGCATTAGGCGGCGGCTGCGAACTTGCTTTAAGCTGTGACATTCGGATTGCGGAAGAACAGGTCAGGATCGGCCTTCCTGAAATAAAACTGGGGTTGTTCCCGGGAGCTGGAGGAACGCAGAGACTGCCAAGGCTTGTAGGAAAAGCAAAGGCAAAGGAAATGATTTTTACTGGAGAGCCTTTGACCGCTGAAGAAGCGAAACAAATTGGGCTGGTCAATCACGTTGTTCCAAAGGGCGTGGCATTGAAAAAAGCAGTTGAGCTTGCAGAAAAAATCAGCCGTTATTCTTCCCCTTCCTTATCTTTTGCCAAACGCTCCATTGATAATGGGTTTGAGCAGCATGTGGATGAAGGGCTTGTCACCGAAGCTGAATATTTCGGCCAGGTCTTTCAAACGAAGGACGTAAAGGAGGGGGTGGAGGCTTTTATCCAAAAACGGAAGCCGAACTTTGTTGACAGGTAATCGAGTAATGAATTTAAAAGGAGGGATTGACTTGTTTGGATTATCGCCGCTCATGACTTTCATGTTATTTGTATTCTGGCCGGGCGCCATTGTGGCATCAGGCATTTGGGGCGCATTGGCGTTCAAAAATAATGAAGAGGAGGATGTTTCATGATATTAGCCATTGGGATTATTTATTTGCTTGTTATATTGGTTATCGGACTGCTTTCCATGAGGCATCAAAAGGATATGGATACGTTTTATACGGGAGGGAGGAGATTCGGGCCCTGGCTTGTGGCTCTCGCCGTTTCTTCCACAACCATGTCGGGGTACGGATTTATCGGTCTGACGGGACTCGTTTATGAACATGGCTATGCCATATTTATGATTGGAATCTTTGCAACGGCAGGAATATTTGTCAGCTTTTTAGTCTTGGCAAAGCCAATGAGGCGAATCACACAAAAATTTGGTGCATTGACGATTCCAGATCTTCTGGAAGTCCGCTATAACAGTAAGGCGATTCGCGCGATCACCGCCCTGGCGATATTAGGCGGCGCGATCGGTTACCAGATGGCTCAATACAAAGCGCTCGGGAACATGCTGCAAACCGTTCTTGGTGTGGACTATAAGCTCGCATTGTTTATCGGTGTGGCGATCTTGACCGTTTACGTTGTCGGCGGCGGTATGATCAGCGCTGTCTGGACAGATTTCATTCAGATGATCGTCATGGTGGCCGGTGCTTTGATTGTCTTCATCGGCGGTATGAAAATGGTGGGCGGTATGTCCCAGCTTAACTCGGAACTTGCGGGCATAAACCCGGATATGGTGCAGGCATTCCATACAACAGGCCCGATCGGCATTTTCGCTTTTATCTCTTATTTCTTTATTTATGTAATCGGTCACCAAGGACAGCCGCATGTTGTTTCCAAGTTTTACATGATCAAGAAACTCTCCATGCTGAAATGGGCGTGCATCATTGCAGCAGGTACATATGGACTTACTGCCCTCTTATGGTTTGTCGGTCTATACACAAAAGTCATGGTCAATCGCGGTGAAATGGCGGCTCCTGCCTCTCCGGATATGGTGGCACCCATGTTTATCGAAACCTTCTTCCCGCCTGTGATTGCCGGATTGATCTTTGCCGCTGTCATGGCCGCCATCATGTCAACGAGCGAGGCGTTCCTATTGGTTGCAAGCTCTTCCATTGTCAGGGATATCTATCAGCAGATTATTAAAAAAGGAGAAAAGCTTCCGGAAAAGAAAGAATTGTCCCTGTCCAGGTGGTTTACACTCGTCATCATCGTTGTGACATTCCTGCTTTCACTGAATCCGCCGGATCTCGTCGGATGGCTCGGCAACGCTTCATGGGGAATTTTTGCCGCTTCACTGGTGCCGGTATTGAGCATCGGAATCCTTTGGAAGCGCGCCACCAGAACAGCTGCCATCTGGTCATCAGCCCTTGGATTCGTCTTCAGTATCGGCCTTTACATTTTAAAAGTGAAAGGTATCTACGTTCCAGCCCTTGACACCGGAGCCATTGCAATGATGATCTCAACCGTGTCCCTGGTCGGAATCTCCCTTATTACAAAACAAGAAGCTAGTCCGATATTTGAAAAAACATCAAAGGAAAAAGCAGCCGAAGATCCAGCCGCAGCAAATTTTTCTTGATTGTTGGTGAGAGGTACTGATGCGCTTTAGAGCGTGGAAAGTGCCTGTCACTTTTTTTGGGTGGATTTGTGGGATGGTTACCACTCGATTTTTCTTATTTTACTTCATCGAATATACTATACTGCACGGCTGGGTTCATTGTGGGTAACATCTTCTTTATTTCTTCTTCTGAAAGTGGTGAGGGTTGTGAGATGGGTTCATTTTTATTTGACGAGGTATAGGATGTAGAGGATGGTATCTAATCAGGGAAATGCAATTTTGTGGCATAAAATAAGTGCGGAAAGTAATGAAATTGTGAGGGGTATTTGTATCTCTGAAAAGCGAATAACCAGGAGTGATACTATGCGCAAAAGTGACATCGAAAGATTTGATAACGCTTTTCCAGACGGTGTATTTGCATTCCCGGCACCCACCGAATCCCCAAAAGTGAAAATAAGTGCGTTGGATAAGTATTGCAAAGAGCGTGGAGTAGAACCGAAAGATTTAACGGAAGAAGAAATGAAGTTGTTTCTTGTATAGTAAGAAGTCCGAAAAACGCTTGATGACATGCAAGCGTTTTTTATTTTCTGTTCTATTCGTTTACTATTTCTTTCGAGCTCCAGACGGCTGTGCATACACAAAAGGGGGATGAATAGATGGAATGGTTTATTCCTGTGTCCTTTTTGGTCGGTTTACTGTATGCCAACCTATTAACGTGAAATTCAGATTTCCAGTAAACTATCTGTCTATTGTATCTAAATAGGTTGATGATTCCATGTGTTTTCCCTTAGTAGAGTGGGACTTATCTTGAGCTTCTTTATTACAGCTGGTATGGCTTGGCCCGGATTGCGTTCATGCAGTCTGGGCCGGGCTTTTTTATTTTTTTGAAAAAAGATTTGAATCAGGGTATCCTTTTCAACCTTATTTCACTATATAGAAAGTGAGTATATGAAAAAGGAGTGATTGGAATGTTGTTGAGTGGTTGGATGAAGGTTGAGAGGGAGATATTGCAGTCGCAGGTGTTTTTTCACGCGGAGGATATTCGGATTTATTTGTGGATTGCGGGTCATGCAGCGGTGAGGGACGGTGCCGTGTTGGGGCATCGGGTGCTTAAGAGGGGACAATTTGTTCAGTCGATCAGTAAGATACGTGAAAACCTTTGGTTCTATAGCGGGAATAAGAAGGATGAGTATAGTAATTCGAGGATCCAGCGGTCGATTAAAAGGCTGGAGAAGGCAGGGCTACTCACGACGGAAAAGTTCAAGCACGGGTATGTGTTTACGGTGCGAGAGGCCCAGGATCCGACAGGGGATTCGCATTCTTTGGATGTTCCGGACAGTGAAGGGGCAGATCCAGGAAAGAATGAAAGTGATGCCGGCTTTTTTTTGCCCTCGAGACTTGAATCAGGGTTGGGGGAGTGTGGAGATAAGGTTGAAAACAAAAAGAAGATTGTAAAGAAGGTTGAGAAAGAAAAGAAAAAAACACTCACCACCCTAACGAATACTATGGCAGATAGATTGACGATGATCACGGAGCATTTCCTGGTGAGGAGGGGAACGAGTCTTATGCTGTCACCGGTTGATCAGATGGCGCTTGAGAAAATCAGCTTGCATGAGATGACGGTTGACGAGCTGAAGGCGTTCATGGATGAGCAGTTTGAGAAAATCAAGGTGCATGAGCCGAACGCAACGATTCACAGTCCGAAGTATTTGCTGAAGGCACTGGAGAGACGGGAATCGCCTGGGAAGCGGATGGACGAGCTGGAAGAGATGCTTGACCGGCTTGAGGAGAGCTTAAAAGATTATGACAAAGGATGAGTTCAGGGAGCTTATGAGACAGCTGTATCTGGCGTATCCCACAAAGAAGCTGCCGGATACAACGATGAATTTATGGTTCGGACTGCTTCGGGAATGTGAGTTCAGAGAGGTGAAAAGACGGCTGGAAGAACATATCAGGCAGCACAAATATATACCGAGTGTCTCCCAGCTTTATGTCATGCCTGAGACGGAAACGACGGTGCTCGACATGCTGGTGGAATGGGAGAAGGAAGGGGTGGAAAGGGTTGAACACATTGAACGGTGGGGCGGACCCAAAAAACCTTGGCAGCGATGAAGCGGTCTTAAGACTGCTGCATGAAGCAGAGAGTATGATCCTCGGGGCGATGCTGTTGGAGCAGGACATGATCCACAAGCTCAGCCTTGAACCGAAGCACTTTACCCAGACGAGGAACCGGATCGTGTTCGGGGCGATGAAGGAGCTGCAGAAGGAGAATGTTGAGATCAACCCGGTAACGCTTGTCGAAGAGCTGCAGGATCAAACCGAAAATGCAGGAGGCGTCACCTATCTCCTGGAGCTTGCAGCCTATTGTCCGACGGTCGCGAATCTAGGTTACTACGAGAAAATTGTGATGAAATACTACGAACTTAGCCTGATCCGGAATTCGGCCAATCACTTTTTGAACGATTATACCACGGAATCCGCACAAGATCTGTACAAGGCACTCATCGAGATGCATACCGAACTGACGCAGGATGAAGAGACGAAAGACAGCATCATCATGGCACTCTATGAATCTCTTTATGAGGAGCGGAGCGGGCTGCCGGGGGTGAATACCGGTTTCCCCGCGCTGAACGGGCTGACAGGAGGATGGAAGGCAGGCGAGCTCATCATCCTCGCGGCACGGCCATCGATGGGGAAGACGGCGCTCGCGATCCAGCTCGCATGGGAATGCACAAAGGCCGACGGGGTGTCCCTCCTCTTTTCCCTTGAGATGAGCTCGAAGCAAGTCATGCAGCGGCTGCTCTGCAATCTGTCCGACATCAACATGATGAAATGGCATAACCCGTATAAATACTTATCCAAGGAGGAAATGCCGAGAATGCAGGAGGCGCTGAACTCAGTCTACAAAGCGAATCTATCACTCTCAGAGAACGGGCTCATCACCCTGATGGAAATCAGGCAGCGGATCATGAATCTGAAACGCGAGCATCCGACCGAACCGTTCCTCGTCGTGATCGATTACTTGCAGCTGATCAATGTGAAGGAGAGTTTCGACCGCCACGACCTGATGATCGGGCATATCACAAAGCAGCTGAAGAGCATGGCAAAGGAATTCGGCATCCCAATCATCCTGCTATCCCAGCTGTCGCGTGGCGTGGAATCAAGGGATGATAAGAGACCAAGGCTGTCAGATCTGCGTGACTCAGGAAATATCGAGCAGGATGCAGATATTGTTTTGTTTTTGTACCGGGATGAGTACTACAACATTGCGTCTGAAGCAGGGAATGTAGTGGAAGTGAAGGTGGCCAAGAACCGGAACGGGCCGGTCGGGACGGTGAAGCTGGGATTCAAGAAAGAGTGCGGGCGGTTCGGGACGAGGGGACAGGTCCATTGTCCCGGTTAAAAGGGTCAATCAAAAAAAGATGGGGAGATGATGGCGGTGTTTGTGACGAAGGTTGCGGTTGAGGCGGGGGATTCTTTTGTAGAGGAGGGAAGAAAGGTGTATCGACTGTTGATCGACTTGATGGGTGCAGCCGATGTGAGGGAAGACGGGTTGAGGTTCTTGAGTTACGGAGAGATTTGGCGGGCATGTTGTGATCGGGGGATGTTCTTGTTAAGGGATGAGCGGTTTGCAGTGATGATGGATGTGTTGACGTGGATGGAGGAGGAAGGGTTGGTGAGGAGGGAGAGGGTTACTGGGGGGAGTTGGTTTGGGGTTGTTGGTCAGAGGCTTGAATGTGTTTGTAATTGGGAAAGGTGATTTTTCAGCTAATGGGTCATTTAATGGAAGATGGCATCCAAAATAGCAATATTAATGGAATGTAATGCCGATATTTCGGCAGAAGTAACTAATCCCTCGTAGAAAAGAAAATTATTTATCTTTATTGGGGTAATTATTTGAAGACATTCATGTACTCTCCTGCTTTTTTAATTCAGCAATCCTTTGTTTTGAAAAAATTTTAAAGTTAGATAACTTAAAACCTATTGACTTTACCGAAGAATGAAGATAAAATAAATCTCGAATTAAAGATATTTGAATTAGAGATAAATTTTCCTCATTTTTGAGGCTAATTAAACTGGAGGTTTTTTAAAATGACTAAATGGACAGTAGATCAGGTACATTCAGCGATAGGGTTTGAAGTGAAACACATGATGGTATCCAAAGTAAGAGGTCAATTTGACTCTTATACCGCTGAAGTTGAAGCGGAAGATTTAACAGATCTAACTACAGCTTCTATTGAATTCAAAATTGACACAGCAAGCATTAATACGGGGAATCTTGACCGTGATAATCACTTGAAATCGGCAGACTTCTTTGATGCAGAAAATAATCCAACAATAGATTTTAAATCTACAAGTATTTCTAAAAACGGGGATGACTATAAAGTAAATGGTGATTTAACTATTAAAGATGTAACAAAAACAGTTACATTTACAGTTGGATTTGGCGGTAAGGGTATAAACCCATGGGGGGTTGAAGTATATGGATTTGAAGCAGAAGGTAAAATTAATCGAGAAGAATTTGGTCTAACTTGGAATGCAGCACTTGAAACGGGTGGAGTTTTAGTAGGTAAAGACATCAAGATCAAAGTTGAATTGCAACTAAACCCTGCAGTATAACGGAGTTTTGGTATCTAACCCTGTCTAATCAAGTAAAAAGATAAGACAGCATAATTTGAATATTGATTCTGGGTATGTCGATCAAGTGTTTTTTATTGAGTTATCTATCTGTTGACAATATAAAATATGCTATTATATAACTATCTCGAATTCGAGATAGTTTAAAGGGGTTGATTGACAAAATGAATCATCAAAATATGAAGGAATACGAAGAGAATTTATCTCTAAAGGTTTTTGTTGTCTTATCCAGGGCATTACAATCAATAAAAAAGCGAGTTGAAGAAGACATTAAATGTCTTGGACTAAACCCTACCGAATTTGCGGTTCTAGAATTAATTTACAGTAAAGGCGATCAGCCTATACAAAAAATTGGGGAAAAAGTTTTGATTGCCAGCAGTAGTATTACCTATGTGGTAGATAAGCTGGAGAAGAAAAAACTAATAAAGAGAAAGCCTAGTCCTAAAGATCGTAGGATAACCCATGCAACGATATCGGATTCTGGAATTGAGTTAATGAACGAGGTTTTTCCAAAACATAAAGCAGCCATGCAAGAAATACTCGGTGGTTTAAATCTACAAGAAAAAGAAAATGTCATTGAACAGTTAAAAAAGCTTGGACTTCATGCTCAAAACCAGTAATTTTTTTAAATAAATATCTCGAATTAAAGATATATGAATTAAAACAATAGGGGGATTTAATTACCTTTCATACCAAAACTTGAGGATTGTGAGGTCCAATGATCATCACCCTTGGCAAAGAAAAAGTGGAAAGCAGAAAACCCAGGGTTACAGAAAACCCGTTAGAGAATTTGTAAAATATATCTAGCTTTTAAAAGAAATACTAATAAAAAAATTGGAGTGAATTATATGATTAAAAGAACAAGTGGAATTCATCATATTACGGCAATTGTCGGTCATCCCCAAGAAAATGTTGATTTTTATGCTGGTGTTCTCGGATTGCGTTTAGTAAAGAAAACAGTAAACTTTGATGATCCGGGTACCTATCATTTATATTTTGGGGATGAAGATGGGAAACCAGGAACCATCATAACGTTCTTTCCGTGGGCAGGGGCTCGACAAGGAGTTATTGGAGATGGCCAAGTAGGTGTTACTTCTTATGTAGTTCCGAAAGGAGCAATGTCTTTTTGGGAAGCAAGGTTAGAGAAATTTAATGTTCCTTACACGAAAATGCAGCGTTTTGGAGAAGAATATCTTGAATTTGATGATCCTCATGGGCTTCACTTGGAAATTGTCGAAAGAGAAGAAGGAGAAAATAATTCACGGCAGTTTGGAGAGATTACATCAGATGTAGCCATTAAAGGATTTGGCGGAGCAACATTACTATCAAAAAAACCAGAAAAAACGGCTGAACTCTTAGAAAAAGTTATGGGGCTTGAGAAAATAGGAGAAGAAGGAGATCTTGTTCGTTTCCGTTCTTCTTCTGATATTGGTAATATAATTGACCTTAAATTGACTACAGTCGGCAATGGGCAAATGGGTGCAGGGACTGTCCACCATATTGCATGGAGAGCCACTGACGATAAAGATCAATTGGAATGGCAAAAGTATGTTTCTTCTAATGGTTATGGTGTAACACCTGTTCAGGATAGAAATTATTTCAATGCCATTTACTTTAAAGAGCATGGGGATATTCTATTCGAAATTGCAACAGATCCTCCAGGTTTCGCTCATGATGAATCTCCAGAAACAATGGGTGAGAAGTTGAAACTACCTGAACAGTATGAACAATATAGAGAGCAGCTTGAACACAGTTTAATTCCGATCAAGGTAAGGAACCTCGACTAATTTAAAAAAAGGAGTGAATTATATGCTTTCAATTAATCCTGATTCACTATCTGAACGAGATAATTACAAATTGTTGATCGGAAGCATCATCCCAAGGCCGATTGCGTTTGTGACAAGCTTATCTGCAGATAATATTTTGAACGGTGCTCCTTTTAGTTATTTTAATATAGTATCTTCTAATCCTCCCATGATCTCTTTATCCATTCAACGAGTGAATGGGAGACAGAAAGATACTTCCAGAAATATTCTTCAACATAAAGAATTTGTTGTCCATATAGTTGATGAACAAAATGTTGAGCAGGTGAACAAGACTGCTGCGAATTTACCTTCAAATCAAAGTGAAATACAATTTGCTGGACTTACACCAGTTAAAAGTACAAAACTCTCCGTTCCTGGAGTTAAAGAAGCAAAAATCCGGATGGAGTGTGTGTTGGAACATTCTTTGGTTCTTGGAGACCATGCTGCTCCTGGCTGTGATTTCATTATAGGTAAAATCATTCAATTCCATATAGATGATGAAATTTACCAAAATGGAAGAATTGATCCCAGAGGATTAGGTGCTATTAGCAGGCTTGCGGGGCATGACTACGCTAAGATTGGTGAAATTTTCACGAAAGACAGGCCGAAATAGATATTACGGAGGTTAGTAATATGAAAACAGCTGGCATCCACCATATTACAGCTATGGTAAATGACGCTCAAAGGAATATAAACTTCTATGCAGGAGTTCTGGGATTAAGGCTTGTAAAAAAGACAATAAATTTTGATCGCCCTGAAGTTTACCACCTCTATTTCGGGAATGAATCTGGAGATCCGGGAACAGTTATCACTTTTTTTCCATGGCAAAAACAGCTTAAAGGGAGAATCGGGACAGGGCAGGTCGGAACAACGAGTTATGCCATTCCCGAGAATTCTATTGATTTTTGGGAGAATCGCTTAGAAAAGTCCAACGTGGCATTTGAAAAATCTACCCGTTTTGGTGAAAGGTATTTGTGCTTCGATGATCCGGATGGTCTTCATCTGGAACTGGTGGAGAGAAAAGAAGGGCATAAGAATAACTGGACCTTTCATAAGATTAGCTCTGAAGTCGCCATAAAGGGATTCGCTGGAACTGTTCTCTATTCTTCAAAGCCTAATAGGACTGCACATGTACTGGAGAATATATTGGGGCTTGATTTCTTGGGACAAGAAGATGGATATCTTAGGTTTAAAGCTGAAGAAGACCTTGGTAACACAATAGATATTAAACTGACTCCATCTGTTCGGGGGTTGATGGGAGCAGGCACAGTTCATCACATGGCTTGGAGGGCTAGGAACCCTGAAGAACTTCAGAACTGGAGAGAATCCTTAATCGATAGTGGATACAATCCAACAGAGATAAAGGACAGATATTATTTCAAAGCATTATATTTCCATGAAGAAGGTGGAATTCTTTTTGAGATAGCAACAGATCCGCCAGGTTTTACAGTTGATGAGCCACTGAACAAACTAGGAGAGGAACTAATGTTGCCTTCTTGGTTAGAATCTAAGCGTGAAGAATTAGAATCTGTCTTGCCGGCTGTGGAAGTTCAATTATTAGAGGAGGATGAATAATGAAGCATATTTTTAATAAAGGAAAAGATGCGACCAAGCCAACCCTATTGTTGTTACATGGTACTGGAGGCAATGAATTAGATCTCTTGCCCCTTGCTGGAAGGATAGATGACGAAGCATCCGTGTTAAGTGTTCGTGGAAATATCTCTGAAAATGGAATGCCGCGTTTCTTTAAAAGATTAGCAGAAGGTGTATTTGATGAAGAGGATTTGGTTTACCGTACAAAAGAGTTGAATCAATTCCTGGATGATGCGGCTGGAGAATACAACTTTGACCGTGACAATGTTATTGCTATTGGTTACTCAAATGGGGCCAATATAGCAGCAAGTTTGTTATTTCATTATCAGAATGCCTTAAAGGGGGCTATTCTCCATCACCCCATGGTTCCTTTAAGAGGAATTAAACTTCCTGATTTAACTGGAAAGTCTGTATTTATTGCAGCTGGGACGAATGATCCAATATGCTCATCGGAAGAATCTATTGAGCTGCAATCATTATTAGACAAAGCAAATGCAAAGGTTGAAATGCATTGGGAGGATAGAGGTCATCAACTAACGATAGAAGAAGTTGAAGCCGCGGGTAAATGGTATTCGACTTTAAATTTTAAATGAGCAGTGTAAACACAGATATAAAGCAAAATGATATTTAGGAACTTATATGGAATAACTCGACGGAAGCGATTCTTCGCCCTGGATTAACAGGGAACAGTAATCGATGCAAACTCCGCGTTTCATGACATGCTTGGCTGGGAATTGAAAGATCTGAAAAAATATGCCCTTTCCACCATTCATTTTAAATATGTCAAAACTAGAGCATCAAGTTCTATTAGGTAAATTACAGGATGACGAGAGCTTACCTTATGAAATTGTGAAAAGATGGAACCATTTTGGATATCTCAGCATCCTATTTGTCCGGTTAATGATGAGAGAATCCTTGCAGTAGGCATTTATAAAGACTTCACCGAGTATATGCGTATCCAAAAAAGTTTAGAAGAAAGTGAATACTGTTTTCGTACCTTGGTGGAGTATTTGCCGGAATCAATAATAAAACAGCGAAACGGTAAGTGTGAATTTGCTAATTCCTCAGCAGTCAAACCCTTTGGAAAAGAAACAGTAAAAGAAATTTTAATATGTTCCAACTCGTATTTCATTGCAGGAAGAAATTGAAAACATCATCAAGAACGCATATCTTGACAGCAGTACGAAAAGCCTAAGACGATAGTTGATCAATTTTTCAGGAATGATGGATTGAATTTTTATACTGAAGTAAAAGTCATACCGATTGGAAGTATAATCCTTTCAAGGGTACATCACCTCGCCAATCTCTTAACGGAGATTTTAAAAAAATTTCAAGGATGAAAATGGTGTATTTTTTATGGAGGTGATTTTTAAAGGATACTGGAAATTAAAAAATATTAAGAGGTGTAAATATGGGCATTCTAGACAAAATACTTAAAAGAAAAAAAAAGGAGATGGAAAATATGTCAAATATAAAAGTAGCTGTAGTTTTCTATAGCATGGGTGGAACGAATTATCAATTAGCAAGATGGGCAGAAGAAGGAGCAAAGGCACAGGGTGCTGAAGTAAGAGTATTGAAAGTACAGGAATTGGCACCCCAATCCGTAATTGAAGGAAATGAGGTTTGGAAATCTACTGTTGAAGCAACTAAAGATGTTCCAGTTGCAACATCGGATGATATTGAATGGGCAGATGCTATTATCTTTAGTGTTCCTACACGATTCGGTGCCATGCCTTCTCAAATGAAACAGTTCCTGGATACGCAAGGTGGACTTTGGGCAAATGGTAAAACAGTAAATAAAGTAGTAAGTGGAATGACTTCTGCTCAAAATCCACACGGTGGACAAGAGGCTACATTATTATCATTGTATACTTCCATGATGCACTGGGGTGCTATTATTGCTTCTCCAGGTTACACTGACCCAGTATTGTTTGGGGCAGGAGGGAATCCATATGGAACAAGCGTAACAGTTGACCAGGATGGAAAAATGGTAGAGGACGTTGAAGCTGCCGTAAAACATCAAGCTAAGCGTACTGTTACAGTAGCAGAGTGGGTTAAAAAAGGAAATCAATAAGTTGTAGCGGGAGAGCCAATCTGATTGGCTCTCTTTCTTTATTTGATGGGCAGGAGACGACGAATAACACCAGTTTGCGCTATTCTTTTCTCCCCTTTTTGCTTGCTTGTATCTTATATCCCAAAAATTCTGATTCGCAATTGCGTTTATGTCAGAACTTATCGCGCCTGTGCTTTAAATTGGAATAAATAGACTGCTGAACTTTCAGGGGGGAAATCTAATGTTAATGCTGGGGAGAAACATTATGATATTTCTCTAAGTTAAGGTAGTACATGCTATGATATGAGTTTTCATTTATCGTAAGGTTTGAATATGTCTATATTTTCATCTGGCTTTTACAAGAAAATTTTCAAGAATAAAAAAAAGTGGATGGGGTTATCTTAAATTTATAGAAAGGAGGAAAATTGATGGAGAAAAAGTTATTAAATATTCTTTTTGGAATGAGTGTACTTTCTGTTCCTTTCATGTTCAAAGGAAAAAAAATGAGAGAAACATTACTTGTTTTTTTCTCAAAGGGAGTACTTTCTACTCTGGTTGATGCCTATGTGGTCGGAACAAAAAGGATTGAATATCCGGTTCGCCCATTTCCGAAAATCTTTAAAACAAACCTAATTTATGATATTTTGTTTTTCCCAATTTTAAGTGTTATCTGGGTTAAGATTACTTACAATGATAATTTACGTAATCTACTTCTCAAGAGTTTAATATTCAGTGTACCCATGAGTATTGGTCAATGGTACTTTGAAAAAAACTCAAGATTATTCAAGTGGAGAAATTGGTCAATTTTCCATACCTTTGGAAGTGTGTGTTTTACCTTATTCACAATTAGAGGCTTTATTGGATTAATAAAAAAATTGGATATATTAAAAAATAATCAATCGTTAGATGAGTTGTAAGGTTAACCTTATGAGTAAAACATCTAAATCAGAGGCTATTTTTTGGAGTATTGCTTTTCCTGGTTTCGGTCAATTATTAAATGGTCAGGTATTAAAAGGGTTACTATTTATCTTGTTGGAATTCATCATCAACCTAAACAGCTCTTTTAACCTTGGTATTATGTTTAGTTTTCTTGGAAAGATATCGCTTGCTGCAAATGTAGTCAATCACCAATGGCTTATGTTTTACCCCTGTGTTTATATGTATGCCATGTATGATGCATTTAAATTTTCAGACGGGGAAACCCGTCCATTTTCATATATGCCTTTTGCCTTTGGTGCCTATTTTGTTACAACTGGCCTCATGTACTCACCACACACTTATTTTGGCATTTCCTTTGGACCTATATGGTTACCAATGATGTCTTTGGTACCTGGGTTAATTGTAGGCTTTATAATTCAGTACTTATTAACTAAATATACTTCAAGCTCAATAAGCGATAATTTGTTAGATTAGTTCGATTCAAAATAAAGATGTTAATCAGAAGAAATTCATCAACTAGTTCCAAACTCAAGATTCTATACTTTTGAAAGAAGTCATACCCCTTATCTAGTATGATTCTATTTTCAACTAAAGGAAGCCGTTGATCCAAGAAGGATTAACGGCCATTTTTGTGGAATTCTTTATTGAATCAGTAGGATAGGATATTTAAATCTTCAACATTTTCACTTTTGAAATGTATAGGAAAACCAGGATCGGATGTTGAAACCATTAACAGGTCACAAAGTTAAGGAGGATCATAATGAACAAATTCAGTTTGTTTGGCAAATTTACGGTACAAGAAGGCGAACGTGACACAATGGTAGATATTCTGTTGGAAGCAGCAGAATCAATGAAGAGTCTTGATGAATGTGATTTATATATCGTGAATATTTCTGAAAGTGAACCAAATTCTGTTTATGTCTATGAAGTTTGGAGTAATGAAAATGCCCATCAGGCTTCTCTTACTCTTGAAGCTACACAAACATTAATAAGGCGTTCAAAACCGATGATTACTGGAATGGAAAGAATCAATACCCTACATACAAGGGGAGGAAAGGGGATTTCATAAGACTTTATTAAGCTAACGAGGGCAATAACCGAAGATCAGCCACCTGATCTCTTGCTATAGCCTTCTTTATTTATTGGAGGTAGTGTGGGTACGGTACCCGCTGTATATCTTTTACGAGAAGAGAACCGCATTGGAGGTGTATGAATGAATATAAGAACAGTAAAAATTGAAGAATATCGTTTTATTGAAGACTTTGTATATGAGATATTCAATAATACCGCTTATTCAGATGGATTAGCTGAAAAAGCCTTGGTAAAAGAGATCCGGGAAAAACCCTATTATATTCCGCAGCTTGATTTAGTTGTTGAGGAAGAAGGTATGATTATAGGCCATTTTATCCTTTCAAAACTCCCCATTAGTAATAAGTATGAAAATGAAATGTTGATGTTATCCCCAGTATCAGTGGCAATTGATAAGCAACGTCAGGGTGTTGGCAAGTATATGCTGCAGGAGGGAATTAAGTTGGCTGCTAACATGGGGTTTAAGGGAATGATTGTTGAAGGAGATCCTCGTTACTATCAACGCTTTGGATTTAAAACATCAACTGAATTCGGGATCTATGCCTCCAAGAAAAATGTGCCGCCTTCTGTTGAGAATTTAATGTGTATGGAATTGTGTGAAAATGGGATGGAAACAATCTCAGGTGAAGTAGATTATTCGATTTATAAAGCATTAACACATTGACAGTTTATAACGAACTAGTATTAACGCGGCCATTGATTCAAGAAGGGTTAACATTCTTTTTAGTTAAATTCCTTATTGAACCAACAGGACAGGTTAATTCTAGCAGGTAAATCGTTAAAGATGTAGAACTTAAAATCATGTAGGATGTTCTTTAACTATAAGGGTCGTAAAGTTGTATGTAATCGGATTATAAGGGTGGTAGGTAATGTGTTAATAAAACCAAAGAAATTGGAGCCGGGAGATATGGTTGCGACTGTGAGTCCTTCATGGGGCGGGGCAGGTGAACCGGAGCTTAGATGGCGTTATGATCAAGGTGTAAAGAGATTAGAAGATGTTTTCGGTCTTAAGGTTGTCCCGATGCCGAATAGCTTGAAAGGTGGAGACTATCTCTATAGGAATCCACAAGCCCGGGCGGAAGATTTGATGACGGCATTTAAAGATAAGAGCATTAAAGGAATATTTGCGAATATTGGCGGGGAAGATAGCATCCGCTTACTTCCATATATTGATTTTGATGTCTTACGTGAAAATCCGAAAATTTTCATGGGTTACTCTGATGTAACGATTTCTCATTTATTTTGTCATAAAGCAGGATTTTCTTCTTTTTACGGTCCGGCAATTTTAACCGATTTTGCTGAAAATGTTGAGATGGACCCGTATACGATTGAAATGGTGAATCGAACGCTCTTCTCGAATGAAAAGATCGGTGAAATTCAACCGGCCAACAAATGGACGAGTGAGCGTTTAGAATGGATAGAATCGAATAAGAATCAGCGGCGCACCATGCAGCAGAATACTGGATATGAAATCCTTCAAGGAACAGAAATCGTACAGGGAAGGTTGATTGGAGGGTGCATTGAAGTACTGGAGTTCGTAAAAGGAACGAAACTTTGGCCAGAAGAAAAATATTGGGAGAATAGTATTCTCTTCTTTGAAACATCTGAAGAAAAGCCTGAACCGGAGTTTATTAAATATTGGTTGCGCAATTATGCTGCACAAGGCATTCTGCAAAAAGTGAACGGAATCATTTTTGGCAAGCCGCAAGACGAGATGTATTACGAAGAATATAAAGAAGAAATTCGAACAGTCATGAAGGAATATGAATTAGAAGATTTACCGATTCTTTATAACTTGAATTTTGGTCATACTGAACCGAAATTTATATTGCCTTACGGAGCGACAGCAGAAATAGATTGTAAGAATGGGAAATTCTCGATTCTGGAAAGCGGAGTACAGTAGGGTGGAACATAAAAAAACGGGGAGCATGACTGAAGAACAGGCTCTCAGCATAAGGGCATGTGATGAATAAGTGCGAGCCAGCTCTATTCCACAAACGGTGCCACTTTCTTAAGTAATACGGCATCTTCTAAAATCGTCCACGATCCTTTAGTGAAGAATGTAAGCGTAACCTAAAAAGTTTTAGGATTCAATTATGTTTATATTGACGAACGTATGTTCTGTGATATAGAGTGTAATTATGGGTAATAATGATGGTGGTTACTGCCACCTGTAAATTACTTTAGCATTGAAAAAAAGAATCGGAACGAAGGAGTTGTTGAATGATGTCAATGAGTTTGAATCCGTATTTGATTTTTGACGGTAATACGAGAGAAGTAGTCCATTTTTACGAGAAAGCGCTTGGCGGTAAAGTGATGGGGATCATGGCGTTTGGAGATATGCCGGCTGACCCTGATCATCCGTTGACAGATGACATGAAAGATCGCGTTATGCATGCACACTTGAAAGTCGGCGATGCGGATCTCATGTTCAGCGATACGTTTCCAGGCATGCCTTATCAGCCAGGCAATACCATCCATATTGCTCTCCATCCCAAAGATGAGACAAGAGCCAGAGAAATCTTCTCCGCTTTGGAAGACGGCGGACAGGTCACCATGCCCCTTCAAAAGACGGATTGGAGCCCTTTGTACGGGCAGGTAAAGGACAAATTCGGCGTGACGTTCCAAGTGAATGTCCCAGGAGAGCAGCCGCAGTAATAGCCAACAGAATTCCTCTCTACAACAAACAAAGCCTCCTGTTCGTAGATGGACAGGAGGCTTACTCAGTGCAGATACAATGGTTGTGTGGCTAATGAGTAAATCATACGAGGTCAAGCTTCTTCGATAATCAGGCGCGTTTATTATATAACACGTCTTTTTTGTATGGGGTCAGGGAACCGTCCCCCATGCTTCCCTAAAGTTATATTTGCAAGCATCGCTCAGACCGTAGAAGGGTATCCAATTGATACACAAGTAAAGCCGGATATGCCTGTTCGCCCCAAAAATTTATTTGGTGTGGGGTAAAACTTTTGGAGAAACACTTGCTTCATATTTTGCTTACCAAGAAAATCTTTCTAGTATCGCGATAAGAATTGGAGCATTCGATGAAGTTTCTCAAGTAGGTACAGATTTGACAGCGAGAGATATGAGTGCTTATATGCTCTAAATGAATGTGCTCTATATAAAATCCTTGTTACACTAAAGCTACCCTTTCGTACAATAAGTGAATCGAACCTGCCACAACAAAGCATTAATTGACAGGATACGTTTTTTAATAGTTGCTAAGATGACAATAAGGAGTTGAAGGCCATGGCATGGGTGGAGTCAATACAAAAGGCAATTGAGTACATGGAAAAAAATATTTTGGAAGATATGACGATAGACAGTATTGCTAAACAAGCCAATGTGTCACCTTTTCATTTCCAAAGAACGTTTTCAGTTTTGACAGAAATTACGGTTGGTGACTATATAAGAAGGCGGCGATTAACATTGGCCGGAGAAGAATTGCTGACAACAGACGCGAAGATTATTGACCTTGCCTATAAATATGGCTATGACACTCCCGAGGCTTTTTCGAAGGCTTTCCGCAGACAGCACGGGGTTACTCCAAGTGAAGCGCGAAAGAATAAGGGAAAACTGCAATCCTATAACCGCCTGATCATCCAGGTAACCTTGAAAGGGGCAGAACCAATGAAGTATAGTGTAGTCGAGAAGAATGTGTTTCAAATTGTTGGGATTAAGCGAGAATTTTCTTGTGTGGCAGAGGAAGAAAACGTAGCAGGCATTCCAGAACTTTGGGAAGAGGTCAATCAAAATGGAACAAGCGATTTGCTGTTTCAATTGAATGACGGGGTAGTAAAAGGAGTGTTAGGTGTTTGTGGAGAAGTCAGTGAAGAGCAAAAAAAGGCTAATGTGTTTGAATATTGGGTGGCAACCTCGTACGCTGGGAAGGTTCCAGAAGAGATGCTCAGCTTAGAAATCCCTGCTTCCAAGTGGGCGGTTTTTGAAGTGCACGGACCAATGCCTGCTGCGATGCAAAATGCGTGGAAACGAATTTTCTCCGAATGGTTCCCTTCCACTGGGTATGAGCATGCGGGTACACCAGAATTTGAATTGTATACGGATGAGGATCCAAATAGTCCAGATTTATACTCGGAGATCTGGATTCCAATTAAATAAGTCATCATGTGAATACGGTCTTCGGCAAACGGGCGCTTTTCAGAAATAAGAGAAGCGTCTTTCTTCATGAACGGGCCATTTGATGGAAGAACTTTTTTTAAAAATGGCCTTTTACAATGCTTTTAAATTTTCAATTCTTATGTAATAATAAGGAAAATATATTTGTTAAACGCGATGATGAGGAAAGTAAGTCAACCTTAATTTTCTTACAGAGAGCTTCGGTAGCTGAAAAGAAGCAGAAAATAGTTGATTGAAAATGGCCTTTGAGCAGCAAAGTCGACTTTCGATTAATGTATTAGACTTTGACGAGATTTGGCACTCGTTATAAATGTCAAAGTATAAGAGTGATTCATTCACTCCGTACTTATTGAGACTAATAATGTGAATTATTAGTGAATTAAGGTGGTAACACGAGATATACCTCGTCCTTAGACAATCATTTTGTCTATGGGCGAGGTTTTTTTAATTTAGGGAGGAAGAAAATATGACCATTTTTATAGGTGGAGCATGGCCTTACGCTAATGGCTCACTGCATTTAGGGCATGTAGCAGCATTATTACCAGGAGATATTTTAGCAAGGTATTACAGACAGAAAGAAGAAAAAGTACTTTATGTGTCAGGAAGTGACTGTAATGGCACCCCTATATCGATACGTGCAAATCAAGAAAATACGACAACTGAGGCAATTGCAAATCTCTATCATCAAGAATTTGTAGATTGTTTTCAAAAGCTGGGTTTTACTTATGATTTGTACACTCGTACAGACGCAAAACATCATCACAAGTCTGTTCAGACTATATTTTTAAAGCTGCTTGAAAATGGTTACCTTTACAAAAAGACGATTGAGCAGGCTTATTGTGAAACAGATTATCAATTTTTACCAGATCGATTTGTTGAAGGGATATGTCCGAATTGCGGTGCGAAAGCCAGGGGGGACCAATGTGATAATTGTTCTTCCATATTAGATCCACTTGATTTAATCGACAAGCGGTGTAAGATATGTGGGAACCAGCCCACCATTAAAGAAACGGAACATTTTTATTTCTCGTTTACTCAATTTCAGCGACAATTAGAAGTATTTGTAGAGAAAGCGTGTAAGGAGAAAAGATGGCGTGAAAATGCGATTGCTTTAACAACAAGATATTTTAATGAGGGTTTACACGACCGAGCTGTAACGCGTGATTTGCCAAATGGTGTTGATGTTCCAATAGCAGGTTTTGAAGGTAAGAAAATTTATGTTTGGATTGAAGCAGTGGCAGGCTATTTAACAGCAAGTAATGAATGGATGAAGCAACATAACGAAAATATTAATGATTGGTGGAATAAAGACACTATTTCTTATTATATTCACGGGAAGGATAATATACCGTTTCATACGGTCATTTGGCCTTCTATTCTAATTGGCATTAATAATCCAGCTTTACCCACTCATATTATTTCAAACGAGTATTTGACATTAGAGAAACGGAAGCTATCGACAAGTCAAAGTTGGGCTGTCTGGGTCCCGGATATTTTAGAGAGGTATGATGCAGACTCCATCCGTTATTTTTTAACAATCAATGCACCTGAAAATCGGGATACTGATTTTTCGTGGCGTGAATTTATATATAGTCATAACAGCGAATTACTAGGGGCATATGGTAATTTTGTCAATCGAACATTAAAGTTTATTGAAAAATCTTATGAAAGTAAAACTCCTGAAGGTAAGGTGGATTCAGAAATTAAAACCAAGATCATTCAACTCTATAAGGAAGTTGGATCATTAATTATCAATGCTCATTTTAAAAAATCATTAGAGAATATCTTTGAATTTGTTAGGTATGCAAATAAATATTTTGATGAGCAGAAACCATGGATTCAAGTTAAAGAAGAAAAATCTTTATGTGATAATACGATGGCAAATTGTATCTATATAATTTCTAATCTTGCACAACTTCTTCATCCTTTTCTTCCTTTTTCAAGTCAGAATGTTAAAGAAATGTTAGGATTAAACGAACTAAGATGGGAGGAAGTTGAAATATCTTCAATGACTCTTAAAGGGATTAACCCACTTTTTAAAAGGATTGAATTAGAAAGAATTGAAGAGGAACTAAAGAGATTAAATGATGGAATATAATGAAAGTAACATCATAAAAGGGCGCTTTTCTGAACTAAGGAAAGTGTCTTTCTTCATGAAAGGGTCATTAAATTGAAGAAAAAGAAAAACTGCACATCAATTTTACTAAGTTTTGGGATACATAGATAAAAGTAAAGGGTTTAGTAAGAACCTTACTCAAACTTACGAGAGCATTTCTTGAAACAAGGATGTGCTAATCTGAGGTGATATAGTGATTATTTAAGGTTTGAATCATTTCTAATTTAATCTTTTCAAAATGTTTTTGATGCAAACTATTAGTTAGGGGGAAAAACCATCGTTCAAAAAAATGAAGGGCAGTGACAGCTACCCTGTCATTACCCCATAAAAGTAGTCCTTTTTTTGTTTGAAATTATTGAAATAAATTAGATGTTTCCTTCCAAAGTTTAAGATCTAAATCTTTATCAACAGCCCAAGGTTTCACGCCAATTCGTTTACTATCATCGATGGCGAGGGGGGCGATATCGCAATTCTCACAGTAGATACCACCGTAACCAGCTAGTTGTGGACTAGTGGCGCACCACACAATTGTAGCGGCACCTTCTGGAATTGTTTTGTTTTCATCGTTATAACTTTCGTAGCCTCGTTTGCCTGCTGCAGTGATTGCTCCCATTGAAGTCATTTCTTTATCTGATAAATTATGAGATAGATTGGTAACGATACTTCCTGGATGAACTGTAAATGAACGAATGTTGTCGTTTTTAAAGAGTTCATCCATTGCCACGCTGAATAGGGAAACTGCAGTCTTTGATTGCCCATATGCTACCCATTTATCGTAGTCTGTAGCCTTGAAGTTTGGATCTGCAAAGTTAAACGATCCTAACCAATGGGCACGTGAAGATAAATTGACGATTCTTGCGCCATGAGCATTTTTTAATTGAGGTATAAGAGCTTTCGTTAGGTAATAATGACCTAAATAATTTGTTGCAACTTGAAATTCATTTCCATATTTATCTCTAGCCAATGGAATTGCCATGATTCCTGCGCTGTTAATTAGAATATCTAATTTTTCATATTTTTTTTGAAACCATTGGACAAATATTTCAATGGTTTCTCGTTTGCTTAAATCCATTTCAGCAGGATAAAGCTCTACATTGGGAAGGTCGCTTAAAGCGTCGCTAGCTTTATTGATATTTCTTGCAGGAACAATGACTGTTGCACCGGCTTCGGCTAACGTTTTGGTTGTCTCTAACCCAAGACCGGCTGAACCACCGGTGATGATGACTGTTTTACCTGTCAAATCAATATTTTTTATTACGTCATTTGTAGTTGTTCTTGCTGTATAGCCAGTTTGTAATGGTTTTTGCATTACTTTCCGCCACCTTTAAGGTCACTAAAGTGAGCAACTTTGTATTGAACTTTCTCTAAAATCTGTTGGCGTTTCGCTAATTCGTCTTGAATTTTTCCCGCATGATCCCGCAGAATAGTTTTGCACTTTGGATAGTCGTTGATTTTATACGCATCGACATAGTTTTTTATTTGTTCCAAGGACATATCCGTATCTTTTAAATTTACGATGAAACTAAGATATTGAAGGATATTTTCATTATACTCTTTATATCCCCGAGCATCCTTTGTAGGTGAATCAATCAATCCTAGTTTTTCATAATAACGAATGGTTGGTATAGATAAGCCAACTAATTTTGAGACTTCAGAAATTCGATACATTTTAACTCACCTCGTGATTAGATGGTATAATGTGAAGTTTACTTTATGTCAAGAAGTTTATTTATTAAACACGTATTAATTTAATTCCTAATCTTAATAAATTAGTGACCATTTTCTCTACTTTATCCCATAAAAGTTAAATCCATTGGCTGTTTTCCAATATCAAAAAGAGCTATCGCTTTTATTAAACTCCTAATTATTGGGTGCTTTTATTCGATTATTATGTATGATAACTCATATGTTATTCAATTATAGGACGCAATAAGTGAAGATCAGCCAATTGATCTCCTGCTATTGCCTTCTTCAACGATTGGGAGGTTAGTTGAACAAGCAGCTGCAAAAAGGCTATCGTTGTACAAATATTAGTGGATTAGGGATATATACTTTCGAGGAAATCGATAAGAGATATGTGATGCGACTGGATTATCAAGATTATTTATCAAAGAATAAGTCCGAAGAGTACAAAGGGATCTATGAAGACTTCGACTGGAATTATATACATGGCTCCTGGCTTGTTAGAATTCGATATTGGCAAAAAGAGGAGGATAACCAGAATGAAATTTTCTCGGATCGCCAATCAAAGAGGAATTATTATAAAAGACTGAAAGGTTACTCATTTTGGTTGTGTATGCTTTTTTTAGCTTATTCATTCATGCTTTACAAGGATTCCTGATTGTATCATGATGGCCTTTGGAGTATGGAAGGTTCATTATTTTGGAAGGCCTTAATATTTGAAACTCCGTTTGTCCTTTTGAAGTTGACTCCTGCACTGCTGGTTGTTCTTTTTGGCAGCAGTTTCTATAATGCTTATCGAAAGTATACAATGTTAGAAGAAAAGTAGATTGGGCAGGTTCCCGCTCTACTTTTTTCCTTTCATAAAGAAAAAATCGACGTTATCATCAAAAAGCTTCACTAGTCGGCCGGATTCCACCTTGAAAAGCAGGTATAAGAACCTACCTGACATGCCAAATCCTCCCAAGTTGAAAATACAAGCCACTTTACCCTTTTTCAAGCAATTTGTCGATATTGCACAAATTTGTTCACCTTTTTATTCATATGAGAGATCAAGAGAAAAAAAAGCGCTTTTAAACTCACTCAAGTTAAACGAAAAGCAACTTACAGAAGTAAATGATTTGCGCAAACAATGCTTGAACGAAGCTATCTGATTTTACATCTCGACTTTTGCAATCCATGAAATATTGAATGAATTGGATTAGTTGGAACGCCGTGTGCTGGGAAACTCGCCTGTATGGTGTGAACTGGGGGAAACGCCGTAATAACTTCAAAAGCTTACCTATCACTATAATAAAACCATTTATGAAAATTAGATATATTAAGTTAGTGGTCACCTGTAATTTGTCTAATACATATAGTAAAAAAATTAGACCTTTTAGAGGAGGAAATTTTTAAATGTATGGAAATTTTTATTATGGAAACCCAACACCGATGTATAGACAAAGAATTACAATGCAACAAGCTCAAGAAATCGCTCTTAGGCGTGTACCCGGGGAAATACTACACGTAGATATGGATTTAGAAAATGGTGTTTTAGTTTATGAAGTCTTCATTTTAACATCAGAAAACAGAATATTCGAAGTGGAGATTCTTGCAAAATCAGGAAAGATCATAAAAATTGATGAGGAAAACGATTTTGATTAATGCTATCAATCTTTGAGCGATAGGATGCAAGAGGTTAAGATCTGACTGTAATACTTTATGACGCTTTTTAATGAACTAAAGAAGTAGCTCAGTTGAATAAGGAGGATAGCTTATAAAATGAGTTTTGTGGAAATGATTCCAAAACGGCTGTATATCGGCGGAAAAATTTTATTTGATGACTGGGATTTTATAAAAAGCAATATAACTGCTATTGTAAATCTCCGAACTAAACCCGACCAACCTCCTTTTGATTTTTCTGGGAGAATTATGATATGGGCTCCGCTTAATGTAAAAGTTGCTCCAACTCTAGAGTGGGTTATTAGACTAATGAAGCGGTTAAATCGGTTAATGGAATCGGGACATAGTATCTTAATACATGATACGATTGGGAAAGAGCGTTTGGGCTTTGTTATAACGGCTTTCTATATGCAGAAATATCGTTTACTACGTGATCAAGCTCTTTATACGGTTAGACAAAAGAAATCTGATATTAAACCTCCAGCTCATTACATGAGACTATTACTTCAATACGAAAATTACTTATTTCGCTAAATAGATTAATTTCCAAACGCTAAATTAAATTTCCTGTAATAAAAATTATATTCTCCCTCAATGTAGGGATAATACAATGGTTAAGTCGACTATTTGAAAATATTCTTATCCGATTAAAGGGAGTGAGAGCTGAAGATCAGCATAATATTCTTCAGCTTTTCTTATTCAAGAACCAGGCAGTTATCTTGAATAGCCTCTGTATTTTTAACTATGAGTTTTCTCTACTGGGGAACAGTTTTTATTAAATCGTTATGATAGTAACGTGGCCGTTGATTCAAGAAGGATTAACGCCTTTTTAGTTGAATTCCTTATTGAACCAACAGGACAGGTTAATGTGAAAAAGAAAAATCAAAGGTGCTGTCTTAGAGATATGAAAAATGAGGACAATACCACACAACAACAAGGAGTTGAAGTTATGAAATTTCTGCTCACATCTGCAGGCGTCAATAACAAAAGCATACACGATGCGTTGGTTGACATGCTGGACAAGCCAATCGCCGAATCCACCGCCCTGTGTATCCCCACCGCGATGTACGGTCACCCCTGGGTCGGTCCCGGTGTCAAAACATGGGAGTTTATCAGCGGCAATT
Organism: Mangrovibacillus sp. Mu-81; assembly: GCF_036867415.1. Lineage (NCBI taxonomy): Bacteria > Bacillati > Bacillota > Bacilli > Caryophanales > Bacillaceae > Mangrovibacillus > Mangrovibacillus sp. Mu-81. The sequence continues at coordinate 223,981 of NZ_JBAJHU010000001.1, forward strand.
CCGAGAATCCCATGGTCGACCTTGGCTGGAAGTCCGTCGGCGTGCTTGAACTCACAGCACTGCCAAGTATCGACGAAGGCAGATGGGTGCCGCTGGTCCGGGAGACGGACGTGCTGCTGGTGTCGGGAGGCGACGCTCTCTACCTGTACCATTGGATGCGGCAATCGGGGCTGGCAGATCTCTTGCCGTCGCTGCAAGCAGTATATGTGGGAATGAGTGCAGGAAGCATGGTGATGGCCCCTAACATCGGGGAGTTCTTCGTTGGCTGGACTCCGCCCGGTGGTGGTGATGACACGCTGGGACTGGTCGATTTTTCAATCTTTCCCCACCTGGATCACGAAATGCTTCCGCATAACACCACGGCTGCCGCAGAGAAATGGGCCGCCGGGTTGCATGGGCCTGCGTATGCGATCGACGATCAAACCGCAATCAAAGTGATCGACGGAGAGATCGAAGTGATCTCCGAAGGGAATTGGAAACTGTTTTCGAAGTGATATGGGTAGAGTGGGGCCGGTTCCTGCTCTGCTTTTTCACCTTATCAAATGGCTTCAATGAATGGCCGAGCCAGGCGTAGCTATCGAAAAGTAGAGTCATTAGCTAACCTTTGAGAAGGCTAATGTATTTTTTTATAGACATGGAGAGAAATTGGAGATGCAGATTATATGAATCATCGTTTACAGGGGAAGATAGAGGAAGTAATTGGCTCCATACATAAGATTAGCGTACTGGATGCACAAGGCTGGACCTCGGTGGTGCGCAGAATTTTCACAGGTGATCGTTCATATTTACTTAAAAGTTCCTACAAGGAAAAATATCGAACCTGGTTAAAGGCAGAGGCTCAGGTTTTAAAAAAACTGAAAGAGAACGCAGTCATTCCAGTTCCTGAATACTATGGTTTCATTGAGGAGAAGGATAGTGACCATCTGATCATGTCATTTGAGGAGGGGATGTCCTTAACGGCAGCTTTAACCAAAGCCCCCTCGGATATTGATAGGAAGTCATTAATTAGGAGTTTCGGACAATTTCTTCATCGTTTTCATGAAAAAGAGCCGCTTGAAACCCTTAAAGGTAAGGGGGATTGGTTAGATGGCCAGCTTATGAAAGCACAAACCTATGTTGAAAATGGTCAGACCGAGGGGAGTTCAACATTATTAGAGTATCTGAAGACGAACAAGCCTGCACCAGTAGAACAAACGATGATGCATGGTGATGGCACAACGGACAATGTATTTGTGATTGATGGAGAAGTTCAACTATTTATTGATGTAGCTGGTATGACAGTGGGAGATCCTCGATATGATGAATCCTTAGCGATAAGGGAATTTATGAATAACACTGAATATCTATCTGCTTTTTATGAGGGGTATACGCGATATAGAGTGACAAAGGAAGAATTTCATTATTTCGATGAGGGATTATATGAATTTTTCTAGGAAACGCTTTTGTTGTTTTGGAGGCAATGGCCGAAAAGAGTAGTGGAATACGATCAACTTATATAGGTACCCGCCCCAGGAGGTCAGGCGCCGTTTTTAATTTAATAATGGGAAGTCTAACGAAAGAAAAATCGAAGAGATACAGTGCTGGTCATGATGAGAGGGAACAGAAGAGTCGATATAAGTCATTCGTCATATCGTTTGAGTCTATAGCTGACGATTAACCTTCAGCTCGATTTTCAAGGGTGAAAACCCGCTTATCGATATCAGTTATTCTTGTGTTCAGGTAATGAAAGTCCGTTTCCGAACGATGGTTGCCCACTTTTAACATAGCAATGACATCTTCTGTTTGTGGGGTTTCAATTCTATTGACCGCTTCCTTTATTTCTTTTACATCACTTCCCAGCTCCTTCATATTACCTTCAAGACCTTGCACTTTACCATCGAGCCCTTGTACTTTATCTTCAAGTCCTTGCACTTTACCATCGAGCCCCTGCATACTTTCTTCAAGTCCTTGCATTCTACCATCGAGCCCCTGCATTTTTCGTTCGAGCCCTTTCATATTACAATCAATCTCTTTCAAGTTTCGATTGAAATCCTTCATATTGCTCTGAATATCGGTTAAAATGTTCATGATTTGTTTGTCCATTTTCCTCACCTCCTTTCTACTATTATAGTGGAAAGGAATCGATGATACTACCCTGAGATTAAGTGAACTGGCAAGCTAAGGGGCCAGGTATCGCCCCCATGCTTCCGAAATACATTCTCTATTAATCCATCATATATTCCTTCACCAATTCATAACAACGGTCCTTCGTCGATTCATACAAAGAGATGTACCACGCCACATTTTCAAACGTTCCGCCTTCATACTTCTGTCGTTCTTTCTCTGCGTTTTCTTCCTTTTCTTTGATCCACTTCACTTGTTCAGACTTTAACTCCGCCATGTCCTCTGGAGAGAGCTCTTTTTTCAGCAGCGCATAGATTTCATTCAAGGCATCGTCATATTTTTCGTATGCGACACCGTAATAATTTTTCATCGCGTTGGTGACGCCTTTATCGGAATCCTTTTTAGATGGCATCGCATCGAGTTCTTTTTGGATATTGTCCAATTTTTCTAAGTATGCCTGCTTTCCTTCTGCTTTTGTGACCGGATCATCCTGCTTTGGACTTTCGGGGCTGCTATTTTCAGTGGATGTCTCATCCGTTTCATCCTTCTCATTTTCACCGGATGCCGTTGTACTGTCCTCAGATGTGTCACCCGATTGTGAAGAATCATCCGTGCTCGCTGAGATCGCATCGGATTCCGATTGATTGGCAGCATCCTCATCAGAAGATTGACTACAGGCGGACATTCCAACAAGTAACATAGCGGATAAAATCGTTACGACGAACATGTTCCTTTTTTTCATTGTTACAGCTCCAATCCTTTGTTAAAAATGCAGTGCTTGGATTATTTTAACATATCCATTTATATCCTTCTAATGAACCGTCCGGGACCGATCACGTGCTTTTTTGAAAAAATTAAGGGCTTTAGCTGTGGCTGTGTTGAGGGATATGGATTTGGGGTTGTTCTTTAGATGGAGGAGTATCTTGGTAATTGTGGGAGGGTTGTTCAGCTAACGGGCCATTTAATAGAACAAGGTCTTGTGAAAATTATAGTGATTTGAAATAATTGGTATTGAGAGAAATGGACCAATGAGGTGAATTGCTGTGTATGAATGGATTAGAGAAATAGAAGAGCCCATCCATCCTTATAAGGAAGAATCCGGGGAGTTACGAATACAAAGTTTTCAATCGAATACGTCTTTAGATAAAATGAGCCCAATATTTCAACTATTTGCTTCAGTAAACGTTATTTTCAATCAAGATTTCTTATCATCATTTCCTACTCCAAATAGTAAAGCTTTAAACATAATTCATAATGAGATAGTGCCTCATTACTCTGAAGTTAGGCAGGTCTTCATTGATGGGAAATTGATTGAGATTAATGTGAGATTTTTGAAAGAAGAATCTCGAAAATTGTTAACCAATTCAGTTTCATCTAATATTCACCCCATTGTACCCGATTTATATAGAAGTATGGAATATGATATTTCACCATACCCTAGAAAGTTAAAGTATTATCTAGTGAATAAAGAAAAGATTAATCAAAAAGCACTTGAGGGAACGGATGAAATTAGTGAATTCCTTAGGTCTTCATTCTTTGAAAGTAATGGATCACTCTTCCTTATGCCTTCAGGCTGGTTCCTAGAAGATTCCTTGAGAGAGTCAGTGACTTTACAATCGCTTAGTACCTTTGCAAAGCAAATAATTCTTATGGTAAATGAAAATGATAATCGAGTTATCGCCATTGAGGTTTATGGATAACTGTTTATTATTCCGTTATTGGATTGAAAATTATATGAGCAGATTTTTCGGTAAAGGAGGCACTCAATTGTATCTATATCATATGGTCGTTCATAATAATGATGGAGAAAATATAAGTCCTCAAAGGGTTTTAAATGAAGGGTTAGATCATAAGACAGCAACCAAATGGTATTCAAATAGCGGTGATTTTTTTCCGGAATTAACAGAACGATTCAGACCAGCAAATTTACCAAAATGGATTGATTTAAAGGTTGCTTTTAAAGCAGAATTGGAAGCGTATGAAAAGCCATACTATCGATTTCATATCTTTAGTGATAAGATTTTGGTCTTTAACCTGGATATAGCAAGTGATTTATTCGCTTATGTCGGAGATAGATATGATGGTGGCAAGGGACGCTTTGTTCAGGGATTACCTTCAAAAGAGGATCTCATCAAACAATTTTGGGGAAGTATGAGAACTGTTGATGAGTTTTTGAAAAATAAACCTTTTAATAACCCTGAACTTTATATATTTGAAAAAGTTCCAGCAAAGATAATTGAGTATATTGAGTGAATTTTATCCCATTGACGGGAGCAATAACGGAAGATCAGCTAATTGATATCCAGCGCGATCTTCAATTAAAGGAGCAGGATTGTTGAATAAACCCAAAAGCTAATACACTTTTATAAATATTTAAGTGATGGGGAGAGATGTCATTGAGGAATATAATCTGGTTAATGATTTTGACTGGAATATTATTAACAGGATGTGCAGACAACGATAGTTCAAACTGGAGTTTAAGCCCTACATTTACTTATGATAATATGACCTTACACGGAACAGAAGAAAAGTTCGGGATGAACAAAGTGAACGGAGAAAGCGATGAACCAGAATTTCCAGTAAATAAAGGAAGACAATACAACGTCTACTTCTTGGAGAGTATAGAAGATTTTAATGGAAAGAGATATAAGATGACTGCGACTCATCAAAATTCAGACGACATTGTGGAACTTTATGAATGGCAGATTGATAACAAGCAAAGCGGAGCAAAATTCGCACTTGATAAAGAAGGCCTTTGGAAGATTGATATATTTGTTGATGATGAACCGTATACAAGCTTTATTGTTAAAGCGAAATAAATAACTATTCAACTAACGGGGGCGTTTGCAGAACAAGCAGACTTTGTTCAAGTAAAGGGCAGGTTAATGGAATAAAGGAGGATTTTATATTGGATCCAATAACAGCAACAGAAATAACTTTTTCGGTCATTTTTGTAATTGTTATTTTTGTTATTTCCTTGTTAACACCAAGTAATATAAGGAAACTTTGTTTAATTGTTTCAATTTCATTAACTGCACTATTACTTATATTTTTTGCTGTTCGTCCTTATTGGATTGACTATCAAGTTTCGAAAAAAACCGAACAACTTAATGAATACTTAGAAGTAAAATTCCCTCAACAAGAATGGGAGATTAGTCAACAAGAAGGAAGACAGTATAACCCTTATCACCTCATAGTTGAATTTAAAAATGAAAAAGGTTGGCTTTATACTTATTCAGTAGTAGATGAAGAGAATATTTTCCAAAATGCTTGGTCAACAACAGAAGGAAATTCTCCTGATGAGGGTAGACATTTTGAAAACCAATGTGAAGAATAATCCTTATAAAACAAACGAGTGCATTTATTGGGAGATTGCTCAATATTATAATATTTGAAGTAATTGGTATTGTAAGATGGTTATTAATTATATATATAGAGGGATATAGAGGTGGAATTATATGCCTAAAATTGACAATATGTTAGCAATTCTATGGATGCTTCGTTCAGGTGAAAAAATTACTGCAAAACAAATTTCAGATAAATTAGAGATGAATATAAGGACTGTGTATCGTTATATTGATACACTTTCAACAAGTGGCGTACCTATAATTTCAGAACCAGGACATAACGGTGGGTACACTTTATTGAACAATTTTATTGAGGCTCCTCTTTTTTTTGATTTTGAGGAGCAAACTTCATTATTTCACGCTGCTGTTTTTGCAGAAGAAGCCGGATATTATGGAGGTGAAGCACTAAATAGGGCCATTTCAAAACTAAGTAAATACTCAAATAAAGAGCAGGGAACAAAGATAAATCAACATTTAACCAGTCTTGAAGTAATAAGTCGATTAAGGTCACTCTCTATGGAACCTTTTTTGAAGGAGTTGGAGCAGGCCGTAGCTGACGGGTGCTCAGTAAAAATTCTTTACCATAAAAGTAGCGAAAAGAAATTAAATGATAGATTAGTCGATCCGTACAGAATTATCTATTGGAATAATAAGTGGTATGTGATTGGATTTTGTCATCTTAGAAATGAAATCCGTAGTTTTAGAGTAGATCGAATTGAAAGTCTAATGCTAACCGAAAATAAGTTTAACCGGCCAGAAAATTTTTCAGCACGTGACTTTTTTATAAAAAGCCTTCTTCCAACTATAGAAGATAAGGAAGGGATTATTTCTTTGGTTATTAATGGGGACAAAAGTGTATTGGCTGATATTTGCCAACATTGGTTTTTAGGACATTATTTACAAGAACGGACTTCAAATCAAGCAGTTTTTCTTCTTGAAAAAGATATGATACATACATATGTACCTTATTTACTTTTACCGTACAATAAATCTATTAAAGTTATTGAGCCAATAAGTCTTAAGAAAAGACTTATTGAAGTTCTGTCGGAATTAATAAAATTTCATCAAGTATGATAACTTCCCTGACGTTAACTGTCAGGGAAGTTCTATTATAATAGCTATATCAAATGTGATTGGAGTGTTATTGGATGCAAACAAAAAAAGCTTATCTATATGTATTTAATACAATGTCGGACTGGGAATATGGATATTTAATTGCTGAACTAAACTCAGGAAGATATTTCAAAAAAGATTTAGCACCTTTAAAAATAATTACAGTAGGAGCTAATAAAGAAATGATTACTACTATGGGAGGACTGAGCATAAAACCAGATATTTCCGTTGATGAATGTACTCTTGAGAGTGAAGATCTTTTAATTTTACCAGGAGGGACTACTTGGAGTGAAGAAATTCATCAACCTATCTTGGAAAGAATTGGACAAGCTTTAAAGCTCGGCACTATTGTTGCTGCAATTTGTGGTGCAACTGAGGGCCTCGCGAATAAGGGATACTTAGATACTAAAAAGCATACAAGTAATAACTTAGAATATACTAAAATGGTATGTCCTAACTATAAAGGAGAAAAGTTCTATGAGTCGGGATCTGCGGTATCTGATGCGAATTTAGTTACTGCATCAGGAATAGCTCCTCTGGAATTTGCAATGGAGGTACTGAAAAAAATAGATGTATTTACACCAGATGCATTACATTCATGGTATAACCTAAATAAGACTCATAAACCTGAATACTTCTTCCAGTTAATGAATTCAATAAATAAATGAAGTAACTGAAAAGCTCAATTTCTCTATTTAGATTTGAAGAGAAGTTGGGTTTTTAATTTGGAATTTCCTTATCGTTGTAAATAATCCGCATTTTCCTGACGCTACCCCATAATAAGGTAAGCTCTTTTATTATGAATATTTATCTTGAGTATACCGCTCGAATTTGAAATAATTGGTATTAAGTTAAAGGGGCAGGTTAATGGAATAAAGAGTGAGAACTACCTTAAATAAAGGAGAAGGTGAATTGACACAATTAGAGGAAAGATTGGCCGAGAGAAACTTGCGGGTATTAAAAATAGAGGTTATAAATGGGGCTCACGCAGGAAGAATTTATAGAATTGAAACTGTTGATAAAGAGAATCAAATGGTGAATCTTGTATATAAAGAGTTTGAAACTGAGAGAAACAATGAACTCGACTTCTATTCAAAGTATTCAAAGATTATTAAACAATTCAATAAAGTGGTAACAGTGTGGGATTCCGCACCAAAGGCTATTCTTATGGATGACTTAAAATCACCACTAAAAAATGACTTTAAGATATTATCAGATTTAGAAAAGCAAAACCTAATAAAGCGTATTTTAGATAGGCTAGCTGTCCTACACAGTTTAAGTGTTAGCGAGAATGCCGACGGGTTACCGATTCATCAAATTACATCTGAATGGCACGGATGGTGTGTTGACCAAATGAATCGCTTAGGTGCACAGAATCATTGGACTAAAACAGAATGGATTAAAATAATCAACAATGCTTATGAGCAATTAGATTTGATAAATTTTAAGCAACAGTGTCCACGAGTAATTACTCACGGGGACCCCCATCTGGAGAACATATTCTTAAAAGATGGACAGATATGGTTTATTGATTGGGAGTGGGCAGCTTTGGGTTCCCCTTTAAGAGACATAACAATATTGTGTCAAGATTTATATGACACACGGTTGATTCAATTTGTAAAAGAGTCATATCAAGATGTTTTAAACAACCATAATCTCAACATCCCCTCAGAAGATTATCAACGAGATTTTAATTACTTTTATATAGACCATACCACTATGATGCTAGCTTGGGAGATTGAAAAGTATTTTCAACAATATACATCTGAAGAAGAAGTCAAAGAAATAATAGAATTCAAAATCGGAGAAATTCAAAGGGTAACAAATGAAGAACTAGGATTATTCCGTTAAAGAGGGTCAAGCGGCCTTCCTTTTGTTCAAGTATCGGAGCAGTTTAATGGATTAGTCGAAACTTAGATAATGAGGATTTCGTCTAATATTAAAGAGTTTTTTAAGAAAAGGGGTATTTTAATGAATTCTCAAACTTATATGTTGTTAGGATGGCTAAGTATTCTTACCAGTGGAGTCATTTATACTTTAGAGCGATTAACGAATGCCATTGTGTTTGTTGGTGTAAATGTTAGTGATGAAATGTTCTCAGCTCAACCAGGTTCAACGTCTCTCTTTGGCAATTGGTTTTTCATTTTATTTTTGCTTTTAAGCCTTTGGTTCTTCTATAATTCCAAGAAAGTAAAATAATTTATAGGAGCGTTTCTTGTACAAAGTTGTCACCACTTCCTTGTTCAAGAAAAGGGGGTAATAACCGAAGATCAGCTAATTAAAACGGCTATTGCCCATTTTCAATTATTGGAGCAGGATAATTGAACAAGAGTTTCCCAAGTAAAGAACACAAAACAAAAAACGTGGTACAGTAGACATCTTGGTATAGTTGAAGTTTACTTAACTGGCTGACAACATAGATTTCCTTCGCCCTTTTCTAAAGTAGATTTTAAACTATCAAGGACTCCTGACCAAGCCATCTGGTGCCACTTAATTGCTTCAATCCAATCATTATTATCTTTGAATCCACTATGTTCAACAATTACCTTGGTGGAATTTTCATTGAGTGACTCTAAACTCACATTGACAGTTGTTAGTTCATTTTCATTGTTCATTAATGACTCGAACTGATCTGGGCCTTTCCATGTAAAATGTAGCTCTTTTTCCTTGATAAGTTTAGTGAGTTTACAACCCCTAGTATTCATACAAGTTTTATTTCCAGGTATAAAATATAGCTCGTATGCACCGCCTTCCTTAGCTTCTACTACCGCTTCAGGTGCAAACCATTCAGCAACTCTTTCAGAGATTGTCCAGGCATACCAAACTAAATTTAATGGTGTATTAATTGTAACCTCACTAATAATAGTCTTATCATTTCTCATACTCAAAAGAATCCTCCCCTTCTGTAAATTATTTCATTTTAAATAGTAGCAATATTAGAAACATTAGTAAATAATTATAAGAAGGTATTGATATTAAAAGGAGGATAACTGAAGTCCAGTCATTAACCACGGCAATTGCTTTATTCAATTATTGGGCAGTATAGTTGAAAAACTTCAAATACATAAATAATAGATAGAAGTTTTGGAGGTTAATTTAATGAATATAAGAAAACCAAGTGAATTAGAAATTGAAATGATATTGGAACTATCACCACAAGCGATATATGAGGGAACGTTAGGTGAAGTGAAACCAACAATTGAAAAAGCAAAACAACTGGTAGAACCACTTTTAAAGAAGAATTGCTATTATTTAATTTCAACAGAAAACGATAAGTTGTTGGGTTGGATTCTTTTAGGTGGCAGTAAAGACCAGTTTTCAAATAAGACAATTGGATTTATATATGAATTATTTGTTTTAGACGAATATAGAGGAAAAGGTATCTCAAAACAACTGATTAACAAAGCCGTTGAACAACTTAAACAAGAAGGATATTCAGAAATCCGTTTAAGTGTATTTGAAGGAAATAAAGCAATTAAACTATATGAAAATCTGGGGTTTGAAACCAGAACAATTAGTATGAGTATGCCTATATAAGCTTTTTCTTTATTTCATTAAACAGGGGCGTTTGCTGAACAAGCAGCCGCCCCTTTGTTCAAGAAGGGCAGGTTAGCTTAAAAAATCTATATAATTATGGATCTGCAAAAAGTCGGTGTTAATGGATATTAAGGTTTTTTATACAAAAAGTAGGGTGATAAGTCAATGATAGGAATAAGTTTAGCGACGAAGTGGGAATATGAAGCGGCATTGGAATACTTTAGCATAAAAGATAACGAACGTTTCGGTTATCCTTTTGGCGAGTATTTCTTGAGAACAATTAATGATACTGAGCTCGTTTTTTATAGTACCGGTGTAAGAAAAGTAAATGGTGTTGGCGGGAATCAGTATATGATCTCTAAATTTAATTTAACTAAAGTAATCGTTGCTGGAACATGTGCAGGAATAGATGATAAGTTCAGTAATTTGGATATTTTTGTACCCGATAAAGCCGTTCAATATGATTGCACAGTAAAAGAAATTGAGCCTTTTATTAAACAATCCTTCATAGTCGATATTGAACTATCAAAATATGGAAATGATTTTTATACCGGAACAATTGGCACCGCTGATAAAGCAGTAGTTATGTGGAAGGACTATGTAGAACTTAAAGAAAATAAAATAATTATAGCCGATACAGAAGCGGCTGCAATTGCTTATATCTGTAAGAAGAATGATGTGGAGTGCATAATTATAAAAGGAATATCTGATTTTCCAACAGAAGAAAGTAACTCTGATCAATTCGAATCGAACATTGAACAAATTAACATTTATTTAGAAAACACCCCCAAAGTTATGAACAAAATATTTGGCGAATATTTAAAGAGATTTATTTAAATAAATTTAAATTAAATAGAAAAATTGTACTTATATTACCGGGGACGATAGCTAAGGAGAGGGCAGCTGATCTCCGGCTTTTTCTTTGAGCCGTTAAGGGCAGCTTATTTAATTACTTTGGTTCGGAGGATTCATGTGCTTTTTTGTTGAATTACATTAATAGCAATTTCAATGAATCCTTTAATATTTTCATTTTTAGGTCTTAATTTAAAGTTTTAGAGAGGGGAAATGATATGGATCCTATTTTAACAGATGTTCCGTTGCAAATAGAAACAGACAGATTAATTCTTCGAGCACCACAGCAAGCTGGTGACGGGAATGTAGTACACCAAGCTATTAAGGATTCAATTAATGAGTTAAAGCAATGGTTGAATTTATTCCAGACAATTCCTACTGTTGAAGAAACAGAAATTCTCCTGAGAAACGCCCATATAGATTTTTTGAAAAGAGAAAGCTTTCGCTACCTTATCTTTCATAAGGATGCCAATGATTTTATAGGAACTGCCAGCCTTCACAGAATTAATTGGAAGATTTCCAAATGTGAAATTGGATACTGGGTTAACTCGCAATTTAGTGGCAATGGATATATGACAGAAGCAGTAAATGAGTTAACTAACTTTGGCTTTCAGCAACTCAAATTTAGAAGGATTGAAATAAGATGTGAATCAACAAACGATAAAAGTCGTGCGATTCCAGAAAAACTGGGTTTTGAATTAGAAGGAACTTTAAGAAATGATGATTTATCCTCAGATGGCAGCAAGCTAACTGACACTTGTATTTATTCAAAAATAAAATAAGCTTCGTGAAAGATGATTCCGCTTAAATAAATGAAGAAATTATTGGGGTTTGTTCATGATTATGTATTAGATCAAGAAAACTCAAATTCTATTAGACACTTAAGGTAATGCTGGGAAATATTCATTTAAAGGGAAGCACTCCTGTATATGTAGGGGGTCTATATCAGGAGAGTATGTGAATTATTTCACTTAGAAAAAATTGAGATGATGCACATTAGTATGATCACACGTCATAAAATTATATGGAGGTAAGATATGTGGGTAATATTAGGGGTTATTGCAATAGCAGCAACGTTTATAAATCTTTATATGTATGCAGCAGGAAAGGAATATAAGCTCGCCATGGCGATGGGATTATCATTTACAGCATTAACACTTTGTGCAGATTACAGTTATGTATCCCGGTGGGTAAAAGTGGAAGATTGGGCGGCTTTATCGGATGTAGTACCTGGTATGGCAAGGGCATTATGGTTTTTGACAATTGTTTCTATCTTACTAAATATAGCACCTATATTTTTAGAACGAAAAAGTAAGAAATAATGACTTATTGTCACAGCATTTATTTCTTAAGTCTAATGTATAACTAACGGGGGCGTTTCTTTAAAAAGGAATGCTCTTTTCGTTGTTAAAAGGAAATAAATGTTATTATAATATTAAAGATGGCTGCTTTTTTTAAAGATAGGTAGAGAAAGCTTCAATACAATATACACTACAATATTAACTTTGGAGGCACACCACTGCATATGACTTATAACGAAATTAAGTCTTTGATATTATGAAACAGTGCTTTAAAAAAGGAGTTGTATAAAATGAATGAAAATAAAGGTATAGAAATAAAACGCTCATCAAAAGCAGAAAACATTCTATCTCAGATCAATAGTGAAACTAAGCTGGGCGACTTACGAAAAATCGCGAAGGACATTAAAAAAGATCACGAACTGGCTATAGAACTTTGGTCAACCGAAGAATTTTTGTCAAGACTGTTAGCAATCTTGATTATGGACAAAAAACTTCTTTCACAAGATGTGCTAAATAAGCTTGATAAGGATATGCAGACTCACACTTTTGATGAGCGAAATAACTTAATGGATTGGTTAATGGCTAATCAGCTCACCAAGGACAAGAAGAAAATTGCATTGATGGAGTCATGGGAAAATAGTTCTTCAGCTCTTCAAAGGCGAACTTTCTGGTATTATCAAGGGCGATTGAGATGGACTGGACAAACACCGCCTGATAACACAGCATACTTGTTATCTGCATTAGAAGCTACTATTACGCAGGAAGAACCGGAAGTTCAATGGGCTATGAATTTCACCGCAGGCTGGATCGGCGTTTATGATGAAAAGTATCGAGCACGTTGTATTAAACTTGGCGAGAAAACGGGTCTTTACAAAGATGAAAAGGTATCAAAAGGATGTACCCCCAATTATCTGCCGGAGTTCATTGCGATTGAAGTGAACAAACGAATTAATAAATAGTATGGTGGGGACGGTTCTCTTGCTTCCGAAGCACTGGAACCGTCCCCGTGCATCTGTCCAATATAGTGTGCTTATCTAATTGAATGGAGGGTCTAATGATCATGGGTATTAGGAATTATCTGATTGAAGGTGTCTCCGGCACAGGCAAAACTGCGGTCTGCAATGAATTGCAGCAACGCGGCTACCATGCCATTCATGGTGACCGTGAATTAGCTTATCAAGGTGATCCGGAAACTGGTACACCAACGGATAGCGCTACGCACGCGAACCACATTTGGCACATAGATAAAGTAAAAGCTTTGGTCGCCAACCAGGATGAGGCGGTAACATTTTTCTGCGGTGGTTCGCGGAATTCCCCCAAATTCATCAATCTCTTCGACGGAGTGTTTATCCTTGAGGTCGACCTGGAAACCTGTCTCCGGAGGATTGATGAGCGAGTGGCACTTGACCCAACTGACTGGGGTGGAAGGCAAGAGGAACGGGAAATCATTTCGCGCTTGCATCAAACGAAAGAAGGCATTCCCAAAAACGGGATTATAATCGATGCCACCGCACCGATCGATCAAGTCGTTGACGAGATCATCCTCAGAGCGAATAAAAGCCACCGACAGTAAACTAACGGTTGCGATAGACCAATACACCGGTGCGTCTGTGTTGATTTTCAGTTAATTATGGTCTTTTTTATGAATTGGGCAGGTTTATGGAATATGCAGAAATTTAATTAGGAGGTTTTAATGGGACTTACTTTAATATTATTTGGGATTATATCCTCCGCATCTGTTCTTTATTATATGGGGAAGGCTGGTTTTGAATGGGGCGAGAACATTGACAAAGAAAGTAAGTAATTATTGAGGTGGAAATCAAAACTAAGGGAGCGTCTATGAGCAAGTTAGTTACTAATAGAGAACTGAGTGGGTACATTTGGGGGCTAAGTACGAATAACTTTAGCGTAATGATAGCTTTTGAGTTTGATATGGAGGGGTTTAAATGAAACCATTGCAAGGGAAGATTGCTGTCGTTTCAGGTGCCTCACGTGGAGCGGGCAGGGGAATTGCTTTCGAATTGGGCAGTGCGGGAGCAACGGTGTATGTGACAGGTCGGAGTGTACAGGGGGCGACAACCGATAATCGACCAGAAACAATTGAGGAAACTGCAGCTGGTGTCACTTCACGAGGAGGCAAAGGCATCGCGATACGTTGTGATCACACAAACGACAATGATGTGAGAAACCTGTTTGAACAAATAGAGAGGGAACACGGTCGGATTGATATTCTGGTCAATAGTATTTTTGGAGGTTCTGAAAGTTCCCTGCCAGCAGGAGAGGGACGGCTTTTTTGGCAGCGGCCACGGGAGCATTGGGATGCGATGATGGTTTCCGGACCGCAGGCTTACTTGCTGACTACTCGATATGCTGCACCGCTGATGACACAGCACCGTAAAGGTTTGATTGTAAACATCACTTTTTTTATTAAGGATAGAATCTCAGGAAATTTATATTACGATTTAGCCATGAATGCGATCAATCGCATGACAATGGGAATGGCTAAGGAATTGAAGGAGTTTAACGTTTCAGCGGTTGCTGTTTGCCCAGGTTGGATGAGGACGGAAAGAGTTAAAGACTCAGGTTTTGGACCAGAGGATGGAGCAACTGAAACGACTGCGTATGTAGGCCGTGCTGTGGCGGCTCTGGCATCAGATACCGAGGTATCTGAGATTTCCGGTGTAGCCGTTATGGTGGCTGATCTAGCAAAGAAATATGGATTTACAGATGTTGACGGATCTCAACCTTTGCCGTTTGAAGGATAACCTGCTTCCTTTACTATCGGGGAAAAGCTGAAGATCATTCGTTTAGTCTCTTGCTTTGTCTACATTCATTGGGCAGGTTAACGTAGCAATCCGAAACTTTAATGATTTGTTTTTCGTTAGGAGTTTCCGAATTTCTTGGGGGTGAACTTATTGAAATTTAAGTCACGTAAAGATTGGTGGTTATCCAGTATCGTTTGGATAACTATGATCTTTGCTATTGGAAGTGGTCTTTATGCACTTATAGAAAAAACACCAAATATCCTTGATTTTATAATTACGTTTACTCTTAGCGTTATTCTGCCAATATTTATTTTATGGATGTGGTTAACCACCTTTTATTTTATAGACGAGAACAACTTAATCATTAAGTTTGGTCCTTTTAAAAAGAATATTCCGTTAGACACGATAAAATCTGTAAATAAAACAACAAACCCATTATCAAGTCCTGCATTGTCACTGAAAAGGCTTGAGGTTGTGTACGGTTACTATAATTCCGTGCTCATTTCTCCCATTGATAGAGATGAGTTCATAAAAATTCTTTACTTACGGTGTAAGAATATCGAAATTAATTAAGACATTTCATTTTAAATGAGAAATAAATGAAGAACGCCAGGGAGCCTTGATTCCATGGCGTTTTTCATTCCAGTCTGCTGATTTTTGTTGTTGACAGCTATGCGAGAAAGTCGAGAACCCGCTTGATCACAAGCTTCGTCGCATCAGCATCATAAGACGGTATACTGCTGTCGGTGAAGAGATGTTCCTTGCCCTCGTACAAAAAAAGTTCAGCGTGGTTGGCCGACGCCACAAGTCCACGGGCCGCGTTGATGTCGCCGTCTTCAACGAAAAAAGGATCAGCATTCATGGCGTGAATTTGCACAGGCAAGTCGGCTGGCCACGGAGATTCGAACTCCGAGGTCGGGAGGCAGGCATGAAAAAACAGTGCGCCTCTGGCTCCTTCACGAGTTTGAGAGAGCTTCTGTGCTGCCGGGACACCGAGTGAAAATCCAGCATAGACGACATCGCGTGAAAGGTCGCCGGCTGCACTAACGCCACGCGCCGTCACTTCTTCAAATCCGATTTCCTTAATATACGCCAAGCCTTCTTCCAACGAGGAAAATGTGCGGCCATCAAATAAATCTGGCACGTGCACAATATGCCCCGCATCTCTCAGTTGATCGGCGATTGCTTCAATCCCCGTCGTACGGCCTAAAACATGATGTAACAACAAAACTTCTGCCATCATTTTTTCCTCCAATTTAATGAATGTCATATGTCTAATGTATAAGTTTCGACAAAAATTCTGTTTGACCTGCCTGAACTTTAACTTCGTCGCGATGAGCTTAGTTTTGAAAGGAAAAATTAGAACAGAGGCTAATCCCTGATTTCTAATAATTTATTTTTTCCAAGACTGCCACCAATGTCTTTTATTTGCTGCAGCGAGTTCCTTTTTTGTTTCTTGTACTTCTCGAATGTGGTCGTGGTTAATGGTTCCTGACCTTATTTTTTAATTGCATTGTTTTGTTCATTTATTTGCCAAACAGTTTCAGTTTGATTGCTGTATCACCTCTTCTTATTGGATACATCATTTATTTAGGTTGGATATGGTCAAATAGAAAGAATACAACAATTGAGGGAGATAGTTAAAGGTGTGTGTTGATTTTTAGTTATTTTCTTTAAGAATGGGGCAGGTTAATAATCATTTATATAAAAATAATTATCATTTGTATAAGTTTACTTTACTTTTATTAAATAATTATTTATAATGTAAATATAAGTAAAAAAGAAGGTGTTATATGTGAAAGAAGACTTTGGAGATTCAATTGAAAATAAAGTATATGAGCACAGAGTGTTAAGGCGAATGTCTCAGAAGGAATTGGCTGAAGCAGTTGGTGTTTCTAAACAAACCATCTTCGTAATGGAAAAAAATAATTATTCCCCATCCCTGGTATTAGCGTTTAGAATAGCTAACTATTTTGAAGTAGATGTTAATGAGTTATTTTTCTACGTGAGAAAGGGTGAAAATGATGATTGATGTTCTAAATGATTGGATGTTGGAAAGCTCACGAAACTTTAATGTTATTGTTGGATTGACGATGATTTTACATGTGGTGTCAATATTTACACTGATTTATATTGGTAAAAAATTTGGTAAACCAGATGAAAGAACAAATGCCATTTATTTAAAAATCACTTCTTGTATGTTTACTACCCAAATGATCATGATTACCATTTTTATTTCATTGGTCGATAATAATATGGAGTACTTCCGTCAGTTGTTCATTCTATTTGAAGGGATTGTATTTTTAGTCGGTGCAATTTATTCTTTTAGATTATATAGAAGAGATTTTAAATAATTGATTTCAATAACAGAGGCTAAACAAAATCAAGGCTGTCATACTGGCAGCTTCTTCTTATACTGTCTTCAAATTGAGGCATCGAGAAGTATTATACTTAACGTAATGCGGGGCATTAACTGAAGATCAGCGAATTGATCCCGCATTGCCTTCTTTAATTATTAATCAGGTTAATGAAAAAGCTTAAAATCAATGGGTATTGTCAAGCCCTTTTAAGTCTTAGACAATACCAACAAAGATTAGGAGTCTCATTAATGAAAATAAATGAAAAAACATATCCAACTATAGAAGACCTTATCTCACTACCAACCTTATCAAGCATAAACATAAGTGACGATGGCAAAAACATAGCATTCGTCAAACGTACTGCCGACTGGAAAGACAATACATACAAGAATCAAATTTGGATCTATGAAAAAAATAAGGGGGAATGTTTCGCATTAACAGAGGGGACGTCCCCATTGTGGTCGCCTGATTCTGGACAACTTGCATATCTTCGTTGTGTTGGTGGAGGAAATCAAATTTTTGTAGAGTCATTTGGTGGTGATAACAGGGTTCAAATCACGGATGAAAAAGAAGGAGTAAGTACATTCAAGTGGAATCCTGCAGGCGAGGGTCTTTATTATATTGCGCCGTCAAAGGAATCCGGGGAAATTAAGAAACGCAGGGAGAGCTATGGAGATTTCCATCATGTAGGCAAAGAATACAGGAATCATTCTTTATATTACATTGATTCTAGGAAAGATAGCGTGGTGCACCAACTAACGGACGGTCTGGATTTTCATATCCATGAATTTGAAATTTCAAGTGATGGGAAAAAGGCTGTATTGATGACTGCCCCGAGCCCGGACATGGGAGATTTTTTTAATCAGGATTTATACATGCTGGATATTGAAGCCGGCGATCTGCGAAAATTGAATATCGATAAGTTGTTGGGCGGGAGCGTCTGTATTTCTCCCGACGGCAGCCAAATCTGTTACTCAGCAAGCATAAAGGAGAAGGAGTTCTATAAAAAACATATACAGGACAGTACACTGGAGGTATATGATCTTCATACTCGCAAGCAAACTCAGCCTTTAACCAACTTTGATAGTACGGTACTTCCATTACGGTGGACAACCAAGGGGATTTTAATGAGATGGCAGGATAAAACGAATGTTCATCTCGGGTTGTTATCCGAGGATGGCACGGTGGAAAGGATCAGCAAGGATGGTTTTATACTGGATTCATCCATTACTGAGGGTGGAAATCATCTAGCCTATACCAAGGCCATACCGAATGAAACCTTTGAAGTCTATTTGGACGATAAAAAGATAACGGATGAAAATAGTTTTTTCAAAGGAAAGCTTAAAAGCAACAGGGAAATCATCTCATGGAAAAGTACTGATGGTCTTGAAATAGAGGGGGTTTTATCAACACCGGCAGAGTTTGACGCGAATAAAAAATATCCCTTATTAGTGATCAACCATGGCGGTCCTGCGTGGGCATCTTTCCCGATCCATTCTGGCTGTTTTAATGAAAAATATCCGATTGAATCGTTTATCGAAAAGGGCTTTATCGTGTTGGAACCAAACTACAGGGGCAGTTCCGGTTACGGAAATGATTTTTTAAAAGCGAACTATCGAAACCTGGGAATCGGTGACTACCAGGATGTCATATCCGGGGTGGATGCACTGGTTGACAAGGGGATTGTCGATAAGGACCGGGTAGGAGTGATGGGATGGAGCCAGGGGGGATTCATTTCAGCCTTCTGTTCCATCTATAGTGATCGGTTCAAAGCTGTTTCAGTCGGAGGCGGAATCACGAATTGGCGTCACCATTATGTGAATACGGATATCCCTTGGTTTATCAGGATGCATCTCGGAAATGATCCATGGCATGATCCGGAGATTTACGAGAGAACATCACCCATGACCTATATCAAATCTGCCTGTACGCCCACTTTGATCCAGCATGGTGAAGTGGATGTTAGGGTTCCGATTACAAATGCATATGAGCTGTATCAAGGGTTAAAGGATATGGAAGTGGAGACAGAGTTAGTCGTTTTTAAAGGAATGGCCTATAGTTCTGAGCAGCCGGGAATGAATGTGGCGGTTATGGAGCAGAATTTGAGGTGGTTTTCTCGTTATATTCTTGGGGAGGGTACGAAGTAGAGTGGGGACGATACCCGCTCTACTTTTCTTCTTTTACAAGAAAAAATGGAGCTCATCATTATCAAGCTTGCCTGCAAGGCTGGATTCACTGTGAAAAGTTGGGGAAGAAACCTGGACAAATCCCCCACATTTAAATATACATTCCACTCTACTCATTTACGTGCCAACTTTGGAAAATACGAGCCACATTCCACATTTACGAGCCACATTTTAAAAATACGAGCCACTTTCCCGTTTATCAAGCAACTTGTCGAAAAATCTTTGGGTCAGGATGGTTAGGGGCACTCAGGTCCACCGTGAAAAGTAGGAGGAGAACGGTCCCCAATAACCAAAAAAAACGACATTCAACTTATGGTAGAACTTATTAAATCCTATTTCAACCAGCAGTTGATAGGCTATGATGTGGTCCTGTGCTATTCTTTATTCAACAGGGCGCTCTGTTTAAAATTTAAGTTAAAGGATGAGTACTTTATGCTAAATGCAAGCTTAATCGGATCATATATCTCTACATTGCGGAAAAAGAAGGATCTAACGCAAGTCGAACTTGCTGAAAAATTAAATGTAAGTCACCAGGCTATCTCTAAGTGGGAACGTGGGGAATCATTACCGGATGTTGGTACACTTGTAACGGTAGGGAGGTTATTTGGTACTTCCGTAGATAATATCCTAAGTGGGGGTATATCAGGCAGCCAACCAAGAAATGTGGGTAAATTAGTGGAGAAGCTGTCTGACAAACTTCCTGAACAAGCTGCAGAATTACTTAATTCAGGGGAGTCAGAGGTGGAGGGATTTGTATCATTAGCTCCATTGTTAAAGACAAGTACGATTGAAAATGTAGCTAACAAGGTTTCTTCCCAAACGTTTGACTTAGAACACCTTGTAGAATTGAGTCCATTTATGGAAAGAGAATCTCTTGATGGATTTGTAAACAAAGTTGAAAGTGCAAATATTTCATGGGACCAAATTACTTCATTAGCTCCATTTATCAAACAAAGTACATTAAGTAAACTTGTATCCAACATAGAAACTTCTTTAAATGTAGAAGAACTTATTGAGATTGCTCCATTTTTAGTAAACGATATTGACAGAATGGTGTTAAATGCAGACCTTACAAATATTGAATGGAATCATGTTGTTGGTCTAGCGCCATTCCTAAAAAGTGAAACGTTAATTCATTTGGTTAATAATACAAAAACAGTTGAGATATCAATGGAGAAGCTAATTAGTGTTGCTCCCTTTCTTGGAAATTACCTTAATCAACTAGTGGAAGACACGGATATAAAAGATGTTAGTTGGGGAGAATTACCTGGACTTGCGCCCTTTATTAGTCAAGAAACATTAGCCAACTTGATTGAAAAGGTTGGGGATGAAGAGAGATCGGTAGAAATTGAAACATTAGTAGACATTGCCCCTTTTGTTGGTAAAGACAATCTTGATCATCTACTTCAGAAGGTTGATTTGTCGGATTTAACTCCCAATTTGGTTGCAGACCTGGCTCCTTTTATTAAAAAAGAGACACTTACAAAGCTTATGTCTAACCTGGTTAAATAGTATTATTACAGTAAATTGAAAAGAAGAGAAATTGAAGCCAAGAAGTTTCATTAAAGGGGAGTTTGCTGAATATAGCAGCCGCCCCTAGCTTGTTCTGGACAAGACGATAGGAGTCATTTGGTATGAGACTTTTTATAAAAGTAATTTTAGTAGTAGTGTTGTTTCTTTATTTATTGGTTCTTTCAAAAATAATCCTATTTAAATTTCTAACAATCCCTGACATGATTAATCATTTTACTTTTAGGTATGACGGTCACTTTTGGAACAGTCATAACTTTATTCCATTTAAAACGATAATCTTTTATTTGTTCTTAACAGATATAAATTTAAATATAAGAATTGAAAACCTAGCTGGAAATATAATTGGTTTTTCACCGTTTGGTTTTATTTTACCATTATTATCAAAACGTTTTCGAATGTTTAAGAAGGTAATGATAGCAACATTTTGTTTGAGTTTAACATTTGAACTTATTCAATTCATTTTTAAGTTTGGAAGTTTTGATGTTGACGATTTAATCTTAAATACAATTGGCGGGATGTTAGGATATATTCCTATTCACGTTGTCTTGTTATTTAATAAATATCAAAAGCAAAAAAATGGAGAGTTTAAACTATTTATTCAACTTAAGGGGGCAATAACTGAAGATAAACAACTGATCTCACGCTATTGTCCATCTTCAATTCAATGGGGCAGGTTAATGAAGGAAGGAATATTTAATTAGGATTATCTGAGGGACTATTGACTTTTTTATTTAAGAAACGAATTCCCTCAATGCATCCTTTTACAAGTGAAAAAGTAAACGAAAGAACTATAAGTGAAATAAAACTATTCCAGCCTCGATTATATTTGACTAAATTTGTGTTTTTTTCCAGCCAATGCTCTATAGCTGCCATCGGTCCACTAAAAAGAAAAACACTCAAAACTGAAGTTAATGGTTTCATTTTATAAGTGAATTGATTATACATAACACACGATAAAGGAAACAATATATATAAAAACACAATGTTAGAATCAAATAATTTAGATAAATATCGGTGTGGATATTGCACGAATTTGGTCTTAACTACTGGTCCATCAATTATTGTAGAAACTAAGGTTTTAATAAAGAAAATTAGAAACCAATCTTTTGTATTCCCTTTTTTGCGTAATAAAAAAAATATGCTTCCAGCAATGCCACTAAGGGTCAACAAGTTCAATATTGTTCTGTCCTTCATTAAATACACCTCCAATAAATAATATTTCCTTTAACAATCTGTCTTATGTATTACAATATGACTAATAGAGACAAAAAAGTTGGAAAGAACCTGACCAAATCCCCACAATTAAATATACATTCCACTTTCCACATTTACGATCCACTTTTGGAAAATACGATCCACTTTCCACATTTACGATCCACATTTTAAAAATACAAGCCACTTTTCCGATTTATCAACCAACTTGTCGAAAAATCTTTGGGTCTGAATGGTTAGGGTCACACTGGATTCTCCTTAAAAAATAGGATAAGAACCGTCCCCGGTTAACCCTTACATGATATGTTTTCAAGAAATTACTTAAACTTATTGAAACTTTTATTAAGAATAGATCCCACTAATAAGTAAAGGGGGGCAAAACAGGTGCAAAATGAAAGCCAGCGTCTAGTTAAAAAAGCAATAAAAGGAAATAAGAACGCTTTTGAAAAGTTAGTTCAGCAGCATTATGAACGAATCTACAGGACCGCTTATCTGTATGTACATAACGAAGATGATGCATTGGATGTTGTCCAGGAAGCAGCTTATCAGGCTTATAAATCGATCCGCTCGTTGAAACATCCGGAGTATTTTCTGACCTGGCTGACCAGGATTGTGATTCGGTGTGCGGTGGATGTAATTAAGAAACGAGGCAAAGTGGTGCCAATGAATGATGAATATTTGTCCAACATGCCGGATGATTCAACTCCAGACATTGAAGGGTCTTCACAGTTGTTACAGGCCATTGGGCAGCTGAAACTGAATCATCGTACTGCCATTATTCTCTTCTACTATCATGATTATTCGATCAAGACGATCAGCACTGCGATGGAAATCCCGGAGAATACCGTAAAAACCTACTTAAGCAGAGGAAAAGCAGAGTTGAAAAAGCTTTATGAAAAAGAGGAGGAAAGATCCCATGGATAACAAGGAACTCAAGGGCGCAGTTGAACAAATATCAGTGCCGAAAGAAAAAGTTTTACATGCCATTTCCAAAGGGATAAACAGAAATGGGAATAAGGGAACTGGAAAGAAAAAGAAGATTCTTGCCGGTGCAGCGTCTGCAGCTGCCGTCCTTGGAATCACGATTGCCTCCGGATTTGTCCATCCTGCAATGAATAATGTCTTGGCAAATGCTCCTTTAATCGGCGGGATTTTTCAAGAATTCAGCGATCAAAGGGGTATTGATCTGGCCAATCAGAATGCCGTTACTGAACTAAACCAAGCGATTACGAAAAATGGAGTGACGGTCAAATTGACCAGCGCTTACTTTGATGGAAGCGTCGTGTCCATCACGGGATTTGTAGATGATCGAGTTGAAAATGGACGAAACGAAAAAGGCGAAGTCAGTTTTGATGTGAACTTTGAAGACAATAAAGGAGACAACGACCCTTGGCTGAATGGAAAGTCAACAGACATTAGGAAAGTGGATAATGGGTATAACTTTCAATGGAAAATGGAATATCCATATGAATCATTTAAGGAGAATTTCAGTCTTCCTATAACAATCCATAATATCAATGGGATCAAGGGAGAATGGAATTTTGATATTCCGATTAGGCAAGATCAGAATAGCACCGTTGCGATTGATCAAGAGCAGAAGTACCCGGACAAGAGGGGCAAAATTCGGATAAAAGAGATTCTTACAGCAAAGGAAACGTCTTCCCTTGTTTATGAAACCTCCAAGAAATACAAGGGTGATGACATGAGGATTTCAAAAGCCGTTGATAATAAAGGGAATGTGTATAGGTTTGGAAACCAAACGAGACTCGAGGATTCGGAACAGGAAGATGGTTATCACAGTACCGTGCGGACAGAGATGACCAAGCTGAAGGCTGACATCACTTCCCTGACTTTTTATCCGCAGATAAGTATAGCAGCTCCAAGAGAAGAGCAGCTGCTGGATAAGAAGACATTTACGTTAAAAAGCGAGCGCATTGGTTTAGGGCTGCAGGTAAATGATGTAATGCAGCAAGGCGATAAATTAGTAGTAGATTATCAACTTACAGGGCTCCCGGAGAACTTGAGTGATCATAAAAAGGAAATAATCAATCATAACCTGGAATATGCTTTCTGGCTGGTCGATAAGAATTATGCATCGAAAATTGATCCCGACAATCCATTTCCGCCTAAAAACCATGGAATTACATTAAATAAAGTAACAATTATCGATCAAGCCACTGCACACTACCGATCCACATTCGATTTGAACGGAGAAGAAAAAATACAGGACTTTAACCTGGAAGATACGGTCCTCCAGTTTGAATTTTCATCGTTCGTCTCTTCTGAGGATTTAGAGCCGTTTACGGTTGAACTTCCGGCGGGGAGCGAATAAACACAATAGGGACCAGATAGATTTGGCAAGTGGAAATCTAATAGGGCAGGGCATAATGAGTCATAACAAGGCGATGGCTTATGAGAGTAAGGGGTTCTGTTTTGAAGTACAAAATATGAATGAACATTGCTTTTCGTATAGTAATTCGCACCAAAATCAAGAGGCAATTTGGCAAGAAAATCTGAATAGAAAAATGCTTGGAGACAAATGCTCCAAGCATTTTTTATCCCAGGATAAGCACTGGTCAGCGATTCCGAATATACAATAATCCCCATAAAATAACCTGCCAAAATAAGGAGAGAATTTCCTCTTATAGAGGAATTAGCACGAAATATGGAGTAAATAGAGGGAAACATTCCCCCTATTTACTCAAAAAGCATGAAAATGGACCATTTTACCTTGCCTTAACGGAAAAAACTTCCCTTATATCCCGGAACCTGGCCCGATTCTGCAGGATAAGGGGAAAAACTCCCCTTATTAAAACAGTCAGAGTTTACTCACAATTAAGGATGAAAAAAATGTCTGCTTAATGATTTGCCTCTAAAAATCAACACCCACCACCTGCTAATTAAATATCATTCGTAGCACACCAATTGGTATAACAATTAGCATGTGAATTTTCATGCTGTCAAAAACGTATGCCCCCATGTTAAAAGAGGTCGAAATTCAGAGCGGATTTACCGTTTATTTTATTTACCCCTAAATATTTCAACAAAAAAAGCAGTCTAATTCAGAAACGAATAGTACTGCTGATTGGTGTGTTAATTTAGTTTTTGTATTCGAAATCCTAACCCGAACCCTTTATTATGAGAGTCATCGTCTCTTTTATTAACTAGAACGAATACTCTCTTTTTTATAAAAAATTTGTCTTGAGTAAGCTCCACAATTTTGAAATAATTGGAATTAAGATCACGTCAGGTAATTTCAACAAGAGATATTGTAAGAAAATATATATCAAGAGGGGGAAATGATGATGGCAAATCCAGTGTTAAATCAAATCGGAACTACATTCATTCCTGTGAGTGACATTGAAAGAGCACGCGACTGGTATTGTGACATATTGGGATTACCGGCAGATGGAGAGATTTTATTCGGTCATCTATACATACTGCCTATGAACGGAACTGATATCGTATTGGACAGTAAAATTTATTCAGAGGAAAGGATCTATAAAGCTCCGCCTTTTCATTTGAACACAAATAATATTGAAGAAGCTTACGAATATATGAAAAGCAAAAATGTAAAAATCACAACAAATATTGAAGGTAACTGGTTTAACTTTGAGGATTTGGACGGTAATCATTTAATGATTTGTCAATGTTAGCTGTTTGAAGCGCGGGGATCGATCCCGCGCTTTTTTTATAGGGGAATTATAACAGATATTACGTTAAGGCCGGTGAAGAGAATCGGACCGGAAAAGTAGAATAAGAACCCGCCACAAAATGCCTAAAGATTATCTGTATTAATTCTTGGGGTTTCTTGTTCAAGAGCTGCCGCTGCCCTAGCATTATCATTGTGTCGATCGTTTTTGTTTCCATTGTCTAATGAACTGTATTTTTCTATGTCTTTGGAAATTTTCTTCTTGTCAGCCACCATATCACCTCCTACCGGTAATATGCACCATTTTTACTTTGAAAATTAAAAATGGTTAAAAGGATATTGCTATTTCTACTGCTGCTATTCAACATGTAAAAATGACAGTCGATTTAGGTATGAAGTAAAAGTTGAAGAAGCCTTGATAACTCTTTTCTTTTTGGGGAAATTAGAAAAGAGGTGAATTTATTTTGAAAGCATTGACTCTATCGCTCTTTGCCATATCCTTTTTTACTTTGGGGTCAGTTGAAGTCCACGCACAATCCAATGATTGTCCGGTGCTAAGTGAATTAGAACAAACATCTATCCAGGACACAAAAGAGGTTATTGGGGCATTAAATTCTTTAATACCAAAAACTTATGGAACTGGAATAGATGATTTTCCCGGCATATACACTAAGTGGAGTATAGTAACTGCCAAACCTTTTCCCGAGACAGTTGGAAATAAAGAAGAAGAAGTCTATTTCGGAATGGCAAAAAGCTTTTGTGGAAAGGAAATTGCTGAAATGTCGTGGCTTGTACGGTTAGAATTCCCTCAAGCACCTGGAGCAAGCTTAGCTCAAGGCCAAATATTTTTGGCGAAAAGTAAGGAAAAAGGGTGGTTTGTTTGGTTTCAGTATCATTAAGTTTGAAAAGATCCTGGTAAGCTAACGGTAGATTTAATGAAATTAAGATTGGTCAGTTCCCTAATCTTTAAATAAGCAAAAGATGAAATGCAATAATAAGAAATGAGGAGTGGACTTATGGAGTTAAATGGGAGTGAATTAAAAGACAGGACTCTAACTGCAATGAATAAGGTAAAAGACAATATTAAGGAGACATTTTATTCAATCGCTGACATTCCCTCTTCCTCGATACAGGAATTGGCGGAGTTCATTCAGCATCACCCCGACACACAAGTAATCAATAAGCATTACCTCGGCAACACCTATACCTTTTCCAATCTGAATATGCAAGACTCTCACCTTTATTACTTAGAAACCAGGTCTGACCGGATTTTACAACTGGATGGATATTCAAAAGGGAAGAAATTTGTTTCCTATCGTTCCTATCGGGATTTTAACGATCTACATTCACCTATTAAATTGAGGTGAGGATAGGAATTTTGAACCGGGACTTGCTATAAAAAGGCCGGAAGAAAACTCAGGGAAAATTTTTTCTGAGTTTTTTTGTGAGTTTTGAACGTTTTATATTAAAATAATGACAGGGTTGGACAGTACAGGAGATTTGACCCAGGCTATTTAATTGAGACCCTCTCACCAAATTCATCAAATGCGTGCTTAAAGTCAAATGCAAAAGGATCAGGTCCATTTTGAATATAGAAGTCGTATCTCTTGAAAGCCTCCTTCCATGAAACATCCGATAACTTCTCAGTCCACCACACCACATAATTAGGTTGTCTCTCTTGAATAGATTCAAACCACTTGTTCCTATCCTTTAAAGCTTGCATATGGTGACCTGAGTAGGTAAAACGAAATAAAGATTGCAGGTTTTTCCATACTGTTAGGGTGAGAACAGGGGAACCCTCTCCTTCGATCGATTCCTCAGGGAAACGTACTCTATTAGGTGAAAATTCTTTTATTAAATCCCCAGTTTTAGCAGCCTGTCGAATTACTTCATATCCCGCTTCATTAAACTCACGAGATGCAGGATGTTCTTCAGGATGTTTTAACCTGCCAACCGTATAAATCGCAGCAAAAGCCAAATTAATCCCTCCATTTACACTTTTCACCTACATATATTCTAGAATGACTTGACGTATTCCTTGTTGAACTATATAACTTTTCATTTATGGTGAAAGAATCAGATGCACTACTTTGTTTAATTCTTTATTCAGTAGAAATTAACAAATGAGGTGCAAAAATAAATTATTGTAAAGTCGCAATTATTGATATTACACAAACGGAGTTTTAATGAAAAAAAACAAGCCAGTCCCTTATCTTTATCTAGAAGCGTGGAGACGGATCCAGCACTTCATTTTACATAGAATCAACAAGGAATGAAGGAAATCATGTGATCTGTATGGAAGAAGTAACAGAATGAGCATTACTCACGGCAAGGAAATTGGACATTGATACATTTTAACTGCATCTGATGTCCTTATTTACCATTACTTGGAAATCGTATATCGAACTGGAGGTATCCACATGACTCAAACAGGAACCGTACATATTCTTAATGGAACAGAAATGTATAAGCACTTCAAAGAGACGCAGTTTCTTGAACCCGAACGGATGATGCCCTTTAACGAGGCCATGTGTTATGGGGAAACCTGTGATGATTTGTTCTCCGATGAGTTTATCGGAATGCGTGCCGGGGTTCATCAGGTGTCACCGGCTCAATATGCCGAAATCACCATGCAACCATTGCAGCCATTCTTCAAAGAAAATTTTGACCGGATTGAACTATGGTTTGATGAGGATATGTTCTGTCAGATGAATCTCCTGACCATACTCGCCTGGTTAGACCAAACAGAATTTAAAGGGTCAATTGAACTCCATCTTGTCGATGATCATTTCAAGCCCGTACGTTCCCACAGCCTGGAGGCAAAAGGGTATGCCCAACTTTACAAGCAAGTGATGATTTATAAAACGATGCCTACGGAAGTTGAGCCCATTTCCTTATACAAGGGAAATCATCTTTATTTGAATTATCTTAAAGAAGACAGTGATCTTATGGTGTATATTCATAAGCATGGAGATCTTCCGGCAAAAGAGCTGGTGTCTCTTCTTATCAGGAATTTCCGGGAGTATGGCTTGGGGGATACACAGTATTTTGAAATGATTAGAGTAGTAAGGGACAGCTCTAATTCTGCGTAATTATGAAAAAAAGTCGGTGCCTGACTCCCGCATGCTAAAGCTTTAGCGTAACGGGGGACAGGCACCTGTTTTTCGTATGACGTTCAATTCGATTTTTGAGGTTGTAAATTCTGCAGTTTCGTTTTAGTAAATCGAAAAATGATTATTAGCATTACTGCAGCAATCGGATAAACTGGAATAGAGTAAACCAGCTTCCATCCAGTATAGGTCAAAGCCCCATTTTTAACAGTCAGCCATTCGAAAAATAGTGAAAAACCACTCCAAAACAGAATATACCATAGTGTTTTCTTTCCATATAATTCACCCTTATCGTATCCATACAGAAAAAGCAAGGCTGCACAAGGGTACATAATAAAGTGAAATAGTGCGCCGGAAAGTTCATAGGAAGCATTATCGCCAAAAATATAAAGTTTGAATGGGGTGGCAAGAAGAAAATAATCAATAGTAGCCACTAATACGACGTTATATATCCATATTACCGTAACCAACACAGGAGAAAAGTACTTTCGGATCGGTAAATACAATAACAAAATGATTGTGGTGGTTATGATGAAATACCATTCGTTCCAATCAAAAGTAACATTCATACAGGTGGTTCTCCTTTATAAAGGATTCTACGAAATACCTTCATAATTCCAATCAAAATCAGCAGGGCTCCCAGCCAAAAAGCAAATGACCACCAAAGCTTCCAATGAACATGGATAAGAACACCTGAAAAATGTTCGATATATTCCATCTCTGCTAAGAATGAAATAAAGAAGAGGAATAATAAAAGTTTTCGTAGGATACCTTTTAATAGAAGGAAATAGTGAAGAAACGTAACCATGATAACAGGATAGAGTACAGTCCGATTTAAAAAATGCGATAATTCAAAACCAAGCTTTTCAGGAATAATCAATGTTTTTAAATTCATATAGCAAAAGGCTGAAAGGTTTTGAAACAGATATGAGGCGGCAAGCCAATAAACTACTATTTCAAGAATGTGAAGATTTTTTTTTGTTTTGATAAAAAGAATAACAACAATTAGATTTAACAAGATAAAATATGTGAAAACCATTTAGGTAACTCCTTTGCCATTCAGCAAATTCTTTAAATATAAGAATTCTGTAGCAGGTAAATCAAGCAATTGAACTATTTAGCAAATTAAGTTCCACCTTCTATTTAATGTGTACCAATCACTATATTTTTATATTTCATTTATTATCAGCTGTACTTACGAAAGAATGAACATTGGGGATATTATTTGTTGTGGCCATGACTAACGTCTCCCTTTTCATTCTTATTCAGTTAAACCCCTTTGTTGGAATCTAGATATAGCAGAAGATCAGGTGCCCAATCTTCTGCTATTGTCACATTTAATTAAATATTTACAATTTTGGAATTCTTCCTTTTACTGTTTACATTTTATTTTCTAAAATAATCACATTTTCATTAGACGGAATCTTAGCAACTTCTTTTGTGTTCTCCACTAAACGATAAATATTGTCACAGCATTGCTGTGCTCCCTTTATTAATAATGGGACCCCTATTGAATCAATTTTTAATCCTCTTGATAAAAAACCCCCAACCGACATGACCATTGGAACCGTAGGTGATGTATTGGAGAAGACAATCTTTTCATTTATTTGAAATCTATTTTGCAGTAATAGAGTCAATTCTTTTAGTGCTGGAACAACGAGTTTATTCCTTTTCCTTCCGATTGTATACACTGAGCTTCCATCTTCATCGGTCCCGTGAAAAATGAGCTTTCCAAAATCCTTTTTAGTCAGTTGATTGAAATAGTTTACATTTGTTATTTCTTCCGGAGTTAGTTTTCTTTCTGATTGAGGTAATTGCTTTAAATGATAAGCGGCAGCCAAAGACGTAGTATGTGTCCCGCCATAATCATTATAGATATACATCATAGTAAATCTTCCTTATCAAATTATTTATATATCGATCACTTATGTCACAATCCAGTATTATTATGTGAATGGCATACTGTGATTATTCAGGGTGGACTGGTACCCGGACCTGTTTTTAACTAAGTGTGGAAACAGAAATAGCGGGGACGATCCCTATTAATGGGATTTTCAGTTAAAGTCAGCACAAAATGAAATTATTCAGCAAATATCGGAAAAAGTCAGCATAACCTCATTTTTTTCAGCATAAATCCCAAAAAGTCAGCATATATCGT
Organism: Mangrovibacillus sp. Mu-81; assembly: GCF_036867415.1. Lineage (NCBI taxonomy): Bacteria > Bacillati > Bacillota > Bacilli > Caryophanales > Bacillaceae > Mangrovibacillus > Mangrovibacillus sp. Mu-81. The sequence goes on from NZ_JBAJHU010000001.1 coordinate 255,210, forward strand.
GAAAAGTCAGCATATATTCGATGAATTAAGGTCTGACCCCAGGGAGGGTGATGGGATGAGGTTCTTTGACTATCTAAAGGGTTTTTTTCGTAAATTTTCATTAAAGGGAAGTCGAAGATCGGGGTCAGACCCTGACACTTATACATAATCCATAATGTCTACGGAAACAATAATAGAAAAATATGTGATGGGGGTTTAGTAATGGTAAAGCACACTCCTAAATTAACATCTTCTGAAGTCTCGATGTTATGGAGTACCTATATTGGTGACACCATGTCTATTTGTGTTCTAACACATTTTTTACAAACCTGTGAGGATCAGGACGTTAAACCACTTATTGAACTTGCACTTGGCTACTCTATTGAACATGTGGCTCAACTATCGGACTTATTTACAAAAGAAGGTATTCCTATCCCAAACGGATTTGGGAAACAGGATGTTAACTTGCAAGCAAAGAAACTTTTTTCGGATGTAACGTATATGCGTTACTTGCATCATATGGGTAGAACGGGATTGAATTCTTACAGTTTGGCTAAGTCTGTTTCTGCTCGTAAAGATGTCCGTAACTTATTCAAAGAGTTTTCAAATCAAAACGAAACGTTGTTTGACCGGAATACTGAACTAATGCAGGAAAAAGGAGTATTTATTCGATCTCCTTATATGGATTACCCAGAAAAAGTAGAGTATGTTACAGAGAGGAAATTCCTTGGTGGACTGATAGGACACAGACGTCCACTCCTTGGAGTGGAAATTGCACATTTAGGAATAAATATTGAAGTGGCCAATGTGGCTAAAACAATTCTCTTAGGATTCAGCCAAGTTGCTCAGTCCAAGAAACTTAGTGACTACTTTAAAGATGGATATGAATTAGGTAAGAAAATGGTTGAAGATTTTATGATAAAACTAAAAGAAGACGATAATTCTTATCCCTCCACCTGGGATTCTACTATTACTAATAGCAAAGAGGCACCATTTTCGGATAAATTAATGCTATTCCATTCGAATGCCCAAAGTGCCATCGGTATTGGTGATTTTGGACTGGCTATTGCGGCATCACTTCGAAAAGATGTAACATTAAATTATGAAGGTTATATCCTTAAACTTGGTGCATATGCTGAGCAAGGTGCCAAACTGTTAATTGATCACGGATGGTTTGAAAAGCCTCCCCAATCCATTGATCGAGAGTCACTTAGAAATCAAAATAAATAAAGAATAGGAATTATTTATAATCATTACCTCGAAGTGAAATAGGACGTGGAAGTAAGGAAGCAATTTATTGCTTCCTGCTTTTTACATTTAAACAATGACATCAGAATAAGACTTTCTTCGTCTTCTGTACCAGCAGCCCATCACTGACGATGATGAGGGCTTTGTGCTTGCCTGCTGCTTTGACGAAGTTTCTGCGATTTTCTTTGTTGTCCACCGCATCCCTTTAGCTTAAAGCGTTTTTTTCCTGCCCACAATGAGTTTCCCAAAACACACTTGGTTACACGCATTAACCCATTCCATCTCAAAACAGCAGTTTATAAAAAGTTTATAAACTCTTTAGACATTGTTCCATATTTTTGATTATGATGAAGATGGCTTTACGGAAGGAGTAACAATCATGTCTATTCGAAAACGTCTCATCATTTCTCATGCTGCCATGATCATAACTCCCATTTTGGTGCTAGTAGTCATCATGGGTTTATTACATATTGTCTTCACCGGAAATTCTTCATCGGGTTTTGGAACGTGGGGGGATACAGACTCGGATACCCAGATGGAACTATTCACTCAGCTGAAGAAAACCGTATCACTTCACGAAGAGAAATTGTTTGATGAGTCTTATTTACACAGGATCAATGAACAACTTGATAAAGAAGAGACCTATCTTGTTATTCGCAAGGGGAATCATTTGATTTATTCCTCTAAGGAAGTTGAAACGATGACTTTAGATGAACTCCCATCCTTTGGCAGTGAGGAAAGTAGACCGGTTGTCATTCGGAATGGAGAGGATCATTTTTCCGTTTTACACTATGATTTTTATTTTCAGGACGGAATCAAAGGATCCATTTTCCTGCTGAATCATGCTCCGTCATTTGTTACTTATGCCAGAGTGTTTTTTCCAATCTTTATCCTGAGCCTGATACTAATCCTTTTCATCACGAATGCCACATTATCTTATTTCATGTCAAAGAAGATATTACGTCCTGTCAATCAATTATCATCGGCCTCTGACAAAATCAGCAGAGGGGATTTTGATTTTACAATAAAACCCCAAGGGAACGATGAACTGAATAGACTTCTTCGAACATTTGATCACATGCGGTTGCAATTAAAGGAATCGATTGAATTACGAGATCAATATGAACGGAATCGAAGAGAATTGGTGGCCAATATATCACATGATTTAAAAACTCCGATTACTTCGATCATGGGGTACGTTGAGGGCATTCAGGATGGAGTGGCGGATACGCCAGAGAAACAAAAACAATACCTGGATACGATTCATTCGAAGACAAACTATATCAATCAATTGATCGAGGAATTGGCGCTTTTCTCAAAACTGGATGTAAACAGGGAGACTTTTCATTTTGAAAAAGTCAACATCACAGCATTTATCGAAGACTATCAGCGTGAAATAGAGGATGATATGGATGAAAAGGGGATTAACCTCAACCTAAACGGACATACAACAAGCAATGTCCTCATAGATAGAAATAAAATGATACGTGTCATTCAAAATATCATCTACAATAGTGTTAAATATATCGAAAAAACGCCAGGAGAAATTTCCGTTTCTCTTACGGATAAGGAAAAAATGGTCGAGGTCTGCATCAATGATAATGGGACAGGCGTTCCGGAGGAGGATCTGAAAAACATCTTCAATCGCTTCTATCGTGTCGATGCTTCCCGGAGTTCTGATGGAAGCGGACTTGGATTAGCCATTGCCTCACAGATCATCCATGCACATAAGGGAAACATTTGGGCAGAAAATAGGAATAGCGGCGGACTCCGCATCTGTTTTACATTACAGAAGGTAGAGGATGAAGAACGTGGATAAGAGAATCTTAATTATTGAAGATGATCTAAGTATAGCGTTGTTGGAAAGGGATTATCTTCATATCGCAGGTTTCAAGGCGGACATTGCCACAGATGGAATGGAAGGTTTAGAGATGGTAAGAAGTAAGGCATTTCATTTGATCATACTCGATTTGATGCTGCCTGAAGTGGACGGATTTGAACTATGCAGGGTCATCAGGGAAGAACACGATATCCCTATATTGATGGTCACCGCAAAATCAGATGATATTGACAAGGTCCGCGGCCTGGGCTTGGGTGCGGATGATTATATTGTTAAGCCTTTCAGTCCCAATGAATTGGTGGCAAGGGTGAAATCGCATCTTGCCAGGTATGACAGGCTGACCCAATCAACCCAAACAAATGGGGAAATTTACATAAAGGACCTTCAAATCAATCCAACATCCAGACAGGTGTTTATTAAAGGCAAAGAGTTGGAGTTCACGAATAAGGAGTTTGATTTACTCACGTTTATGGCCTTGAATCCCAATCAAGTATTTTCGAAAGAGCAGCTGTTTGAAAAAATTTGGGGTCTGGATTCGATGGGGGATACAGCCACCGTGACCGTTCATATCAAGAGAATACGAAAAAAGATCGAATCTGATACCGCTAATCCTGAATATATCTTGACCGTATGGGGATCAGGATACCGATTTACAGGGAATAGATAAAACTCATTCCAAGGAGCATATGGAATATGAAAAGTAGATTATTACGAAAAAAACGCTCAGATTAAATGTTGAGCGTTTTTGCGTTATTATCAGTTTTCTCTCCGTACGGTACCCGCTAATTCTGTTTTATTTTATAGATAGTTTATAAAAAGTTTATAGATGCTTCAGAGGAAGTTCAGTTTTGCTTGATATAGTTGATCTGTAGACAGGAGGTGAAGACATGAAGCTTTCCATGACGGCAAGGAAGGGCTTGGTCACTCTACATATTGTATTTTCAGCCATAATGCTCGGGAATATGGTGACGTTTCTTCTATTAAGCATCGTATCCGTGACAACGGCTGAAGATCGGCTATTGGAAAGTTGTTATGCAATTATGCATGTTCTCTCGGAAACGTCGATCAGAGCGTCAACAATCGGAACCACCATAACGGGAATTCTCTTATCCATTTGGACAAAATGGGGGCTGTTCAAATATAAGTGGATCATTGTGAAAGAAATCATAACCGTTTTGTTGATTGTTCTAAATATATGGGGGATGTACGGTCTTACGTTAAATGCCTTGAATGAAATTAAAGTTACCTCTATTTTCATTGATCCGCCATTAGGGTTATGGGCAGGCATCATTTTACAACTGGTTTCGCTCATCTTCATCTTCGCAATTTCTGTCTATAAGCCTTGGGGTCAGCGTAAACAAGGAATCTCTTTTACAAAATAAAATATAGGAGTGATTGTCATGCACTTTCCGTTTTTCATTTTTCATCTCTTCTTCTTACTTCTACTCTTTTCGGCTGTTTTCTTATTTGCCCGCAATAGAAACAGGAATAATATCAATAACCCAGGAACCCTTTTGGCCGTTCGATACGTCAATGGGGAATTAACTAGTGATGAATATAAGGAAATGAAACAAGTCCTAAAAGGAAAATAATCATCCGGATATAAAGAAATCACGGGGTTTCAAAGGACTTCCGTGATTTTTCTTTGTCATCTGGTACTTGGATCACTATGAAAAAAACTCCGAATAGTCCTGTAGACGATAACCGCTATGTCACATACCGGTTGCAAAAACATGTGATTTTACTTCAAGGGACATAAAATCTTCGTTACTGCTGCATACTATTTTTATCAAAAAAATTTTAATGAATAGAGGTATTTGAAAATGGATGAAGTGAGAAATACAAATCAAGTAGAAGAAGTAAATAAACACCTTAGAAAAAATCCCCAAGGAAGCTGCAGAAAGAAGAATTGAAAATCAGCCTCAAACTGGTAAAAACGAGAAAGCCATTAAACCGTTTTAAGCCCACTATACCTGTTGGATAGCCTGAAGGTCCGATCCGGGATATTTATCCGAAAAAGTTGATTGAGAACCGTCCCTATTTAACCTGAAGATAAAGAACCCCCTCTACTGATGAGGGGGTTCGTTCTTTTCGAAGCTCATTATAGTAGCGTTGTTCTTCTGAATTGAAAGCAGCGGGGAAGCTTTGGGACGGATCTCGCGCTTCTTTTTTGATAAGAACAGGGGTCATTGGTTTATTTCACAGATTGATAAAAATTTGTGTCTTTAATAGGTTATTTAACTTTCATTTATTAATCTTCTGCTATGCGCTTAATCCATTCTAACTTTCTGTCCCAATCGGCAGCCAGATTTGCCATCCACTCTGCTGTTGAAGACAGTTGCTGAGGACACAGCATATATCTTACTTCCCGTCCGACACGATTACTGGAAACAAGCCTGGCATCTTTTAAGATTGTTAGATGTTTAACAACGGCCTGACGAGAAACCGTTACCTTAGTTGCTAATGTTGTTGCTGTGGCTTGTTCACTTAAAGCGATTAGGTCAAGTAATTCTCTACGTGTGGGGTCTGCTAAGGCGATCAAGACATCTTCGAAAATACTGCTGTCTGTAGTTGCCAATTTATTGCTCTGCACGCTTCCGCAGAACTTCCAATTGCATCTCCCAGCCATGGACATTCCCTTTGAAGAACTTTCTTTGCTCTTGTTCGGATACTGCAAGGTGTGAAAAGCCGCTTTCAACTACTCTAAGTAAAGTTCCCCCATCTTTTGAAGACAACTTGAACTCAACCAGGGTAGAGTTTTCTCCGTTTGGTTCCGCTCCGGGAAATGAACTTGCCCACCGGCACGCAAGGTAGTTTGGCGGTTCTGATTGTTCAATCAACACCGGGAATTGTCCATACTTTGTGTCCGCCACCACACGTTGGCCATCTACCTGAACCTTGTCCGGACTAGGTGCATCACCAACCCACCATGCCGGTTGGCTAATTAACTCCCATACCGTTTGGATAGATGCGTTTATAAAAATCTCTCTTTTAATTTGATCATTTTCCATAACTACTCCTCCTTTTCACAAGTGCAACCAAAGTGTAGCACATATTAACGCCTAGACGCAACTATAGTGTTGCACATCAGGGGGTATTTGTAAAAAACATTTATACTTGCAACACTAGTGTTGCAATAACTTACATTCACTATTAAGAAGCGCGGGGCGGTTCTCGCGCTTCTTTTTACATAGATACGGGAATGGAGGGCTCAAGGGGAGAAGGACCTTAACCTGCCGCTGATGAAGGAATTACTGCAATCAGTATGGAAGAAGTAACAGAACGAACATTACGCACGACAGGGGAGAGGGACATATGTCTGAAGGAATCGGTACCATTCAGGGAGTGCTTGAAACGTATAAACAGGCTGTGCACGAGAGGGATAATGACGTACTTTTATCTGCGTACTCATCTGACGTCCATGTTTATGATTGCTGGGGGAGTTGGGAATGCAAGGGGAAAGATGCGTGGGGAGAAAAGGTTTTAGACTGGTTTAACGATTTAAAAGAAAACGGTGATGTACTTAAAGTGGATGTGGACGAAGTAGTGATTGAAGAAAATACAAATCTCGCATTTGTTCATTGTTCTGTTACGTTTGCTGCCTACAAAGAAGGATCAGAAGAGAAACTTCGTCAGATGACCAACCGGTTTACATTTGGCTTGAAAAGAGTAAACGGTGCCTGGCTGATTACACACGAGCATTCTTCTTTGCCCATCAATATGGAGGATGGGAAGGGAATGTTTGACTTGAGGTAAGGTCGATATTGTCGGTCCCGATACGGGGGATTTACGATTTTTTAAAAAAAGACTTTAGAAAATAAATACTGTAAGGAGTGGGTTAATAATGGAAAAGGTCACACCATTTTTAATGTTCCAAGAGGGCAATGCAGAAGAAGCTATGAATTTCTACACCTCTCTGATAGAGGATTCGGCCATTACGAATATTATTCGTTACGGTGCAAATGAAAGCGGAGATGAAGGAACGGTCATGCAGGCTTTTTTCACCTTGAAAGGACAAGAGTTCATGTGCATTGACAGTAATGTAACACATCAGTTTACCTTCACACCTTCATTCTCCATCTTTGTTACATGTGATACGGAAGAAGAACTTGACCATCTTTTTGAGAAACTGAACGAAGGTGGAGAAGCACTTATGCCGCTTGGTAATTATGGTTTCAGTAAGAAATTTGGCTGGCTGAATGATCGTTTTGGTGTTTCGTGGCAGTTGAATTTGCTTGAATGAGTGAGAATGGGACGGGCATGTGCCGATTAATTCCCCTCTACCCGGAAATAGGATGTGGAAGCGCGGTTACGGATCTCGCGCTTCTTTATTATGATCCTTAGTCGCAGCCAGATAAGAGTTAGCCGCCGAGGAATGCAGGGAATCTTGTGATCATAGAAGTAAGTTGCAAGCTTCCGACAGTTCATATAAAAGACTAGATGGTTTTTATAGTATAGGTAAATGGATTCGTGTAGCCACACTGGGTACAGAATACCTGGAGTTTATATAGTTTATTGCTCAGTTTTTTAATCAAGTCAGCTTCCACAATATTTTCATTCAGGTTAAAAGGCGAGAAGGTAGAGGTTGTATCATAATGTGGTGAGAGACTATATTGCCATTGTATTTTTCTTTTACACTTTTCACATTTAATCATGCTTTTGATTACGTTGTTCATAATGGAAATCAACACCCTTATCGTTTTATGAACAGTGTATCGGATATCACCCTGTATTTTCCATAAATATTAACAGGTTAATATTTTTTTTATAAAAAGAAATGAAAGTATTCGGAACAAAGTGGTTGGTCTGTTAGGGTGAAATTGAAGCAGTAGGCACTTTTTAACGAAAGATTTGTGAAACTTATCACAAAGAAAGAGATGGTGAAGGTGCAAATTGGAGGGAAGATGTACAAGTAGATGGGGGTTTTTAGTTTTGCAGTGTTCCACGTACGTATTGGAAGAAGAGTATTGCCCAAAACCATTATATTTGAAATAATTGGTATAACATTAGATTATAAAATACATAGATTTTTTCAGGTGAGAGGATGAAGAAAGTGGTTAAAAAGAAAAATGAAACCCTTGAATGGATTAAATCTTTAGGTGTAGCATTAGTCATCGTCTTTATTGTTCGGACCTTCTTATTTACCCCGATCATGGTTGACGGAGCTTCAATGAATACGACATTACATGACCATGATCGAATGATAGTATCCAAGATAGGTGAGCCGGAGAGATTTGATATTGTTGTTTTTCACGCAAATGAGAAACAGGATTATATTAAGCGTGTGATCGGTTTGCCCGGTGATAAAATCGAGTACAAAGACGACACCTTATATGTAAATGGGAAAGCGTATAAAGAGCCTTACCTGGATGAGCAAAAAGAAGATATAGAAGGTGACTTAACGAGGTCATTTAAACTGGAGGATACCGCTGTCGGACAGGCCACTGTACCGGGAGGCCATTTATTCGTTATGGGTGATAACAGAAGGAACAGCACAGACAGCAGGATGATAGGCGCGATACCTATTGATCAGGTTGTGGGGACTACGAATATTATATTTTACCCGTTGAAGGATATGAGGATTATTGAAAATGAATAGTTTCAGGGAACGGAAGCTGAAGATTGGTTGAGGGGTCTTCAGCTTTTCTTTATTCGATTAAAGAAAGAAGGATGAGATATGCAAGGAAATAAAAATATATGGGAAAACCAATATGCTATGGGAGGAAGATGTGAGCCTGGTAGATAAAAGCGGAAAGGTCAAGGATATTAAAAGCATTGATGTAAGTCACGGCGAGCCATATTGTCAGGGGACGATTGATATTATATTCTAGCCCATTTAAGCAAAAAGGAGGTATAAATATGAAAGTGAAAAAAACACAAATTTTAGTGAACCTCGTGGGCGGTTTGTTGTTGTTTTGGGCGGTTTTTCAAGCCTTCTATTTCACGAAATATGGGTATGAAACCAGCTTCGCTTACTATTTAAACATTGCTGGTCCTGCATTGTTCTCCTTGTTGTTACTGGCTCAAGCAATTAAAAATTTTGTGGAAAAAGATTTTAAAAAGTTTTCCTTATATCTAATTTTGGCTGTTGTTACCGCATATATATTTGCTCCATACGTTCTATAACGGGAATACATATACCCACCAAATAGTAGAATACTAGTCGTCCCCATTAAACTTTTTGTTTAAAGTTGAGGACAGCTTAACAAAAGGAGAGGCTTCTTTGACAAAAATCAAAAATATTGGACGATTTTGTCCGACGGATCGCAACGGAAATATCATAAATGATTCCAGCCCGTTAAACATCAACCCTGCATTTTCCAAGGTGATTGAAGAGACAGTAGACCATTACCAGACCCATTTAAAATCAGACTTGCACAGTATATACATTAGAGGTTCTATTCCGCGTGGATTGGGTATAGAGGGCGTTTCGGATCTGGATACAATCGCTCTTACGAATAAGAGTATTCAAGACATAGATCTGGGATGGGTGGAAAAAGCAGAACAACTTTTGAACAAAAAGTATAACTGTGTCGATGGAGTGGAATTTAGTTTTTATCCTATTAAAGATGTTTTAGAATCGGATCACTTTTCAATCATATCGTTCATGATTAAGACTCATAGTGTATGTGTTTACGGAAAAGATGTAAGTGACTTCTTACCTGATTATAAAGCTGATCTAACGCTTGGGAATGAACATATTGGGAATCTAAAAAGACAAATAGACCAAGCAAAAGAAGATCTTGATGGGAATGAAGATAAGGAAGATATCGTGGACTGCTGCAGATGGATCATGAAAATTATCGTCAGGGCAGGACTTGCTCTAGTGATTGATAAAGAATCCAACTATACAAGAGACTTATACCCGGCATATAAGGCATTTGCGAAACATTATCCAGGGAAAGAAACTGAGATGAAACAAGCCGTTCATTATTCGATTAACCCGGTTGAAAATCCGGATGAAATACTGGGATTTTTAGAGCGGATGGGAAATTGGATGATAAATGAGGCTGAAAATTGGCTGAAAGCTCATAAAGTCATATAATTATTTTAGAATTCATCGAATAAAAAAAGCCTGATTCCTCCGTATCGTTAGTAAGAAATTAGGCTTTTGAATTTCCACAATTGCGCCTGTTTGCTTTATTCTATAACGTCTTTTAAATTGATAACGACAAAATAATCGATGTTCTTAATGTAATAAAGCTGTTGTTTACTATCAAAACAAGTTTGTTGGAAATCGTAATCAATTAAAGTCCCATTCAATATTTATTTGATTTTCTCCGCAAACTCTATCATAATCCCTTCTGGGCCACGAGCGTAGCATAATTTATATGTGTTTTCGTAGTTTTGTATCTCACCAAAAAGTTCTGTGCCTCTTTTTTTCAATTTGGCAACAATTTCTTCAATATCTTCAACAGCAAATGCAATATGGGTATGTAAAGTAGGGTGCTGAATCCCTTTTTCAACTGAAGGCGAATGAAACTTGATCAGTTCCAAAGTTGCCTCACCGTTCGGCATCCCTAACATTACAACCGTCTCTCTAACGTCATTAAGCCCAATTATTCGTTCTGCCCACTCACCTTCTACTTCTGCTTCCCCCAGCACTTCCAGCCCTATATCGAGAAAAAAATCTTTAGCAGCAGAGAGATCATGTACAATTACACCTACATGATCTATTCTATTGATCTTCATATCCAAACCTCCTTGTTTCTGTAATTTTTCATAATCTTGCATTCCTGATTAGTTTGCTTGTGACTCTAATTCGCTAAAAACAGAAAATTTCCTTCTTAAACAACTTGAACCCAAGTAAAACACTTTTATATCATAGAAGCAATTTTCTTGTGCTAATGAAGAACATTATTGACATTGATAATCATTATCAATTAAGATATACCCATACATAGTAAGAGGAGTGGAGAGTAATTGACGATTAGTAACTGGAAGGATGACCTGCAATCATTTGTCGATGAAGTTATATCCAAGGTGTACCAGCTTCCTTGTAAAGAGCGGACGATGCTGTCTGTCTTAAGTGCTATTTCCGATTTGCAATCTACTTTAAATCGGAAAGATTTCCCTTCAAATGGATGCTATTACATATCGCTGGCTCAGATCATCGATCATTTAATGCAAACGATAGATAAGAAGGAAACGGCTCATCAGAATGAGTGGGTCTGCACATTCTGGGAAATGTATGATGAGCAGATACATCAACATGTATCAGTGGAATACTTGATTGTGAGACACGACCCTGTACAATTCAGCGTCCGCAAATATGTGGTCTATCCGTTGGAGCAACAGATCCACACATTCATACAGTCTGTCGTGAAATGGGCCAGGCATACATTTGATAAAGTGCCGGATTATATTGAAACTGTAGATCTGACAACCGGGAACAAGCAGCTGTATTGGATGGATGGGTCGGGGGGACAGGTACCTTGACCCACTTGAAAATGTCATGCAGGGATGAAAGTTGACAACATACATTCATTTTTCACTGTGATTCAGTCAAGTTAAGTAAATATCCGGTATGAATGGCTGGACAATTCCTTAATGGTCATGTGTTCCCACTGTGATCGGGGGTATTACAGTGGCCACGAATATATTTATTATCAAAAACGGCCCGCTTATTATCAAAAATCCCAATATATTATCAAAAATCACCCATTTACTATCAAAAAGAGAAATATATTATCAAAACCGTATTTTCACTGATTCTAATACCCGCTGACGTATCGATAATTCTGCTTACAGGGAAAATGATAGTTTTCCCTCCCTGGTAAAGTACCCGGCTTCAGCTTTACTCTATTCCTAGTCCATCACCCCCCAGACTCGCCAACAGCCCCCAACACCATTTCCCCAAAAGCCTCTACAGCAGGCGAGAGCCACTTCTTCTTTTTAATCAGCATATGAGAATAGATGGGTTCAAATTGTTCGGAGTGTTGGAGCCGTTTCAATGTACCGCTTTCAAGTTCTTCTTTGACAGTGATGTAAGGCAGGACGGCAAACCCAAGGCCGCTCTTGACCATTTGTTTGATGGCTTCGATGCTCCAGAGTTCCATTGTCTGGAAGGGGGAGATACCTTGTTTCGTGAGGTGTGTTTCGAACATGTTCCGGTAGCTGCAGCCTTCTTCGTTGGTGATGAAGACGGCATTGTTCTTCTTTTTATACTCATCAAAATGATCGGGTCCGTCATGGCTTGTGACGATGATGATTTCTTCTTCGCCCAAGTTGTGATGAATGCATTTGTCCAGGCTGATTTCCGGGTAGACCATGAGGGCGAGATCGACGCGTCCGCTTAATAGGTCGGTTTGGTTCTGGCCGCATGTGCCGTTGGTCAGGATGAGTCGGACGTGTGGATATTTTATCGAGTAGTCCCTTATGATCGAGCCCAACAGGGAGATGGTCAGTGACTCTGGAGCCGCCACCCGTATGACGCCTTTTACTTCGCGGGCAGATTGGATGTTCTTGATTTGATCGTGGGTGGAAAGCAGGTCTTCTGCCAGTGGTATTAATTCCCTGCCCAGATGGGTGAGCTGCAATTTCCTTTTTATATAGGTGAAAAGGGCGCCGCCGATTTCGTGTTCGAGTGCCTGGATATGGGAGGTGATCGTTGATTGTGTGTAGCCTAATTTCTCGGCTGCCCCCGTATAACTGCCTTGTTCGATGATGGTCTGGAAGGTGATCAGGTGTCTGATTTCCATCTCGCATGTCTCCTTATCGTTTTCTGTATCGAAAAAAATGATAATGATATTTTATATTTCAATTTTATTTATCGTTGCGTTCATTTTACAATAAAGGCTATCAGGAAGTAAATGAGGAATGAAGGTGAATGAGTTGAATATAGCAGCGTTTCTATCGTATGTAATCATCACATCGGTCACACCGGGACCAAGCAATATTTTAATGATGAATGAGTCACGGAGGTTTGGATTTGCAGGGGCGTGGCAATTCAACAGCGGCATCCTTTCAGGGTTTGCCGTACTTGGCATGATCAGCGGGGTTTTTACAGCAGGTCTCTACAGCTGGATTCCCGTCATCGAACCGTATTTTAAACTGGCTGGTGCTGCTTATCTTCTGTACCTGGCCTGGCAGGTCAGTCTGCCAAAACGGGCGGGGAAGGAAACCGCAGCCGTGCAGTCGTCGTTTCTGTCAGGATTCATCTTCCAAGTAATTAATGTGAAGAGCATCCTGTTCTTCTTAACCGTGATGAGTGCCTTTATTTTACCGTACCATCAATCGGTTTCATCCATCGGACTATACATGACCATCACCATCTGTCTGGGCTGGCTCGCCCTGCTTCTATGGTCGGCATTCGGCTCGATATTGAAGGATTTCCTGGCGAAGCATGACAAGGGTTTCCGATTTGTGATGGGAGGTCTGCTGGTTTATTGTGCAGTGATGGTGGCTGCGGGATAGGGGGCAGAAGTGTCTCCGGTTAACCCAAATCACAGTGATCCCGAGTGGATCAATAATAATAATTTTCTCTTTCTTATTCAAGCCTGTGTCATTTAATCAAACTGGATAAGGTGATTATTGGTCAGGTTTTTGCAGAACTATCATCTTCTGAATATACCGGTTCATAAACTGAAGTTTTATTAAAGAGATCAAACTCCGGTCGTCCATTGACTGGAGTATTTTTTTGTTCTTCTCAATGGCATCCCCAAGTAAAAATAGGCTTTTGTATCAGTAACAATACCCACCAAAATTACATAAATTGTTTGGGAGTGTCACATTTATAGTGAATGCACCTAATTACAGAGTTATGTCTTAGAAAGCTCAATTGTTTTGTTTCTTGGATGAGAGCCATTGGTAATTTATTTGGGAGGTAATGAAGATGATGAATAATTTTCACAATGAACTTCAAGGTCTGAATGTAGGTGATTTCCAGGCAACACAACCTGTTTCCTGGGATCAACATATGTATGATCCACATGACGAACGGATTTTCCTTGGATTTGGGGGATGTTTTGGCTTTGGGTTCTCGTGCTTCTTTAGCTGTTTTGGCTGCGGAGGGTGCTTCCGTTGCGGCGGTTGCGGCAGGTGCGGAAGATGTGGCGGTTGCGGCAGATGCGGACGCTGCGGTCGTTAATCAGCTTTTAGCATTTCGTTTTCAAAATCACAGTACCAACCCCTGCATGAGTCTGTGCAGGGGTCTTTTTTATACATATCGGACAAAGTGAGATTCATAAGATGGTAATGACGGTCACTAAACAATATGAAAGCAGCGGGGGTAAGGAGGAGCGATATGGAAAAATTAGACCCTTCTATGCGATTAAAAGTAAAGAGGGATACGTTTTACATCCCTGAACCAAACAGCGGTGTTTATTTTAGGAATAACCAATGTTCTTTCCGGATGGAAGGAAGTGGAATTGATCAATGGGTTGAAAAGCTGCTGCCGATGTTCAATGGGGAGTACTCACTTGAGTATTTGACGAACGGACTGCCTGGTCCTTATAAAGACAGGGTCATGGAAATGGCAGAGGTTTTGCTTGGGAATGGATTTGTGCGGGATGTAAGCAGGGACCTGCCGCACCAGCTGCCTCGGCATGCAGTGGAAAAATTCGCATCACAAATCGAATTTGTGGATAGTTTGGCAGAGTCGGGAGCTTCAAGGTTTGAGACCTACCGCCATTCAAATGTCCTGGTGGTGGGGTCCGGCCCTTTTCTGACTTCATTGGTTTCATCGCTGATTGAATCGGGATTGGCGAAGCTGCAGGTGCTCATTACCGATGAGGTTCTTGTTAATAGAGGCAGGCTGATGGAACTTGTCGACCATGCCCGTCAAACAGATCCGGAGGTAGAATTCCGGGAAGTCGGATTAAGTGAAGAGGGATGGCGGGAGACCTTGAAGCCTTTCGATTCGATCCTGTATGTGACTCAAAAAGAAAACCTGGGGAAATTGGAACTTCTTCAAACCATTTGCAGGACAGATCAGAAGCTGTTCGTTCCGGCAATTTGTCAGAATCAAAAAGGAATCGCCGGACCACTCATCCATCCCGATTCCGAGGCTGGCTGGGAATCTGCATGGAGGCGACTGCACACTACTGCATTAAAAAAAGAAAATCAGTACTCTGCCCAATCAGAAATCCCTGGAGCGATGCTTGCAAACATGATTGTCTTTGAATTATTTAAAGAGGCTACAGGAGTGACAAAATCTAATCAGAGGAATCGGATTTTCCTGCTGGATACAGAAACGCTTGAAGGAAGCTGGCATTCATTTTTACCACATCCTCTGGAGACAGGAATTGCAGCGGCTGAAGCTGTTGGGAGTCTGGAAACGCGGCTGGAACAGGTGTCGGAAAGATCTGATCCTGAAAAACTGCTGTATTTCTTCAGTCTGCTGACGTCAAAAGAGACCGGGGTTTTTCATATATGGGAGGAAGGAGATACGAAGCAGCTGCCATTGGCTCAATGCCGGGTCCAGCCGGTCGATGTCCTGTCTGAAGGTCCGGCAGAACTGCTGGATGAGGTGATCTGCAGCGGCTTGACCCATGAAGAAGCACGACGGGAAGCCGGGTTAATAGGAATAGAGGGATACGCTTCAGGATTAAGCAGTTTGATTGTTCCTCATGGGGCAGGTGAATATATGGCCACCTGCACAGGGGCGACGTTTGCGGAATGCGTTGGACGCGGTCTTCAGAAGTGTTTGACTGATGGGCTGAGAAAAAGAGAATCCCTTCAAAAGAGTACCGTTTCCCGACTTGAATTAGATGCGGTCGAGGATGAAAGATGCACTTTCTATATAAAGGCACTGACCACGATACAAGGAGAGCCGGAAATCGGAGTGGGTGAGGATTTGGACGGTTTTCCTGTCGTCTATGTCCGGGGAAGAAACGGCTGGTATGGAAACACCGGTTTAACGATCACCATGGCGCTGAGGAATTCTCTGCAGCATGCGATTTTTTATGCTCAGAACGGTACTGATGCTTTCGATGCAAAACCTGTTGCAGCTGTGGCAGAGGAAGGAAGTGCAGAGAGAACAGCCATTCCAGCCGATGAAG
This sequence comes from Mangrovibacillus sp. Mu-81, assembly GCF_036867415.1. NCBI lineage: Bacteria > Bacillati > Bacillota > Bacilli > Caryophanales > Bacillaceae > Mangrovibacillus > Mangrovibacillus sp. Mu-81. The sequence goes on from NZ_JBAJHU010000001.1 coordinate 271,278, forward strand.
ACAGGATCCAGTCTGAAAATCTGAAAGATGCAATCGAAACCTTGAAACGGAATCAGAAGCAGGTAGCGGTATATGAACTGGATATGGAATCCGTTTTTAAACAGGAGACCGAAGGCGTGTTTGCTGTGCTGCTGCGAGAGGAGGAAATGCAATGAGTTCTTTCGTGGTGATTGTGGGTGAGGGAAGGCTTTCGGACCATGTATGTGCGCAAATTTCAGCCCGGTATCCCGTCTTCAGGCAGAGCAGCTTTGAAACAAGATTCCCTGCACGTACAGATTTGGTGCTGGCACTCCATGATACATGGAATCCGGCTGTTCATCAGCAGGCAGAAGAAGTGATGAGGGGGACTCAGGTTCCATGGCTGAGAGGCTTCGTTTCGTTTGGAGAAGGAATCATCGGACCACTCGTTCGTCCTAACACGCCGGGATGCTCACAATGTGCCAATCTGCGGCGTCTCCTTGGAGGAAAGGAGCGGCAGGAGATGCGGGAGGTACAGGATAAACTCGCTGAAGAGGGTGGAATAACGAACGACCCATGGGCTTCGAATACCGGTTTGTTGCATATGGCACACATCATCGCAGCAGAAGCCGGCAGGATCCTTGAGGATGAAAAGACACTTTCAGAAGGACGGGTATGCTTAACCGACTTGAAATCATTGAACAGCTCCTGGCACTCCTTTGTTCCCGATTCGTTATGCCGGAGTTGCAGCCTGATTCCGGACGATTCGCCGGAATTAGCCCGTGTTTCCCTTCAGCCCAGCAGGAAAATCCATAGGGACAGTTTCCGCTGTACGCCCCTTGATGAGCTGAAAGACGTTCTTATAAAAGACTACCTGGATAATCGGACCGGACTTTTTAACAGTAAGATGTTTGACCTGGTGACGCCATTTGCCGATGCGAGTGTCAATATGCCGATGTTCTCCGGGGATGAAGGGACGGCCGGCCGGACTCAGGCTTACTCGGACAGCGAGCTGACAGCCATTCTTGAAGGATTGGAGCGTCACTGCGGGTTGGAGCCGCGCGGCAAACGGACAGTCGTCCATGACAGCTACCGGAATGTGAAGGAACATGCACTGAATCCGCTGAAGGTCGGCGTGCATACCAACGAGCAGTACGCAATGCAAGGTTTCCCGTTTGAAAAGTTTGATAGGGACAGGGCCATTGACTGGGTATGGGGCTATTCACTCATTGAGGAGCGGCCGATTCTCGTCCCTGAGCTCCTTAGCTATTACAGTCTGGGCTGCGGCTCTTCCGGATTTGTCTATGAAACGTCCAATGGCTGTGCACTAGGCGGAAGCAGGGAGGAAGCGATTTTTTACGGAATCATGGAGGTCGTTGAACGGGATTCGTTCCTTTTGACCTGGTACGCAGAACTCAACCTGCCGCGTCTTGATCCTCTCACAGCTGAGGACGAGGAGTTGCAGTTAATGATTGAACGGATGCGGGCGGTCGCTGGGTATGATCTCTATTTGTATAATTCCACAATGGAGCACGGTATTCCAAGCGTCTTTGCGATGGCAAAGAACAGGAAGGATAAGGGGCTGAATCTGATCCTCGCGGCAGGTGCCCATCTGGATCCGGTAAGAGCGGCAAAAAGCGCGATCCAAGAGCTTGCCGGGATGATGCTGAATCTTGATGATAAATTGGAGAAGAACAAGGCGAAATTTGAAGAAATGATTTACGATGATTCCCTGGTGAGGCAGATGGATGACCATGGCATGCTATATGGATTGCCGCAGGCCGAAGAACGATTAGGGTTTTTACTGAATGACAGCCGTCCATTGCGGAGTTTCCGTGAAGAATTCAAATGGACGTCCGATCACAGTGATCTGACGGATGACCTTAAGGATATCTTGGCAGCATTACGAAGCCGGAACCTTGATGTCATTGTTGTTGACCAGACCGCGCCAGAACTTGCACAGAACGGGCTGCACTGCGTAAAAGTCTTGATTCCCGGCATGCTTCCCATGACATTCGGGCATCATCTTACCCGTCTGACGGGACTTGAACGGGTCCTTACCGTCCCGGCGGAACTGGGATATGCCGACCGGCCATTGACATTCGAGGAGCTCAACCAAAAACCGCATCCGTTTCCTTAGGATACTGGGAGGTAAGGAGGATGAGTCTGGAAGAATTTCTGCACAACCTGCAATTTGATATTGAGCGGGCCAATCAGCCAAACTGGGAAGCGGACTGGGATGATGCGCCCCTTCCCTATAAGCTGTACCGGGGATTGCCGGTGGTGCCATTGTCTGCCGAAGTACCACTGTCACTCACCGGTAGCAAGCAGCCGTTAAAACCGGATGTAGAAAGAATCGGTCATTTTCTCTGGTATGTCTATGGCATCACAGGGGTAAGCCAGTCGGTGGATCATGATGATTCACCCGAGCAGGAGTCATACCCCATCCACTCCTGCCGGCGGTTTGCTCCATCCGGAGGGGCGCTCTATCCGAATGAACTATATATCTATTTAAAATTGGATGAGCTGCCCCATGGAATCTACCACTATGATGCCGCCCGTCACTGCCTCGACCTGCTCCGGGAAGGGAATTTCGATTCGTACGTAGAACGATCACTCGGCAATCGCTGCGACATCTCATCCTGTTTCGGCACAGCCTTTGTCTCCACACGATTTTGGAAAAATTTCTTCAAATACAATAACTTTTCCTACCGCTTGCAGGGACTGGATGCCGGCGTCCTGATGGGGCAGCTGCTGGAAACGGCCAAACGGTTTGGATTCGAGTCAGGGGTGTATGTTCAATTTCTCGATTCAGCGGTCAACCATTTGCTTGGACTGACCGAGGAAGAAGAAAATGTCTATACCGTCATCCCGCTTTCGGCTGCTGCAACGAATTGGGCTGGGAATGGGAGGGGGACGGAAGGGGCATTCACCGCTGAGGAATTATGCGGGGAACTGCCCGCTATTTCTGTAGAACATTATGAACGTTCTGGAAGGGTTCGGGAGTTTCCGATGTTGCTGGCGGTGAATGAAGCTTCAAAAATAGATTGCACAGATGATTTCCGGAAACTCGGTCGACAACCGGTGTTTGAAGGAGGGGAGAAAGAAATCCATCTGCCAGAGGCAGAGTCCCTGGCGTATGATTTTGCTTCGGTATGCAAAAATCGCTATTCACCGGAAATGGATTTTACCATGGGTAAGGTCAGTCAGCAGGGACTGGCTGCTTTATTGAAGGGCGCAACTCAGTCTTACTCATTTCGAAGTGACATAGACGAAATTTTTTACGACAGAGAACCCCGCGTTTCGATTTACGGCTGTTTTTATAACGTGGAAGGCATACCGGATGGCGCATACGCATATGACAGCGGCCGCCATTCATTGCGGGAAATCGGCACAGGTGATTATCGCCTTCAGCTGCAATCCGGTCTGTCACTTGATAACGTTAATTTGCTGCAGGTGCCGCTCTGCCTTCATATCATCGGGAACAAAGAGTACGATAAAGACACCTTTGGATACAGAGGCTACAGGATCATGCAAATGGAAGCCGGCATGCTTGTCCAGCGCCTGCTTTTGGCTGCATCCGCCGCAGGGTTTGGCGGACACCCGCTGCTTGGGTTTGATACGACATTGACGGATCGAATTTACAAACTGGATTCAGAAGGCCGAACGACCTTGATTCAAATACCAATCGGGCCATTTCGGGAGCGGGGTTGGGTGAGGGGGAGTTTGTTGAGTTAGGGCAGACCAGGGGACAGGTGCAGTGGCTTTTGGGGCCGGGGTACCTGTACTCGTGGATTTCGGAGGTAGAGCGGGGACTCGGTTCCCGTTCTGCCTTTTGACTTTACATTAGCAGAATCCTTATGAGCTGCTGCCCAGGCAAATAAAGTGGTAAAGTAGAATGAGAACCAGTACCGGTTGTGATTGGGTATTTTTGTAAAAATCAGCATAAAGAGAAATAATTCAGCATAAATTTTAAAAAGTCAGCATAAACTCATTTTTTTCAGCATATATCCAAATAATTCAGCATAAATCCTGAAAAGTCAGCATAAATCGTCTTGGAACCCAGTCCAGGGGGGAATATTGACTCACGGAGGAGGTTCTCATATCTGCCAATCAAACGATTCAAGCCACTTTTTTAAAATACATGCCACTATCGAAATTTACGTGCCACATATTGATTATTCAAGCCACTTTCTTCATATTCAAGCTACTTTCCCCGTATTCAAGCCACTTGTCGAAAGCCTTTAAATGATTAGTGGACCAGTAAAGCCATTCTTATTTCTTTGATAAGAGTGGTTTTATTTACATGTAATTTGTATGATTGAATTCATTTCCTCATTAACAATTCCCGCCTGTAATGAAATGGTTATTAACCAGGATTCACAGCTGATCCCCATGGTTCATGGATAGGGATGATAAATTTGTGACCGCATGAAGGTCCACCTTTGCCCTCACATATGATACTATCTCAATAAGAACAAGTGCAGTACAGGAGGCAACCATGCCAAAAACGAAATACATAGAAATCTATCAAGACCTGAAACAGAAAATCGAACAGAGTATTTATGAGTACCAGCACCTGCTGCCTTCGGAGAATACGATGGTGAAGGAGTATGACTGCTCGCGGAATACAGTGCGGCGGGCGATCGGGAATTTGGTGAGCGAGGGGTATGTACAGACGAAGCACGGACAGGGTGCGCGTGTGATTTATCAGGATTTCAAGCAGAATGAGTATATGTTCGGGGAGACAGAGACGTTCAAGGAGTTTGCCCTCAGGAATCATAAGAAGCATGAAACGAAAGTGATTGTGTTTGAGGAGCTGACGGTTGATGAGGAACTTCATGCCCATACGCTGATTCCGGTTGGGGTTGAGGTGTATCACCTGAAGCGGGTCCGTTATCTCGAAGGAAATCCGGTGATCATGGACTACAATTATTTCCGAAAGGATGTCGTGAAAGGGCTGACGGCCGAGATCGCGGAGGATTCGATTTATGAGTATCTCGACAAGGAACTCGATCAGCGGGCGGTCACGGCGAAAAGGAAGATGGTGGTGGAGCGGACGACGGAAGCGGATGAAAAGTTTTTGAAGCTTGACGGTTTCAACAGCGTCGTCGTGGTAACGAGTCATATTTTCAATGCCGATGGTGTAATGTTCGAACATACGCAATCGCGTCATACACCGGGGAATTTTGTGTTTTTTGATCAGACGCGGAGGAAATGAAAATTGTCCCAATAGAGAAAAGCATCCTTAATGCAGATGTGGCTAAATAATAGTACCGGTTTAGAGTCTCACCCTATTTTTGTGTGAGGCTCTTTTCTTTTTGTATAGGGGAATTAAATGGAATAAAAGTAATGCTCAACAAAAGTACTTAATAATACAAGATAGAAATATCTATTATGAATGTAACTTGCTGGAGCAGGCAGTTCATCTCCATTCTTTATTTCGAATGGGCAGGACTGTTTAACAAAGGGATATGAAATTTATGGTAAAATTAATGGCGGTATAAGGAGTGTGAAAATTGAAAAATTACTTTAATGTTATATCGTTTTAATATGTGGACTTGATCTAGTGGTTTATATTTTATTCTTGAACGGAATTGATTTAGTTCCGAATGAAGTAGTCTTTTCTTTGATGATAGCGGGTTCAATCAGTGGGGTTATTCTTTCTTGGATTGGCAGCAAAGGGTAATGAGGAACATAGGTATTTTGGGAATGCTGTTGTTCTGATATTTACGGTAATTGGTCCACTCATAGTGCGTACTCTCATATGGAATACACCTTAATGCACATTTCACTGACGAGCAGTTTATTGGAATATCGGAAACTAAATTAGTTTGGTTTTCGTCAAGTTCTTAAAGGAGGCGTTATTATCAAATCTGGATTCTATATAATAATGGCTGTTTTAATTCTTGCATGCTAAATATTCCTTTACAGGAATATTCCTAATAAGTTATACTCAGATCATGGAGAAAGTATTTAGTGCTCTTGCCGAGCCCAATCGCTTACAAATAATCGAACTATTACGTCAAAGCCCACTAACAGTAGGGGAAATATCCGATCATCTTGGTCTGCGTCAACCTCAAACTTCTAAACATCTACGTGTACTCCGTGATGCAGGTCTGGTGGATATTCAACCTGTCGCCAATCGCAGAATCTACAAGCTACGGAGTGAATCTTTCAAAGATCTAGACAACTGGCTGCAATCTTATTGCCACATCTGGGATGAGAGATTCGATCGCTTAGACAATTACCTGGTGGACCTGCAAAGGAAGGACACGAATATTAACGACGATGGCAAGTAGTCTTGTCCTGTAAAAAGGTATCAAACAAGCTCAATTAGCTTTTGCCGGATGTGAAAAAAGTCGGGAGGAAATACAATGACAACTCAAGTCAAAATAATTCATACTTTTAATGCTCCACGTGAACTGGTGTTTAGGGCATTCACCGAATCAGAACATTTACAGAACTGGTGGGGTCCAAAAGGGTGGACATTTAAGGTTTATGAATCAGATTTTCGCTCAGGTGGTGTCTTTCATTACAGCCAGAAACCTGCTGACGGCGATGAAATGTGGGTTAAGTTTGTATACAGTGAAATGATTGAACCAGAGAAAATAGTTTATACCAGTTTCTTTTCTGATGAGGAAGGTAACGTTATACGTGCGCCATTTAACGAAAATTGGCCTTTAGAAACCCTTAACACCATAACTTTTAAAGAAGCAAATAGAAAAACAACAGTTATAGCTATAGTGACCCCTGTATCAGCAACCGAAGAGGAACTTAGAACCTTTGAAGAATCACAACACATGATTCATGAAGGATTTTCAGGTACATTCCATCAATTAGAGGATTATATATAAAGGAATTAACGTAAATTTAATTTTGATAAACAAAGGATGGATGCCTTTCCATAAACGGACGCAATTTAAAAATATTGAATTCTCCTTTGTTTCGTTAAAGATGGCCACTAGCTGAAGATCCGGAAGAAGGTCTTCAGCTTTTCTTCTATTCTAAAGAAGGGCAGGTTAATTAAATACACAATTTTCAAAAAGTGATAAACTTATTATCAATCGATACTAAATTGTAAAGTGGTGGATCTATGAATATTTTAGAAAAGTTTGCTGAGGTACCTAAACTAGAAACGGAACGGCTCATCCTTAGAAAAATCACACGGGATGATGCAGAAGATATGTATTCCTATGCTTCGAATGAAGAAGTAACGAGAGATGTAACGTGGGAAACTCATTCCTCATTATCAGATACAGTTGAATTTATACATACGTTTCTATCTCAATATGATGCTCTATGGGGAATTGAGCTTAAAGAAAATGGTACATTCATTGGAACGGTCCACTTTGTTTGGTGGCAGCCGGAACATAATAGTGCTGAAATTGGATATGTTCTATCTAAAGAATACTGGGGCAAAGGGATAATAACCGAAGCCGCTATGGCGGTCATTTCTTTTGGCTTCGACCGTATGAATTTAGTTCGAATACAGGCGAGATGCTTTTTAGAAAACAAGGGTTCAGAGCGTGTTATGAACAAGTTAGGTATGTCTTTTGAAGGGATAAGCAGAAAGGTAATGTATGTTAAAGGGGAACATAGGGATTTAAAGGTGTATTCGATAGTAAAGTTTTAGATGATCTGAGAACAAGCACTAAAACTCAAACAACCAACATCAAGGGGGAGAATAGTGGATATAGATATGAGAGAAGCCACCAGGAATGATTATGATGTGGTTCATCAAATACAGCAACAAGTTCACGAATTTCATACAAAGGAAAGACCTGACCATTATAAGATGGCTGATACCACGTTGGACAGGGAGTATTTCAACAACTTGATTGATGGAGAGAACACAAAGGTATTCCTATTAGAGGAAGAACAGCCAATCGCTTATTCAATCATTACGATACAACATACAAAGGAAAGACCCATTCTCATTCCAAAGAAAGTTGTCTATATGGACGATTTTGGTGTCGATCGTAAGTACAGAGGCAAAGGGTTGGGGAAACGATTCTTTGCAAAAATAGTAGAGTTCGCTAAGAGCATAGAAGCAGATTCATTGGAATTAAGCGTGTGGGAGTTTAACGAAGATGCTATAAAGTTCTATGAATCAATGAAGTTAGAGACAAAAATGAGGCGGATGGGGATAGATTTATAATGCTCTCTTTCCTATGCGTGAGTGGCCAGGTAATAGAATCATGCCATAATGGAGTTTTCAAGAACTAAGCCGGCATTAAAGTTAATTCATGGCTAGGAGAAATAATTTGTTGTGGTCATTGATTACGACAATACTATTTAACAAACCGAATAAAAAGGCTTCCTTACAAATAGTACGGAAGCTTTTCATTCTTTAACTTGCTTTCTCGAGTTTAATTATCGAGGTCACTTTCTAATACTTCATCTGAAATTACAAAACTTTCTTTTTCGTCCTATTGAGTGATGTCTTCTTCAATGACTGTGTTGGTGATTAAATCTTCTGTCTCATCCCAAATGTCCATTTTTAGATCTGCTTCAATCAATGATTTTGTTATATTATCCTTCAGAACTTGTATGATCAATATGATTTTCTCTTACCTCATCAGGAAGGACAATGGATTCGACTTCATTGAAATTAGAATAGGATTGTTTGATTGTTTGAATCGTTTCTATAGAATTGTGACCTTCATCAACTGACATTTCCAAATCAGTAGTGATAATAGTGCTTTCTGGTCTGAGACTTTCTTTATCAATGAATACTTTGTAGGTTAGTGAGTTTGTAACGAGATTATCTACAAACTGTGAAGAATATAATGCCGGTCTAGTGAGGTCCAATAAGTATTCAGTAATACTTTTAAAGGGATCCCCTGAACCTGAAAGTGTAAGAACATACTGTTCGTCCTTTTCTTCCATTTGTATCTTATCAGAATGTGACTGCAGCCATTTAAGCTCATATAGTACATTAAGATGCTTTCTAGTAGTTTCCAAAGAAGGGTGAACCCCTGCATCTGAGCCCTTGGTCCATCTGGAAAGAACATCAGTTGAATATACATCACCTTCAACGAGATATAATTCTCCTTTAAAGTTCTGATAACCATCACCAATGCTAATGTGGGTCGTTTGATATAATGCTTCCGGTTCTTTTATATAATCCATCTTAATGGTGGTTCTATCCTTTGAAGGTGATGTTTCAGCGTAAATAGTATCCTGGCGAACCTCAATTACTGACCTAAAGCTGTTTACTTCCTCCATTGCTTTAATAGAAGCACTTACTACATCTTTTGGAGCCTCTGAATTGTGTGAACAAGCTGTGGCTACTATGGATAATGTAAAAGTACATATAAAAAGAAATAGTAGTTTCTTCATTTTTCCTCCTATAGAGTATGACTACATATTAGGTTACATTTATACAATATAAGATTCAACGGCATTGGAAATAAATTGATAAAAAAGGTTGGCAATAGAAGCAGCATTAGAGGAAGGATTTCTTTTATAAACAATGTTCAGGAATATATTAGAGAACTGATTACACTCTTCGATCGATCAAATAAAAAGTAATGTGTCACTTTGGAGGATCACAATGGTGTATTATGAGGTACTTTGTTACAGTTGCAAAAGAACATTCAAAGTATACGAAGGTTCACGAAAATATAAACAATTTAAGGAAAGAAGGAATAGGATTTTTTGTTGCGATGATTGTAGTCATAAGGTGCGCATGGATGCAATTAAAAATTTCTTTAGATAGTTTTTTATTGGTGTTTTACTAATAGTAGGATTCATTAGTTAAAATTTTTTAATTAGGGGGCAGGAGCGTGTCAGGAGGATTAGAGAAGGTTATGATGAAAAACAAGCACATTCATATACGGCCATTAACCGTAAAAGATGCTGAGGAAAGCCTGAAGTATCAACTGAATAATCGGGAATTCTTTGAAAGATTTTCAATGACGCGCAGTAGTGATTTCTATACAATTGAAGGTCAAACGGAAAGGATCAGGAAATATGCTGAACATATGAGCACGGATGAAGAGTATAATCTGGGGATTTTTACGAATGATACAGATACTTTAATTGGCTCAATCAGTTTATTTCAAGTGCTGCGGGGAGATCTTCAAAGTGCTTTTATAGGATATTTCCTGGATAAAAGTAATAATGGAAAAGGCTATGCCACTGAAGCTGTCGAGCTAATAGTGGAATATGCATTTAATGAGATCAACCTGCACCGAATTGAGGCAGGAGTCATGCCCCATAACATAGCGTCAATCAGGGTGTTGGAAAAAGCAGGCTTTCATAAAGAAGGACTTGCTAAAAAAAATGTAAAGATAAACGGAAAATGGGAAGATCATCAAGTGTTAGCGATAATAAATCCTGACGACTGATGCGTTCTGTTACACGGGGACGGCTCAATACCAGCCTCAAATTGAAAGCTCCAAGGATTCGATCCTTGGAGCTTTCTTCATGTTTATGTTCGGCTTGGAACGTTGATCGCTTTGATCATCTGACGTATCGAGCCGAGATGGTAGGCGGAGTGAGCGACCGCTCCCAACAGACCATTCGATGTCTGTTCATCCAAGGAGTCAAGTGAATCAATCGTTTTAAGCAGGGTTGTGTATTCTTGTTGAAGTTCGCTATTATATTGTGCCCAAGTGAGTTCATCAACGGATGAGATTTTCCATGATGCTCCCCAGTCCTTCCTGGGTTCTTCGCCGTTTAAGGAAGAATTCGCAGCCCATAAGTAATAGCGGGTATGATCCGTTTGTGCGGCGATTGTCGTGCCATTGACCGGGATCGAAGCATCTTCTGCCGATAATGTTCCTAGCGTTCCGAATAACCCACTGCCGGGTTTCGCTTCTGTGTACCAGCTTGCGTTTTCTTCAGGTCCATCAAATGTTTCCTTCAACAATGTTCTAACAGCTGCCATCATCGGATTGTTCATCTCAGTACCTCCTGAATTTGAATTTAACCACTAAAACTTCTTTAGACGGTTATAGTTTAACTCAGTTGTTTCTAACTGTCAATATGTATTATGATGGTTATAGTAAAGGAGTTATGATTATGTCGGAAACGAACCCTTATATGATGGTCGGCGAACGTTTGTGTTTGGATTTCATCAATACCGTCAGCTGGCGGGAAAGTGCTGAGAAAAGGCGGAATTGGTTTACGAGTTACGCCGAATTGGTCGACTGGTGCATCCATGCTGACGTCTTGACCGGACAACAAGCAAAAGCACTTCTTTTAAAAGCGGAAGAGAAACCGTCTGAAGCGGGAGATATTCTGAATCAGGCAATCGACATGCGGGAGGTCATGTTTCGAATCTTTAAGGCAATTTCAAAGGAAACACCGCCCTACCCGCGGGATTTAGAACATTTCAATGAATTTGTGAGCCGCTTCTATCAACGGTTGCAAGTAATCCATGAACAGAATCAGTACACGTTGAGCTTCAAGCATGCCGGGAACAACCTGGACACAATGCTCCCACCGATTTTGCAATCTGCTGTAGATTTACTTGTTTCCCAAAACGATTTGAAACGAATCAAGCAATGTGAGGGAGACCCTTGTGGATGGTTATTCTTCGATACGAGCCGGAACCGGAGCCGCCGCTGGTGCTCCATGGCCGATTGCGGCAACCGGGCAAAAGCACGGCGATTTCACCAGAAAGAAAAGTGACCATACCCGGTCACTTTTCTTATTGGGTGGGGAAGATTGGTATTCCTTCGGGATCGATGGCAGCTTTCTAATGATAAAGGCAGAAAAATAAAATTATTGTTGACAACTAACGCTACTATGGCATACTATATACTAGTAGTTAGTGTTACTAAGTACGCAAACCAACATACCAAGATACAGAGTACTGAAAGTTTATTGAATACAAATGAGGGGGTGGACTATTGGAACATATAACGGAGATGCTGAAAGGGGTGCTTGAGGGCTGTGTGCTCGAGATCATTAGCCGCGGTGAAACATATGGCTATGAAATCACGCAGCAGCTCAGAGAACTTGGCTTCACTGATGTGGTGGAAGGCACGGTTTATACGATAACCATGCGTCTTGAGAAAAACAATCTTGTGGACATTGAAAAAAAGCCATCGACTGTAGGACCGCCGAGAAAATTTTACACACTCAACGCAGCAGGTCAGGAGAAACTCGAAATATTTTGGGAGAAATGGGAGTTCGTCTCAAGCAAAATTAATGAACTCAAAACGAAAGAACTCAAAAGGAGAGGATAAGATGAAGTTTATTGAAAAAGTGATTGGAAGTATGGCTGACAAGCGGGAATGGAAGGCAATGGAGGCAAGAGCGAAGTCACTTCCAAGTGAATACCGCGACGCCTACAAAGCGATCCAGAAATATATGTGGACCGCTGGCGGTCTCACTGATTGGAAGGACACCAGCCGTATCTTTAATGGCATTCTCGACCTGTTCGAGGAAGGTGCAGCTGAAGGCAAGAAAGTCACTGACCTCACGGGTGAAGATGTGGCAGCATTCTGCGATGAACTAGTGAAGGACGCGGAAACCTGGAGTGATAAGCATCGTGCAAAATTGAACGATTCGATTCGACGTGATTAACGGTCAAATTCAAGTGGATATTCGCCTGATTTTTAACAATGGAGCAATCTCGTAAAGCAGCGAATATCTGGTACGATTTAAAAACGTAAATCAATAGAGTATACCGACTGAATAGCTGGTAACCAATGGTTTTCTTGCATCTTCCCTATTCAGTTATTTTTTTCACTCAGTAGTAAGTAATACAGAATATCAGTCTGACTATGTAGTGGAGTATAGACAATTTAGCGCTTTTTATGAGGAGGAAAAAAACATGAGTAATGCAGCGATATCTGTAAAGGGGTTGAAAAAATCCTTTAAAGACAAGGAAGTCTTAAAGGGAGTGGACTTTGAAGTGCAGCGCGGCGAAATTTTCGCGTTGCTGGGTTCAAATGGAGCGGGCAAGACAACGATCGTCAACATCCTCTCGACACTGATGAAGGCAGATAGCGGCGAAGCAGGGATTTGCAGCTTTGACGTTCAGCGTCAACCGGATCATATCCGCCAGGTAATCAGTCTGACAGGACAGTTTGCGGCTTTGGATGGGATGCAGACCGGGCGGGAAAATCTGATGATGATTGCCAAGTTGCGCGGGGTTCCCAAACCCTCTCAAGTAGCTGATGACCTGCTTGCAAGATTCAGTCTCACCGATGCAGCCAACCGACGTGCGGATCAGTATTCCGGCGGGATGAAGCGCCGGCTGGACATCGCTATGAGCCTGATAGGGGAACCGGCAGTGATTTTTCTCGATGAACCGACCACAGGGCTTGATCCCGAAGCCCGGATTGAAGTCTGGGATACCGTCAAGGAGCTCGCAGGCGGCGGCACGACGATATTGCTGACGACCCAGTACCTGGAGGAAGCGGAACAGCTCGCAGACCGGATTGCCATCCTGCATGGCGGAAAAATCATCACGACCGGTACCCTTACTGAACTCAAGAAGATGTTTCCGCCGGCGAAAGTGGAATACATCGAGAAGCAGCCAGCATTGGAGGAAATATTCCTCGCAATCATCGGCAATCAAAAGGAGGAGATGTAAATGAAAAGTAATACAGGGGTATTACTGGGGCGGTTAATGCGCACGATCATGCGCAGCCCGGATACGATCATCACGGTGGCGATTACGCCGATCATCATGATGCTGCTGTTTGTATACGTATTTGGCGGTGCAATCGAGACAGGCACGGATAACTATGTAAATTTTTTATTGCCGGGAATCTTGCTGATCACGATTGCATCTGGTGTCGCCTACACGTCTCTGCGGCTCTTTACGGATGTGAAGAGCGGGCTGATGTCCCGTTTCCTTACCATGCCCATCAAGCGTTCATCTATATTGTGGGCTCACGTATTGACCTCACTTCTTTCCAATGCGCTTGCTGTCGCGGTGGTGATTCTTGTCGCACTCTTGATGGGATTCAGGTCTGATGCTGATCTTCTGGATTGGCTCGCGGTAATTGGGATACTCGTGCTGTTTACACTAGCCCTCACATGGCTGGCGGTTATTCCCGGATTGACAGCTGGATCTATGGAAGGGGCTACGGCATACTCGTATCCGTTGATATTTCTGCCGTTTATCAGTTCGGCATTTGTCCCCACCGAAACCATGCCTGCAGTAGTTCGGGCGTTCGCAGAGAACCAGCCCGTCACGTCCATCGTGAATTCGATTCGTGCCCTGTTGTATGAAGGGAATGTCGGCAACGGCATCTGGAACTCGCTTGCCTGGTGCGTCGGTATCATGGTCATCGCTTACTTCTTCGCGGGTAAAGTATTTAGACGTCAGTTGGGGTAAGTGCAGTATGATTTGCTATCACTTTTAGAAAATCCACCTTTTCTTTGCCGCAGAGGTGGGTTTTTAATTGTTTTTGAGTAATAAATAAGAAGAAAAAGCACGAAGTTTCACAGCGAACTCCATGTGCTTTTTGTTGTTATATCAGGACATGATTGAATTAATGGTGATGGAAATCAGTGTATAGAAGATAATTAAGGGGTTTAGAAAAATATGTTAATATTAGGTTGTTAGAGGTTGAGAAATATGTAAAGAGAAGTATCCAGGCTTTTTTGGAGAATTATTACGAGGTTCAAGATGCGGTTTATTTTTAAAGATGAGGAGAAGATTTTATGGAGAAGTTTTACGTTGCCTCGAGTTTTCGAAACGTTGATGCTGTTCGCTATGTGATCAGCCAATTAGTAAATAACGGGTATGTTCATACATATGATTGGACCAGGAATGCAAAGGCAAGGGAAGAAAATACGTTAACAGTGGAAGATTTAATAACGATAGGCCAAAGCGAGAAAAAGGCTGTCCTGGAATCGGATTTTATTGTTGTTATATTACCAGGCGGAAAAGGGACCCATATTGAATTGGGGGTAGCCATTGGCCAAGGAAAGCGAGTATTTCTTTACTCGCCAGACAGAGCAATAGATAACGTTGAAACAACAAGTACGTTCTATCATTTACCTGGTGTTGAAAAATGTTACGGAACACTTGATGATTTGTTGGAAAAGATTTCAAGGTATTAGCAAGGGGATTCATATTGCAAAATTTCAAGCTTTCTGAAGAAGAGTTTTATGAACTTCAAAAGTTTATTATAAGAAAAAGTCGTCGTGACGGGTCACGACGACTTTTTTAAATAAATCTGAGGTCAATTTCAAGATTGGTTACATGTTAACATACGCAAACTGACAGCACAAACCAAAAGTATTACAGAGACTGATTGACCTTTTTAATTAACTCAGTTTCCCTGCCAAATGAATAAACACACTCGACGTCCACGTATGCGCAAGATCCCTCAGTCCTTCACCAGTCTCTGCATGGAAGTTCTCCGCGAATCCTCCGTGTTTACAGAGCTCGAGGAATTTCCAGGCAACGTCTTTTGCCAGCTCATGTTCCCCGCACTCTTCAAATGCTTCCACGAACAGAAGGGTCGTCGGCGCCCAGATCGGGCCGCGCCAGTAGGCGTCTTCTTCATAAAGAGGGCTGTCGATTGCTTCGGAAGCGATTCCCCATTTGGTCAGGTAACGGTCGCTGCTCAATGTTTCGATCATTTTTATGCGGGCAGCTTCCGGCAGTTTATCAGCAAGGATAATGGAAACCAGCGGCAGGCACCCTTGGCTTTCGATCGCTTTTCCGTCTCTTGTGAAGCGGGCGACGGGCAGGTCATCTACCAGGAAGTAGTCGCAGAATTTCTGTGTGTATCTGTCCGCTTCTTTTTCCCAATGGTTCTGGTCGTGTGTACGTCCGAGTTTCCCTGCAACGACTGCCAGCATATCCATCGACTTGATCAGGAACGCGGCCAGGTCGGGTGAATCGATGATGTCGGCATCCCTGAATACGGTGCTGTTGTCCTGGCCGGAATCATTGCCGTGATGGTATTCGCAGATGCCGTCACGGTTGAAATCCTTGTAGTGCAGATAGAACTCTACGTGCCTCTTAATCTGTGAAAAGATGGACTCCAGCTGTTCGGTGGAGAGGGTCATCTTTTCCATCATCTTCAGTACGAACAAACCTTGAACCGGCGGCTTGGAGAAGTTCCAGCGTATGGTCGAGTCGCTGACGGATCCGGGGATCTGGCCTTTGTCATCCTGGTGGTCGAATAACAGCTGGATCTGATCCCAAGCGAGCTGATCGTCGACACCGGCGAGAGCGAGTCCGTTGAATGCATTGTCCCAGCTCCATACACCGGGAAAGTTTGCGTTCGACATGTACATCGCTTTTCTTTTTAACAGACCTTGCTCATTGACGATGCACGTCCAGTTCAGATACGCGGCTTCTCTCAGTGTCTGTTCATAGCCTGCAGGGACAGGGGGCTGTTTTGCCAGGAACTCAAGAAAATGGTTCGTGCTTTTATCAAGTGCTGCCTCGAATGAGTATTCCCGCTCTTCAGGGAAACCGCCATTGGTCGGGACGTCCTCGATGACACATAGAAAGTCTTGACGGCCGTCCGACTGGGTAATGTGTATAGAAGACAGATTATCCGCCTCGACTGTGCTCCCGGTCGTGTCCATGAAGACATTCTGCTGTAGGGAGACAGAGCCGTTAGGGGCGAAGATCATGTACTTGGTTAGATTCTTGTAGCTGTTGATTAGGCAGAACTCTTCACCGGGATTGCCTAATAGATAGTTATATTCAAAGTTGAAGACGGGCTGGGTGTCGAGGATGAGCCCGACGTTTTCACCGGTCCCTTTTACAAAAATACGTTCGGAATCTTCGAAGCACAGGTTCAGTTCCCCGCCGTCGAATGAAAGCGAGAGTTGAAATTCGCTGGCTACATATGTGTAGGGGACGGGGGTCCCGTTCACAGTAGGGAAGATCTTGAGGGCATTCTGATGCTGTTTGGATTTACCCCGTACAGAGTTTATATACAAACCGTTTTTTTCAGGAATGTCGCTTTTCTGCCAGGTAAGGGCCATATAGGAACCGAAGTGGCTCATCGGTGTAGTCGTGATATCCATGTTTAGCGCTCCTTTTTTCTAAATTGTCTTGACAATGATTCATAACAATTTATACTGTACTATAACGAACTTGTTTAAACAAGTTGGAATTTTATGAAAGCGATTTAATGAGGAGGTCAAGAGAATGGGCTTTAAGGAAAATGTTTCTGACATAATAAAGTGTATAGGCGGTCCCGGGAATGTCAGCAGTGTGTCGCATTGTGTGACAAGGCTTAGACTGGTGCTGGTGGATGAGAGTTTAGTAGATATAGAGGCTCTTGAAGCAAATGAATTGGTGAAAGGAACGTTCTCGGCGGGCGGTCAATTTCAGGTGATCATCGGTCTGGGCATGATTGAAAGGGTTTACAGCGAATTTGTCAAGCAGACCGGTGCAGAGGCCGTGACGAAGGACGACATGAAGAAGGAAGTAGCCGAGAAAGGGAATGTCATCCAGAAAGGTGTACGGGTGCTCGCGGATATCTTCATTCCGATCTTGCCTGCGATCGTTGCGGCCGGTTTGCTGCTCGGTCTGAACAACATGCTTGCCAATCCAGGAATCTTTTACGATGGAAAATCACTGCTCGATGTTCATACAGGCTGGACTGGCTTTGCCGAGTTCATCAATGTAATTGCGAATACAGCGTTTACATTCCTGCCGGTGCTCATTGCCTGGTCGGCTGCGAAGAAGTTCGGCGGAAGCCCGCTGCTCGGGATCGTGCTTGGTTTGTTATTGGTGCACCCTTCGCTGATGTCCGCTTATGCGTATGCAGAAAATCCGGGGGATGTGGAATACTGGAACCTGTTCGGATGGGACATTGCGAAGATCGGCTATCAGGGACAGGTGCTTCCGGTCATTTTTGCAACATGGATCTTGACCTGGTCTGAAAAGAAATTGAAGCGGGTCATTACGGATAATTTACAGATGATCTTTGTGGCACCGCTTGCATTGGTGTTCGCGGGACTGTTGACATTCGGCGTCATCGGACCGGTCACGATGACAGGTTCGAACTGGATCACGGACGGCATCTTGTATCTGTTTGAAGTATCGCCTGTCATTGCCGGCGCTGTGTACGGATTCATCTCCGGACCGCTTGTGATCACAGGGATGCACCACATTTTCTTAGGCGTCAACCTGCAAATGGCCGGAACGCTCGGCTACGTCACACTGTGGCCGATCGGGGAAACGGTGACACTTGCGCAGGGCGCGGCCGCGTTGACGATGTTCTTCATCATTAAGCAGAACAAGAAATTGAAAGGTGTGTCCTTGACGGCAACCTTGTCAGCATGGCTCGGAGTCACGGAACCGGCCATCTACGGAATCAACCTCCGATTCCGCTACCCGTTCATCGCCGTGATGATCGGAAGTGCGGTCGGTAGTGCTTATCTTGCAGCTCAAGGTGTGAAAGCAACATCCGTCGGGGTAGGCGGAATGTTATCCTTCCTTTCCGTTTATCCGGAACACTGGACGTTCTATTTTACTGGGATGGCGATTACGTTTGTGATCACTGTTGGATTGACGTTTGGGTTCTTTAAGAGTAATTTCTTTAAGGCAGGGAAGTCGGCTGACGGGAAAGCTGGTGCTGAGAGTGGTGCTGGTGTAAAGGGTGAGAAAAAGTTGAAGGCTGAGAATGTTTCGGTTTGATAGAAGGAGAACGGGGCGCCCGATTGGTGGGTGCCCCGTTTTTTTGTCAGCTATGGACCAAGGGGGACAGGTACGGTGGTTCATTCTTTTGGACCGGTGTACCTGTCCCTCTGGTTTAATAATAAGGGAAGTTTTTCCCGTTAAGGCAAGTAAAATGGTTCTTTTTCATGCTATTGGAGTAAATAGAGGAATTTTTTTCCTCTATTCACTCTGTTTTTCGGGCTATTTCCTTAATAAGAGGAGTTTCTTCCCTTATGGATATACTTGTAGATTTGGAGGTCGCTAACCAGTTCTTATCTTGGAATGAAAAATGCTTGGAGCATATGTCTCTAAGCATTTTTCTCTTTGATTCACTTTGCCAAATTGCTTTTTAATATTGGTGCGAATTACTATACGAAAAGAAAATCTTAATTCAGAATTTGTGCTTCTAAACAGAACAGCAATTTTGTTAAAGTCTGTTATTTAAATAAAGGTAAACTCATATTCATTATTAAAGGACAAGTAAGGTGGGATATCATTGAATAGGAGTGTCATTCTGTTTATTTCATTGCTAGTGATCGCTATTATCATTATCTGTCTTTACTTTATTTCAAGGCATACACGACAAGCTACACAAACATACACGTTAGAGAGCTTTATTAATGCTCATCATTTGAATAATGATGAAAGTCAGAAAAAAACCGTAATTAATTATATTAACGATTTCTTCGATGATAACGATAATGATGGGGAAAGTGACGGTTTGGATGACGGAGATAGCGGTGGGGGAGGGAATGATAGTGGAGAATAGTATCCCTTCACAATAGTCAGTTGAGTCTAAATCATAGAAGATTATTATTTAAGAAGGCTAAAGATTCCTCTTGCATGGTAAGTACAAGAACCGCCAACGTTCATATTAATCGAGTCTGGCAGTACAATCTAAAAGAGCTTATTGTTTGCTCTTTTAGGTCCTCTCCTTCGTTATTGTTCCTTATGAAACATTTCCTCGATTTCTGCTTTTGAAAGGAACTCCAAAGGACCGCCAATGCCGTCTGGATCTTCATAGTTCATGATATTTATGTATTTCCTATAAACGTATGAACCGTCTTCAAGTGCTTCTACACCGTCTCCTTTTGATAATCCTTCTCCTGTATTACCGAATATCTCCTTTACTGAATCTTCCTGAAGTTGTGGAGAAAACGTTATTTGTAACAGATACCTTTTCATTAGATCAGGTCTGTCTAGTATACTTGCATCCAGTGTTCCATCATCATTCACAATAATTTCTTTTGATAATACACTTTCTTTGGGGGCATCAAGGTCATAGTTGAATATCTTCTTTAATAGTGTGTCTTCTGGGTAGGGTCTTAGTTCAAAATTGAAAATGCTTCCAGGGGGGAAAGTCGTTACGTGTCTGACTGTGAGTTTCTTTTTTTTGATAAACACATTAGATTCAAGCTGCACTTTCTTACTGGTGATCGTTTCCTTGATCATATCCTCAAACAATACTACTCTACAGCCGCATAACAGCAAAAGGAGTGGAATCAATAAAAATATAATGATTTTCTTTTGAGCCATCAACGTACGTCCCCTTTTAGAATTCGTATTTTACATGATAGTTCGACATCTGCACTCATGAATTTTCCATTTTTACAATTTAATGGTATTATTGTCTTATTGAATTGTCAATAATATTCAGAAAAATAGGATGGGGGTCCTTTTGTGCCAGCTGCACTATTAAAAATGATGAAAATAATAAAAAACGGGTGTATCTATACAGTACTGGTATTCCTCGGCTTCTTTTTCATAAGTGGTGTGAATTCCCTTCTTCAGTATGATCATGAACTAGTTATTCACCTTGATCATTATCTATTAACATTGACATCTACTTTTCAGCAAATGTTTGATGTCACCTCTATCCAATTAAGGTGGGAGGAAAGCGGGAAATATTATCCCTTAACAGATGTGTTTGCTGATTCCTATTTCTATTCCTTTTCTATACTGTTGTTGGCATTTGTACTCGCAATCTTTGTATCCATTGTTTTTAGCTATTTATTTATGCTGCTGCCCAAGAAGGTTAACCAGTTTGTGAATAGATTCCTCGATTTACTTGACGCGCTGCCTGATGTGTTTATTGTAGTACTGCTTCAACTCTTTATCATCTGGTTGTTTAAGAAAACGGGTTATCTCTTATTTGATATTTATACTCTTGGTGAGGAACGGATTTATGTTCTCCCGGTTGTGTGCCTGGCCGTTTTACCCGTTACATATTTAATTAAGAACTTCCTTTTTCAGTTGAAAGAGGAAGAGGTGAAGCCGTATATAGAATTTTCCTATTCGAAAGGATTTTCAAGGTACTACACGCTTTGGGTTCATCTTTTCCGTAACGTCTGGATTCATTTCTTCTATCATTCAAAGCCTGTCTTTTTACTCATGTTGTCCAATTTGCTGATCATTGAACTGCTGTTTAATATCAATGGATTCATGAAAGCACTGCTGCTGGCGTCTACAACATCACCGCCTGCGTTTCTACTGGGGATGTTATTCATCGTTCTGCCATTTTTCTTGATCTACTCAATTGGTTCTCTTTGTTTAAAGTTGTGGTTGAAGGAGGGGATCACGATTGACTAGACGGGCTAAGCTGGGGGTGATGGTTCCCTTGATCTTCATCGCCATTCTATTGGCATCCAGTTTCATTCTGCCGTATATCTACCCTGAATATGATCGTGAGACATCGAGTTATTTGAAAGATTCCAGTGGGGATATCATTGCTGCACCCCCGTATACTCCTGGCGAAATGCCCCCGATGGGCAGTGATAAGATGGGCAGGAATGTGGCGGTGTTACTGATTGCGGGAGCAAAATATACGATTTTGGCGGCCATAGGCATCGCATTTATGAGAATGGTAATCGGATTCTTGTTCGGGCTCTTTTATACGTTTCTGTCCCGGAGAGTGGTGAAGCACGTAAAGGCGCTGGCTGAAGTCTTTCAATTTATCCCGCTTGTTATCATCGTGTATGCTCTTCTTTTCTATGTAGATAAAGCATTTCAAACTAATGCATTGGGCTCAACAAACTACCTGATCATTCAAATGCTGGCGATCTCCATCGTGGTTGTCCCTTCACTGGGCATTTATATTGGCGAAGAGATGAAGATTTTCATGAGAAACGAATTCATCGAGGCTTCGAGGACGATGGGGGGGACGAAGAAACACCTCATCACCACACATCTTTGGCCGCAGTTTCGCCGCCATTCGGTGGTCCTATTCTCGGAACAGATATCTCAAACACTCGCATTACTCATTCAATTGGGGATTATTTATATTACCCTCGGAGGACTCAGGAAAATAAACTTTGGAATTGGGGGAACAGATCCCGAATACTTCACGGTCTCAAATGAATGGGCAGCTATGATCAGTATCAATCTCACCCAAATCTTTGTAAATCCGTGGCTCGTTGTCGCACCACTCGTATTCTTTGCAACCCTTATCTTTCTCGTCAATACAATCAGCTCCAATTTGAAAGTTCTGCTTCTTAATTCCGGGCAGGTGAAGGGAAGTGGAAAATCTGAAGACTATGAGGAGTTTGTGGACACTCCTTTGTCAAGT
This sequence comes from Mangrovibacillus sp. Mu-81, assembly GCF_036867415.1. Classification (NCBI taxonomy): domain Bacteria; kingdom Bacillati; phylum Bacillota; class Bacilli; order Caryophanales; family Bacillaceae; genus Mangrovibacillus; species Mangrovibacillus sp. Mu-81. The sequence goes on from NZ_JBAJHU010000001.1 coordinate 293,414, forward strand.
CAAGGGAGCTTTGATTTCGTTAGTTTTGAAGAGAAGAGCGGGTAGGACAAATGGTTAATGGAGCGGGACGAGGGGACAGGTACATTGTCCCGTTTTTAATTAAATACTTCATCATTAATGATCAAACAGGCCGAAATGCTCTTACATTCCGGCCTGTTTTTTATAAGAAAATGAATGCAGTCCCGATCAATCCACCTACTTCGCTATCGTAGAATGACCTGCCCCTCAACAGGCTGCTTCCTAATCACGACCACAAACAAGGGGTAGGAGTTTCAAAAAATCAGGTTAAAAAATATACTCAGTCTTTGCAAGATAAACCATTTGTAATAGGGGATAATCCACTCTACTATCACTGCTAGGATTGAAACGATAGGCACTATTACCTCTTTTTCTGAATTTTACGAAAAAATAACATTCTATTAATATATTTCCATTATGATGGAAGTGTCATTTATTGATGGATTTAATCAAAATTTGGAAAGTGACTATAGGAGGTTAAGTGATGAGGAAATGCTTGAAAAGGGTATTGCCTGTTGTCCTGTCATTTGCAGTTGCAGGCAGCGTGGTTTTGCCCAATGTTGCAGGGGCCTTGGGTGATTTCGATTTAGATTCCAGCGTAGTACAAACACCGATTAATCAATACCGGGCAGATCTTGCTCCGGGTGTTATGGAGAAGCATTACAGCTTTGAGGGAAGTGATGGAAAGAAGATTGAGAGTTTTGTAGTGGAGGTAGATGTTCAGAATCCGAGTGTATCGATTGAAGCGGGAACACCGAATGACGGTGTAGAATACGGCCTGCAGCCAGTCAGGCAGCAAGCAAGTGCCGCTGATGGAGAAAACCATAAGGTAGTGGCTGCTGTAAACGCTGATTTTTATAATATGGCAACAGGGGAACCCAACGGAATTGTGTTTAAAGATGGAGTCGGGATTAAAGATCAACTTAGAGAAGGATGGGGTTTCTTTGGTATCAAAGAGTCCGGTGAGGCAGTCATTGGAAGTACAGCTGAGTATGATGTGGTCAAGGATCAGCTGCAAGAAGCCCTTGGTGGGAATGCGATTCTCGTAAAGGACAGCCAAGTCTACCAGACTCCTAAAACGGGAGCTGATAGGGAGCCTCGCACGGCTGTCGGTATCAAAGCGGATGGAACTGTATTCTTTACGGTGATCGACGGCAGGCAGGAGCCTTATTCAAGCGGGATTTCCATGCCTGATTTAGCACAATTGATGATTGATTTAGGAGCGGTGTCGGCTCTTAACCTGGATGGCGGCGGATCGTCCACGTTTACAACCCGTACACTGGGAGGGGACGAGCTCGAGATTGATAATATGCCTTCTGATCGCGGGGAGAGGAGTGTGGCCAACTCATGGCTTGTCGTCTCAGAAGAGCCTTCCGATCACATCTTTCACTCTGCGTATGTCTACCCTTATGATCAATCCTTCACTCCGGGATCCACGGTCGATTTCGGTGCTAAAGGCAGAGATAAGGCCATGGCTTCAGCCCCGCTTCCAGGCGCTGATCTGACATGGGAGTTATCCGATCCGTCATTCGGTACCATAGATGAAAAGGGGGTGTTTCAATCCAATGGGAAAACAGGTCAATTCCACGTGCTGTTGAACCATCAGGGAAAAGAGGTTGGGAAAAGCATCATTGAGATTGCTGCACCTGATGAAATTTCTTTCTCTTCACCTGAACTGACGGCAGCCAGAAACAGTGAAATTCCGTTAGGTTTTCAAACAAAATTTGAAAAACGGATAGTCGACTGGAAACTTGAAGACGTTGAGTTTGACATACCTGAAGGATTGGGCACGATTGATGAGGAAGGTGTCCTCCATACGAGTGACCAAAGTGTGAGCGGTACCATCACAGCCCGGCTGAAAGATACAGATTTGACAGCTCAGTTGAAAATCTCTGTAGGAATGCTTCCACAAGTGCTATTTGACTTCGAAGACCATTTAGGTACATGGAAGACAGCAACGGCGAATCGGGGAGAAAAGGGGCATCTGAGCCTGGCGGAGTATCCAGAAGCCGTTCGATTCGGGGATCAATCATTAAAGCTTGATTTTGATTTCACGGATGCCCAGACAGGGACGACCCTTGGAGTATATGCCGGTCCCGGAGTGAATACCGAGATTGAAGGGGATCCGCAAAGCATCGGGATGTGGGTATATGCAACGCCGGAAGCACAGGGGTACTGGCTCCGGATGCTCATTGTGGATGGGAATAATAAGAATCAATCCATTAACCTGACTGCTGAGAAACCGGGGATTGACTGGGTTGGATGGAAATATATCGAAGCCGAGATCCCAGCATCCTTTACAGGACCTTTCAAAATATCCGGGACACAGGCTTTCAGAATGATGTCGACGAAATCCGGCATCACAGGACCTATGACAAAAGGGTCTGTTTCTATTGATAATATACGTGCGGTTTACGGAGAAAAAGTCGATGACTTATATCCGCCGGTCATTGAATCCATAAGTGTAGACCAGAAAGAATATACAACGAGTTCAGTGAATTTAAAGGCTGACGTTCATGAGTATGAAGACGATCCTTTCAAAACAGGCATTGATTGGGAAAAGATCAAATTGTATGTGGACGGCGTGGAATATTCCAAGCGTGAAGGCCATTTCTCATATGATATGGATGGTTCTGTCTCGCTGAGCGGATTAAAGTGGGCGGATGGTACACATCAAATTACGTTGATGGTACCTGATAAATTTGGGAACCAGGCGGTTAAAACAGGATATTTTACAGTGAACACAGGATCTGCAAAGTTTGAAATCGTTCAAGGTCAAGAGAATGCATACTTAGGTGATACCTTTGAACTGGCTGTGAAAGCGACAAATCCAGCTGAAATCTCTGAATCAATTCTGACATTGAAAGTGGATAAAAACTTTCCAGTGGAAGACATCATCTTTTCACCTGGCTTCACGGGAAGTACATCAAGCTATGACAATGAAACGGGAGTCCTTACTCTACATCTCGTGAACAGTGGTGAAACGGGCAAAACAGCAGAAGCAGCAACAATTCCATTAAGGATTCCGGAATCTACAAAAGAAGGCAGCAAACTGAATGCAGAGTTGATCAAGGGAGAAGTCACCTATGTTCAACCACGGGAAGATATATTCATTCCGACCTATTCGATGAAACCTCTGAGTGTTGAAGTAGAGGCAGCGTTGAAAGTCGAAGCAGAACCACTGTTAATAGGAGAGGCCGCACAGTTTAAGGTGATGAATCAGGAAGGCAATCCTGTCAGTGGAGCGGAAGTTTTTTCATCAATTGAAGGAAACGAAGAGCTTCTTGGGAAGACAAAAGATGACGGTACACTCGTCGTCGATTCGATTACAAATGACATCACAAAGGTCAGCCTGTTTTCCGTGAAAGACGGCAGATACTCATTCAAGGTGGATACCCAGACGTATCCGGCTTTGGTGGGTGAGGATGAAATAAAAAATGTTATTTCACCAACCACCGATGACCCGTATAAATCGAAACGGTTTACCTGGATGTCCAGCCCGTCAGGAAAAGACGATACGCCGATCATCCAGTATGCAAGAAAGAAGGATTATGACAAAAAAGGTGAAAAGAGTCTCCTGAACGCAAAGGGATCATCGAGTAATCAAGTGTTTTCGGGAGAGTTGGATATTACCAAGAATGGCATCGCAAGGGTAAATCAGGTCACAGTGAAGAAGCTGAAGCAGGACACGACTTACGTATACCGGATTGGGAATGGCGAGACCTGGAGTGATTTGCAAGAATTCACTACGTTGAAACGAAAAAATCAATTCGAGTTCGCGGTACTGGGTGACACTCAATCACCATCCGACTTAAGCCTGTTTGACCAGATTCTTTCGGATATCAACGGACAGAATCCGGCATTTATGATCCATGTCGGTGACCTCGTCGATGAATCTTCTAAATTCAATCAATGGGATGATTTATTGGGAGTGATGAATCAATACGATAAGATCCGTACGACTAATCTTGTCGCTTCCCTTGGTAATCATGAATACATGGGAGACAGTGATGCCAGTACAGCAAAAGCCATTCTGGGATCACCCCAGAATGGTCCGGATGTGGACAAAGGCGGTACGTATTCCGTTGATTATCATAACATGCACATAAGCGTGCTTGGCTTTACAAGTGACAATGAATTGCTTGATCAACAACTGGAATGGCTGAAACAAGACATGGAGAGTTCGGATAAACCTTGGAAAATTCTCGTGACCCATAAGCCTCCGTACTACACCAACCCATTCGGCGGCAATGAAATCATGAAGGAAAAGCTGCCTCCGGTCGCAGATGAACTGGGAATCGACATCGTCTTCTCCGGTCACGATCATGCCTACGGAAGAACGAAGGAACTGAAAGAAGGTAAAGAACACGAAAACGGCACAGTTTATGTAGTCGCAGGCACAACTGGTAAAAAGCACTATGATGCGGTGGCAGATGAGAAATTCGAGTACGTCAACATGGAGAACATTGCAGTCTATATGAGTGCGAAGGTGGATAAGGAAACCATTACATTCATCACGAGAACATCAGAAGGCGATGTGATTGATGAGTTTAGTGTTGTGAATGAAGAGTATGATAAGGAAAACTATCAGGAAGAGTAAAGTGAAGGTGTCAGGTATCCTTCTGTATTTAGCGGAGGGCCTGACACCAGCTTTCTCATAGCAGTTGTTAAAGGGAAGCAGCTGAATTCATGGGTCAGTGCGGGGGATAATGACAATATATTATCAATACTTCCATCTTTATGAATTTGGTTCAGATTCACATCAACAATCAAGACTTTTCACTAACTTGTAGATAAATATAAGATAAAATCGTTGAACGGCCCCCTGTTTTTTGGCAGGGGGACTTTTCTATGGTCTTAGGTAACGCAGCGCATTAGAGTTGAGCTTGAACATAGAAAGTTCATATTTAAAGAAGTGTGAGCCTTTCTCTATCTTCGGAAGTACAAGAACCGCCCCCGTGCTTCCTACTGCGCTATCGTAGATTGACCTGCCTGCCCCTCTACAGGCTGTTTCTTAATCACGACCACAAACAAACTGGCGACTATGCAAAATACCCCCGCCAGCGTGAAGGCCAATGAATAGGAGTTGAACACGTTGAAGATGACTCCTGCTCCGCCTGCTGCCACGGCTGCACCTAATTGGTGGGATGCGAATATCCAGCCGTAGACGATTCCGCTTTTTTCGATCCCGAAGATTTGCCTTGAAATGTTGACAGTTGGAGGGACGGTTGCGATCCAGTCCAATCCATAGAATACGGAGAAAATGATAAGCAGAATCATGGAGCCTTCTGAGAGTGCGAATGGGAGGAATACAAGGGATGCTCCTCTCAACCCGTAATACCAGAACAGCAGCCAGCGATTATCAAACCGGTCAGTCAGCCAGCCGGAAAGAGTGGCTCCGATCAGATCGAAGACACCCATCAGCGAAAGCAGGGATGCCGCTGCTACAGCAGTGAATCCGAATCCTATACAATAAGAAATAAAGTGGGTCCCGATTAATCCGCTCGTCGAAAGCCCGCAGATGAAGAAGCTGGTGGCCAGCAGCCAGAATTCTTTGAACTTGATTACGTCAAATAAGGTTTGAAAGGCAATCATGACCGGATTTTTCTTCTGGACGTTTTCACTTACGCTCCGTTCCTTCTGGAGCCCATATGGAAGCAGTCCTATGTCCTTTGGTGTGCTTTTCATAAATAAGAGGATGATGGCCAGCATGATGACACTGAGGACCAGAATGAGGCCCATCGCCCATTTCCATGAATGCATGTCGATGATGATCGCAAGTAAAGGGAGAAGTACGAGCTGCCCGGTTGCCGTACTGGCTGTAAGAATACCGAGGGCGAGTCCCCTTCTTTTTTCAAACCATGTATTGGCGATATACGGGCTCAGTACTGTCAGAAACAACCCGGAACCCAGTCCGATAATCACACCCCAAATCACAATCAATTGCCACGGCTTCTCCATGAAAAAGGTGAGCATGACCCCGCCCAATAAAGTCAACATGGCGTAAATCATCATTTTTTTGATGCCCGTTACCTCGATCAAAGCAGCCATAAACGGTCCGGAGATCCCGTATAGAAGAAGACTGACCGCAAATGCGAATGAGATGGTTGACCGTTCCCATCCGAATTCCGCTTCAAATGGAACGATAAAGACTCCGGATGAAGACCGGATTATACCGGCGATTAGAATCGAAAAAAATGCGACGAATAAAATAACCCAACTATAATGGAGACGTTTCAACCCTTCACCCCGTTGTTATGTATATTTTTTTATTATAGTAAAGTTCAAGATTAAATATATCTTTTGTGAATTGCATGACCGCGAAATTCATCTATAACTTCCATGATTACAGCAAAAATAAAAGACCAATCAATGAAATGTGGCTGAGAAAAAAATCAACACTCTATTAAAACTATATCACTTTTTTTGCAGGTTATAATAAAAGTTTGGACTGTGACATCACTAAGAATTCTAAGCGCAACGGGACCGTATACCGAACATTTTTTATGTTTACTATTTCACAAACTTGGATAAATCCTCTATATGACTTTATAAAACAGGAGGCTAATTCAAAAATGGGAAGACTAAACCAAAAAATCACCGTGATCACAGGGGCGGCAACCGGAATCGGGGAAGCCACTGCTCATCTATTTGCAGAAGAAGGGGCTGCTGTCATCTGCGCAGATGTGGATGAAGTCCAGGCGAAAAAGACGGCTGACCACATCAAGTCAGATGGCGGAACGGCTGAAGCGTATCATCTGGATGTATCCAGCGAAGAAAGTGTTAAGAAGTTTGCGGAGTATGTGAAAGACACGTACGGGAAGATCGATGTCCTGTTCAATAACGCCGGAGTGGATGAACAGGGAGGAAAGGTTCATGAATACCCGGTGGAACTGTTTGATAAGATCATTGCAGTTGATCTGCGGGGGACGTTCCTCGTCAGTAAGTATCTGATCCCGTTGATGCTCGATCACGGCGGTTCCATCATCAATAATGGTTCCATGTCCGGTCATGCAGCCGACCTTGACCGTTCGGGTTATAACGCGGCAAAAGGCGGCATCATCAATTTCACGAAGGCGATGGCCATTGATTACGCTCGCCACGGTATCCGGGTGAACTCCTTGTCACCGGGTACGATTGAAACCCCGCTCATTGATAAGCTCGTAGGAAGCAAGCAGGATGAAATGGGGCAGAAATTCAGGGATGCCAACAGATGGATCACCCCGATGGGCCGCCTCGGCAGCCCGCACGACATGGCAACCGTCGCCCTGTTCCTGGCATCGGATGACAGTGCGTATGTGACCGGAGAAGACATCAAGGCAGACGGAGGGATTATGGCTTATACTTGGCCGGGTAAGATGCTGATTGAGGAGGATGAGTGGAAGAAGGGGACGGAATAAAATAATTGAGAAGGGCTCCTTGTCATTTGACAGGGGGCTTTCTTATATTCGATTTAACCTTTTTGGTGAATCCTAAGCTGAGGTCATTGGAGGAACCTTTGAATGTTGAGTTTAAGGAATCGGCTTGAGGTCAGGTGCTTTTTCGTAAGAGTAAGTAGTTTTATAGTGTTGTTCAGAAAATAGAGTATAAATCTTAATGGTTTCATACTATATTTTACGTATAAGATATTCCCGGACTTTCATTCTCTATTGCCACACCTCCCGAAATTGTATATGGTAGAGTCACAATCAATCCACAAGGTGGTGAAATTCATTTGAAAAAACAAATCGCTACGCCTAAATCGATGGGGAAGGTGATCGGGCGCAGTATTCGCACCTCCCTTTTAAATCTCGGCAGCGCTACGAAAGTGGAGCTCAGCCGTTCGCTGGGGATCAGTTTCCCGACGATCAGCAAGTTTATTACCGAAATGGAAAAAGACGGGGAAATCCTTCAGCTCGGATTGGATGGCTCCAGTGGGGGAAGAAGAGCAAAACGGTATACATATAATGCGGAGTATATGTACGGGTTGGCCCTTTTTTTAGAAAAGAGTGAGACGAATTATACGATTTTCAACTGTCAGGGAGAAGTAAAGGAAAAAGGGAAAATGGGAAGTGTGCTGGCAGATGGAGGATTGAGTCTGTTAACGGATTGCATTGAGCAACTTATTATGAGATTCCCTAAAATAAGATCGATTGCACTCGGGGTTCCGGGCTCGGTCGATGGCTCGCGCATCTTTTATATCCCGGGATACGATGACTATCAAGATGTCGATTTAAAAGGATACTGTGAGGAGCGTTTTGGGATCCGTACGGTGGTTGAGAATGATATGAATGCCTCTGTGCTGGGCTACTATCACCATAACGGAAGTCACAAACAGTCCCTTGTTTATTTGTACGCGGGTCAAAACGGACCTGGTGCGGGTGTTATGATCAATGGGGACGTGGTCAGGGGAAGGAGCTTTTTTACTGGTGAGGTGTCATTTGTGCCTCTCTATAGTGAGCAGAATTTTCAACAGGCGATGGAAAAGGAGTCTCACTCCATAAGGGTCGATGCCATGAGCCGATTGGTCGCTTCATTTACAGGGATGATCAATCCCCACACGTTTATTTTCTGTGAAGGTGAAGTGAGTCAGGCTGATTTGGAGGAAATCTCCCGCATCAGTTCAACATTTATCCCTTCCGAACACCTTCCGGATCTTACCGTGAGTGATTTTCAGCAGGACTATTTATTCGGATTGCAGCAGCTGTGTCTGGATCTTATGTTGGACGGTGCATCAGGTTAAGATCTTTTGTATACTTATTAAAGAAATTTAATAAGTATTTTTTCGTACACTTATTAAAGGAGTTTAATAAGTTTGGATGTTAATTTTGTAATAGAACAATAGAAACGAGGTTTAAGGATGACGACATTTCTTTTGATTATTATTTATTTGGCTTTTATCAGTCTGGGGCTGCCTGACTCGATCCTGGGTGCGGCTTGGCCGGTCATGCAGAGGAACCTTGGTGCACCGCTTGAATCGGCAGGTTTGCTGTTCATGACCATCGCAGGGGGGACGATCATTTCCAGTTTAGTAAGCGGGAGCATCCTGAAACGGTTCGGCACGGGGAAAGTCACGTTTTTTAGCTGCCTGATGACGGCCCTTGCGCTGGTCGGTTTCCAGTTTTCGCCGTCGGTTGCGTGGCTGGTTGTGTGTGCGGTCCCGCTTGGACTGGGGGCCGGGGCGGTAGATTCCGGTCTCAACAACTATGTGGCCGCCCATTACAAAGCCCACCACATGAGCTGGCTGCACAGTTTCTGGGGTGTCGGAGCTACCATGGGTCCAATCATCATGGCGCAGTTCCTTGCAGGTGACTTTTCATGGAGAAGCGGGTACATGGCGATTGCCGGGATCCAGTTTACATTGGCCGTCATCCTGCTCGTGACGCTGCCTATATGGAGCAAAGTGAAAACTGGACAGATGGCCGCGGGGAATAATCACCAGGAAACTGAGGCGATTGGGGAAAGGGAAGCAGGTAAACCCCTGCAGGTGAAGGGTGTAAAACTCGCTCTGTTTACGTTCTTCTTTTATTGCAGTATCGAAGCCGCCATGGGACTGTGGGGAAGCAGCTTTCTGGTGAATGCAAAAGGAGTATCCCCAGCTGATGCGGCCCAATGGGTTTCCCTGTATTGGGGAGGTATCACAGTGGGGAGGTTCATTACCGGATTCATCACGTTCAAGGTCAGCAGCCTCCTGCTCATCCGGTCGGGACAGCTGATTGCACTGAGCGGGGCGATCCTGCTGTTCCTGCCGCTGCCAACAGTTTTTTCTCTCATCGGCTTTATGCTGGTCGGGCTCGGGCTGGCTCCTATTTTCCCATGTATGCTGCATGAGACACCTGCCCGTTTCGGTAAACATCATTCGCAAAGCATCATGGGCTTTCAAATGGCATTCGCCTATACAGGGAGTACATTTATGCCCCCTCTATTTGGCTTCATCGCCTCTCGGACAAACATCGGGCTCTTCCCGGTCTTTGCCGTCGTGATCGCAGCTGCGATGTTGTTGAGTTCAGAGAAGTTGAATTCTTTGTTGAAGAAGAAGGAGCAAGTGGTACTTGATTAATTAGAGATAATAGCCGGTCTATTCGTTTGAGGGGGAAAACGGATCGTGCCAGGGATATCAGGCCCCGACTTTTATTAAAAATCATCACCAGACAAAAAACAAATTCCTTCATATTTACCGGCTTCCCTGCGCACGATATAAACAGAACGTAAAGGGTGGTGAAAGAATGTCTAAACAGAAGAATAAGGACCTCAAGAATAATAAAGCGATGCCGAAGTCCGATGTGGAATTTGCTCAAAACGGACTTGAAAAGGTTGCCATTAAGGCGCAGGAAAGAAAGAATAAGTAAAGAATGGTTTATTCCAACAACCCGGATCAAAAAAATGAGAAGTTGAACAACTTCTCATTTTGATCTTATGCAATTATTCCGTTACTCCAAAGAGGCATGGACACTCCCCATCATTATTGAAGCGTAATATCATTAATCTCCAAATAACCTGCAGGGCTGATGGAAAAATCTTTTACGTTGCTTCGAATGGCCGCCATGTTTTCAATCACACGTACCGGGATATAGACTGCGTCTTCCATTTCAAGCTCCTGAGATTTAGCATAAAGCTCAATTCGTTTCTCTTGATCCTTTTCAGAACGTGCATTTTCGATCAGTTGATCGACCTCATCATTACTATAGAAAAATGTATTTCCAGCAGGTCCATGGGAATCGCTGTGGAAGAGGTTGTATTGATTATAGTCCGCATCCCCAGTGGCATTTCTCCAACTGATGATGAACATTTCCGAATTTCCGCTAGTGGCTTGCTCTACAAAGGTCCCATACTCCTGAACTTGTATGTCTAAGTCGATTCCGATTCCTTTGAGCTGGGACTGCATCACCTCAGCGAGACTGATTCTTTCTTTGCTGTCCATTGTAAGCAATGTGGTTTTAAATCCATCAGGATACCCGGCTTCGGACAGTAACCTTTTGGCTTCATTTAAATTGTATTCATATGCTTTCATATCCGGATGATAGCCAAACACCTTAGATCCCAATAACGAGTTCGCTTTCTTTCCTATATTATTAAATACACCTTTCATGATAGAATCCATTTCAACTGCATGGGAAATGGCTTTCCGTACGCGTACATCATTGAAGGGCTCTTTCTGTACGTTAAACCCTACATACTCGGTACCAAATCCTTCGCTCCGATATACTTTCACGTTCTTCGATGCCTTTACAGAATCCATCATCGTTACAGATAGAGGTTCCGCGATATGGGCTTCACCCGTCTCAAGCATTGAAATTCTCGTTGTTTCTTCTGGCACCACTTTGAAGACAACTTCACTTATAGAGGGCTTGTCTCCCCAGTACTCATCGTTTTTATGAAAGACGATCTCCTTTCCTGTTTCCCAGGACTTGAAGACAAATGGACCTGTGCCGACTGGTTCTTGGATAATGTCTTTCCCGTATTTTTCGATGGTCTTTGGACTGATGATTCCGCCTTCATGACTCGCAAGGATGGATAATAAGGGTGAAAATGGCTCTGATAATAGAAATTGGACGGTATAGTCATCGATTATTTTAACTTCCTTGACCATTTTGAAGACAACGGCTCGAGGCGAAGCCACATCGGGATTCGTTAAACGGTCGAACGTTTTCTTCACAGCCTCGGCATTAAATGGTGTCCCGTCATGAAACGAGACATCTTCTCTCAGTTTGAACTCCCACGTTGTATCGTCCAGTTGTTCCCACTCTTTTGCAAGCAGTGGCTTGATTTTCGCGTTTTTGTCTCTTCCCACAAGCCCCTCATAAATTTTCCCGTGTGTCACACTGGCAGCATTGATTGTGGACATAAAATGATGATCGAGATTCTCCACATCGGACAGTCGGGCAATCACCAGGCTGTTTTCTTTCTTCGATGCCTGTCCATCAGCCTTTTCTCCTGAGCCTGCCCCCATATTGGTAGAGCAGCCGCTGATTATTAACATGACGATTATCGCTGCCATCATCACAAACTTGCTTCTCGCATTGGCACCAATCATTTTCATCTATACATCCTCCCTTCTGTATTTATTTAATTATAAGAATTTTCAGATATATATAATTAAGATATCTTTACTCTTTTTTTTGTTTTCTTGACCTTTTTATTTTGGAAGGATGAGTTTATTCTGAGGTTCATCAAAGCAAATCGAATATAGTTCCAAACATCCGGAGCGACTTTACTTACAGGTGGCTCATTACGAGGAAATGGCCGATTCTTATACTCTGCAGGAATCGGCAATTTGCTTCTAATCCTTTCTTTTCCAAGCATTTCGTAAAGTTCTTGGAGTTCTTCTTCGTCAGTTTTTCGTCTTCGATAAATGGACGGGAGTGGATTTTGTAATACCGGAATGTCACTGGTTTCATTAAATAGAAAAGTAATAGGTACAAATGTATTGAAACAATAGGATGAATGATTAAATGGTCAACTAATTGTAAAGATAAAAATTAACAATAGACTGTTATTCGTGAAAGAGGGAAAAAGCTGAAAAAAGAATCAAATGATTGTTTTTCAGCTTTTTCTTATTCAATAATCATACAGGTCACTTTCCAACGCGACTATCCGCCATTTGATCCAGCTCCAACGGCAAAAAAGCATACTCTCCGTCCTTCATAATCTCACGTTTTAAAACGGGAATAGGATGTTTGAAATTCGGCCCGTCCACTACTGTGGTATGGAACTCTCCACCTTCTCCGCAGGGGTCGATCCCTCGGGCTTCAAGTTCCTTTATGTATTCATTGGTCAGCGTTCGCCCTAAATCATCCTGGCTCATGCCCAGGGATAAATTAACCGTTACAACGATGGATACAAATCCCAGATTGATGAACTCTTCGACAGCTTCACGATGATTCATTCCCCACAAAGGCATCCCAAGCTTCATGCCTGCGTTCTTCGCCACTTTTTCATGCCAGCAGCCGTGTTCAGGCATATCCAGGTCTCCCGTTACTAACACTTCTGCCCCTTGTTTCTTTGCTTTTTCTAAAAGGGTCATGAAGACTTTTTCATAATCTGTCCAACTGGCAGCTGCTGTGAATACGGGTAAACCAATCGATTCCGCCTGGGCACGGATAAGCTCAGGAGGCATCCCGTGGGATCTGGAGCGCATTCCCTCTTCCTCAAGCATCACAATCAGGCCGATCGCTTCTCCCTCCTGCGATGCTTTGTAAAGAGCTAAGGCACTGTCTTTTCCTCCGCTAAACGAAGTGATGAATGAATGCCCGCGAGCACCATTTTTCCATTCCTTTGATGCTGTCATTCTTGTCGTCCCCCTTCATGGTTTCTTATATTTTTCTAGCTGGTTTCATCGTTTCATTCTATCACGATGGGGCTTTATAGATAATATTCTACTAGCCTGTGATAAGACAAGACAAAAGAGTCGACTATTAGACGATTCTTTTACCCGGATCATTAAAAATGTGGTTTGGTTTCATTTTCTATGAATCTTGACCTCATTCACCACCAGCAATATCACCGTTAACCCGCTTGAAACGAAAAAGCTGATCCAAGTCGATTGAATGGAATTATAGCTTAAGAGAGACAGTAATCCCATCCCTAAACCGATTAATGAACAATAAGGGACAGGCGCAGGGATCGTTCTTTTATAAAAGATTACCGCCAGCATCGTCGGAATGATGGCTGCATATACTTGAGCGAAAAAGAAGATGAGTTCCATAAGACTCGGTGACAAAATCGAGCTGATAAGAAATAGTAAAAGGGAAAGTACACCAGAGACCAAATAGGTCTTCTTCAATTGCTGGTCCTCGCTCCAATCGACCTTGTGATTCAGCATATTACGGATGATCATGATGGAAGTGGCATGCAGCTCCGCACCAACGGTGGAGGCAATGGCGCTGAAGCAGCAGCCGATAAAGATCAGCAGCAGGAACAGAGAGTCGATTTTCTCCACCAGCTGACTCAGGATGGAGTAAATGTTCTCGAAGCCCTGCCCATAAACCGCGATCAGTACAATCGCCGTGAAGGCAAGGGGAATGGTGGCCCATATGAGTCCAGCCATCATAAAGGACGTTCGCACTTTGGATTTTTCAATAATATAGAGTCGCTGCCAGCTCGCTCTGTCGATCAATACTTGCCCGAAGCCGATTAGGAAGGCAGTAAGGATGAAAAGGCTGATTTCATTATGTTTAATGAATAATAAGTAGGGATGATACAGGAGCAATCCATCGTAAACGGGAAATATCCCTTTTTGGATAAAAAAATAAACGGGAATCAAAATGATGGCTGCGAAAATAAATGAGATATGGATTCCCTCGAAGCGATGGATTTGCTTCATTCCTCCCAGGGACAACAGGAAGCAGTAAAGAAAGAATACGAGTAACCCTACATAGATCGGTGTTTGTAATAGAAAATGGAATAACACACCTGCCCCGAGTGCTTGTATGAGAAGAGAGTCCAGGCTTGTCAGGAGCAGTATCCACATGACGAACCAGTATGACCGGCCCCTGAGCCTTTCTTTCAATACATCCCCGAGAGTCATGGAATTCGGGAATCGTTCCCTGATATAGGGGGTGATCCACCCGAATAGAAAGATAGCGATGGCACCCATCATGGCATAGCCAATCCCGCCAAGCAGTCCATATTTCACGAGTGTTTCAGGAGAGGAAAGAATGGTGTTGCCGGTCACCCATCTGGCCAGAAGCGAAACGACCCCATACGCAACTCCAAACGTGATGGTTCCTTGTATATATTCTCGATAGGTTCGTGCCTTCATTGATTAAACCTTCTCTCTTATCCGGTATTCCCTTGGAGTGCAGCCGGTCTGCTTCTTGAATAAGGAGCTGAAGTAGTGCTGGCTGCTGAATCCGCACTCTTCGGATATAGAAGAGATGGACTTGTCTGTATCCTGCCGCAGTAATCTCTGTGCGGCCTGGATTCTGAAATCATTCAGGTATTCAGAGAAGCTGATCCCCATTTCCTCATGAAACTTTCTGCTGAGGTATGTTCCGTTGATATGGATCTGGCCCGCCAGGGAAGAAAGGGAAAGTTTCTCGCAATATTGTTCATGGATGATGGTTAACGCTTCTTGCACAATATGGGACTGTATGGCTGCATATTTATATTGTTCGAGAATGTGAAATAATTCATCTTCAATGATTGGTTTCGTCAGATAATCCTTTGCTCCAAGCCTGAGGGAGGCTTGGGCATAATCGAATGATTGAAATGCCGTCACCATAATGATGTCGATGTGTTCAAACTTCTTCATTTCCATCCCGAGTTCAATCCCGGATTTACCCGGCATCTGAATATCGAGTAACGCAAGGCGGATCGGATATTTCGTGAGGATTTTGACTGCCTGTGATGCATCTGCTGCTGTGTGAATCGTCCAGTATGGATATTTTTCATGAATCATATATTCGAGCTGCTCCAGTTCCAGGGGCTCATCGTCAACAAGTAATATGTGCATTCAGTTCCCTCCTAGATTACGTTTTGGTCATTTCTTTCGTTGTATGAGGCCAGAAGACCTGGACGCTTGTTCCTTTGGTTTCTTCATTCAGCTGAATGAGTATTTCTTCCTGGGGGAAGAGCATCTGCAATCTCTTCTGGATATTCAGTAATCCGACTCCTCTATCATCCTTTTCATGGTCGGGGCTCTCAGGAGCGGCTGCCGAGCTGTTCCATACTTCTAAGTAGACCCTGTTCCTTTGCTCATTCAGGATGATGATCAGTTTCCCTTGACCCGGGTTCTTTTCGAGACCATGTTTAAAGGCATTTTCGACCAGCGTTTGAAGGAGATAAGGAGGGACGAGGGAAGCCTTGCAGCTTTCTTCCACGCTCCAGACGACATCCAATCGGTCCCGGAACCTCAGCCTTTGGATGTCAAGGTAATATCGGGTGTATTGGATCTCTTCTTCGATCGTGATCAATGGGTCTGTCTGTTTGTATTTAAATTTAAAATATTTGGAAAGGACCTCGATGGCCGAAATCAGTTCTGCCTTGCGATTCAGCCGTGCCAGGCTCAGTATGATATTGAGTGTATTAAAGAAAAAGTGGGGCTGGATCTGTTGGTTCAATTGGTTGTATTTGGCTTCCTGCAGTTCCTGTTCCAGAAGCAGCTCATGCTTTTCTTTCTCCAGTTGATCCAATCGTTTTTCAAATAGAAAGAGAAATAATAAGCTAAAAGCCCCAATGATTGGGGCTAATACGGACAGCATGATATAAAATGAAAAGGATTCCTGTGTAATCATCTGAAGAACTCCTATAGTGAATGAGTCATACTTTCTATTTTATAAGAAAACGGGGAAGCTGAACATATGTTTAGACATAATGGCATCTTGTAAAATGTTTCCCTTGACCCGTCATTGGGGGCAGTGCTGCTTTACACAAATCCGTTGCCAGAGGGCAGCGGGTGTGAAACTTACAACCGGATGGCGGATTCAATGGGGAAGGGACATCCCCTTTTAAAAGGATCCTTTCTCTTTTCTTCGAAAAATCAGGTACAGGGATGGCCGAAAGCAAGGCTTGAGTATATGGATGAGCAGGGTTGTCGAACAATTCATGCTTCGTCCCGATCTCCACCACCTTCCCGAGATACATCACAATCACCCGATCAGATATATGACGTACGACACTTAAATCGTGGGAAATGAAGAGGTAGGTCAATTTCAATTCCTTCTGCAGTTTCTTAAGCAGATTCAGGATTTGGGCCTGAATGGATACATCCAGTGCCGATACGGCTTCATCACAAATGATCACTTTCGGATTGACGGCGAGTGCCCGTGCGATTCCGATCCTTTGCCTCTGTCCTCCGCTGAATTCGTGGGGGAGACGGTCCAGGGATGTAATCGGAAGGCCAACATAGTCCAATAATTCCTTCATACGGTCCTCTTGCTTGGAAGGGGGCAGCACCTTCTGGATGGTCATGGCTTCTTTCAGGATATTTCTGACCGTTTGCCTCGGATTCAGTGAAGCGAATGGATCCTGGAAAATGACTTGGATATCGCCCCTGATGTTTCTTAATTCTTTCTTGGATAGTTTGTTCAATTCCATTCCCTTGTATTGAATGCTGCCTTCCGTCGGCTTATCCAGTTGTAAAATGGCACGGCCGGTTGTCGATTTGCCGCAGCCGGATTCACCTACGATACTGAGGGTTTCCCCTTCATATAGTGTGAAGGTGATATCATCCACGGCTTTCACCACCTGTTTCGGCTGGAACAATGACTCCCTTTTGATAGGGAAGTACTGCTTAAGGCCCTTCACTTCTAACACAGGTTTCTTTTCGGTCATTACAGCGGTCATGTCATCTGCACCTCTTTCTCGGCGTTATATAAGAAACATCTGATTTGACTGCCATCCTTCAAGGAGTGGAGCTGCGGTTCTTCCTCGTGACATTGGGCAGTCGCCAATGCACAGCGGGGAGAAAAGCGGCAACCCTTCGGCATGTCATAGGGGGAAGGGACACTGCCCGGCATCGTGTCCAGTTCTGCCTGGTCTTCATGCAATTTCGGTAATGAAGACATCAGTCCGTTTGTGTATGGATGTTTCGGATTTGAGAATAATTGTTCTGCCGAACTATATTCCACCACCTGTCCGGCATACATGACCGCTACTTTGTCACATAGCTCGGCTACCACTCCTAAATCGTGCGTGATGAAGATGATGCCCATATTAAGCTTTTTCTGAAGGTCCTTCATCAGCTCGAGGATCTGCGCCTGGATCGTCACATCCAGAGCCGTCGTCGGTTCATCGGCAATCAGGACTTCGGGGTTGCAGGCAAGGGCCATGGCAATCATGACGCGCTGCCTCATCCCTCCGCTCAGCTGGAAAGGTTCTTGTTTCGCCCGTTGTTCAGGTGAAGGGATCCCCACTAATTCGAGCATGTCGACCGCTTTCCTCCATGCATCCTTTTTGCCGAGCTTTTGATGGATGCGAATGGCTTCTGCGATTTGCTCGCCAACGGGTATGACGGGGTTCAATGACGTCATCGGCTCTTGAAAGATCATGGAAATCTGGTTTCCCCTGACCTGTCTCAGTTCGGATTCGGACATTTTAAGGATGTCCCTGCCTTTCAGCTCAACGGTTCCGTCCACTATTTTTCCGGGAGGGGAGGGAACGAGACGCAGAATCGAAAGCGAAGTCATACTCTTTCCACAACCTGATTCCCCGACAATCCCCAGCGTCTCGCCTTCATGAAGGACAAAATCGATTCCATCCACGGCTTTCGTCACTCCTTTTTTCGAAGTGAAATAGGTTTTTAAGTTCTTTACTTCCAAGACCACCTGTTTACTCATTACAACCCCTCCTAGTTAAGTTCAATTCGTTTGTTAAAGAATCGGTACAATACGTCCACGAACAGATTGACAATCACGAATACCAGGGATGCGACCAATACACCGCCCTGGACCATCGGAAGATCCCGTGTACGGATGGAGTCAACGATCATGCGGCCGAGTCCATTGATGGCAAAAACGGATTCGATTAATACCGTTCCCCCCAGAAGCGCACCAAACTGCAGGCCTACCACCGTGATGACGGGAATCAATGCGTTGCGAAGGGCATGCTTGTAGATGATGGCAAAGCCTTTCAATCCCTTTGCCCGGGCAGTCCTGATATAGTCCTGCCTCACGACTTCCAGCATACTCGAACGCGTCATTCTGGCTACGATGGCAGCTCCTCCGACCCCAAGTGTAAAGGCAGGTAAGATGATATGAAGCATACTGTCCCATCCTGCCACAGGTAAAAGCTGAAGCTTTACTGAAAATAGATAGATGGATAACAGACCCATAAAGAAGCTTGGAAGGGAAATCCCTAATAAAGCGACGATCATGACGGTAATATCGGTGGCAGAGTATGGTCTGACTGCGGATATGATCCCGGCGGTCATTCCAAGAACAATCGTAATCAGAATACTGTAGAAGGCCAATTCAATCGTGATCGGTAAGCGGGTCATGATTTCCTGGATGACAGGTTGCTGGCTTTTCAACGATTGTCCAAGGTCACCTTGGAATACATTCATGATGTATTCTCCGTATTGAACATAGAGGGGCCGGTTCAAGCCGAGCTCCGTCCTTAATTGGTCGATTGCATCTTTTGATGCCCCTTCTCCTGCAAGGATGACGGCCGGGTCTCCGGGAACCATTTGCATGATGAGGAAGACCACCAGGGTGACACCGAATATGACGGGTATGATCTCTATTAATCTTCTGAAAATGTACAATAGCATTTCTTATTCCTCCTTATTATGATTTCAGTCTCGGATCAAGAGCATCCCGCAGCCCATCCCCGAACAGGTTAAAGCCCAGTACAAGAATGGAAATCGCCAACCCAGGGAAAAGGGCGATGTAAGGGGCGGTGAATAAAAAGTCTCTTCCACTGGACAGCATCGTTCCCCATTCAGGCGAAGGAGGTTGTGCCCCTAGTCCAAGGAAAGATAACCCTGCTGCTGAAAGGATGGCGGTAGCAAGCCGTAAAGACCCTTGAATGATAATGGGAGATAAAATGTTTGGCAGAATGTGCCTGAAGATGATGATGAAATCATTGGCTCCCAGCGACCGGATGGCATCGATATATTCAAGTTTCTTCGTTTCTAATGTGGATCCCCGGACCACCCTTGCAAATAAAGGGATGGAAAAAACCCCGACCGCAATCATGACATTCACCAGGCTCGGCCCTAACGCTGAGATAATGGCAAGAGCCAGCAGAATACCGGGGAACGCAAGCATGACATCCAAGACCCGGCTGAGGACGGTATCCAACCATCCTCCGTAAAACCCGGAAATCAACCCCATGATGATCCCAAAGAAAGCACCGAATCCGACGGCCGCGAATCCGACTCCCATGGAAAGGCGGGAGCCGTAAAGGATCCTGGCAAGAATATCCCGTCCTTTATCATCGGTCCCCATCCAATGTTCCGCGCTCGGGGGCTGGAGTTTATTGTCCAGCTGAATGTCATAAGGATCATAAACAGCAAGTAGTGGGGCAAACAGGGCGACCATAATAAAGAAGAGAATGATCCCTCCTCCAACTACAGCTGCCTTGTTTTTCGAAAAGGTCTCCCAGAAGGGTTTGATCCTTTTTTCAAAAAGGCTGGGTTTTGAATCGAGTATCGGTGATTGAAGTTCTGGAACTTTAAGTTCTGTCGACATAACGTTTCCTCCTCATTGAAATGTTTGTGTAACTCAAAGATAGAGGAAGGGGAGTGGAAAGGAAAGATGATAAGTTGGAATTGTCAAAATAATTAAAAAGTTGGTAAAGATATTGAAAATCATTCGCTTCTTTCTTTTTTATAATGCAGATAGGCAAGAACAATATGGAAAAGGAGAGTGGATGAATTGATCGAAAAGAAAAAGCTGTTCAAGGGGATGGCAGGACTGATGATTGCTGCGGTCATGCTCCTAACCCAGGCATGTTCAACAAGTAATGTAGAAAGTGAAACCGCAAGCAAGCAAGGCGGCGGATCAGAGGGCGGGATACTGAAGGTCGTCAGGCTATCGGATGCTACCAATTTAGATCCCCATTTTATAACGGATATCCCATCCGCCAATGTTCTCTACCAAAAGGTGTATGAAACTCTTGTGACATTCGATAAAGACATGAAGATCGTGCCTTCCTTAGCGAAGAGCTGGGAACAGCCGGACGATACAACATGGGAATTCACTCTGAATGAAGGGATCAAATTCCACGATGGTTCAGCATTTAATGCGGAAGCCGTGAAGGTCACGTTCGACCGCTTGCTCAATCCAGACACTGGATCTCCTCAAAAGGATAAGCTTGGTATGATCAAAGAGATCAACGTACTGGATGAATATACCGTTCAATTCAAGCTGGATGCACCTTATGCACCGCTATTATCGATCCTTGCAAGTAATGAAGGAAGTATCATGAGCCCGAAAGCAGTGAAAGAAAATCCTGATAGTCTTGCTAAGCATCCAATCGGCACCGGCCCGTTTGCCTTCGAATCCTGGAAGTCTGGCCAGTCCATCACGCTGAAAAAAAATGAAGAGTACTGGGGCGAACAACCGAAAATTGATGGAATCGAGTTTCAGGTTGTACCAGAGGATGCGACCCGTTTAGCAATGATCGAAACGGGTGAGGCCCATATCAGCGATCAAGTGCCGGTTACAGAAATCGAGCGCATCGAAAGCTCCGACACATTGAATCTGTATCGAACAGAAGGGCTGGCCGTCGAATATGTCGGATTCAATACACAAAAAGAGCCATTCGATAATGTGAAAGTAAGACAAGCCATTTCCATGGCCATTGAACGAGAGGCGATCATCAAAGGAATCTATAACGGTGTGGGAACATTGGCGAACTCTGCCATGAGTCCTAAAGTATTCGGTCATAGTGAAAAAGTGAAACCGTATGAGTATGATCCGAAGGCTGCGAAGGAGCTTCTAAAAGAGGCAGGATTTGAAAAGGGTCTGGAGCTGACGTTGATTACAAGTGACCGTAAGGAACGGATCAATATGGCGGAAGTCATCCAGTCGCAGTTAAAGGGAATCGGGATCAGCGTCGATATTCAAGTCCTTGAATACGGGGCGTATATTGAAGCTGTCGACACAGGGGCACATGATATGTTCATCGGTGGATGGGGGAATGCAACAGGTGATGGAGACTACAACCAGTACAACTTGTTCCACTCTGCTTCCCACGGTTCACCAGGAAACCATTTCTATTATACAAATGAAAAAGTCGATGAACTGATCGAGCAGGCAAGAAGTGAAGTGGACCCTGAAGCCAGAAAGAAATTATATGAAGAAGCAATGATCATCGAAATGGAAGAAGCGGTATACATTCCAATCCGAAATTACGAGCACTTAGCAGTATACAACAATGAAGTGAAAGATTTCTGGCTGAGTGCTGTCAACTACTTAATGGTGAACGACGCAACAATCGAATAGGAATGATGCGGATGGTGGAGGAGCACCATCCGCAACCTAGTAAACACTTAATCTTGGAGGCTGATTTAATGAAAACGATTTGGATGAAAAATGTGAGAATGGAAACCGGATTTGAGAAAGAGAATGAAGTAGTGACGGGGACGCTTACCGAATATGCCCATGTCAAAATAGTAGATGGAGAGATTAAGGCGATCACGCAGGACGAGTCACAAATTGAATCCGGGACAGCCGTTATCGATGCAAAAGGGAAGCTGATCCTGCCATCTTTTCGTGAAATGCATATCCATATAGACAAAACCTACTACAGCGGTCCGTGGAAGGCTTGCCGTCCAATCACAAAAGGAATTTTCACTAGAATAGAAGAAGAACAGGAACTGCTGCCGAAGCAATTGCCATACGCTAAGGACCGCGCCGAAAAGATGATCGAGCTGCTGCTGCGTAATGGACACACTCACATCAGGACTCACTGCAATATCGAACCGACTTCGGGTTTGAAACATCTGGAAGTGACGGTCAACGCATTAGAGAAATATAAACAGCACCTGACCTATGATATTGTAGCGTTTCCTCAACATGGTCTCCTGCGCAGCAATTCTGTTGAACTGATGCGGGAAGCCATGAAAAATGGTGCCACCCTCGTCGGCGGGGTCGATCCGGCTACAGTGGACCGTCAGATCGATCAATCATTATATACGACATTTGATATTGCAGCTGAGCATAATGCCGGTGTCGATATTCATCTTCATGATCCGGACACGCTTGGAGCTTTTACCTTTGAACGTCTTGCTGATTATACAAAGGAAGCGAACTTGAAGGGACGCGTCACGATCAGTCATGCCATTGCCCTCGGAGATCTTGAGGGGCAGGCACTTACAGACATGATGGCCATCTTGAAAGATCAAGAGATTGATATTACCACAACCATTCCAATCAACCGCCCGACCATTCCGGTTCCGACTCTCGATCAATATGGTCTGCAGGTATCGGTCGGTCATGACAGCTTAACCGATCACTGGTCTCCTTTTGGAACAGGGGACACAATCGAGAAGTTGAACATGTTAGCTGAGCGATTCCGATTGATCGATGAATACTCAATCAACCGTACATGGAAATACGCTTCCGGAGGAATTACGCCTCTCGATCATGAAGGGAAACAGGTGTGGCCGCAAGTCGGGGATGCAGCAGACTTTGTCCTGGTGGAAGCAAGCTGCTCAGCAGAAGCAGTGGCAAGGAGAGCAAGAATTGATTCCGTATATAAGAACGGGGAAAAAGTGATTCTGCCTCAATCTGAATCTGTATTGATCAATAAATAATAGATGGGAGACGTTGCGATGATCTGGCTGAAAAATGTGAAGCTTGAAGTAGGAAACATGGTAAACGGGGGATTAACCGAAACCAAAACAGAGACCTTTCACCTTGGAATCAGGGAAGGGAAAATCATTGAACAATTGCCCCATACACAACCCATACCCCAGCACGCTGATGAGGTCTATGATATTAAAGGTCTCCTTGCTATTCCGACCTTTAAAGAAATGCATAATCATTTGGATAAAACGTATCTGTCACTTGGCTGGAAAGCAACTAAGCCAGTGAAAAATCTCAAAGAAAGACTTCAATTTGAAGCAGAAGAGCTGACGGAACTTGCTCCGACCACGAAGCAAAGAGCGAAACGGATGATCGACGAAATCCTTTCAAACGGTTCCACTCACATCCGCACGCACGTAAACATCGATCCCTACATTGGATTGAAGAACCTGGAAGGTGTCATCGAGGCATTGGAAGAGTATAAGCATGCGGTCACGGCAGACATCATTGCCTTTCCACAACATGGATTACTGAGAGATTCGATGCCGGCATTAATGAGAGAAGCAATGAGAAATGGAGCGACCATGGTAGGAGGGCTCGACCCGGCAGGTATCGATCGCTCAATCGAGAAGTCACTCTATGAAACCATGAATATTGCGCATGAGTTCGATGCCGATGTAGACATCCATCTCCATGACGGCGGACATATGGGAACGTACACGATTGAAAAGTGGATCGAAATGGTGGAAGAGTCTGACTGGCAGAATCGAACGGCGATCAGCCATGCTTTCTGTATCGGTGAGGTACCGGAAGTGAAACAGGTTGAACTGGCAGAGAGATTAGGAGACAACGGAGTGGCCATCATGTCCACCATACCGCTGACCAAGTCTCTTCCTCCTATCCAGCTCCTGGATGATCATGGCGTAAAGGTTCATCTTGGATGTGACGGGTTTTATGACTCCTGGAGTCCGCTCGGTCACGGAGATATTTTAGAAAAGGTGTATAAATATGGACAGTTGACAAGAAAAAGCGATGAAGTATCCTTGCGTGACAGCTTGAAGTGGATCACGGGAGGAATAACGGCCTTGACGAAAACAGGCGAATACAAGTGGCCACTGGCAGAAGATGATGCAAGCTTTATTTTCGTTGACGCCGCTTCTTCAGCAGAGGTCGTTGCACGAAGACCGAAACGAGCTGCCGTGATGAACAAAGGGAAAGTCGTATATGGGTCTCTCTGGTGTACCCATGAGCTGGTGTAATGAAAGAGAGATTTAATGGAAAGCCCGTGTATCTATACATGGGCCTCCTTTTTTGTGTGGTCTGCTGGGGAAGCAATTTTATTTTTGGTGCAATCTTGGTCCAGTATTTCAAGCCGATGGAAATCGCTTTTTTAAGGCTGATTTTCATTACCTTGTTTCTGATGATCTTGTTTTATAAACCAATTAAACAAGCCCGCTCGTTAAAATCGATGATCATCCCGCTGATCTTCATCGGCTTCATCGGTGTGACCTTGAATCATTGGAGTTTCTATGCCAGCTTGACCAAAGCATCACCGGTAACGGCAGCCTTGATTTTGGCTACGGCTCCCATTTGTACATCCCTTATCAATTCGGTTGTGTTCAAGGAACGTAAAAGCTCCTCTTTCTGGATATGGAGCATGCTCAGCTTTGTTGGTGTGCTTTTGGTCATTATGAAAAAGGGGGCCATTGTGATTGGGGGCGGAGAAGGATATATCTTTCTTACGATGATTACCTTTTCCGTTTTCATGGTGCTTGTGGAACGCTATGCGAAGCATCTGTCTTCCGTTCTACTGACATTTTATTCAACAATGGTCGGGTTGATCCTGATGACCGTGTTTTTGCCATTCACTGACGTTTCCTTTCTGAGGCACGTTCCGTTCAGCATTTGGATGCTTCTTTTTTTTACGGCCATCATCATGCATGGGATCTGCCCGCTTATTTGGAACCATTGTATTTCAAAAGCCGGCTCCACCAATACGTCACTCTTATTGAATATAGAGCCGTTTGTGGCTATGGTGGCCGGATATATTGTGTTGAACGAATCAGTAAGCACTATGCAATTGATCGGAGCCACGACGATATTAGTAGGTGTGACCATGGCTCTTCACTCGAACCGGGTATCGCGGATGGTTAGCTTGAAAGAAGAGACTCCTATTTGATTATTATGACATGGCATCCTTTACCGTAACTGTAATTAATGCATACTTTAAAACAATAAAATCCGAACTATTTTGAATCCTGGAATACAAAATAATCGTTCGGATTTTTCTTCGACTAAAACACTTTGTCCCAGACTCTTTGTATGAGGTTTATACCATTCAATCCCACTCTAGCTGAAGGAGGAATCTAACCTTTCATGCTAATCCTTTTTTAGGATTTATTAGTTGTAGGAATTGTATCTCTTTTACACTGAAGACTACTTGTTGGGCAGCTGGATGCCGCGCCAGCCGCTTACATCGCATTGGCCATATTCATTATCACCCACAGCAACCACCGAGCCGTCCGATTTAAGACCCACGGTATGGGCACAACCCGCTGCAATCGCCACAATATCACGCCAATCACTTACATTGCATTGGCCATACTCATTCCAACCCACAGCCGCCACTGTACCGTTCGATTTAAGGCCGACGGTATGTTTACTGCCGGCCGCAATCGCTGAAATACCGTACCAGCTGCTCACATTGCATTGATTATGCTTATTCAATCCCGCAGCAACCACTGTGCCGTCTGATTTAAGCCCGATTGTATGAAGATAACCCGCCGCGACCGCCGCTATATCGCGCCAGCTGCTTACATCGCATTGGCGTTTCAGATTATTACCAACCCCAATTACCGTGCCGTCTGATTTAAGTCCGATAGAATGCCAGTCACCCGCTGCGACCGATACAATGTCATGCCAGCCGCTTACATCGAGCTGTCCTTCACTATCCCGCCCCACAGCTGTCACTGTGCCATCCGATTGAAGCCCTGCGGTATGACGCCAACCCGCTGCAACCGAAACAATATCGCGCCATTCGTCTACATCGCATTGGCCATGCTTATTCCACCCCGCAGCCACCACGGTGCGGTCTGATGTAAGCCCGATGGTATGAGCATTCCCTGTATTCGCCGCCATATGAACATTACCCGCCGCGACCGCCACAACATCGCGCCAGCCGCTTACATCACATTGGCCGCATTTATTATCACCCACAGCCGTCACGGTGCCGTCCGATTTAAGTCCAATAGTATGACGACGACCCGCCGCTATAGTATCTTTTGACCACCGTTCCCCCTTTAACACTGTTTCTAACGGTGAATTGTAATCCATGTTTTCCCTCCTTGTAACAATCCCTGGTTTTTATTGTAGCCTTCTTGTTTGCTATGCTGACCGGCATGTTAACGGACAAGAGTGATCTAGCTTTTCTTTATCATTTAACATACATCACGTATTACTCTTTTTAAAATAACAGTATTAAAATCAAGCATTGACAATAGGTGTTAAGGAGTCCATTAAAGGTGCTGGCGGGCTGGAGTAGAAGCTAATTCATTATATTTCTATATTGCCGGATTAACTCCGATTTTAAAAGGTTAATATATTCCTAGTATTTTACAAACAATATGATAAACTATCCAAAGGAATTATTTGTGAATATTCCAATAAGTTGTGGGAAAGGGGAATGTGAAATGGAATTCAGAGGAGCAAGTGCGTATGACCAACAAGACTTCTTTTCAACCTATATGAAACGAAGGGAGCGGAAGGACAGCCCCAACAATGCGATTGAGGGTCCTATTATTTATGAACTCATTGGTGACGTTCAAGATAAGGACATTTTAGACTTGGGATGCGGGGATGCCTCGTTTGGAAGTGAGTTATTGAATCGGGGAGCGGCCGCTTATACCGGAGTAGAAGGTTCAGTACAGATGGCAGCAGCTGCAAAGCGGACTCTTGCAGATAAAAATGGAACGATTCATCATGAGAGTATGGAGTCATATGATTATCCAGCGGACACTTTTGATATCGTCACTTCCCGTTTTGCCATCCACTATGTCCCGGATATCCAGACCTTGTTTCAACAAATACATAATTCAATGAAAGAAAATGGGAAGTTTGTCTTCAGTGTACAGCATCCCCTCACCACTTCATCATTCATAAGCAAACAATCAGGAGACAAACGCGGAAACTGGATCGTGGACGACTATTTTCTTGAAGGGGAAAGAAAAGAGCCCTGGATCGATCAGGTCGTGGTGAAATATCACCGGACAATCGAGCAATACTTCAAAACTCTTACGGAATGCGGTTTTACAGTCACGGATTTGCGGGAAGGGACGCCGGTGCGCGAACATTTCAGCAGTGAGGAAGAGTTTACTAGAAGGCAGAGGATTCCGGTTGTGTTGGTTTTTTCTTGCAGGAAGTGATGATGAAAATTGATTAGAAATATTTGAGTGTTCCGTGTAAAATCTTTGAGCGTAAGGAGAAACGTCTTTCAGATGATGTTACCGGTAAACGTAATTTGCTGCTAAAAATAACGCTGAGAATAAAGATCTCGAACCAAAGAAGTCGAATTGATAGATAAAAGGAGGGGAGTCCAGATGATTCGAAGAAAATTCCTCGCAACCCTGGCATCCACCCTCATCTGTTCATTGATCCTAAGCCTATTTGAAACGTTCAATGGGAACGGTCCCCTCTACAATTCAGGAAACCATTTGCTCGGCTGGTCGGTCGTTTACTTCATGTATATCGGAGCCATTATTCTCATTTACGGGAATCTCGTATCTATAGGCGTTGAGTACCTTCAGAAAAAATGGTTTAGGAATCGTGATTGGCCGTATGTGCTGATTCTCGGGTTGTTCGGTTTGGCAAATGGGCTGCTTTTCAGTGAGTTCTTGATGGCGGTCAGTGGACTGGCAGCAGCTGTGATTTACGGAGTCATCGATGTGTGGATTGCCAAGAGAATGAAGAGAAATCAAAGCATCAAGATAGTCGTGATTGCCCCGGCAGCCGCGTATTTTATTGCATGGGGTCTTGGGCAAGGGATGTCACCACCCATGCCGCCGTTTACGGAAGAAAATGCGGTTGAGTTCGTTGTTTCGGGAACTGGGACAATGATTGATAGTTTTCCCAAGGAGATTGGCGCAAGGGAAGAAACCATCAATGGTTATCGGGTAAAAAGGGAAACTCTTGTAAAAGAAATCGGCCATGAAACCTATGCCGTCACGTTCAAAGAGACTTGGAGGTCGGAAACAGACGAAGGTTCCTATTCACTTTCATATAAAGTCAAGCGGGGGAGTTCAACATTATATCAAAGCTCGGGGGAAACACCGGCATATTATTAATCGTCCAGCTTCTATATGATTTCAGGGGGTGAGAAAATGGAGCTTTTAATGATTATTGTCTTCCTCGTATTACTTCTTGTTTTATTATCAGTTGAAGGGCTATTAAGGAAAGTGCATAAGGTGAATACGGAGATTCTTGAAGAATTGCGGGAGTTGAAGAAGCGCTGATTTTTGTTTGTGGGGGCGGTTTTCGCGTCACTTTCTGCAGGCGGATATTTATTATGCAAAGACGAACGGGTTACATATGACTTTAATCCTCCAAATTAAATCTACTGATAATTGTATAAAACAGTCATCATTCATTCTTCATTTTGTTTACTCTTCCGTCAGCAATTGGCAGGAACCCTACCATAACGGAATCGATGTCTGGCAGCAATTCTACAATGAAGGTAACGCGAAGTGGACCGAATATTAGCACAAGTCGTACTGGATAGCAGGAAACATAGGATGCGTTTCTTGTGCTTCTTTCTGTTAATGCGTGGACCGTTTACCCGCACTTTTTTAATAAATAGAGAAGCTGGGTTTCGGAGTCTGTTCTCCATATAACAGGGTGCTTTTAAGATTTTGTGAAGCATATAGGAGGGATGAATATGAAAAGTCTAATAAGATATAACCTATTCCTTTTCACTTTCTTTTCAATTATTTTGTATTTTGCTATAAGTAAGATACTAGTATTTTGAGTATATACACAGTTATTCAACATCTTCACAATTCTTGTTCTGCTTGTTATGGGTATATATTACCCAAGGTTCAGCAGAGGGATAAATGAAGTAAAGACGATAAAAATAAAGTTAATGTGGATGACTGCCTTTTTAGTATTCATGTTTGGATTTAAATTCTTCACACCTTTCATCAGCGACAGTATCTTTTGTATTATTGTTGTTCTCACCTGTTTCTTTTTTGTGAAAGAACTAAAAAGAAGAACAGTTCTCGTTCAATAATGATTAGGTTTTTATGCAATACCACTAACGATGCTATACTTTTTTCTTCAAAACTGGTGTAGAGAACGAGAGGAGGGTACTGCGCAGGCAGTCCCTATTTATTTTATTGGCGAATGCCCGTCTCGGAGTACGTTTACACTTTAACGCACTTCGAGACGGGCAATTTAATTTAACTCCGAATTTTTCCGAAAAAATTTTCTACCAGGTTATTCTTTCACTCCAGATTCAATATATAGAAAGGGAATACTCAAAACAATGGGATGGGAGAGGGGGAGTATTTTTAGGAGGAGCCGTCAGATTTAAAATCAAGATAGAAAAAATGGTAAATATGAAAGGATTGTATGAAAGGGAAATCGAATAAAAGGGTTATTTCTTCTTGAGTATAAATACTTTAATAATCAATTAGCTTTAGGGAGGGTGAAATGGAGACGAAAATAAATATCAATCATTCCACACATGTTTCCTGGCTGTCACGCTGGCCGCACTGGATTGGGTATGCTGCAGCTATATGGTCGCTGTTATACGGGTTACTCGGGCTGTACTGGTTGCTAGGAGGAGCTGGATTTCCTTTTGGTAAAGACGATCTGCGGGGACAAATGATGGGTTCGTTTTTATCAAATCTTGATGCAGGTGTCGGGGGAGCAGTCATTGCTGCTGCCGGATTAGTAGGAATAGTGGCAGCTGCTGCGATGGTAAGTACATGGGGGCGCCGAATTCCTAGTAAGATATTGCTGTCCTTTTCATGGGTAATGAGTGTTACGCTTGTTTTGATCGTTCCCGATTCTCGAATCGTGCAGAACTTTGGTTATTTGTTTTTGCTTCACTTTGATCTGATTGATTGGAGAGTTGTGAATCAAGTCTTATGTATTTTTGGCGGTTTCATCTGGGGTGCTTCTTCATTAGCCTATTTTCGCCTCACACGGGATGCTTGTGGCAACTGCGGCAGGAAGGACGTTTCTGAAGGATCAACAGCGAAATCTGCTGCTCAGTGGGGGAAAGTGTTTACCTGCCTGGCAGTCATTATGGCCCTGCCATATGGTATCGTCCGCTGGGCATGGGCCCTGGGCATTCCCTTGGGGATTCACGACTCAACAATAGTTGGGAATGAAGACATTGTCATAACTGAAGCCATCTTAGGAGGATTATGTATTGGCGGAGGGATCTTAACGCTGGGGCTTACACAGAGATGGGGGGAGATTTTCCCTAAATGGTGTTTATATTTAGCAGGTAAACAAATTCCAATCTGGATTGTTTTGGTTCCAGCCACGTTGACTTCAGCTGTTATCACAATAACAGGCCTAAAGCTGAGTCCACAGATCATATTTATGATGGCTGATGGTACAATCACTTTCGAAAATTGGGGAGAGCTTGTTCCTTTTTTATCCTGGCTGCCCTGGGGAATATCACTGGGGATAGCAACTTTGGCCTATTACTTAAGAAGACGAGGTCGATGTAAACATTGTGGGAAACTTTAGTACTCATTGCCGGGACCCCGGGGAGCATTCATTATCGTTATGATTAAATAAAATGGCGCGATGAGTTAACATCGCGCTTATGTTGCTGTATGAAATTATTATAGGAATAAATATAGATTTAAGTTATTCCGATACAAGCAGGAATGTTAAGAAAAGAACTTCTAAAAAAGGTAGCTTTTGATTCAAATTGCGAGATGGTGCATTAATTATTTCTGAATTAATAAAGGAGCACTTAACTATTCTCGGGAACAGGCTTGTTGTTCGCTTTTCTTATAATAGCAATAAATCCACGGGATATAAGAAAGGTTGTCGTCAACGTAACTAAACTTGTGTATGTATTCCACCCTTTTTTGTAACGAATTAAACTGGTGCTTTTTTCAAAAAAATGTTCAACGATCGTCATAGGGAGACTAAAGTAAAATGATTTTAATATTATTCCTGTAATATTTGAACTTTTTGTAACTTGATTATAGTAGACACAGGCTATGGGATAAAGTAAATAATCAAAAATAAAGCTGATATCAAATGATTTAAATAGCTTAACTGGATAATTAACATAGCCTTTACGTACAACGAGCTTATCCAAAATGGATGAGAGATAGCCTTTAAATAAAAAAACCATCATCCAATCTTTTGTAGGTGATTTTTTCATTAATTTATAAAAAGCAATTAGTCCAAAAATCAACAAAAATCTAAGTGTATTTTTTTCGAATTTATGATTCATTTCGTTACACCTCCACTTCAGAATGCAATAACGTCTTTTAAATTTATAATGCGTTTTAAAGGCTAAATTATACAAGCAGGTACAATTGATGCAATACCTGATACGTTTGCTCCGTCAGCACCACTCCATAAAGGCTCCGTCATGGGATAACGAATAGATTGCAAAATGCCGGCTATGATTAGACCTGTAACAAATTTTTCGCTTCTTGCTTCAGAGGTGGAAATCTGCGGTAACCTCCCAACCAAAAAGTAATGAACACCTTAGTTTCTTTTCTATATCCCATCCACCAAACTGCTTTTTCATCCATTCACTCCTGTAAAAAATAAAAAAACTTCTGTAAAGGGTAATCTTTTTCATATAACTTTAATGTTTGCAAAGAATATAAATTGGGTATAAAAGAATGTTACATTAGAACTGACCGTTTTCACTTCGATTAAGCTGGAGAGTCTCCTGTACATATTGAGAAGCGCCAGCACCATTTGACTTTATATATTTGAGAAAAAATGCAAAGATGTCACTAAACTTAGTTTAATGAAAAATGGAGGTGGTCAACTGTATCATCTTTTAGAAATTTCTTTTCATTTCAAGCATTTGAATTCATAGAAACATACATATACTAAAGATAGGAGTATAGATATTAATGAGTAATAAGACACAAAGTAATGAAGAAATTGCTGAATTTATTAAGGCACATAGAGAAGAATTTCAACAAAAACTATTATCTGAAGCTGTAAATGTAAGGGGCAAAATCAATGATATTCTAGAAAAAGGAAACATTGATTTATTAAAAAATGCGGAAGTTTTAGCTCTCTATATAGTTGAAACGAAAGAAAAGGAATTGATTGATTTTGCAAAGGTAGAGGGTATTGCCTGGGCACGGTTTTCTCTCACGCTTGCTTTCAAACTGGAATGGGTACATGCAATCCGAAGAACGATGTGGCACTTCCTTTTCAAATTTGTCAACAAGAAGGGGGAGACTGAATTTTCACTGGAGAAATTCTTTCATTTAGAAAAGAAGATTAATGATCAGGTTGATCAATTCTTGAATAATTTCTTTATCAGTTACTCCGATTATAAAGATGAACTTCTTGTATCACAGAAAATGCAGGTAGAAAACCTATCAGTACCAATCATCCCGGTTAGTCAATCGATCTCTGTACTGCCGTTAATTGGGATGATAGACTCCCACCGTGTCCATACGTTGGAAGAGAAAGTGTTGATGGAAATAGGATCCATGAGGATCCAAACCTTAATCATAGATTTATCAGGTATTGCAGAAATGGAGATAGATATCATTGTCCAATTTGAAAAGATGATAAGTGGGATCAATATGATGGGGTGCAAAGCAATTCTAACAGGACTGCGTGCTGAGCTTGTCAGGGAAATCATTAACGCAGGCGTTGATTTTGGCAATCATGTTGAGATGAAGGGGACACTTCAACAGACATTAAAAAACAATCTGATATTAGAATCAGAGGTGTAAGGTGAAATACCCCCGGTTTGGATATTATTCTAAAACAAGGACGAATTTTAGTGTGAGTGCAGTACGGTTGTACAAAGGATGCTGATATAAATTGTGCACTTTGAAAGGACGCTTATTGATGTATCCAAAGTCTAATTTCTTGGCAATGTAAAGCGGGAAATTAGACTTTTTTTTAATCAGGTTTTTCATTAACGGAGCAAATGTGGTTCCCTGTGACAATGCCTCTGTACGGGGGGGAAATGGAAAATTCAGTTAGTGATCGGTGCAGAACTATAGTCTAACCTTTACCTCAGTACCGTCCTTCGCCTTGACATCTACCAGAAGGATCCCTTTTTGATTTTTCAGTTCCTTCACGATTGGTTTTAGCGTTTTTTGTCTATAAGTGGAATGGTATAGTCAAGTTTTTTTCTTTCGAAATGATCTTTCGCCCATTTGTTCGCATGTTTATGGAAAAATTTTGAAGTCAAAATTGAAATCCCAATGTTTAAAAGGGCATATGGAATTGGGATGGAGAAACGAACGTCTTTTGCTTTCACTTTTAAATACAGCATGAGCAATCTCTATTCAATGATGACAGAAACGGTATCTCCGTTTGCTGACTTCACATCAACGATTTGACCATCTAATTCGTTTTCAATTGCATCAATAAGAAGGTTTATGTCAATATCCTTTACATATTTTTCAGATTGAGGAATACTCGCAGCGATATTATGTCCAGTCATTAATACTACTTTGACAAGTTTTATAGGCAAGTTGACTGTGACATTATCATTTTCAGCTGATACAACACGAAGTTTTAAGGTTTTATCTAAATACTTAGTCGGTTTTTCCGCCAGCGTACTGCCTGCTTCTTCTTTCTCTTTTAATACCTGGATCAATTCTGATCCCTTATCTGCATCAATTTTCCCATCTTGCACTTTGTTAATACTCTTGTAATTTCCTCTTTCATGGTAAAACCCTCCCTATTCATCTTTTAATAGCTTAATGGCTTCTTCTGGTGTGATTTCACCATTTTCCAACATGGAGACAATCTTTTTCTCGTCTACTTCGATTTTCTTCTTCTGCACATATCCGAGGGATGAAATGATGTCCGTTAGTTTGCCTCGGACCGTCGGATACGAAATCCCCAGTTCCTTTTCAACTTCTTTGATATTCCCTCTACATGTTAAAAATACTTCCACAAAATGAAGCTGATCCTTTGATAGTGAAGCCAGTTTAGATAGTTCAAATTCATTTTCAATCGTAGTATGACAATGGGAGCACTGCAATTTCGTAATCTTCAATGTTTTGCTGCAGACTGGACAATTTGTTATTACTTTATAAGCCATTTTGAAATTCCTTTCTTTTATTTGTTTTGATTATAAATCAAATAATTAAAAATGTGAATAATAAAAATTAATATATTTAATCATAAAGTTAAAATAATTAATTTAAAATAAATATTATTGATTTTTCATCTTGGAGATTCAATGCAAACAAGAAAAGGTGATTATCATATTTTTTTCTGAATTCCCCGGTAGGACAATTCCCGCAACCGGTGCTATTATCGAAAAAGGTTTTACTCTCTTTCTGTTGAATTAATAAATTCAGGTATTAACCAAATGTAAGGAGGATTCAAATGGATAAAAGAGTTCAGTTTGATTTTGAAATAGATTTTACAAATGGTGGAGGAATACAAGGGCAGGAATTCAGGCTTGATATCGATGGAGATGACATCACTGATCAAGAGCTGGCTGATTATATTGTAGAGGACATGAGGTTGCTGATGGTAGGCGAAGTGAGAATACTTAACAAAAAAATCATTAATGAAAAGCATAAACGAAAATCTGCTGAAAAGAAAACCGAACAGTAATCTTTGAGAATTTATTTCAGTTATTCCTTCGTTCCACAAAAAACGAATCATACTTCTGATCAATATTCGAGAGTGCTGTTCATCTTGAATTTACGAAAAAATACCCTTATGCTAGCGGGGTAGTATAATGAATTGAAGAGTCCAAGGGTTATATAAAATAAAAAATTGTACAAAAAAGGATGCATATCATGCCGATTAATTCTTTTGAAAACTATCCGATGAGTTGGAAGCCATCCATTGATAAAAAGGAAAGGCCCATATATCAGGCACTCGCAGGAAAATTGGAACAGGATATTTTAAGCGGGGTACTCATACCTGGAACAAAACTTCCTCCACAGCGGGAGCTGGCCGATTATTTAGATATGAATGTGAGTACCATTTCAAAAGCGTTTAAAGTGTGCGAGTTAAAGGGATTGTTAAGTGCAACGGTTGGAAGCGGCACATTTGTATCGTATGATGCGTTGTCGAATGCGTATTTACTTGAAGATACAAAGCCGACGTCTTTAATTGAAATGGGAGCGACTCTGCCGGATAATGCTTCTTACGGGCCGCTGCTGCTCCAACTGAACAGTATGCTGCAAGAGCCGGGTTATGAGAAATGGTTTGGTTATGGGCGGGCAGGCGAAACATTATGGCAAAAGGATGCGGCTGTAAAGCTAATCCAAAGAGGCGGGTTTGAAACGACAGTTGATCATATATTATTTGCAAATGGAGCGCAAAATGCGATCGCTGCCACACTTGCGAGCTTATGTCAGCCTGGAGATCGCATCGGTGTTGATGATCATACGTACCCAGGCTTGAAAACCGTTGCAGCGATGCTCAGTGTGCAGATCGTGCCGATAAAATCAGAGCACGATGAAATGAGTCCAACTGCCTTTGAATATGCGTGTAAAAATGACAATATTAAAGGGATTTACTTGATCCCGGATTATCATAATCCGACTGCTTCCTTTATGTCTGTCGAGAATCGAAAAGTGATTGCGGCAATTGCCAAAAAGTATAATCAGTTCATCATTGAAGATGCGTCGTATCATCTCCTCAATGAAAAACCACTTCCAGCAGTCGCATCTTTTGCACCGGAACAGGTTATCTACATTGCCAGTTTGTCTAAATCATTAGCACCGGGATTGCGGCTTGCCTATGCAGCAGTGCCGGGTCAATTTAAGGAGCGGATTTCGAAGGCACTTTATAATTTGACTATTTCCGTTTCCCCATTATTAGCAGAACTGGCGGCACGCACGATTGTATCGAATCAATTTGAACTCTTGATTCAGGGTCATCGTGAAGAAACCATTCGCAGAAACCAACTGGTCAATCGATATTTGGGAGACTATAGGTGTTTAGGTGTTGAAACAGGCATCTTTCGCTGGCTCTTATTACCAGGTACCATTACAGGTGCTGAATTTGAGAGTTTAGCTGCACGGCAGGGGGTACAAGTCTATGCGGCTGAACGTTTTGTAGTTGGAAACAGTTGTCCTGAGAGGGCTGTAAGGATTGCAGTCTGTGCCCCGGGGTCGCTCGAAGAACTTGACCAGGGATTGATGATCCTTGAACGCTTACTAAACGATCTTATCTAATATTGTCTGCCATACAATTATTATATTGTATGGTTTTTTTGTGCGTGGTACGATAATTCAAATCAAGTTGGAGTATAAGAAATAGAATAAAAGAAAGGGAGGTTGGATTATGATACCCAAAGAGAGCGGAAAAACATTAAACCCTCAATCAGCGTTGTTACAGAGCTATGTTCTTTCTCCAGAAAAACAACAACAATTATATAAAAGGACATTAATCGTTGTGGTCTTATCCCAAATTTTTGGAGGAGCCGGACTTGCTGCAGGAGTGACAGTGGGGGCCCTTCTAGCACAAGACATCTTAGGGACAGATAGTGTTACGGGTATTCCAACTGCGTTATTTACATTAGGATCAGCAGGGGCAGCACTGCTTGTGGGGCGGCTTTCTCAAGCGTATGGACGCCGTTCCGGACTTGCAGCAGGATTTTTGGCTGGAGGCATCGGTGCCATCGGTGTAGTCATGGCAGCATTAACAAATAGCATTCTGCTTTTATTTATTTCACTGCTTATCTACGGAGCCGGCACGGCTACAAACCTGCAAGCACGCTATGCAGGAACTGACTTGGCAAACTCAACACAAAGAGCAAAGTCTATTAGTGTTGCTATGGTCGCCACTACATTTGGTGCGGTTGCAGGTCCAAACTTAGTGGATGTCATGGGCGGGTTTGCGATATCAATAGGAATTCCTGCTTTAGCCGGTCCATTTATATTAGCTGCTGCAGCTTATTTACTTGCTGGTTTAGTCCTGTTCATTTTACTTCGTCCCGATCCCTTTATGGTTGCAAAGGCAATATCAGATGCTCAACGAACAACCGGCCGTTCACTTTCAGATGGACATTCTGAGTTGTTATCAGTAAACAGGCGGGACATTTTTGCAGGAGCCTCCGTAATGGTTCTGACTCAATTTGTGATGGTTGCCATCATGACGATGACACCCATACATATGGGACACCACGGACATGGTTTGAAAGATGTAGGGCTTGTAATTGGATTTCACATAGGTGCGATGTTCCTGCCTTCATTAGTAACGGGTTATCTTGTTGATAAAATCGGCCGTCCTGCTATGGCTATTGCTTCTGCCATTATGCTGCTTGCGTCCGGCGTACTGGCTGCTATGGGACCTGCTGATTCGATGGCAGTACTCATTACAGCACTGGCTTTACTCGGCCTTGGCTGGAATTTCGGTTTAATCAGCGGCACAGCCATCCTTGTAGATGCAACTCCACCCACTACCCGGGCTAAGACGCAGGGTTCAGTAGATGTTTTGATTGCTTTGTCAGGGGCATTAGGAGGAGGCTTATCGGGAATGGTTGTGGCATATTCCAGTTATGCAGCACTTTCAATGGCTGGTGCTGTGCTTTCATTAATGATTATCCCAATCATTATTTTGGCGGGTAATAATCAGAGTAAGGTTAATAAACGGAATGTTTAAATACGGATAGGGAAAAGCTGCAAATGTAAAACATACACACATTTGAAAGGAGGAAAAAATGTGAACAATCCTGTTGTCATTGTTGGTGCTGGTTTAAGTGGCCTGCGGGCTGCGTCCCTGCTTACTGCCCAGGGCATCAAGTGTAAGGTTTTTGAGGCTAGAGACAGGATCGGCGGCAGGGTCTTGAGCACTTCGGATCCCAACAGACCCGCCCTGGGCACATTTGACCTCGGGCCGACATGGTTCTGGCCGCAGTATGAGAACATGATGGACAGCCTTGTTAAAGAACTGAATATAGATACGTTCGTTCAGTACACAAAAGGGGCGATGCTTTCAGAACGAATTCAAAACGAGCCGCCTGAGCGTTTTGTACTGCCGGAAAATTCGGGAGAAAGGTCGATTCGCTTCAAAGGAGGTGTGCAGACTCTTATTGATGCTGTAGCAGATACTATCCCCTCGGAGGTAATCGAGCTTGAAACGCGTGTTACAGCAATTCGACTGGATGATGCCGGTGCTGCCACGGTTGAGGCACACCTTGCTGATGGAACGAGAAAAAACGTTACGGCAAGTGCTGTTATCCTCGCACTGCCGCCTCGGATATTGGCGCATCATATCGAATTCTCCCCCACTCTTCTTCCAACGATTATGACTGACCTTGTAAGCAAACCCACGTGGATGGCGGGACAGGCCAAGGCAATTGCAATCTATGATCGTCCTTTTTGGAGGGAATCAGGACTCTCCGGGTTCGCAACGAGTTGGGTCGGACCCTTACAAGAAATCCACGATGCTTCTCCTGAAACAGGATCTGGTGCATTATTTGGTTTCTTCGGAATGCCAGCGAAAACGCGCCGTGAACTGGGGGAGGATCACGTTCTGAAATTGGTCATTGATCAATTGGTTCGGCTATTTGGAACCCCAGCCCAAAACGTCAGGGCTATCCTGTACAAGGATTGGTCCACTGATTCTGAAACAGCTGTCGAGGAAGATTTGGCCCCACTTCGAAATTTCCCAAGCTATGGTCAACCACCAAAAGCAGGGGTATGGGAAGAGAAAATCCATTTTGCTGGTACAGAAACAAATTCACAGTATGGTGGACATCTTGAAGGTGCACTTCAATCAGCTGAGCAGGCAGTTTATGAAATTGTTAATTTGAAAAACAAACCCTTATGACAAGACGCCAGTAAGCGAACGGCCACTTACTTCGCTAATGACTATCTTAAATATGAATCATTACAGATGAACATGGGGGATTGAGGAAGAACAAGATTTTATAATCAATTTGAATAGTATAGATATATTGGAAAATCAGTATGAGGATCGATTTCGGGAATCTTGATGTCACTCCTTTTTTATTTCAAAGACCCGTCCCGGCATGCATTAGCGCAATCATGTATATTGGGACGGGTCTTTCCTTATAAGCAGGAGCTAAGGTTCTCTTGATTTGTTCAAGCATTAATGAATATAAAACTTGATTTTAATTGATTCATATATTACAATTCAAATCGTAATGATTACGATTTATTCAATGAAATGACATAATACGCAGTAACGGCTAAAGTTTTTTGTAGACGAAATAGATTCAAGTCAATAACATTGGATTGTTCCAGGGTAAAGAAACTGGAGATCGTCTCTACATAAAAAGAGAAGTAAACTAAAATTTTTTTACTTTTTAAATCGTAATCATTACGAATAAAGAATCAATTAATTGGAGGAGAAGAAATGGTAAAGAAGATGGCAGGTTTTATAAGTTTATTCGCCCTTATTTTTGGGATGGCTGCTTGCGGGAATGTAGAGACAAATAGCAGTAAAGAAGGCAAAGATCCAAAGAATGAAAAGTTGAAGGTTTTTACTACTGTTTATCCCCTGCACTATTTTGCTGAGCAGATTGCCGGGGATGAAGCAGTGGTGGAGTCAATCTTGCCTCCGGGTTCCGATCCTCATCATTATGAACCAACGACGAAAGAGATGGTGAAAATCGCTGAGTCCGATGCGTTCATCTTTAACGGAGCAGGTCTGGAATCTTATGCAGAGCAAATCTCGGATTCTATTCAATCTGAAGACGTGAAAATAGTGGAAGCATCTAAAGGGGCAGATCTGCTGGATCACGGCCATGAACATGAAGGGGAAGAAGGCGGTCATGAAGAAGCACATGATCATGGGGACAAAGATCCCCACGTATGGCTGAATCCAATGCTGTCCATCCAGCTGGCCGAAAACATTAAGGATACACTGGTGGAACTTAAACCGGAAAAAAAGGAAGAGTTTAATAAAAACTTCAATGAGCTAAAAGGGACTCTTGAAGACCTGGAAGATGAGTTCCATTCAACCATTGAGAGTCTTCCAGGGAATAGAATCATTGTCTCGCATGCTGCATACGGATACTGGGAGCAAGCCTACGGCATCGAGCAAATTGCGGTTTCCGGATTAAGTCCCAGTAATGAACCTTCCCAAAAAGAGCTGCAAAACCTTATTGAAACGGCAGAAAAGATCGGCATGAAATACGTGCTTTTCGAACAGAATATAACACCTAAAGTGGCGGAAGTCGTTAGAAAGGAAATCGGGGCAGAAGCATTGCGTATCCACAACTTATCTGTTTTGACAGAAGAAGATGTGGATAATAACGAGGATTACTTTACACTCATGCATCAAAATTTAGAAGTATTATCAAAAGCCTTAGCTGAGCCTTCAAAAGCTTTAGAAGAATCATCAGACAGTGAACACGACCACGACCATAATCATGCTCATGACGAAGAATCAGAGAAAATCTATGAAGGATACTTTGAAGACAGTCAAGTAAAGGACCGTTCCCTTTCTGATTGGGAAGGTGACTGGCAGTCTGTTTATCCATACCTTAAAGATGGGACCCTTGATGAAGTATTTGCCCATAAAGCAGATCATGAAGGAGATAAAACAGCGGACGAATATAAAGAATACTATGAGGAAGGGTACCAAACCGATGTCGATAGGGTCTTGATTGAAGGAAACACCGTAACGTTCTATGAAAACGGGAAAGAAAATTCTGGTGAATACAATTATGACGGATATGAAATCCTGACCTACGATGCCGGTAACAGGGGAGTAAGATTTATATTTAAACTAGAAGGAGAATCCGGAGAACTTCCTCAGTATATCCAATTCAGTGACCATAGCATCTATCCGACAAAAGCTGCTCACTACCATCTATATTGGGGTGACGACCGTGAAGCTTTATTAAATGAAGTCACTAACTGGCCAACCTATTATCCATCAGAAATGACAGGAGAAGACATTGCAGATGAGATGATGGCTCATTGATTTGAATATGAATTTCTTTATAAACGGGTTATGAATGCGTAGATTTAGAACGTATCCTAACAAACTCTAAATCTATATAGAATAATAAATCAGACAGAGTAAAGGCAAAGAGATGATACTGTGAAATATATGTGTATTAGTTAAATGAAAATCCGAACGAAAATTCAAATTCTTTAAATAGAATTCGAATTAGTTCGGATTTTTTTATTTGGCTTTGTTAAAGCATGTTAGTTGATTTAGCTTATTCCAGCGGTTGATTGGAGTGCAAGACGCAGACTCCTGCGGGAAAAGTAGCTTATGTGAGACCCCGCAGGAGCGAACGCGACGAGGAGGCTCACGGGCTACCCGCGGAAAGCGAAGTCTTGCACGGAAATCATTAGCGGTATTTAGAGTCAGCACTAAAAATGTTCGTCTTTAGGCAGTGGTTTTTAGATTTGTCCAAACCTCTTTTCTATATACGATGTGCTCCTTTTAGAGACAACTAAAAAATCTGTCGTAATTTGTTTATTTAAAATAGTAAGAAAATTTTAAATAAACTGTTTACATATAACGTCATATGACGTATTATAATTTACAATATGATGTTATGAGACATCATAAAATCTCGGAGGTGCTTTTATGACACATTCATTATCTCAATCACTAATCAAAAACAAAGGAAAGGAGGCGGCTGCCATGAAACAAGAACATGTTAATCAAATTCAAAACGCCATTCACGCAATTGAGAAGAAAAATGTCCAAAATGTATTTTTCGTAGCTTGCGGCGGATCAATGGCATCCTTGTCTTTTGGTGACTATTTCATCACGAAAGACACTGGAAAACCCAGCTTTGTGTATACTTCCAACGAATTTGTCCATTCCGAACCTAAAGCGTTAAATGAAAACAGTTTAGTAATCCTGCGTTCTCACTCTGGCACAACACCGGAAACAGTAAAAGCAGCTACATATGCCCGGAGTGTAGGTGCTGTCACTGTCGCCATCTCTATGGATGTGGAATCTCCACTGTGCAAAGAAGCAGAATATGTCCTTCACTATAATTACAAAGATGGATCAGATGCCATCGATGGTGAAATCGGTATTTATTACTCATTCATTTTCAAACTGCTGAAAACCCTTACAGGTGACGAAAAGTATGATAGAGGAATTGAACAATTGAGCAATCTTGGAGAATTAATCGAAGCGAATCAGGAGAAACATAAAGAAGCTGCTTTCGAATTCGGCAAGAAGAATAAGAGAGAGAAAACGATTTATACGATGGCAAGCGGCGCTTATATCCACCATGCATACTCATTCACCAGCTGCCTGCTGATGGAAATGCTATGGATCCATTCAAATGCTATTCATTCAGGGGAATACTTCCACGGTCCGTTTGAAATCACGGATTATGATGTGCCTTTCCTGCTGATTGTCGGTGAAGGTCCAAGTAAGCCTTTAGATCAGCGTGCGCTGGATTTCGTAACGAAATACAGTGAGAAAGTAGAAGTAGTAGACGTCAGCAAATTCGATTACAGCGGTGTGGACGATGATTTGAAAGAATATTTTGGTCCAGCCTTAACAGGTCCCGTCATGCGGCTATATGCAGATGGATTAGCAGAGCACACGGGTCACCCGCTGTCTGTTAGAAGATACATGTGGAAAATGGAGTATTAATTGTCATTGACATGGTGTAAAATCTATTATTAAAAATAACGGTATGGATGAGGCGATAATATGAAAAAAATGTTCAGCTTTCTTCTGGTAGGCTTAACCGCTGCTGGTATACTGGCAGGGTGTAACTCATCTGACACAAGTTCCGCATCTAAAGAAGGTGAGGTCGTTATTGATTTCTTTCACCGTTGGCCAAATGAGCCGAGAAAATCATTCTATGATGAGAAAATCAAAGAATTTGAAGAATCTCATCCCGGTGTCACCATCAATGTTGATTCTGTATTAAATGACTCTTATAAAGAAAAGGTAAGGGTTTTGGTATCAAATGATGGCCTCCCTGATATTTTCTCTTCATGGTCAGACTCTTTCGCTGAAAATCTGGTCAGCTCCGGCCGGATAAAAGAACTGAATGACATCATTAGTGAAGATCAGGAATGGAGTGGGAACATTCTTGAATCCCAGTATCAAGGGTTTACATTTGATGATAAAACATATGGTATTCCTTTCACAGTAGACGGAAAAGCCTTCTTTTATAACAAACAAATCTTTGAAGAAAATAATATTGAGGTTCCCAAGACATACGATGAGATGCTTGATGCATTGGATCAATTAAAATCGGCTGGTTATGAAACGCCTCTAGTCGAAGGATTAACGAATGCATGGGCAATTTCTCACTATATGGGTACGATCTTTGATCGTGTCGTGGATCCTGAAGTTCGCGAGGCAGATTATAAACTGGAAAGTGCTTCACCCTATACAGATAAAGGATATATCCAAGG
This sequence comes from Mangrovibacillus sp. Mu-81, assembly GCF_036867415.1. Taxonomy (NCBI): domain Bacteria; kingdom Bacillati; phylum Bacillota; class Bacilli; order Caryophanales; family Bacillaceae; genus Mangrovibacillus; species Mangrovibacillus sp. Mu-81. The sequence continues at coordinate 337,146 of NZ_JBAJHU010000001.1, forward strand.
ATTAGAGATGTTCCAAGAGCTTACTGCTTATATGGGAGAAGTCTCTACCGCCATTGATCACGAAGCAGCACGAAATATGTTTGCCGCTGGAGAAGTGCCGGTCCTCTATATGCAATTTGCTGAAGTAGGTTTGGTTCAAGACATTGGAGATGTGGAAATCGGTTTCTTCAACTTCCCTGAAGTAACGGATGGAGAAGGGCGGGCTGATTCTCTGACAGGTGCTCCTGAGGGCTGGATGCTTAGCAAGGATGCTCCTGAAGAAGCGGTTGAATTCCTGAAATTCTTGACTTCTGAGGAAACAGCTCAGGAATTTACGAAAGCAGACGGCCAATTAAATGCGGTGAAGAATGGGGTCACAGAAGAGAATACCAGTCCTACCAGCTATGAAGCGTATCAAATTGTATTAGATGCATCCAATACAGCACCATGGTTCGATAATGCGGTCGATATTACGATTGCTGATATCTTCATGCGCGGTGGTCAGGAACTGGCTACGGAACAGAAAACACCAGAGGATATTATGAAAGAGGTTCAAACAGAAGCAGCGAAAATGAGTGAGTAATAGAGAGGGCCCTGACATTCGGGTGTCGGGGCCTTCTGATTATCATGAAAGAGGGTGACACGTATGAATTTAAAAAAAATGTCTTTAACGCCAATTTTATTCCTTCTGCCAACCGTCCTATTTTTAGGTATTTTCATTTACATACCACTCATTCAGAACTTTTATAACAGCTTCTTTGATTTCAATGTATTTACAGATTCAAAAGAGTTTGTGGGTTTAAGCAACATAAAAGAATTATTCCGGGATGAAGTGATCGGTATCGCATTCTTCAACAACCTGAAATATGCAGTAATATCGGTGATCTTTCAAATATTCTTCGCTCTTATACTGGCAAGCATCCTGGAAGATAAGTTGTTTCGCAAAGTCGCTCCAGCGCTGAGGGTCATTTATTTTATACCGGTCATGATCTCCATTTCAGTCATCGCTCTTTTGTTCGGCTTTGTGTATAATCCGCAAATCGGTTTGTTAAACAGCTTTATGGAGTTAATCGGGCTCGGTGATCTTGCCAAACCGTGGCTTGGTAATTCGGAGACTGCGATCTACAGTGTCATTGCCATGTCACAATGGCAGAGTATTGGCTTAATCACGATGCTGTTCATTGTTGCTATTCAAAAAATCCCTAATGAATTGTATGAAGCTTCCCACATAGATGGTGCAGGAAAGATCCGTCAGTTCTTTCACATTACTCTTCCTCAAGTAAAGGAAACCATGTTTGTAAATCTATTGATTACAGTCACCGGTTCCATCCTGGTCTTTAATGAACCATATATTTTAACCAATGGAGGACCTGGTAACAGTTCGATGACATTAGCCGTCCATATGTATCAAAATGGATTCTTTAAGGACAACATGGGCTATGCCTCTTCGATCGCCACATTAATGTTTTTATTGTCAGCCATCTTTGCATTAGTCCAAATCAAAGTGTCTAAAACAGGAAAGGAAGATTGATGATGAAAATAGAAAATGTGACAACTGAAAAATCAATTTTCCCGGCTGCTCAAAGAAATTACATGCCGCTCAAAACGCGTATATCCCGAAATGTCATTTTCCTTGGCTTATTGATTTTCGCCTTGATGATCCTATACCCTCTTTTTTGGATGTTTATCTCTTCTTTTAAAAGTTATCAGGAAATTTATTCAAACGTTTGGGCACTTCCAAGTGAATGGCACTTTGAAAATTACGCACTTGCCTGGGAAAAAGGGATTCAAAACTACTTTTTGAATAGTGCTTATGTTACTGGATTTTCAATCCTCCTTACGGTGATGTCGGGTACGATGGCTGCCTTTGTCTTGTCTCGTTATCGGAATCGCTGGATTGATGCGGCTCTACTATTTATCATTGGCGGTTTGATGATGAATCCGGAGGTTGCACTCATTCCTTTGTTTGAGATATTAACATTCTTTAACTTAATCGATACAAGATGGGCATTAATTTTAACGTATGTTGCTTATCGTCTTCCTCTTACCATTATCTTAATCCGCGCCTTTTTCATCACTGTACCAAAAGAGCTTTCAGAGTCTGCCTTAATTGATGGATGCAGTGAGTTTGGGATCTATTGGAGGATATATTTGCCTTTATCTATTCCGATCGTCATTACTTCAGTCATCATTAACGCCTTTTATGCATGGAATGAATTCCTGTTTGCGACGGTATTTATCAATTCCAGTGAATTGAAAACGATTCCATCCGGCTTGATGGTCTTCAGGGATGCTTTAAGAACCGATTGGGGTGTCTTATTGTCTGGAATGGTTATTGCATCCATACCGATGGTCATTTTATTGATTGCTCTGCAAAAATATTTAGTACGCGGCCTCTCTGAAGGCTCGGTGAAAGGATAGTGACCTATGAAATTAATTACGATTGGTGACAATGTTGTAGACTGCTATTTGGATCGTAACGAATACTTTCCAGGCGGTAATTGTGTGAATGTCGCTGTAAATGCTAAACGCAATGGTGCGGACAAGGTTTCCTATATCGGTATATTTGCAACGGATGGACCTGCTGAACATATAAAAGAGGCCCTGAAACAAGAAGGAGTCGACTTTCATTTCTCCCGGGATGCAATCGGCATTACCGGCCAGCCCAAAGTGGCGCTTACAGATGATAACGACAGGGTGTTCGTCGGCGGTCCGAAAGACACTGTCCAACACCGGTTTAAAATTCAGCTTATACCGGAGGAAGTAGACTATCTCAAGCAATTCGATTTATGTCATGTGAGCTGCTATTCGTCAATGGAAAGTGAGCTCGGTAAAATTGCGAAAGAGATTAAGGTTTCGTATGACTTTTCAAATCGCAAAGATCTGGACTATATCTCATCCATTGCCCCGCATATAACTTATGCGTTCTTCTCGGCTGCAGAACTAACCCAAGAAGAACTTCATGAATTTGTTGAAAGCCTTTCGCCGTTTGATTTTGATATTGTTGGTTTAACGCGGGGAGGGGAGCCTGCAGTATTTGTTCATAATCAACACATCTACAAACAAACATTACGAAACATAGAAGTGGTCGATACGATGGGTGCAGGAGACAGTTTGATTGCCGGCTTCCTAACCGAATATGTGAAAAGCAATGATATCGAAAAGGCCATTGAAAAAGGGACCATTTCAGCTGAAAAGACATGTCAAGTATATGGAGGGTTTGGCTACCCTGCAAAGATGTAATTCATTTTATTTCACCCGTGGTTCATGTATAATTATTGTAAAATTGAGATATTGAGGCGTTGACAATGGAAAAAGACAATCTAAATCGAGATCAGCTTTATTTATATGAAGAAATCATGACCGGCCTTAAACAATATATTGATAACAATGGATTAAAAGAAGGAGATCGGATCCCTACTGAAAAAGAGCTGGGAGATTTATTTAATGCCAGCCGTATATCCATCAGACGTGCAATCAAGGAACTGGTGGAGGAAGGTACACTGAAAATTGTCAGGGGTAAAGGAACGTTTGTAAGCGCAGCAAGAAAAGAAATTCATTTATTGGATTTGCAGGGTTTTACAGAAGGACTGACAACCAATAATGATACGATCACGAAAGATATCATTTCAATTCAGACAGTGAAAAGGAATAAGGATTTAGACAGGGTCTTTGAAAATCAATACGATGAATATATTGAATTGGTAAGAAAGGTTTATCGCAATGATCAGGCGCTGAGCCTGGACTTTGCCTATTTACCGACTGATCTTTATCCCGGCATCGAAGAGAAAATCACTCCTGAAAGTTCCACCTTCGCCATTATTCATGAGGAGTATGGAGTAGAGTTTAGAAAAGTAAATAAAAACCTGGAGTTTATCCATCCGGATGAAGAACTGCAGAGACACTTAAAGGTAAACAGCTTAAATATGCTCGTTTTGGTGGATAAAGTGATTTACGGTGAACAGGATGCACCTGTCCATTATTCAAAGTACTATTTAATTGCTGACCGGGTGAAATTAAGGCTGGAACATATCATTAACAAAAATTAAATAAAGAGGATGTAAAGGATGTATAAAGCTGTTATTTTTGATTTTGATGGGCTGATCTTGGATACGGAAACCCTTCATGTGGAAATATTTCAAGAAATGTTTAACGACCATCATATTGAATTTCCATTTGGAGAATGGATTCATCATGTCGGAACGAAAAGTAAATTTTCTATATTTGATTTATTGGAAAGGGAACTTGTCTCAGTAAAAGTAGACCGCGAGCTGCTGAAAACCCAAAATCAGCAAAAATTTTCAGAACGGGTTCGCGCTCTCGAAGCACGTCCGGGTGTTCTTGACTACCTGGATGCCGCGAAAGCCGAAGGACTAAGGATTGGCCTGGCATCAAGCTCTAACAAGAAGTGGGTCACGGAACATTTAACGCACCTTAATCTGATCGATTATTTTGAAACCATCAGAACGGCAGATGATGTGGAATTCGTCAAGCCGGATCCTGCTTTATATAAGCTGGCTGTAGAAGACTTGGGTGTTTCGCCTTCAGAATGCCTTGCGTTTGAGGATTCTGCAAATGGCGCATTGGCTGCAGTCGAGGCCGGTCTGACATGTATCATTGTCCCCAATCATACGACCCGGGATCTGGAATTTCCAACTGTGAAACAAAGATTGAACTCCATGAGTGATGTATCGTTCAACCAATTGCTCGAAGAAATGAATACACATGTTAAGGAGGAAAAGAATTAATTCTTTTCCTTTTGTGCGATTATTGGTTTTATAGAAAATAGTCAGTGTATTTGGTATATTTAGTTTAAAAGTGACGGGAGGGAAAGCACGTTATGACATTTGCTAAATCGGTCATACCTCATGCAAAGCCTGATGGAATGCGATACTTTGTATGAGGATAAGATGACATCGCAATAAGTAACATACATTCCACTGCATTAGGCTTTGCACCTTATTTATAAAAAAAATAATAAGGGGCCGTTAAAAATGAGCTATGTCAAAGCCAATACGATTTTACCTGAAGAGCTATTAAGAGAGTTACAGAAGTATGTGCAAGGAAAGACTATATATATTCCAAAAGAAAAGGGTAATCATCAAGAATGGGGTTCAAGTTCTGGAGAGAGAAAACGAATAGATCAACGAAATCTGCTTATTAAAGAGAGATTTCATTCCGGCTCAACCATTGCAGAGTTGGCAGCTGACTTTTTCCTTTCGACAGAAACCATAAAAAGTATTGTATACTCCAGAAAATAATCAATAAAAACGACTGCTCCATTAAAAAGTAACGGGTTCGGCTTTCGAATACAAAAAATAAATTAGCACACCAATTAGCGGTCCTATTCGCAACTGAATTTGACTGCTGCTTTTTTTTGATATATATAGTGGTTAAAAAATATACGGTAAATCTGCCCTGAATTTCGAACCCCTTTTAATTGGTGTGATAAGTTTTTGTCAGCATGAAAATTCACATGCTAGTTGATTTCATCCTTCATTGTGAGTAACCTCTGAATGTTTAAATAAGGGGAGTTTTTTCCTTTATCCTGCAGAATAGGGCTAGGATCGGGGGGATAAGGGGAGTTTTTCCCTTTAAGGCAAGTAAAAGAGATCAATTTTCATGCTTTTGGAGTAAATAGATGGAATTTTTCCCTCTATTCTCTCTATTTTTCGTGCTATATTCTAAATAAGAGGAGTTTCTCCCCTTATTTTAGCAGCTTATTTTCTGGATATTCTTGTAGATTTGGAAATCGCTAACCAGTGCTTATCTTGGGATAAAAAATGCTTGGAGCATATGTCTCCAAGCATTTTTCTTGTTGGTTTTCTTGCCAAATTGCTTTTTGATTTTGGTGTGAATTACTATACGAAAAGCAATGTTAATTCATATTTTGTACTTCAAAACAGAACCACTTACTTAAAAAGCGGTTCGTTTTTTTATGGTGACTTTTATTAATAAAAATGATTACTATAGGATTCCGTATGATCTTCACTTACTATTAGGATAGATAGACGGCTCTTGAATAACGTTAGGGAGGAATTACTATGAACAAGGGGATAGAACTAAAGAAAATAATAGATGAAAGCAGCCGGAAGCTTGGTTTGTCAGGTGCAGTATACGTAAAGCAGGGTAAGGATGTCTTATCAGAAATTGCATATGACTATGCCAATAGAGTGGAAGAAATCCCTAATACGATACATACCCGCTTTGGGATCGCTTCGGGGTGCAAGTTGTTTACAGCGATCGGAATTTGTCAATTAGTTGATCGGGGTGTACTTTCATTTGATACTCCATTAAAGGAGTGCTTAAATATTGACTTTCCTTATTTCAGTGAATCCGTTACTATACACCATCTATTAACCCATACTTCTGGAATACCAGATTACTTTGATGAGGAAGTCATGAATGATTATGAAGATTTGTGGAAAGAAAGACCTGTTTATCAGATGAGGTCGCTAAAGGACTTTTTACCACTTTTTCAGACTAATAAGATGAAATTTGAACCGGGTGAACGGTTTCACTACAATAATGCCGGTTATATCCTGTTAGGATTGATCATTGAACAACAAACAGGTAAAGATTTTGCTGATTACATTGGATCGGAAGTTTTTCAGAAAGCGGATATGAAGAGTTCAGGTTACTTTTCAATGGATCAACTTCCCCGTAACACGGCAATGGGGTATATTCACAATAAAGAAGAGGATACTTGGAGAACAAACATATTCTCTATCCCGGCAAAAGGCGGATCTGACGGCGGCGCATTTACAACGGCCCCTGATATGATAAAACTTTGGGAATCATTATTTGCCTTTACGCTATTAAATGAAGACACCACACGAAAATTGTTGACCCCTCATGTCCTTGTAAAGGGAGAAATTAACTACGGTTATGGCATCTGGATGAATAAAAGAAATAATGATATCTATAAATATCATGTCATGGGTTTCGATCCGGGGGTTAGTTTCCGCGCCTCTGTCTATCCTGATATTCAGTTAAAAGTGGCCATACCTTCTAATAATGAAGCGGATCCATTTGATATAACGAAAGCGATTGAGGATTATTTTTTAAATTGAATTCAAAAAGAAGCGGGGGAAGAATGGTCAACCAGAACGATCTGGCTGATCATTTTTACTATTAGATGAAGATGGATTTTTATTGAGAAATCGAATCACACTAATTATTCCTCTAACAAATAAAAATGTGATGGTTATGGAGAAAAAACTAATGAAGGAGTTCCACCCTTTTTTGTATTTAACCAGTTTTGTGTTTTTTTCAAGGATATCTTCAAAAAATGCCATCGGTACACTAAAAAATAATGACTTGGTCAGGATTCCCGGCAGGCTTGAGTTTTTTGTTAATTGATTGTAGTAAACACAACTTAATGGGAAAAGTAAGAAGTTAAACAAAACACTTATATTAAAGATCTTAAAAAGTCTAACTGGATAGGTTACAAAGCCCTTCTTAGTAACGACTGTATCTAGTAATGAGGAAATGTAACTTTTAATAAAAAATATTATGATCCATTCGTTCATTTGTATCGCAGGTTTTTTTCTTATCAAAGGGAAAAACAATATGATACCGAGAGCAAATAATGAGCGAAGCAGGTATAGTTCAAATTTTCTTTTTCGTTTCATAAAAATCACCTCATTATAGTAATAAGAAATATCTTTTACTAAAAATCAATTTTTATGAAAAAATTGTGGTTGGTGGGACAAGGGGTCAGGTACGTTGTCCCATTTAGGTGTCCCAATTAGGGAAGGAAGGAGAAGGTTACTGGGGAGTAGGCTTTTGGTTGATAAATATGTAAATGGATGCGGCTTAATTGGGTATTTTTGTTAAAGTCAGCATAAAATGAACTAATTCAGCATATATCCGGAAAAGTCCGCATAAATCCATATTTTTCAGCATAAATCCAAATAAGTCAGCATAAATGGTTGAAACGTCAGCATAAATCCTTCATTAGGACGGACCCCCGGCCAAATGAAGGATTTCGTACTTAAGATCTTCAGTTTTTAATGGAAAAGTCTAACAAACGAAAGAAAATCGGAGAAAAAACAGTGTGGATCACGATGATAGGAGAGAAAGTGCAGATGTAAGGTTAATCGTCATCACTTTTAAATCCTGAAATGACGATTAACCTTCAGTTCGATTTTCAAGGTTGAATACCCGCTTATCGATATTTGTTATTCTAGTGTTCAGGTAGTGAAAATCTTCTTCTGAGTTTTGTTTGCTCACTTTTAATAAAGCAATCACATCTTCTGTTTGTGATGCTTCGATTCTGTTGACCGTTTCTTTAATGTCTTTGACATCAGTACGGGTCTCTTTTAATTCACTTCGAAACCCCTTCATTTCACCTTGGATTCCGGTTAATTCACTTCGAAACCCCTTCATTTCACCTTGGATTCCGGTTAATTCACTTCGAAACCCCTTCATTTCACCTTGGATTCCGGTTAACTCACTTCGAAACTCCTTCATTTCACTTTGGATTCCGGTCAATATTTCGATAATTTGCTTGTCCATTTACCTCACCTCCTTCATACCATTATAAAGCATGGGAATTGATCAAGCTACCCTTATGGGACAGGGGGTCAGGTACGTTGTCCCGTTTTGGTGTCTCATTTCGGGAAGGAAGAAGAGGGGGGCTTGGGGAAATCATTTAACTCCCTTAACAGCCACTGTATGATACCACGCTAACTGGACCGTGAACTGGTTGTTTACAGCTCTTTAGTATCCATGAAAGATTACACAGAGGACATTATCTCAAATACGGAAAAAATCTACATTAACCCGGGTGATGATGAAGAGGTCAGTAAGCTGATCCAGAAGGTGAATAGCCAGGGGTAGGGGAAGGATTACTAATTAGCGTTCCATAAGCTATTGAATATGAACAGATCGAATAAAAAGGATTTCTCTTCCCGGAGATTCTTTTTATTGATTCCAGCATTTATCCTCTGTGGGTATAATCGTCAGATTTAAGTTTTTATAAAAGTGTAAAGTCTACTTGACCATGCCTATAAATGTAAAGTATACTATACGTAAAGTTGACTTTACACAAAGCAGGTGAATGGATGAAAAATAATATTAAAGAGCTGCGGGCCGAAAGAAGGTTAACACAAGATCAGCTTGCGGCTCAACTGGATGTTTCGAGACAAACCATTATTTCGTTGGAAAGAGAACGGTATAATCCATCCATCAATTTGGCCTTCAAGATTGCGCGTGTTTTTCAATGCAGCATTGAAGATATTTTTATTTATGAGGAGGATAACGAATGAAGAAAAATAAAACTGCCTTCTTGATTCTAGGTGTCATCATGCTGATAAATGCGTTCTTGGTCAACTGGGCTTACTTATCCGCCGGGAAGTTTCCGGAAGGTCTCATGACCATATCTATTACCATCATGAGTTTTTGCATGGCCTATTTAACAGATCACTTTGCAGCAAAAGATGAACGCGCGCAGAAAATCAGGGAACGAGGAGTTTTTGTCAGTTACTTCTGGATGCTCGGCATCATCATAATCCTGATGGCTCTAGTTAATCCCTATGTAGGGCCGGTGCATCTCTCTGCCTATCATTTATTACTCCTGATTGCTTCTATGTATATATCAGTCGTGTTTTTAAATATGGTTTATTATGCGAGGAAATATTGAATGAATCAGCGTGGCTGTCATCAGCTGCACTACTGCAAGAAAAAAAGCCCCGGAAAGTTCACTCAATGAACCCTGGGGCTTTCATCTTGAGGACCATCCACCCAATCAATAAAGAGCGTTCCATCCGTCTGGAGCTCTGCATAAAAGACGTTGGAACTGGAATGGAGTCCTTGCTTGCTTAATTGTTGATCGACCCATTCCTTTGAAATGTTGTAATCCTTAAGGTGTTTCTCATTATAGCGTCCATCTTCGATTATGGGTATGGGGATCGGATAGTGTTTGAGAGCAGGGGCGGCATTCATCCTGTCGGCTTTGGTTAAAGGCTGTGCTGCTTCTTTTTTCAAAACCGAAAGCGTTCCATCTGTTTCAAAAATGGCATAATCCACATCTTTAATCGAAAAGACATTTTTCTTGCGGAGCAGCTCGTTCAGGGCATCTACATCCAGCCTTAATTTACGAAGCTCTCCCTCGAGGATGTTCCCTTCCCGGATCACAACTTTAGGACTTCCTTCCACGGCTTTGCGGATACCTTTGGACTTTAAGTCCAATAATCCCGTCCCCAATGTAAATAGGGTCCAAGCCCCTAAGGCTATCATTCCGTTTCTAACGCTTAAAGTGGAATCGACCGCAAGGGAAGCGCCAAGTGTACCCAAAGAGATGGCCGAGACAAAGTTGAAGAAGGTCATCTGTGAAATTTCTTTTCTTCCCATCACCCGTGCCAGGATAAGCAGCGTTAAAAATGCAAGGACCAGCCGGAAGCTCAGTTCCAATATGGTCATGGTTCTCCTCCTTTCAAACAGGGATATGGTTTAGTATGGACAAAATTGACTGTTTCAGTCGAATCATCATAAATATTCATGAAGTGTCCAGTAGTCCTCTAGATGGGCAAAGTGTTTTCATATATAGAACGGGGCTTATCGAAGCAGGGTAGGTCTCTTTTTATTGAGGAATTTTCCTTGAGTAAGTGGCTGGAATTTGAAATAATTGGTAGTAGTTGAAGTGAATTAGGGACTTTTTCTCGTGGTGATAGGTTAGTTGATAAGGGGGGATTTGGTGAAAAAGACCATTCTATTCATGTTCTTACTTTCATTAGGCATTATGGCAGCAGGATGTTTTCAAGGTGAAGAAAGAATCGGGCATTCTTCTTTATCAAAAGATGAAATTGAACAATTTACTGAAGAAAAAGGCATTGAACCATTAGCGGTAGAAGAAGTACAGGATTCTTCATTGGTTTTATATGAAAATGGCATTTATTATTTGTCTGAACAAAATGGCAAGCTGACAGTGAACCAAACTGGATGGTCTGGAAATAGCAAAGAGAAGGTACAAGTTGGGATGACTAGCACAGGAAGCCCCCACGCAAATGTCATTATCCATGACAGTAAACTGTTAAAAGAAGCAGATGAGGTTAAGGTGGAATTTGGAGATGGAAAAACGGTCGTTCAACAAATAGGCAGCACAAACGGATTGCTGATGTTTTATGATAAGAATAAAAGCAATCTATCTATTCCAAGTGAACTTGACTTAACGATTTACAACGATGCAGGTACGGCAATTTATGAAGATGAACTTTAAGTGATGCAGTATCAGGGATATCAGGGGCGGCATTAACACTTTGTATATATGCTTGTTGTAAGGATGTATCAAAAGGAGTGTTGTAATGAAGAAAGGCTGAATTTCAATTATCGGAGGATTCTTCTTGGGTTTGATTATCTCTATCTTTGCGTTGGAATATGATGGCTGGAAGTATATTCTTGTTGATGGAAGCGGAGAAGTAGAAGTAGTGAATGATCTTGATCTTGATTTTAACCTGATTACAAATACTTTTCTCATCATGGTTGGTTCAGGAATTTTTATTTATCTGATGTTGGTGGTTGTCAAAAGGCTGAAGAAACCTGTCTGATGAATAAGGTGTGCTATGCGTACTTTTTTACGCATTTTTGGTTAGGGGTATTTAAGGGTCACCATAATTATCTATATCTTTGAAGACATCAGGGACTACTATGATAAAAGTGGGCTTCCAAAGGAAAAGAGGTTGGGACAAAAGTGTTTTCGTCTGAATAAAACCCAAACTTATTTGAATTCTAATTCAAATAAGTTCAGGTTTTTTATTAGCTTAGTTCAAATGTCTATTTAGTATCTTGCTTGTTCCAGCGGTTGATTGGAGTGCAAGACGAAGACTCCTGCGGGAAAAGTAGCTTATGTGAGACCCCGCAGGACGAACTGCGACGAGGAGGCTCACGGGCTACCCGCGGAAAGCGAAGTCTTGCACGGAAATCATTAGCGGTATTTAGAGTCTAACACTGATAATGTTCGCCTTTAAATAGTTGTTTTTTTGTTTTGTCCCAATCTCAATTACCCAAATTAATATCCAAAAACGCATCATACCTTTGCTTTTCTACGTTTAACTCATACACCCTAATAAAATTCACCTCAAATGCAGGATAAGGTGTCAGCTCTTTATCTGCCAATTCCTCCATTGCTTTTAGATCTTCTTTTGATAGACCAGTAGAAATGTTGCCTCCGTACTGTTCTTTCCCCAGAGTTAAGTGGGGTACAAAGTCATCGAGTTCAAAATATTTTTTTATCACTTCATCTGAAGGTGAAATCTCTTTTACTATTTTTTGATGCAATAAGTGTAATTCATTAGAGTTCACACTTAAATATAATATGTTATCTCCAAAATACTTCGGCTTGCCCAAGGATAATTGGAAAGGTGTGATATTCCCGCATGCCATTTGAATTTTGTCTATCCACTTTCTATCTGGAGTCAATCCTCCTTGTGCTTTCAACGTTATATGAGGTTCCACACCTGATTGACTCATCCATTTGCGTTGAAATTGCTCAATTCGTTCTACATAGTTTACTGGCGGGACAATCCCTATAAAATACTCCACTCTAATTCTTCTCCCCTTCTATTAATTTTTGTTTTGACTAGTTTACCAGAAAATTCTAATAAAAGAACCATAAAAAAAAGGACCCAACATATTAATCACTTAAAATATGTCAGGTCCCTTAATTCAATTATTTACGTTCTATACTATTAGCTCTTTTTAAGGATTCACAGTCGGGAATCCAAAACCGGAAGCATAGTCATCTCCTGCTGCTGAACCGGAGCCGCCAAGGATATCATTATTCGTTGCACGGTCCTGGATTTCAGCACGGAGCTGGGCTGCTGACAGGCCGGAGTTTTCCGCCCAGATCTTTGCAGCAAGGCCGGATACGTGAGGGGTGGCCATCGACGTACCGCTGATAGTGTGGTACGTACCATCGTACCAAGTTGATTCAATGGCACGACCCGGTGCTGACACTTCCACATCACGCACACCGATTACGTAGTCGCCATCTGTGTTTGGATTTCCGCGGGAAGAGAAATCAGCAACGCGGTATGTTCCATTCTCCTGGACATCTTCAAGTGCTGCCACTGCTACCGCATTTTCCAGCGCTCCAGGGTATCCGATCGTATTGGCGCTTGGACCGGAATTTCCTGCTGCTGCGACGACAAGTACCCCTTTGTTATAGGCGTAGTTCACAGCGTCTGTAATCAGCGGACTTTCAGAACTTGCCCCCAGCGACATCGAAATGACCGTATTGACATTTAAGCGGTCAGCTTCATCCGCAGCGTAACGGATAGCGGCTGCAATGTCATCAGAGTAGCCGGAGCCGCGGTCATTCAATACTTTATAGGCCCATAGTTTGGCATCCGGTGCCACGCCATAGATCCCATCACCCGCACCGCCGTCGGCAAGGACTGTGCCTGAAACATGTGTACCGTGGCCGTTCTTATCTTCACAGAAGTTCGTCACGAGGCTTGCTTTTCGTTGGGAGAAATCGTTGCACTGCTCAACATTGTTAGCGAGATCTGAGTGATTTGTGTTGGCGCCGGTATCAAGGACTGCCACCCTCACTCCGCTTCCGCCGGATGTGGCGCTGATGTTTGCATCCTCATACATGGCTTCAATTCCCCAAGGTGTCTGGTCACTTGGAGCGGCTGATGCGTTCGATCCAGGCTTGCCCTCCAATGATACTTCTTCGACAAGTTTGACAGACAGGTTTTTATTCTTTTGCAGGGCAGTATACTGCGCTTCGGTTACTTCGGTCGTAAAGCCTTTCTGGTCGAAGTCCCAGCGAACATCGTAATTCTTTTTAGCGCTGACTTCTGCCTTGTCATTGGTGGATGAAATAAGAACACGGACTTTTTCTGCTTTCTCTGTGGCATCAACCGTACTGGTGTAAGCCGGACTGACCAGAAGAGCACTCATCACGACAGTTCCAAGTATCTTTCCTACTTTCATTTACAACACCCTCTCCATTTTAATCGAACCAACCGTTTAACGTCTCCCTTTAAAAAGCTCGCCTCCTTGCTCGGATCCATTGTCAAGAATCATCTAGTGAAAGAACTATGTAGAGATTCTTACTAAACAGGATTGTAACAGTTTTTTCTAATTTACAGAATAGGCTGAAGATTCTCACTTATGGTAAATACTTGAATATTTGAATGAAGAATTTGTTATTTGAAGGCGATAGAGGAAAATTTTCATCAAACAGAGGGTTGGACAAGCTTTTTTTACAGGAATAAAGTCCTGGATTTTCCCAACCTGTTTTGAAAACTTTTTCCGGGGAGGGGTATTTGTCCAGAATGCACCATGAGTTCTACGTGTGATTTAGAGTGGATTCATACTGTTATAGTAGTAATACAGTGAAGGATAGCTGATTATTAGTGAGCCGGCATAAGGATGACTATAGGGTCATTATATGGGAATTTTTATTAAATTCAGCATAAAACAAAATAAGTCAGCATATATAGGGAAAAGTCAGCATAAATTCATTTTTTTCAGCATAAATCGAAATAAGTCAGCATATATCATGAAAAGTCTGCATAAATCGAACTGAGCCTCACTTGCTGAGGTCGATGGAAGCATGAAGCGGTTTATTATGCATCATGCTTCCTTGTTTTTGTATAAATCTTTTATGACATCTAAGGGGATTCATAGGAAGTGTTTGGTATTTTAAAGAAAGAGATGGGATTGGTACAGAGTGATTTAAAGTCTGTTGATAAAAACCAGGAATTAACGGATAATCAATATGAAAATAGTTAAAATTTAGAATTGTTTAGCAATTTCAGTGTGAGAAGCAATGTACTATCATGTTTTTCAACCCCATTGTGAATATGATTAACTTGAGGTGAGAAGGCAAATGAACCTGGAACTGATGGATGTTTTTCGCATGGAATTTGATTTTTGTTGGGATACAGAGACCTGGTTTTTACCTTTAGAATCTGCTCTTGAAGGTTTGAACTCCACAGATGCAAGCTGGCAGCCCCCTGGGGGAGGGAATACAATTTGGCAAACTGTGAACCATTTAAACTATTACAATGCCGTGCTTGTTAGACAAATCAATGACGCAACCCCCGGAAAAAAGGCATCTGACAAAAAAGCAGCATATGGAGATATCGGTGAGCCGGCAGATCCTAAATGGAAGGCAATCCTGGCAGTGAATACATTTGGAGATGCCGGGGACCCGGCAGATTCTGAAAAATGGAAAGCAGACCTTGCTGAAACACACCTGATTTGTGGGGATTTGCGTAAATCACTGGCACAAATAAATGACAGTCAACTGGATGAGGAACTTGTTGGGGGTCTCGCCCGTCAAATTATGCACAACGTATACCACATCGGGCAGATTGTATTCATTCGCAAACAGCAAGGCTCCTGGCCGGCGGAGCGGGAATAATGAGTGGTCGAAGGTGTGAATTATAGGAGGTTTCTAATTTATGAAGCGAGTGGATGTTACATATGTTCTTCTGTTTGATGAACTGCGCGAAAATGTATTGATGGTAAAAAATATAGGGGAAAACTCTTCTTATTATACCCTTCCAGGAGGGGCGGTTGAACCGGGAGAAACGCTGGAAGAAGCAGCAATTCGCGAAGCAAAAGAAGAGACAGGCTTGGATGTCGAAATAGGTGATGTCTTTTCTGTAAGTGAAGCGTTTTTTGAGGATGCAGGACACCACGTAGTCTTCTTTGTATTTAGAGGGAAGATCAAAGGCGGCGAGATTACGATATCTATGCCGGAAGAAATTGAAGAAGTAACTTGGATGTCTATTCAAGAAGCAGAAGACTACTTACATATAACAGGCAATGCAAAAGGACTGATCAAACGCAGCCCGTCCGCACCATATTTACTTAGAAAAAGAACGAAATATAGTTCCTAAGCGAGCGGTGAGGTTAGGGGAGAGGATGTATTATTTTTGAAAATTATCACAGGAAATAAAGGCTTTGATTTAAATGAATTTCTGAAAAAACCACTATTTGCTCACCTTTCTACTTCATCTAAGGACGGCCCCAGAGAGTCACCTGTCTGGTTTTACTGGGAAGATGAGCATATTTACATCATCGGGACTCCTTCTTCAGACAGTTTTCCAGGAAGAATTGAAGAAAATCCAACGTGTGCCATCGGTATAGTAGAACTCGATCATGTAACAGGAAAAGTACTTCATGCAGGATTCAGAGGTCAAGCAACGGTTGAGCCTTTTGACAAAGGAATTGCCACCCGATTGCTTGAGCGTTATCTGGGACCAGATGAAGAACGTTGGGATCCGAGATTTCAGGGTTTGGGTAAGAGCAATATTTTAATTAAATTTGCACCAGAAACAGTAGTGGTGAGAGACCAGTCTTTTATGCCGAGTATTTGAGTTTAGTAACATGGAGGATCGTTCATGATTATAAAAAGAATTTCCTGCAAGGTAAAAGAAAGTAAAAAAGAAGCTTTTTTTGACCATCAAAAGCAGTGGCAGCCCCTTAGTGAAGTAAATGGGTTTTTAGGTCAATTGGGTGGATGGAGTACTGCAGAACCACTGACTGCTTGTATCTATTCGTTTTGGAAAACGCAAAGAGAGTATGCTTTCTTTATGGAGGAAATACATGATGAAATCGTTGATCGGTCAGGGCAAAGGGGGGCCTACGAATCCATCGATATAAGATTGTTTGAAGAAAACCTTGAGAATGCCGGGATGGCAGCGGGCATACTTGATATTGTTGTACGAGCGAATTATATACGGGCATCCCTTTCACTGGTAAAAGATGCTGCAGTCCGGCACTTTGCCGATATGCAGGAAATTGTCTGGAATCCAGGCATGCAGAAATCAGAAGGAATGCTCGGTGGAACATTCGCCTTCTCCCAAAAGCAGAGAAATCTTTGCCTCGTATTAACTGGATGGGAGAGCGAAGCGGTTCATCGAGGCTATATGGAAGAAAGCCTTCCAAAGTTATTGAAAATGGCAGAAACCAAACATGATGTGTTGGAGCTGACAGGAGAAGAATTTAAAGTTGAGGAAGAATGGCGTGTTTGTCCGGACCGATCGAACTGATGGGGTTTATCCAAAGGGATAGGCTCTTTTTTTACTGGAAGTTTTCCTTGAGTTACGATCTTTAATTTGAAATAATTGGTAGTATCTGAATGATCAAAAAAAGAATTTGAATTGTTAAATCATATATAAAATTGGGAGTCTAACACATATGAAACCTATCAAAAAAGCCTATGGGTATATCACAAGGGTCAAAGAAGAACAGCTTCAGGTATTGGTATTCCGTCATAAAGGCATCCCCGAGGCAGGAATTCAAATTCCTAAAGGCACGGTGGAAGTAAATGAAAGCACGTATAACGCAGTGATGAGAGAAGTGAAAGAAGAAACAGGACTCGAAACCTTCGATGTTAAGAATCTGATAGCAGAAGATCATTGGGAAAATGAAGACGGTGCTGTCCATAATAGGTATTTTTATAAAATCGTTTGTCATGATGAGCGTGACCAATGGGAGCATCAGCCAACAGGTGGCGGAGAAGAAACGGGCCATACTTTTCAATTTTTTTGGATTGCATCTATAGGTGAAGTCGACTTGGTTAGAGGGCATGCAGATTATTTAAACGTCGTTTTGAAAGGCTGTGAAGTTAGTTGTTAGGATATAAAGCAATCCTATTTGATTTAGACGATACCCTGCTTAATAGGGATCAGGCAGTAGACAACATGTTTTCGATTATTCTAGAAAAGTGTTATGCGGATGTTGAACATTCAGTGGCTCACGACATGCTGCGAAAATTCAAAGAATATGATAAGAGGGCATATGGTGATTTTAATAAAGCAAATGTTCTCGGATCCTTTTTTGATGAATTTTCACCAAGGCATAAATTGCCACTCAATAGCCTTCAAGATTTTTGGAATCATCATTTTCCTCAATGCTTTTCTATCAACAAGGAAACTATGAATATCGTACATTCGATAAAGCAGCATGCTAAAGTCGCCATCATAACAAACGGGTCTATTCAGAGACAAAGAGCTAAAATCAAGAACACAAAGTTAAATTGCTGTTTTGATATCGTGGTCATTTCTGAAGAAGCCGGATTCAGTAAACCCGACAAACGCATATTTGAATTAACTTTAAATAAACTTGGCGTGCAGCCTGAAGATGCATTATTGGTCGGAGATGACATCGTAAAGGACATTGGCGGATGTCAGGATGCAGATATAAAGGGCGTATGGTGTAACCCTCATAAGATCGTGAATGACACTGAGATAAAACCATATGCGGAGATCGATTCGTTCGATAGGCTATTTAGCATAATAGGAGTTTCACAGCCGATTTAGAAGTTACTGGAGTGATTTAGTGTTTTGGATAAAGTTCAGTTTGATTGTGATTGTTGTCTTTGCTCTAATCTCGATCGTTAAGTTGATCTTACGAAGGATATTCAATATAGAAAAAGTGAAAAAAGATTTGTTTTCCTATAATCACATAAATGCCCTGCATGGCAAAATCGATAAATGGATTAGGATTACTACTGCAGTCACTCTGATCGGTTTTAGCTGGGTTCTGGTCTACAATAAAGGAATCATTTACTTATACTTATTTGTAGTAGTCTTTTTTCTAGTATTGGACTATGGGGTAAGGGCATTTTTTGAGTGGAAGCATAGTGAATATCCAAAGCAGGCAATTTTAACGCTGGCTGAGATGTTGATTATGGCAGCGGCGATATTAACGGTGGTTCAGGTTAGGTTGATTGGTTCTTAGTCCAGTATAGTAATGGTCATTGGGTTGCTTTTGCGTAAGTCTGGAAATAGTAAAGTATTGAATCATGAAAGTTGGATGTGAAAAGACAATGATGAAAGTAGTTAAACCCAGGCACTTCTTTCTAAAAGGAGGAAGAAAAGCGGTATTATTATTACATTCATTTACGAGCAATACTCGTGATGTAAGAGAACTAGCGAAGTTTTTACATGTGAATGGTTTTTCCTGTTATGCCCCTGTTTATAAAGGGCATGGTTTACCTCCTGAACAATTAATTTCCACTGATCCAAGTGACTGGTGGAGGAGTGTAGAAGAAGGGTACTATTACTTAAATAGGGAAGGTTATTCACAGATTGCAGTGATTGGAATTTCTCTAGGGGGGATCTTTGCATTGAATGCAGGACAAACCTTAAACGTTAATGGCATCATAACTATGTCGGTCCCTTATAAAAGAGATGTAAATTCATTGGAAGACCGGCTTGTTAAATATGCAAGAGCCTTCAAGCAACTTGAAGGAAAGGATAAGAATAAAATAACTTATGAAATTCGCGAATTAGAAAAGTCCTCGTCTAAGTGCTTATTTGATTTCCAACAACATTTAGAAACAACCATGGAAGGTTTAGAAAAGATACATCAACCTATAAGAATCATGTACGGAGAGTTAGATGAGCCCTTATATAAAGAAAGTGCAGCCATTATATATGATAGCGTATGCACAAATAATAAATCTGTCCAAGGCTATCCTAACTCTAAACATTTAATGACATTGGGAAATGATCAGAAAATAATTCATAAAGATATACTATCCTTTCTTAAACAATTAAAGTGGTAAATCCATGATCCTGACCAAACAGTTATTGAAGCAGGTTGGATAGCATTATCAGATATAAATGATTTGGAGCATATGTATCCGGAAGATGTGGAAACGATATTAGCGTGTAGTGATTTGATAATAGAATGAAATAGTTAGATTTTACTTATTCAGCGATCTGCAATGTACAGGTTGAAGGAAGGATTCCTATGACAATGACAGACATACAAGTTAAAGAAAAGTTTGTGAAAGTAAAAGACTTCAAGCTCTATGCGAAAGTATTCGGAAATAAGAAAACTAAACCAACGGTCGTGATGGATGCAGGCTATGGAGACTATTCTAAAGCGTGGAAAGACATTGCTCCTGAAATAGCTGAATTTACAGAAGTTGTACTCTATGACCGTGCTGGTTTAGGGAATAGTGAAAAGAGCTCTGCCCCAAGGACAAGTGATCATATGGTTGATGAGTTAAAAGAAATGCTTACCAATATGCACATACAGCTGCCATATCTACTGGTAGGTCATTCATGTGGAGGAGTGAATTTGAGGTTATTTGCAACTGAGTACCCCAAAGAAGTCAGTGGGTTAATATTGGTTGATTCAACACCTGAGGAATACAAAGAAAGATTTCTTCCAACGATGTCGGTGGACTTTCAGAAAGCATACAAAGAGCAATTTGTTTATGAAGGGAATTACGATGAGTTTATGGAAAGTTTAAAACTGTTGAAGAAAACAAGGAAGCAACTTGATATCCCTCTAATTGTCATTTCGGCAGGGAAAAAAGCTCATTATTCGCCAAATTCACAAGAACTCTGGAACAACATGCAGAAGGAATTGCTAACTTTATCTTCAAACAGCCAGTATATCGCTGCAGAAAATAGTGCGCATTATATTCAGTATGATGAACCCTGGGTAGTCGTTAATGCGATTAAGAGTCTGATTTTTAATTGATAAGATCTATAATACATTGACACCGATAACTTCTATTACAATGATTTTTTATGAGGTGCAAAATGATCAACTACTATGGAACTCCACGCATAGAAACAGAAAGATTAATACTAGAAAAATTCCAGCTCACTGATACCAAGGCAGTCTTTGACCATTGGCTCTCCGACGAAAGAGTATCAGACAATCGTGTGAGTGCCGCTCATCAATCAG
Source organism: Mangrovibacillus sp. Mu-81 (assembly GCF_036867415.1). Classification (NCBI taxonomy): domain Bacteria; kingdom Bacillati; phylum Bacillota; class Bacilli; order Caryophanales; family Bacillaceae; genus Mangrovibacillus; species Mangrovibacillus sp. Mu-81. The sequence goes on from NZ_JBAJHU010000001.1 coordinate 357,801, forward strand.
TCTCTCAAACTGAAAAAAGGCTGACCAAAATTGTGTCAGATTATAAAAATGAAGAATTTTGTTACTGGGCCATAAAGTTAAAGGAAAGTGCAGAACTGATAGGCGAAATAGATTTGTATGATATTGATAAAGTAACGGGGAATTGCGAGGTGAGTTACTCACTGGGCTACGAGTGGTGGAACAAAGGATATGGAACTGAAGCATTGAGAGCAATAGTTGAATTTGGCTTCAGGCATATGAACCTGCATAAGATTTCTGCTGCACACAACACGGATAATCCAGCTTCCGGGAGAATCATGAGCAAGGCCGGGATGGTACAGGAAGGAACGATTCGGGATATGATCCGTAACTCGAAAGATCAGTATAAGGATTGTGCGGTTTATGGGATTTTACAAGAGGATTATAGGAAGAATTGGCATGGATCTGGTGGCCTTATTATAAAAATTGGCGACTGAGTTTTGCAAACGAACAGTTCATTTAAAGGAGAAGCACAATGAAAGGACTAATCATCAAATCACCATGGATCGAACTAATTTTTGAAGGAAAGAAGACCTGGGAAATCAGGGGATCGAATACCAACATACGCGGGACGATTGCGCTCCTAAAAAGTGGTTCGGGTATGGTATTTGGCGAAATAAATCTCATTGATAGTAAAGAGCTGAGTTTAACAGATTACCAGGAAAGCAGGAGATTCCATGGTGTGGAAAGTGAAGAATCTGCAGAACTGCCTTATAAAAGGACATACGCCTGGGTGTTTGAAAAACCGAAATTGTATAAAGAGCCGGTCCCTTATAAGCATCCGATGGGTGCGGTTATTTGGGTGAGGCTCCTTGAATAGGATGATTAATATGAACCAACACTCACTTGTACTACACGCAAAACAAGAACTGAAATGGACTCAAAAAGAAATCCCACCTCTTAAAAGAGATGAAGTACTGGTAAAAACAATAGCTGGTGCCATCAGCATAGGAGCGGAATTGCCACAGTACCTGGAAACGGATATAACGGAGAGACAGCCGCAGTACCCTAAAGAAACCGGGTATGAAAACTACGGTGAAATCGTTGAAGTCGGTCCCGGGGTTGAAGTGCTGAAAGCAGGAGACAAGGTTGTAGCGTCTTACGGACATAAAGATTACGGGGTCATTCAGGAACATAGGGCCATACCGGTCCCAAAGGATATTCATTATTCAGATGCACTTCTCACGATCTTGTCATGTGACGCGGCAAAAGGTGTGCTTAAACTGAATCCAGGCAAGGAAGATAAAGTCCTGGTGACCGGTATGGGGACCATGGGACTCTTAACGGTTTATTTTCTAAAGGAGTATATGGATGTCCATCACATTGACGTGGTGGAACCAAATCCAACACGGAGAGAGCTGGCAAAGCAATTAGGTGTAAATGATTTATTTACAGATACATCGGTGTGCCCGAGAGATTTTTATCACTTTGGTCTGGAGTGTTCCGGAAAGAAGGATGCATTTCATTGCCTGCAGAGTTCCCTCGTACAGGAGGCCGGGTTATGCATCTTATCAGATGGTAATAAAGACATCTTTGATTTGCAGCCGGAATTTTATGAGAAGGAATTGAAGATCATCGGGTCGAGTGATGGCTGGGACTACAGGAAACATGCTGAGTGGTATTTTGAAAATGTTAGACGAAGAGGCTCGCTGTTGAATAGGCTGTTTGAATTGAGAATCGGGAAAGAGGAGTTGATTCAGTGTTTTATGGACTTGGGGGATGGCCGTGTTAACCCTTTGAAAGTTCTGGTTGAGTATTAGCCTTTAAGCGGACGGGAGTGGAGCGGATGGACCCGAAAGAACAAGAGCAGAACCGGAAGTTAAGGAAAGTTCAAAAAATATACCGAAGGAAGAAAAACAGTGAAGAAAATAAAAGCTGGACGGTATTTGTGGGGGTCTGTATGTTGGTTATTTTCTTCTTTTTAATTATGAGTGCTTTGTTTGATCTGGGCGTACAGCTACCGTCGTTCTTTGGAAGGTAACTCTACAACAGGAAAATCATCCTTTCCATACACATATTGAGGAGGACAAAAAGTGAAAGAGAATGAAACAGGAGGGATCAAATATTCAAAACACTTTCAGGTAGGCGTCTGGATGAATCCTTGCGACTAAAGTAGCAGCCATCCTCCTCTAAATGAAGGATGAAGAATTCAGGTGATATTTGTAAACTTAAGTCAAATGAATTTTTGGAGAGGATAAATGATGAAAAAATACATCTGTACAACATGCGGAGTCCAATACCCTGAAAGTAACAGCGAACCTGAACACTGTCTCATCTGCGAAGAAGAAAGGCAGTACGTCAATCCTGATGGTCAATCTTGGACTACACATGATGATTTAGTGGCGAGTGGAAACTATCAAAATATCATAAAGAAGGAAGAAGAAGGGCTGTACAGTATCACGACGACACCGAAAATAGGAATCGGGCAAACAGCTTATTTAATCGTGAACGACGGTTTCAATGTCCTGTGGGACTGCATCACATTCCTGGATGCTGAAACGATTGCGTTCATCCGTTCATTGGGCGGGATCCAGGCAATCGCCCTTTCTCATCCCCATTACTATTCAAGACAGGTGGATTGGGCTGTAGTATTCGATGCCCCAATCTATATTCATCGCTATGACCAGGAATGGATAATGGAGCCAAGTGAGTCTATCCGTTTATGGGAAGGTGAGGAAATAGAGTTGAGTGAAGGCTTGAACCTGCATCGTCTTGGCGGGCATTTTAAAGGCGGTGCAGTGCTGCATTGGAAAAATGGAGATCGCGGGAAAGGTGTCCTTTTGACCGGGGATATCATTCAAGTTGTTGCCGATACCGACTGGGTGAGCTTTATGTACAGTTATCCGAACTTGATCCCTCTGCCTGCAGGTAAAGTGGAGGAGATGGCAAAGAAAGTTATGGAGCTGCCATTCAACAGGCTATACAACGCTTTTCACAGAGTCATAAAAGAGAATGCTCTTCTTGCAGTTCAACGTTCGGCGGATCGTTATATAAAAGCGGTTGACGGGGAATTGTTTGATACGTGAAAATCTGCCTGCCATAGTAGCAGAGCGTACTTTGTAACTAGGGTAGGCAGATGAGTAAACTATTAATCAGAATGCCAACCATTGCATTAAGATGGAAATTAGAAAGAGCTTGAACATATCAATAGTCTATGCCTTTACATTAACTGGCAGAATCTTTTAAAAAGAAGTGATGGTATAACCAATTGATATAAAATGGTAATCGGGAGAAGCAGGGGGATAAAATGGAGTCTAAGTTAATTATCATACGCGGAAACTCTGGGAGTGGGAAAACAACGATTGCGAAAAATCTTCAACATTACTTAGGGCACGGAACACTCTTGGTTTCTCAGGACAACATTCGTCGTGATATGTTAAAGGTTCACGATAAAGAAGGGAACCTTTCAATAGATTTAATTCGCCAAATCGCAGAATATGGGAAGGATAAATGTAACCACGTAATAGTAGAAGGAATCTTGTATAAAAATCGATATGGTGAAATGCTGAATAACTTAATCCAGTTTTTTGATCAAAAGACATATACATATTATTTTGATTTATCTTTTGAGGAAACAGTAATACGTCACAACTCAAGTTCTAAAAAAAAGGAATTCGGTGAAGAGTCGTTACGTGCTTGGTGGAACCCAAAGGATAGTCTTGGCGTTGATGGAGAAATAATTTTGACGAATGACATGTCACAAAACGATATTTTGAAACTGATTCTAAGTCAAATCCAAGAGTAATGATTCCAAATTGGGTTGATATATTATCCTTCTTTATGGCATCAACCTCATACTATAGTAAAGCTCAGAGCATTTCATCTAGAACTCTGAGCTTTTTTATGCGTTGTTCACTGTGTTCATATTCATATGATTTCAAATGTTGATTGAAGCCTTTTCAATAATAATTAAACTACATACACTCAGAGACGGTCTTTTTTATAAAAAAGGAAAAATAATGCAACTTTATTGAGTGTGAATCGTCTCTTTAGTAGCGGCAAATGGCTGAAAGGAATTCTTGAGAATTACTCTTTCAATAAGAAGTGGAATTTGATTTCAATGGAGTGATTGATTTTTCACCATGACAGCCATTAGTTTAAAGTTATTTTTCATATAAGAGAGGAGAAATCCTATGATGGTTTTATTATTTATGGGTTTATTCTGGGGTGTATTGCTATTCATTTTCACGTACACGATTTCTAAAAAAATCGGGGCGTATTATATACCGCCGCTCGTCAATTTCTTCGCCTCCATTCTTATCACGGCCTATGGTTTGTTTATTGTGGGTGGATTCGAAGGAATGGCATATGGTTTCCTGGGGGTCGGCTGTCTGATTACCGCGATCATCGGTGCGATTACCTTGAAGTTCCTGGCGGCAAAAGGAGAACCAAAACAACTCGTCCACAGAGATAAAACCATTCTCATTGCCATGCCGATCATCTTTGCAGCCTCATTCATTATCCTTCTCTATTTCCAAGAGAATCATTGGATCATTGAAGAAGGGAGTACGAAATATATAGAGTCTGCTGACCATGAACATGAAAATTACTACAGAGTCACCACCATTTCAGAAGGAATGAAGCAAGTAACGTTGACCCTCGGCAAAGAGTATTTGGGTAAAGAAATTGATGTGAAAAAAGTCAGCAAGATGGGTGATACCGAAATCATCCTCGAAATCTCTGAAGGTGAATACAAAAATCATACCCCTTATATCATGATTGGTGTAGATGAAATTAAAGAGCCGCTGACTGTGAGGACGGAGGAGGGTGTAGTGTTTGAATCGATTGGTGAGAAGGTGATGGGGGAGTGATTTCAGTAATTAAGTTTTTTATTGCTGAATTAGGGACGTTAGTTTGTTTCAGTTCTCCTCATTTACTAAACCTAATGTATGGAGGAGAATAATTATATGCTAATTCTATTAGCAATTTTCATAGTTACAGGTGGATGGTTTTTATTTGTAAGGAACAAGAGCAAAGGTAAATCCAATCGGATTCTTTGTTTAATAATGCTTGTCATCCCCGTTTTGTTTCATATTATTGGCCTTACTTATGCAAGTTATCTTCACGATCAAGGCCAAGCATTTGGATCAGCATATTTAGCATTGTTATTGCTCTTCAACAGCCTAATTATGCTGGTAGTCACTATCATAAAATCGAAAAATAAAAAGAAAAATACTACACATATCATTAACTGAATGGTTTGGTAGGTCCAAGACTATTTAAAAGAATTATTTAAAACCTGAATAATTGGGTTTCCGTCTAATTTTTACAAGGGGGAATAGACCAATGAAAAAGAAAAAAGGATTAATTCCTTCAATAATCTTTGGTGTGATTATCTTATTGTCTATTTTGTTTTTACTAGTGTTTATTTTTCAGGGAGAATTCATCTTGGAAATGATTAGAGATGGATTAACAGATGGTGAGACAGTTTCAGTTCTAGGTTTTACCTCTGTATAATCGATTATCTTTATTCAACAATCGGAAGTCATTAGGCAATGATCCCGATTTTAAAACAACCTAATGCCAAGTGTAAAGGAGAGATAAGCTATATACCCAATTAATTTCTTTTCTTTAATTATTATTGGACTTGTTTTGGCAGTCATTTTTCAAATTCTTCAAAAGTACGTCAGATTGAAATCTTTCTTTCATGTCAGGTTCTTTTTGATTCTTACGATTGTATCGGTTGTAAGCTGGGTAGTCAGTTTCGCAATAGGGGGATGGAGCGGTCTCACTATAAATACTATTGCATTGTCCTTGCTAATTGTGGCATTGGCAGGTTTAGTGTCATCATTTGTTTTAAGCTTGTTTATAAATGAATAAGGTAATTCTTTTCTTTGTCATCAAATATAGGGTGGTGGAGCTATGGCGGCTTTATTTATACTAATCGTCATTTTAGCTTTGGGAATATCGAACTTTGTTGCATTTAAGGTATCTGGAGGTAATGGAAAGAAAAAGGTTATATCAGGAGTATTATTTATTTTATTGTCTCCGATCGTTTTCTTTATCACAGCAATTTCAATAAGTCCGTTTGACCCCTATGGATTTGGTACAGGAATTATTTCTGGAATATATGCTGTTTTGTTTCTTATAAATGGCGTAGTCATACTAATGATTGGTCTAATAACTAAGACTGATCAATGAAGAACTGTACCTGGGTTGCCTTTAACACAAAATTGGAGGTGTTATGGTGTGGTGGTATATTATGCTGATTTTAGGGATCATGGCATTTGCTTTGCTAATTGACTGGAAAAGAAAGAAGAATAACAATAATAAACACACATCCGGAATCGATTCCTCAACAAAATCTGGAGAAAGCAGTAACTATCAATCTGGAGAGGGACGGGATTGGTAGTATATTTTTCAAGGGGAGCAACCATCGGTACAGGTAACTTGTCCAAGAGCCAAAAAGATTATCTCGATATGGGATTTTCTGTTAAATTCAGCATAAAACGAAATAATTCAGCATATATCGAAAAAAGTCAGCATAAAATCATTTTTTTCAGCATAAATCCAAATTAGTCAGCATATATCGTGAAAAATCAGCATAAATCGGAAGGTGCCCCTGTCCTAACGGAAGAAAGCGGGGGCAGGGGACGGTTAAGTGGCTTCCAGCCAAACGATTCTAGCCACTTTGAAACTATTCAATCCATATTTCAAAAATACAAGCCACTTTCCAAATTTACGTGCCACTTATAAATTATTCAAGCCACATTCACATTCCCTATTTATCAACCAACTTGTCGAAAAATCTTTAAACAACTGCTGGCAACCGTGTCGGGTCGGGGACAGGTACCTTGACCCGTTATTGCCAAACGAAGCATAAACAAAGTTCCCCTCCCCGTCCACCTAAAAAAGCCCCGCACTCCCTAAAAAGGGAATCACGGGACTCCATCAACTCAAGAATCAAGCTGCTTCTGATCCATCCTTACTCTCACCAGCTTTAGACCTAAAGCCAATGAAAAACAATACCGCTAAAATTACAATGATTGCTGCAAACAGAACACCAGCTGAATCAAACAGCTTCACAAGGTTTCCAAGCACGATGCCGACGACACCGAAGTCAGCATCTCCGAATGTGGTTCCCTGGAATCCGAGTGAGCCAAGTACAGGCAGCAGAAGGGCCGGCAGGAAGCTGATCATGACGCCGTTTGCCATCGATCCGATGACTGCCCCTCTGCGCCCGCCGGTTGCATTTCCGAATACTCCTGCCGCTGCACCAGTGAAGAAGTGAGGGACGAGTCCCGGGACGATGACCTTCAAGCCGAGTAAAGGCAGGAACAGCATGCTGACGAGACCGGCAATGAAACTGAACAGAAAGCCGATGATGACGGCGTTTCCGGCGAATGGGAAGATGGCCGGGCAATCAAGCGCCGGTTTCGCATTCGGGACAATCTTGTCTGCGATCCCTTTGAACGCAGGGACGATTTCACCGAGGAGCATCCGAACACCGGCAAGGATGATGTAAACACCGGCGGCAAATGTGATCCCCTGCATGAAGGCGAAAACAAGGAAATTCTTTCCGCCGCTCAGTTCACCTTCAACGAATGCTGGACCTGCAGCACCTGCGACGACAAAGAATAAGATGACCATGGTCAATGATACAGAAACGGAAGTATCTCTTAGAAATCCTAGAGACTTTGGAACTTTGATTTCCTCTGTTGATTTTGATCCTTTGCCGACTGCTTTACCGACGATCGCGGATACTAAATAACCAATCGATCCGAAGTGCCCGATGGCAAAGTCGTCCGAGCCGGTGATTTTACGGGTGAAAGGCTGAAGCATCGCCGGGGAAAGGACCATCAGTGATCCAAGGATAATCGAACCGAGGATGATCAATGATAGACCGGAAAATCCTCCAGTGGTCAAGATAACAGCAATCAAGCAGGCCATGAACATGGTATGGTGGCCGGTTAAAAAGATGTATTTAAAAGGGCTGAAACGGGCAAGGAGAATATTGACGAGCATACCGAACAGCATGATCATCGCGGTCTCCGTACCAAAGCTTTCCTGAGCCAGGGCTACGATCGCTTCGTTATTTGGGATGACCCCGTCGACCGCGAAGGCTTCATTAAACATGCTGCTGAATTGTCCCAGTGACTGGACGAGCACGTTTGCACCCGCTCCGAGAATGACGAAGCCCATCACTGTCTTCAGCGTTCCAGACACGACATCCCCTGAATTTTTCCGCTGCACCAGAAGTCCGATTAAGGCAAAAAGACCGACAAGGATTGCGGGAGTACCAAGGATGTCCTTCATAATGATATCAACCATTTGTATCGCTCCTTCGTTTGAAAGTGGGACTAGATATTTTGCTCCAACGCCGTTCTAAGTTCGTTTTTATCCATCAAGTTCTTCAGTTTCACGACATGTTTACGGCCATCTTCAAGGCTTTCTACAATATCTTCCGACCCGATGAAGAGGTCTGCCTGCTCCGTCTTCGCCGTTGTTAAGTCCGTATGGGATACCTCTGCGTCTTTGCCCATTTCTTTAAGTGCCGCTTTAATGTTCATCTCAACGATCATGCTGCTTCCTAATCCATTTCCACATACTACTAATACTTTTTTCATGTTGATTTCCTCCTCTTATTTACACTTCAATAGTTTGGTTAATTAATTCAATTACGGTGCTTGGGTCATCTGCTGAGATTAACTTCTCCACATTCTCTTCATTGGATAACAGTTCGGTGAGTTGTGCCAATGCTTTTAAATGGGTTTGATTATCGATCGCTGCCAGCACGATGATCAGCTGGGCACGATGCTTTTCTTTTTCGGAAAAAGAAACTGCTTCCTTCAGCCGCAGGAAACTCATCCCCAGTTCTTCGACTCCCGTTTCCGGACGTGCATGGGGGATGGCGATCCCCGGGGCAATCACGATATAAGGACCCAAATCCTTCACGTTTTCGATCATCGCCTCCACGTATGACGGTTTGATCGAATGCTGGTCGATCAGCGGCTGGGCAGCGGTTTCGATAGCTTCTTCCCAATCCTTTACACGGTCTTTCAGCTGTATCGTTGCATCTGTCAGTAATTCATTGAGCATAGGCTTTCTTAGCTCCTTTATCTGTGGTGTTTTTTGTTTCAGGAAGCGGCCCAGTTCATGCTTTAATTCGTCTTCTTGATGGATGGCCGCATGTCGCTTGATGACTTCTATGAGGTGATCGGTCATCACTTTCCCGGGTGCATTCGAATCGAACAGTTCATTCATCCGCTGCATGACCCGTTCCTTTTCCACATTCGTCAGGATGGCGGGAACATGGATGACGGGAATGTCCTTCGCTTTTATATAATTAGTTGAAAAAATGACGTCCGCCATGTGTTCCTTCGTCTGGTATTCTCTCATCGAAATCGTGGCGGTCACATTCAGCCCGGCGATCAGATTCTCCAACTGGGTCCTGAGCATATTCGAAGTCCCGATCCCGTTCTCACAAACGATGAGGGCCCTGAACTTCGTCTCGACCGTCTTTTCCTCTTTCGACAGCCAGCCGCCGAAGTGAAGGGTGATGTAGGCTGCTTCTTCTTCTGGGACCCTTTTGCCGACATACAGTTCCAAATGCCTCATCACCCGTTTGGTCAGGTGGAAAATATCAGGGTATGTCTGTTGGATGCTTCCGGCTAAATCATTCACAATATGGAGTCCGTATTTCAACCGGTAATAGGTCGGCTTGATATGGGATATCAGGTTTTCTTCCAGCCCGCGCCGGTCATCGAAGACGACACAGGAATACAACTGAAAATCATCGATCATATTGCGGACGACTTTCCTGAGTCCCGACAATTCCTGTTCAGTGTAATGGTCAAAATTATCATGCTGGACTTTGGAGCCGAGAAGATTCATCGTGATGAAGCAGATTTCATCTTCAGGGAAGATGACTCCTTTGTACGCTTTGAGTTTCTTCGTGATGTGCATGGCGGCCTTATAGGCTTCCGTCTGCTTTAACACCTGTTTTTCAGCCCCGGGCACCTGGATGAACTCATTCAGCTCTATCCGCTTCATGATCATCAGGATCTGCAGGGAAAGGATCTCGACCATTTCATCCGTCAGCGTCAATTTCATATCTCTTTCCGCTTCGAAAAGAATTTCCCTCACTACTCGTCTCTGATCGGTTTCACTTGACCAGGTGGCGGCTTCCGGATGGATCATCTTGTACACCTCATTCCGGACGTTCTGCCAATCCTGGTGAGAGAAGATGGTCGCGAGAATAGTGGATAGCATCGTTCTCTTTGCATCCTCCGATCCCCTCAATCGGTACCCGGAACCTTTTTTGTAGTAAAGCCCCAGACCGGCTCCTTGGAACTCCTGCTTGATCTCTTTGATAACCTTCGCAATCGTCCCGCGGCTCATGCTCGTCAAGTCCATGAAGCTCTTCATCGTTGCATCTTGTTCTTCCAATAAAATCTTCGCCTTGATCAGAACTTCTCGCTCCGGCTTCGACAATTGATACTGCCAATCTTCGAAACTCTCATCCTGCATCAGCATCAGCTTCGATTTTGATTCAGGGGGCAGAAACAATCCCTGTCCATGCTTACTGTCAATGGTTTCTAACTTCTGAGTCCGCAGCCAGCTATTGATCTGGTCGAGGTCATAATAAATGGTCCGTTGAGACAAATTCATCCTCGCAACCAGATCCTTCGCAGGGACGGGATCAGCCGAATGTTGAATGATGGATAATAAGTGTGCACGTCTCTTATCCAATACCATGGAGGATCCTCCTTGCTTATTGACTTCAGGTTTAATTTTGCAGTTTTGTATTTTTGAAATTTTGATGATCATCTTATGAATCTAGTATAGAGTCTATTTACAAGTAATGAAAGGGGTTTCAGTGTGCAGAGTTTGTTTGTGTATTTTTGCAAGATTGAACAGATAGGAGTCAGGTGGGGTTATTGGAAGGAAAGGATTAACGAAAGAGCAAATATATTGTATAAACGATTGTTAAAGAGTCAACATTTTGAAATAATTGGTATATGGAATTGTTAATTAGGGAGATGATGAAATGACGAATGACTTTTATTGTGATGAGGTTTTAAGTGGAAAGACCGAAGTGGATAGAGTGATAGAAACAGAAAATGTGCTGGCTTATCATCATACCCGCCCATTCTATCCTGTACATATCGTTGCCATCCCGAAGAAACATATTTCTTCATTAATCGCACTTGAGGACAGTGACAATGCATTGCTCCTTGAACTGTTAGGTGTAATCAAAAAGGTGGCTGCCATGGTAACCGAAGAACATGGTGCCTGCCGGGTGATTACTAATCTGGGGAATTATCAGGATTCAAAGCATTTGCATTGGCATATAGTTTCTGGGAAGCCTTTGGGGGCTTGAGGTTAGTTAGGGAATGCTAGATTGAGAAAATATAGAGGGGGATTTGTGGGATATGGAGTTACTGAGACAGACACGTCAAAAGTGCTAGAAATTGAGAGGAGGAGGATCTCTATTAAAAATATTAAATTACCATTGGAGGACGACCATGGAAATTTATCAATTTACCAAAGAAACAGGAAAGAAAATCACTAAATTCAACTCTGATTTTGTGATGTCCCGTATCACGAAAACGGAGAAAGCGGCGCATATCGGATGTATGCATCTGGATGAAAATGGGGTGATTGGTTATCACCAGGCAGTCGTGCCGCAGCTTCTGTTGGTTGTAAGCGGAGAAGGCTGGGTTAGAGGGGAAACGGATGAATTCATCAAGGTTCACAGCGGGGAAGCGGTGTACTGGGAAAAAGACGATTGGCATGAAACGAAAACGGATAAGGGGCTGACTGCCATTGTAATAGAGAGCGAAGAGTTGGACGCTTCGGTTTTGAATGCTATATAGAAAAGGCTGCTAAACAGTGAAGTTTTCATTTGGGGGAGAGATATAATTTGGAGAAAATTTTAGTGAAAACAGGGATATATTCATTTATTATTTCTTTTTTCTTATTTGTAGCTTTTTTTAAAAGAGAAAAAATGACAACTGATTTTGAAGGGATGAGTTCGTATGAGGTAACGCCGTTTTCCCAGTTTTTCTTTCAAATCTTCCGGTATTCGGTCATCATTTCTATCATTGGCGTCGTCATAGCATGTGCGTATTTGTTTTATATGAAGAATGAGACTTCTAAAAAGGAGTGACACTCCTTGGGAAAGCAGTGGGAACACAGAGATGGTTCCCCTGCTCCTTACGCAAAAGAACCATCCCTGTGCTTTTTTACATTACTGATAATTAACAATCGCCGGACTCGGGTCCATCTTCAATACTTCTTCCGGCGTCAGGACCGGTACGTCTTTATCATAGAAGATCTTGAAGCCGCCATACTGGTTCGGTTCATCACGAATGTATTTTCCGTACAGGGCCTGCTTGTCTGCAGCCGGTCCCCAGCCGTCAAAGTTGATGGCGACTTCGACGTTTTCAGTCGGCTGAATCGCGTCTTTATGCGTCAGGACGGGACCGGTGAATTGGTGTACGAGGACCAGTTTATCCGGCAGGTTGTTCTTTTCCGTAAGTTCCGAAATATACTCGACTGCCTCCTGGATTTTCCTTCCGTCTACCTGCCCGAGATCTTCGCCGGGTTTCTCCCCTTTTGCGACGTGGAATTCGGTATCGATCGCCAGGTGTACCTGCGGGTGTTTAAGCCATTTCTCGACCATTTTAACCTGATTCATGACGGTGTCCGTCCCAAGCTGGATATCAAGGATCACAAGCGCGTCATGCTTCTCCGCAAGCTCCACATACGTTTCAATGTTTTCCTCAGACGTCATCCGCACATAATCCCCGTCAGGACCCGGAGCATTCTGTGCCATCGTCGTGATCAACTCGATCGTCGGCACCGCAGGACGGCCGGGATCGAGATCGGAGTATGCCTGTGTCTGTTCCTTCAATTTCTTCATGAACTCTTCCGGCTCGAGCGTACCCAGAATCCCCATATGTACAGACTGCGGCGTCCCATAGTAGGTAACCAGCCGATGATCCTTCAACGGTCCATCGGAGAGATCTTTTGCGCCTTTTGCCAGCGTTTCACCCAGAGGAACCTCTCGTTCGGTATTCTCCTCCTGCTTTTTTTCACCAGCATTATCTTCATCAAGATTTTCTTCCTCAGGAATTTCCTTTTGTTCCTCTTTTGACAGACGTTCCTTCAGAGGAACAGCATCTTCAGCTGGTTCCAGCGCTTTAAAAGGCTGTTGGGATTCTTCCTTTTTCTTTTCATTCGTTTCTTCATCTTGTTTCTTTTCCTCTTTTGACTTGTCCTGTTCTGAAGACGTGACTTCCTTACCCGTCTTCTCGGACGTCGAAGAATTGGAGCATGCCCCCAGTATAAGCAATCCGGCTGAAAGAATCAGCGATAATTTTTTCATGGCCACTCCCCCTTTCTACACAGAAGATTATGGAGGAATATGAAACCTATGTAAAACAATTTGATATTTTTCTTGGTTGGAAGATTCTGAGAATCCGAGTAAGGCTTAATTTTTCCAGAAAAGGAATCTTAGGGAAGTTTGTCGAATGTTTCTACTAGCGATTAAATTGGAGTGAGCTGGTAATGGAATTTAGGATAGATAGTGAATGGTTTAGTAAAGCGATTTCTGATGTCAGTAAAGCAGTATCCATGAAGACACCTTTCCCGATTTTGACCGGAATTAAGATTACGGCCCATCAAGATTCCTTGATGCTGATCGGAAGCAACTCCGATCTTATTATTGAAAAAATGATTCCTTTGACGATAGACGGTGAGAAGATACTTGAGGTAAATCAAACTGGCAGTGTGGTGTTAACGGCCAAATATTTAAGTGAAATTGTTAAGAAGTTACCACGGGGCAACATGCATGTAAAAGCGGACGAGAAGCAAATGATCACCCTGCAATCCGATGAAATTGTAACCAGTCTTAACGGGTTCCGTTCTGAAGAATATCCGAGTCTTCCTGAAATTGACGAAACCAATCACGTAAGGATCTCCAGTTCAGAATTAATCGACATGATTAAACAGACTGCTTTTGCGGTTGCAAAGAATGAAACCAGACCGATCCTGACAGGAGTCAATCTGTCATTCGAGGGAAACCGTCTGACGTGTGCTGCAACGAATTCCCATCGCTTAGCGGTAAGAGAACTACCGATTGATTCAACTATAAAGGGTTCATTCATTGTGCCAAGTACAAGCCTGAACGAACTTATAAAGTTAATCCATAACAAAACAGACTTCATACATATTGTTGTATCGGAAAGCTATATGGCATTTAAATCAGATACTGCATCGCTTTATTCACGATTAATTGAAGGGAATTATCCAACCGTTTCAGGATTACTGCCAAAAGATGCGAAGACGGTCATAACCCTTGACACTAAAAAGTTATTAAAAGGAATTGACAGGGCATGTCTATTTGCAAGTGAATGGAAAAATAACAATGTGTATGTAGAAATCAAAGATGGTACGAAAATAAAGATTTCCTCCAACTCCTCAGAAATAGGGAAAATAGAAGAAACACAGCCTATAAAGAGCATAGACGGAGAAATGGAGTTAAGCATCTCACTGGATGGGAATTTTCTAATGGATGCTTTAAGAGCAATAAAAGAGGAAGAAATAAGAGTAAGCTTCGGTGGATCAATGAAACCCGTGTTGATCGAACCTATCGGAAATTCTACTTGTCTGCATCTTATTTCTCCGGTGCGGTCGTATTAATTTTCTTATTAATGGGAGCAATGGCTGGAGACCTTTCAGTGATGTTCAGCTATTTCATTATCTATTATTTTCTATTAGGCAGGATCGTTTATTAACATCACAATATTTTAATTATGAAGAGAGAATAAATGAAGTGCCTATAATGGACAGATTATTCGGAGCATTAATTATTTCATTAGTTTTATTAACTTCAGCATTGCTATCGGTGATACTATCTTCTGAAGAAGGTTTCATTTTCTCGGTAGTCTGTATAGGATTGTCAGCATTAATCGGCATAATACTGCTTACTACCGGTAAAGAAGAAATACCTGGAAAACTGCTATCTGACGAAGATGTAGAAAAGGAGTTAGATGATAAACCCTAAAAGCTAAGCTTTTCATTATATATAAGCTTAATCCAAGAAAATCATTTTTCTTTATATAAATTTCAAGGAGGATGTACATGAACTATAAAATTGTCTTCCTCGACGTCGACGGAACCATCACTCACCACGAAAACGGCAGCATTCCAAATTCCACAGTCGAGGCGATTAATACGTTGATTAGTAAAGGGATAAAGGTGGTGGCTGCGACAGGAAGGCCATTGTCCATGTGCAAGGAACTAGAAGAGTTAGGAATCGGCACGTTTATCACAGCAAACGGCGGTTACGTAAAACATGGGCATGAAGTGATTCATAAAGTGCCGATGGATCGGACAATCGTTCAGGAAGTGGTGGAATTTGCGAAAACAGAGAATAACGGATTGTCCTTTTACACAGAAGGGTTCAGTATGAATGGTGTTACAGAAGGAGGGATTTTGACGGCACTGAAGGAAACACTGTCTCTTGATGAATATCCTGAAACGAATTCCTCAATCCATGAGGAAGATGTATTTTTACTGTGTCTGTTTGCAGATGATGAAACGGTGGGGAAGTACACAAAAACGTTCCCGCATCTTACATTCAGACGGTGGCATCCTTATGTGCTGAATGTTTTGCAGGAGGATGTGTCGAAGTCCAGGGCGATAATGAAGACGCTGGAGTTTTTCGGAATCGATCAATCGGAAGCGATTGCCTTTGGTGACGGGGAGAATGATATCGATATGCTCGAATTGGCAGGGCTGGGAATCGCGATGGGGAATGGCAGCGAAAAATTAAAGGCTGTTGCGGATTTTGTGACGAAGCCGTCGGGTGAGGACGGGATTGAATTTGCGTTAAGGAAGTTTGCTGTGATTTAGATTATTGTTTGATGAACTGCTGGGGGAAGAAACCCTGAGGCAGGGCACAATTTAATAAAAAAGAGAGGGGTTCCACAATGAATCATCCAGACTTAAAAGCAAGATCACCTTGGTCAGAATTAAATGATGTTCAAGCTGTGAAAATTTCTCCGGTAGATAACAAAATCAACCACGATATAACGATCCCTGGGAGCAAAAGTTTTACCAACAGAGCATTGATCATGGCTGCTTTGGCCCGCGGAACGTCCACTTTGAGCGGTATCTTGAAGAGTGATGATTCGTATTGGTGCATTGATGCACTCAGAAAGCTTGGCATTACCGTCGATGTGGATGGAGAGACCGTTACGGTTCACGGATGTAACGCCAAGTGGCCGATAAAAGAATGCAGTGTATATATTGGAGCAGCCGGAACAATTGCCCGTTTTCTGCCTGGCGCAATGGCAGCTGGCAGTGATGGTGATTGGGTCATTGAGGCAAGCAATCGCATGAGTGAACGGCCGATTGAACCATTGCTTAACGCCCTTGGGGATCTTGGGGCTGAAATAGACTATTTGAATAAGGAAGGGTATTTGCCCATCCGGATTAAAGCCGGTGGTCTCAGTGGCGGCGAGGTGAGTATTTCAGGCAGGATCTCCAGCCAATTTATCAGCGGAATCCTTTTGGCAAGTCCATACGCTGAAAGAGACGTAACCGTTACGATTCCTGACACCATCGTTCAGAAAGAATACGTTCGAATTACATTGGGTTTGATGGAACAGTTCGGTGTGGAAGCGACATTCAACGATGACCTCACCCAAATCGTTGTCCCTGCATCACATTATGCCGGCAGGGAACTTGAACTGGAAGCCGACGCCTCAACGGCAAGCTATTTTCTGGCATTGGCTGCGATCACAAATGGGCGGATCAGAATCAACAATCTCTCCGTCAAAACGAACCAGCCTGATATTGGGATGTTGGATGTGTATGAAAAAATGGGGTGCACGGTTGTCAGGGGTGACGGCTATATCGAGCTCACGGGGACCCCGGCCCTCAAAGGCGGGTTTGACATCAGCATGAAAGAAATGTCCGACCAAGCACTGACCCTCGCTTGCATCGCACCATTTACTACAGGTCATATCACCATAAGAGACATCGAACACATCCGTCATCACGAATCGGACCGGATCAGTGCAATCTGCAAAGAGTTAGGCAAACTGGGGATCAAGACGGAGGAATTTGACGATGGATTGACGGTTCACCCGGGTAACCCACAACCGGCAGAATTGGTTTCATACGACGACCATCGAGTGGCCATGTCTCTGGCATTGATCGGAACAAGGGTGCCGGGTGTGATACTAAACGATCCGGGCTGTGTGTCGAAGACGTGTCCGGGTTATTTTGAGATGCTGGATGGGCTGGGAGTAAGGATTGAGTACGTGGAGTGAATGTGGGAATCCTTTTTGCAGTTGGATGGACCTCCGGCGCGAAGAAGTCGCAGTTTGCAGCTCTATTTCTCGAAGCTTTTTTTGTGGGGAATCTTGTTGCAAAAGCCTGACTCCCCTCCATTTCCCCTCCTGATCCGTATATCAGACGCACATTTATCCGGAATAAACTAAGTAACTCCTAATATTATAAGAAAATTGAAACACTTTCCTTCCTTATACGTAAATGTAAAGACAGGGGAGGTTGTTACTGTGAAAAATACCATTGGATTACTCATGAAATTATTCGTTTTAGCGTCTGTGTTCGTTTTAGTTGCAGGATGCAGCTCTCAAGAGGAAGATAAGGATGTAAAGACCATCGAAACTTTTTTGGGAAAAGAATTCACGGGGCCAGGTGAAGAATTAGCATCTGCCCTTGAAAAAGGACCGTCGCAATTAAAAGAGTATGCAGAAGAAAATTATAAGCCTCTGGTCATGAATGTGGGGGATATGATGGATGCCAACCACATTTTAGTATTTCAACAATTTGCGTATGAAAAGGGCTATCAATTAAAGCCGGCAGCCATTGATATAGAAAAGGTTGAAGATCAGGCTTATCAGTACGAAGTGGAAGTCGAGTATGAAAAAGATGGTCAGAAAAATACTGCAGCCATCACTGCAAGAGTGAATCTCAATGACGAAGGCGAGATTGTAACCATTCGAAATATGGATGATGGTGGATTGTTGGAGATGTTGAGGAAATAGTGGGGTAATCGAAGGCAACCAATATGGTATGCAGCGGGTTTGGATTTCGAATACAAAAACTAAATTGGCACACCAATCAGCAGTCCTATTCGTAACTGAATTTGACTGCTTCTTTTTGTTGATATATATAGGGGTTAATAAAATAAACGGTAATCCGACCGGAATTTCGAACCCTTTTAAACATGGGGTCATACGTTTTTGTCAGTATGAAAGTTCGCATGCTCATTGTTATACCAATTGGTGTGCTACAAATGATTTTTACTGGCAGGGGGTGGGTGTTGATTTTTGAGAGGCAGATCAAAAAGCAGACATTTTTTTATCCTTCATTGTGAGTAACCACTGATTGTTTTAATAAGGGGATTTTTTCCCCTTATCCTGCAGAATCGGGCTAGGTTCGGGGATATAAGGGGAGTTTTTCCCGTTAAGACTAGGTAAAATGTCCATTTTCATGCTTTTGAAGTAAATAGGGGGAATGTTTCCCTCTATTTACTCCATATTTCGTGTTAATTTCTCAATAAGAGGAATTTCTCCCTTTATTTTGGCAGTTTATTTTATGGAAATCGCTAACCAGTGCTGATCTTGGGATAAAAAATGCTTGGAGCACCTGTCTCCAAGCATTTTTCTATTCTGATTTTCTTGCCAAATGGCTTCTTAATTTTGGTGCGAATTACTATACGAAAAGCAATGTTCATTCATATTTTGTACTTCAAAACAGAACCCCTTAGTTGGTATGCACCTATTTAATAATTGAAAATGCTCAGGGTTTTATGAACTCTGAGCTAGTCATTTTTATAAAGGTGGACATCCCATACCCGTATATTGTACCAAATCACAGCTGCCCTGCAGCCTCATCAAGTATGACCTGATACAACCCATTCCAATCCCGATAATAATCCGCAACGTCACCCGGATGAATGAACATTCTCTCACCAGACTCATATTTCCCCATAAATTCATGCAATTGCTCAATATTCATCCGGTAAAAAACTTGATACCCTACTTTGGGGTAGGGCCCATCCTTATCCCAGACAGGGTTTTCGCTATGGTCAACGGTGATATGGCCCAATAGTGAAAGTCTTCCTGAAACATAGCCTTCTTCATAAGCCTCACGATTCAGGCAGTCTTCAGCAGTTTCCCCGTCTTCGATATGACCTCCCGGAAAGTCCCAGCCCCGATGATGTAAGTTCACCAATAATAATTGATCATCCCTGAAACAAAATCCATGAACACTTGTGATCCTGTCCCTTGGTGGGAGCTGCTTATCGGCCTTCCAGGTTAATTTCACCTTTGCTTCTCCCCAATGCACATAGGTTGCTGTCATGCGATATCTCTCCCTCTAGTCGAGTAAATTCTTTTCGAGAACGATCTTGTGCCGTCCCTTTTCGTCCGTGTACGTATCGATGACATCAAATCCGTTTTTGATATTCAGGATCAACATGCCCCGCCATTTGTTCATGGTTTTGGTCTGAACGACATGATAACCATGTTCTTTTAAATGACGATGCTGCATGTACAATAACTTCGATGCAATCCCGTACTTTCTATAATTCGAATCGACACCGCCAAGCCAGCTGTAAAACGTGGTGCGATCAAGTTCATACCCAATCTTATAGCCGATCACCTTCTCATCATGTGTCGCAGTAATGACCAACAGGTTGGGCTTACGACTCATTTTATTGGTCAGATTATCACTGCTTCCGAAAATATGTTTATGTAAGTCTATCATTCCCTCAAGCGTATCGGGGTCCGGGGTCGATCGAATAATCGTGTAATCTGCGTTCAATGGATCTCCTCCTTACCGTTCATCCTTTTTCTTAACAAAAATACGTATCTTGCATTAATGAAATACAACGTCCCGAAGAAAAACAAAACGGCAGACACCCAGCTCGCAACCGCTGAATAATGGCAATTCAATACATATTCATTGATTAAATTAACAACTACCATCAACGCCATCATATTTCACTGTATTCCCACCTTGTCGATCATTCTTTGTTCTAATAAACTGTATGAAACAACCAAACAACAAGAAAGATGCTTCCGATGCCCCAGGCTGTGATTCCTGTGATCCACCATACGATTGATTGTACATTTGGATTTTTCTTGGAGTCTATCTTTCTTTTAATAAAAATAAGCACAGTAAATCCGATTGAAAAGAACCCAACAGTCAACCAAAGTAAATAATTCATACCCGATCCGCCCTTCTTATCTTGAATTATTTATCCAATAGCAGAAGCAGATAACTGCCTGCACAGAGAAACATTGCCACTTGGGTGAGGATGTAAATGGAGAGTTCAATGGGGGTCAGTTTGCGTTCTTTCTTCGTTTTTTTGAAGTGGCGAAAATAAAAAAGTGAGCAGAGTAGAAGGATGACTGCAGTAAGTTGGAATGTGTTCTTTAATATACTGGTCAATGGAACATCTCCTTTCATATGTGTATTTTACCATAAGGTTCCAAATGATATGGAGTACGCTTCCACCTCTCCAACGAGATTATGATAAAATGATGCGAACATGAAAATTTAATGTAGTAGGTTGTGCTGGACAATGAACTTATTTGAAAAATTATATACGCTTATTATTTTCTTAGCCGTTGTGATTGGTTTAAGTATTGGACAAGTGGAACCTATCAGGGCAAATGCGGAAAGTTTTATTGTTCCTGTACTGGCAGCTATGCTCTATATCACTTTTTTACAAGTACCCATTGAGGAAATAAAGAAAGCCTTTCGAAATATCAAGTTTACCTGTACTTCGATTCTGATTAACTTTGTCTGGACACCTGTACTGGCATGGCTTCTGGCGATGGTCTTTCTGGGCGGCAATCCCTCTCTATATATAGGCTTTATCATGCTGATGGTCACACCATGCACGGACTGGTATCTGATCTTTACGGGTATTGCCAAAGGGAATGTTGCACTCTCGACAGCTATCTTGCCTCTGAATCTAATCTTACAGGTGCTTTTGCTCCCGGTTTATCTCCTCCTATTCGGTGGAACCACGGGCGTAATAGAGTTGGGCTTTTTATTGGAAAGTATCCTGGTTGTTTTGTTCATTCCTTTGATCCTCGCCGTTTTGACGAAATATTTAGTAAGGAACAAGCAGCAGCTGAGAGAAAACCTATTATCCAAGCTTTCTGCTTTGCCGATTATGTTCCTGAGTCTCGCAATCGTTGCCATGTTTGCGTCACAGGGCCAATTGCTGTTTGATCATCTAGCATTAATGTGGCAAATGACCATCCCGATCTTATTGTTTTTTACGATAAACTTCTTCGTCGGTCAAAAGGCGGGAAAGCTTATGAGGTTCCCGAACGCTGACATTACAAGCTTAAACTTGACTACGCTGGCAAGAAATTCGCCCATTGCCTTAGCGATTGCCATGACCGCATTTCCGGACCAGCCATTAATCGCATTAACCTTAGTCATAGGTCCGTTACTGGAACTGCCCATTTTGGGAATCATCTCGCAGCTTATATTATTTATTACTAAGAAAAAAAGTACATAGAAACGCAGAAGCATACATCAATGTTGTTATGGATGTGTGCTTTTTTAATCCCTCTTAGTACATTCATCATTAAAAACCAAGAAATAATGATTGAGGAAGAACGACTTATTTGAAATAATTGGATAAAAGAGAATTTCATTGTAAGGAGAATAGTATGCCTTCCGAAAAATTGAGTTCACTTGGAAATGAAATCAGGGAAATCGAGCTGAGGTTTAAACAGGAGATTGAGCCTTTCCGGTCGGAGCTGTGGGGATATTGTTATAAGTTAACGAGGTCTCCCTGGGATGCCGAGGACCTGGTTCAGGACACACTGCTGAAATCCTTGGGGATATTGGCGAAAGTATACCAGCCCGTTCATACGAAAGCCTACATATTCAGGGTTGCTACGAATCTATGGATTGATAAAAAAAGGAGGGACCGCAGCCGTGAGCAGCCGCTCAATGAGGAATTTCAGCAGGACGACGGTGCGTCCTTCAATTTGCAGCTGATTGACAACCTTGATTATCTTGTCGGCCATTTGACTCCGGTTCAATATGTGACGCTGATTCTAACGGATGCTTTTCAGTTTAAGGCGAAAGAGGCTGCCGGGATCATCGGAACATCCGAGAAAGCAGTGTATACAAATCTCAGCAGGGCGAGAAGGATCCTCAAGGATCTTGGTGAAGTCCAAGCCTCACCTGCGAAACGTGCTGCACCCCTTTATCCAAACGGACCATTAAAGACTTTGATTGAGGGGTTCCGGGCGAAAGACCCTGAACGAATTGCTTCTGTGCTGGGTGAAGAGGTTGTCGTGGACATCACCCATGCCGGATTGGAAATAGGACTGGAGGAAACGAAGAAAAATTCACTGAAAGACTGGAAGCAGATTGCAGATACACAGTATGAGATCGTGGCTGAATACAAAGAAGTGTGGGGGCGCCCTGTTGTGGTCGAATGGGAAAAGAAGGTTGACGGCCATTTGTATTTGAACAATATCCATTATGTTGAGACTTATGGGGAAGAAATCACGTATTGGAAGTTTTACTGTTTTTCCTGGGATCTGATGAAGCTTGCAGCCGATGAACTTGGTGTTAGACTGAATGCGGCTTATTTTTATCATATTTATTAATTTCTTCTGTAAGGTTTTTCGCGTTTCATTCGTTCTATTAAGTGAAGTGAAAAAACAGAGGAGTGTTTTACTATGAAAAGTCCAATCAATAACCAAATCAATACGGTGTTTGTCCATGTAAGCAATCTCAAGAAATCGGTTCGTTGGTATTCTGAATTATTGGGTCAGGAGTATGATTTAGATGCGGTGTCAGACCCTGTATATAATATCAAGATCAATCATCATACGGGATTGACCTTGGATTCGGGACTGGAAGGGGTGTCTAAAAAGGTGGATGCGCTGGAAAATCCCTTGTTCAATTTTCACACTGAGGATATTGATACGGCTTTTGCTTTTGTGGAGGAAATGGGATATGAGGCAGGTGAAGGCATCGTCCGGTTTGATGATTTTTCGTTTTTTACGGTAAGGGATCCGGATGGGAATGTGGTGATGATCTGTACGGGGTGAGAATTGCCGGGTCTGCTTTCCTGAAAGGCGAGTGAATGTGGAACATGGAGGATTACTGATTCTAACTCGAAGATTCCTAGGTAAAAACTAAAATATCTGTTGGGGCAAAAGGGTGTATAACAAGGCAAGAATGAATTTTTTTCACAGGAGGTATTTGTATGAACGACTTGATGAAGATGTTCTCAATGACAAAACCGATCATTCAGGCGCCGATGGCTGGCGGAGCGGTTACTCCAAAGCTTGCATCGGCTGTTTCGAATGTAGGGGGACTCGGCAGTCTGGCTTCTGGTTATCTGAAAAATGGGCAGCTGGAAGAACAGGTAATCGAGATGAAACAGCTGACTGACCGTGCTTTTCAGGTGAATCTTTTTGTTCCAAAAGAGGAAGAAGTCCCGTCAGAGGCACAGGTTCAACACTGGAAAGAAATCATACCTCAAGCTGAGGAAGCACGGCCGTTTACGCCGGTTGAGGATGAGTGGAAGGATTTTTATCAAAAAGTCGAACTGCTGGTGAAGCATCGTGTGAAAGCTTGTTCGTTTACGTTTAATCTGCCTCCTGAAGACGCGGTTAACAAGCTGAGGGATGCCGGCTGTTTGTTACTTGGGACGGCATGTTCAGTAGAAGAAGCCGTGATGATGGAAGAACGGGGGATGGATGCAGTGATTCTGCAAGGGATGGAAGCTGGAGGTCACCGGGGAGCCTTTTTGCCATCATCCGCGGCTGTCGGGGTAATGTCACTGATTCCACAGACGGTCGACAGGCTGCGTGTTCCAGTGATTGCGGCAGGCGGAATAACGGATATAAGAGGTGTGAAGGCATCACTTGCACTCGGAGCACAAAGCGTTCAGATTGGCACAGCGTTTTTAGTCTGCGAAGAAAGCCGGGCACATCCGTTGCATAAGCAGCAAATCTTTCATGCTTCCGCAACGGACACAAGGCTGACGAAAGTCTTTTCAGGAAAAGAAGCACGCGGAATTGTGAATGCATGGATGAAGGAAAATGAAAAGCGCGAACAGGAAGTCCTTCCTTATCCATATCTCAATACATTGACGAAGCCGATGCGGCAGGATGCTGCGAGACGGAACGATCCTTCCCGTATGTCGTTATGGGCTGGGCAGGGGGTTGGTTCGTTGAAGGAAGAGATGAGTGTAGAAGAGATGCTGGAGCAGCTTTGGTGAAGGGAGAATGGCTGAGAGGAGAGGAATATGCTCTTCTCTTTTTTTTGGCGGCATTGTGCCTGCCATTTATGTATATCAATTGAGGAATAAACTTAAGGTGAATATTTGGATAGTTAAACAGCAATAAGACAGCGTGCCCCCTGCGACGGAACCGTTTACCCCGAACCTCTAGTGTACACAGACCCCATTTAAATAAGCAAAAATATGATTTTAATAGGAGAATGGCCATATCATAAAGAAAGGTATCATATAAAGGAGGGGAAAGTTTGGGAGAATTACATTCTATTAGAGGGAAAGAGATTTACGTTGAAAGACAGGGAGATCCTTCATCACCACCGTTAGTTTATTTACATGGAGGTCCTGGTTCCAGTTGCTATGACTTTATGAGTGTTCAGGGGGAAAGGTTAAGAGAATCTTTGTATTTAATTGGGATGGATCAGCGTGGAGTGCTGCGATCAGAAATGCTTGATGAGGACGAGAAGTTAAGTCCGGATGATATAGTTGAAGATGCGGAGGAACTCCGGAGGATGCTTGGCATTTCTTCCTGGTCTGTTTTAGGACATTCGTTTGGTGGTTTTTTAGCCGCTTTATATGCTTCAAAGTATCCACAGTCCATCGACAGGCTGATTTTTGAAAGCCCGGGCTTTGACTTCCATCTAACTTTAAATTCGTTATTAAAACAAGCTTCAGTGATTTTTGAAAGTAAGAATCAATCTCAGGAAGCTGAAAAAACCAGGGAACAAGTACAATCTAACTTAGAAACTCCCAGATTAATGGAGGTTTGGCTTGAAACTGGAGGTAAATTAGGAAAAGATAGAGAAAGTTTATACTTTTACGGGCCGCAAAAAGATTTCTTTGAAACATTATTCAGCAAGGCACCGGTAGAAATTCAGAACCGGCTGCAGCAAACCCAGTCTCATTTTACTAAGTTACATGAAGAACAAACGATGTATAAATCCGTATTGAACGATTTAACAGAGCTGCCACATCCCTCTTTAATCATCACCAGCAATCATGACTTTGTATTTTGTGAGAAACAACATGAGTTTGTTAGAGATAAAGTCGGGAATGCCAAAATTATTACCTTTAATCAAAGCGGCCATTTTCCAAGGATAGAAGAGCCGGTGAAATATGCCCGTGTGGTTAAGGAATTTTTACTTAAATAATGTAACCTTGGACCAAGAAACACTGACAAACGAGTTAAAAGCCCGTCCCGGCGTGTGTTAGCATTGCCGGGACGGGCATTTTTTTACAGCGGAGGCAGATCCAATTTCCCTTCCTGGAACAGCTCTTTCACCATATGTTTCGTATAGCCGAATACCTGGGAGAATTGGAGGTTTCCTGGCATCGGTGCTTCGTCGGCGTCGACGACGACATCGACAATGCATGGTTTGTTCTGCATGACGGCTTTTTGCAGAGAAGGGAGAAGGTCTTCCGGCCGCTCGACCCGGTATCCCACGCCGCCGCAGGCATCTGCGTATTTGGCGAAGTCCGGATTGTGGAGGTTTGTGCCGAATTCTGCATTTCCCATCACTTCTTGCTCGAATTTGATCATGGCGATTTTATGGTTGTTGAGCACAACGACGACCATCGGCAATTCATACTTAACCGCAGTCACGAAATCGGCCATCATCATCCCAAATCCCCCATCACCGCAGATGGCGAGGACCTGCCTGTGAGGATAGGCGATTTTTCCTGCGATTGCCCCTGGAAGGCCGCATCCGAGTGTCGCCAGCCAGCTGGAAATGACGAACGACTGGTTTGTCATAAGGAAATGCCTGGCCACCCACACGGTCACGTTCCCGACGTCGACCGACAAGACCGCATCATCTGAAGTTACCTGCTGAAGCGCACGGATGACCCGCTGCGGTTTGATCGGAACGGATTCGTCCGCTTCCTGCTTCTCGAGTTTTTCCCACCACTTGTTCATCCGTTCTTGATTTTTTTCTAAAAATGTCCGGTCTTCCTTCCTTGAAATCTGGTCCGTGAGCCATGAAAGGGTCGCTCCGGCATCTCCGGCGAGTCCGACATCAACCGGAAGCCGCTTCCCGATTTGAGTCGGGTCGATATCGATCTGGATAGTCTTCGCCTCTTCCGGAAGGAATCCCGTGAACGGGAAAGAGGTCCCGATCAACATGAGAAGATCTGCTTCCTGCATCGCTTCATAGGAAGGCTTTGTTCCAATCAGCCCGAGTCCGCCGAGACAGTAGGGATGTTTGTCAGGAATGAGGCCTTTCCCCGGCAGTGTCAACACGACGGGAGCGCCCGTTTTTTCGGCAAAGGCCAACAGGATGTCCCGTTTTCCCTGCATGCCATTCCCTGCAAGGATGACCGGTCTTTCAGACTGTTCGATCAGCTCCTTTGCCTTATGAAGATCTTCCTTCAGCGGGGCAACCTCCTGTTTGACGGTAAAATTAGTCGTGATCCTTGCTTCTTTCCCGACTTCAAAGCGGGGGATGTCATCCGGGATCGTCAAAACGGCTACCCCTTTTTTGGCATAAGCGGTCCGGATCGCCTGGTTGACGACAGCCGGAAGCTGTTCGGCTGACATGATGCGCTGATTGTAAACAGCGACATCGTCGAACAGGCGGTCGAGGTTCACTTCCTGGAAGTAATCGGTCCCCATCAGGTCCGATTCGACCTGGCCTGTGATTGCAAGGACCGGGGCTTTATCGAGTTTGGCGTCATATAATCCGTTCAACAGATGGATGGCACCCGGCCCGGCGATGGCGGTGCAGACGCCGAGTTTTCCGGTCAATTTTGCATAGGCTGCAGCGGCCAGTGCCCCGGCTTCCTCATGCCGGACTTGAATGAATTTAATCTTGTCTTTCGCTTTTCGCAACGGCTCAATGATGGAATTGATCGAGTCGCCCGGCATCCCGTAGATATGGTCGACACCCCATTCAATCAGCTGTTCAATTAATTTTTCACCGGCTGTTTGTTTAAACATTACGTTCACCTCTTCATAGTTGGATAGGCATAGTGTGGTACTTTTCGGTAAAATTTACTCACTCATTGATATGGGCGATACGCAGGTATGGGATTTAATGTTAAACTCAGCATAAAACGAAATATTTCAGCATATATCGGAAAAAGTCAGCATAAAGTCTAATTTTTCAGCATAAAATCAAATAAGTCAGCATATTTTTTGAAAGTCAGCGTATATACTAATGAACCTATTTAGCCTTTTTCGTATAACAGGATTCGGTGCCGGCCACGCAGGGATTTTCATTTTCTGATAAATATAGTATGATAAATATGGAAAACATACAGGTGATGGAGTTCACCTTTAACCGCCGGAAGGCTAATGACTCCTGTCAGTGCTCTGTTACTGGCAGGGGTCTTTTTTATTGGTGGTAAAATATGTATATTGGAAGGTTTGGAGGAATCATAATGAAACCAATTATACTGGTCGGTCTTGCGGGTGCACTTGGTGCGATGCTCCGCTACTGGGTCGGCTATGCATTCTTTGATGAAAGCGGCGTGTTTCCTTTTGCAACGCTTACGGTGAACCTGATCGGAAGCTTTGTTCTTGCCCTTTTTACAACTGGATTGGTGAGGAGGTTCTCGATTCCGGGTGATCTGAAGACGGCGATCGGGACGGGTTTCGTCGGGTCGTTTACGACGTTTTCCACGTTAAGTGTCGAAACGGTGACGCTGTTTGAGAATGGCCATGTCTTATTGGGTGCCATATATGTTTCAGTGAGCATCCTAGGAGGACTGGTGATGAGCCGGATCGGATTTCGCGTTCAGAAAGGGGAGGCGGCGAGATGAGTATCTTAACGTTCTTACTTGTCGCAATCGGCGGTTTCTTCGGGGCGATCGCCCGGTATTCAGCGAGTCAATATTTCAACAAAAGCCATTCTTTCCGTCTGCCGGTGGCCACGTTGTTGGTGAATATTCTAGGTTCGTTCCTATTGGGGCTGTTGATCGGAAAAGGGACAGGTGAAGTATGGAGCCTGCTTCTCGGGACAGGGTTCCTTGGATCGTTCACCACATTTTCCACATTCAAGCTTGAGGGAATCCAGCTTCATGTGGACAGAAGAAGAACAGATTTCATCCTCTACAACGTCATATGCTACGGCGGCGGGATTTTGCTTGCGTTTTTTGGATATAAGATTGGGCATTTGTTTGCGTAAGCGGGTTGGGGGCAGGTTCCTTGACCCGTTTTTTTATAGGGACCTTGAAGCAGAGCATATGGTAAAATTAGTATGATATAAGAAATAGGAACATTTCGTCAACGATGAAGGTGGGGGGATATCCAAATGTTTGAAGAATTTAATTTTGATTCAATATTACAAGAACGAAGTGATGCAGTCTCTTTGGTTGTGATGATGTGCGGGGTCGCTGGTTCCGGTAAAACCACCTTTTCACAACTGCTGGAAAAGGAAGGTTTCATACGACTTTCGATTGATGAAGAAATATGGGCGACGAGAGGGCGTTACGGAGTGGATTTCCCCATCGAGAAAATAGAGGAGTACAAGAAAGAGGCCGAAGAAACATTACGCAGCCGCCTGTTAAACTTAATCCGTCAAAAACAAAATGTGGTCATTGACTTCAGCTTCTGGGATCGTGCGAGGAGAGATCGTTATAAAAAACTCATAGAAAATTCGGGCGGTAAGTGGCGGCTCATTTATTTGAAGGTTCACCCAGATGATTTGCGCGACCGGCTCACACTGCGAAATCAACGGTTTGATGCCAACTCTTTTCCCATTTCAGAAGGATTATTGACTTCATACCTTGAAGGTTTTCAAATTCCAGAAGGAGAAGGGGAAATCGTTCTGGAAAATTAGAGCGGCGGGAATCCGTCGTTTTAAAGAATTCTATTGAAATCCCATTTCCCATATGTTACCTTTATCTAAATTCAGAGGTGAGTAATGATGGTTAACGCTATACCTAGATCATTTTTACAATTACATCATCATAACGAGTAACCTTGCTATCCGATTTTTAAGAAATCGCAAATAGGAAGGTTATTACTAATGAACCGCATTTGATTAAGTTTTCACTTACATCAGGTGCGGTTTTTTATTTTACAAAAAAAGGAGAGAGAAACATGAAAAAGATGGATTATCAGAACGTAAAAGGGACACAGGATTATTTACCGGAAGCGGAATCGGTGAGGCGGAAAATCAGGCGCACGCTTGAGGATGTGTTCATTCAATATGGCTGCAAGCCGCTTGAGACGCCAATCTTGAATTACACGGATCTGCTCTCTTCAAAGTACGGCGGAGGAGCAGAGATCCTTGAGGAGATGTACACACTTTCTGACAGAGGCGGGAGGGATCTGGCACTCCGTTATGACCTGACGATCCCGTTTGCAAAAGTGGCCGCGATGAATCCGGGGCTCAAGATGCCTTTCAAACGTTATGAAATAGGCAAGGTGTTCAGGGACGGACCGATCAAGGCAGGGCGGTTCCGCGAATTCACCCAGTGTGATGTGGATATCGTCGGGATTGATTCACAGCTGGCGGAAGCAGAGTTGATGGGGATGGCACTTGAGGCCTTCAAAAGGCTCGGACTGAACATCGTGATTCAATACAACAACCGGAAGCTGTTGACAGGGATGCTTGATGTATTCGGCGTCCCGTCTGAAAGGATTAATAAAGCAGTATTGACCCTGGATAAACTGGAAAAAGTGGGGATCAAAGCTGTTATCGCAGAATTAAGTGAACTGGAGATTTCAGAAGCATCACAGCGTTCCATCAAAGGATTTCTGACGGATGAATACAATAGGGAACTCGATTATTTCGAGCCTTACTCCCGTCAAAATGAACAGGTGAAAAAAGGACTTGAGGAAATGCAGGAGCTGATATCTATCATCAATTATCTGGGCAATGACGGACAGTGTATCTTCAATCCGTTTCTGGCAAGAGGATTGGAAATCTATACAGGAACCATTTATGAACTGTTCTTAACGGACGGTTCGATCAAATCTAGCATCGGCAGCGGAGGAAGATATGACAATGCCATCGGCGGACTGCTCGGGACGAATGAAACCTTCTCGACTGTCGGCATCTCTTTCGGACTGGACGTAATCTATGCTGCTGTCAGCGGGAAAAAGACCTCCTCCAAATCCGGGCTGGACTACTATGTGATTCCGATGGGCATGGGCAAGGAAGCATTGGGGCTTGCGAATGAACTGAGAGCAGAGGGTTACAAAGTGGAATGCGACATGAGCGGCAAAAAACCGGGGAAACTCCTCGATAAAGCAAACAAAGAAGGGGTGAGGAACGTCATTTTTATTGGAGAGGATGAGGTGAAGGAGAACCGGTATAAGGTGAAGGATATGGTGACGGGTGAGGAAGAAGCTTTTTCCTATAAGTTTGCATCGGTTCCTAAAGGTTGAAAATAAGATTTTTAAACCAATCAGACAAACTTTTTTAAAAAAACCGCCCCCAGCCAGCAGCGAAGGGTCTCTACTATCAAGATTATTAATATATTTATATTTATTCTATCGGTTTACGGTTTAACCCCACTTTCATGTTAATTGCGCTGGAATACGAGAAATTGCGCCACATTCCCGATAATTGCGCCACATGTCGAATTTCCTTTACGTCTGGATGCAGCCGAAAGCCGGAAACACTCACAAGTTCAGGAAGTGCCCCAATTGATATGGGTCAAGGAACCTGTCTCTTGACCCGCATTACAGTTTGGTGGAGTAGAGTAAAACTTGTATTGTGGGAATGATGATGATCAGGCATGGCATAAAAGTCAGGAAGATGGACAACGGCTCGGAAAAAGGATCCAGGAAAATGGAGATGACCCCGACGATCAGCAAAGGGATGGACCAGATGATGAATCGTTTGGCCCCGAACTTGTTGATTTTGTACCACAATTCATCAGAATAGAATGATTTGCCGATCCTCATTCCATAAAAGTGGTTCATCTTTATTTTTCCCATTAAAAGAGGGATATTCAATCCAATGAATAACATAGCGAAAGCGATATTTGTCAGGGCAGGACCCAGGTTTTCCATTGTCGTCACTCCTTTGATTATCTATTTAAATTCGCTCAATATTAGACTCGGCATGGAATACATGCCATTTACAACATTCTATACGTTATGAAAATATCCTTGCTGTAAAGAAGATTTCTTTTAAAAATATTCTGATTATCCAAAATGCATAAGGGAATATTTGGTACAATCAACATGAGGTGATTGATTGTGGAACCGAAATGGCTGGAATGGGCAAAGCAGCTGCAGGCGATTTCGCAGGCAGGGCTGACCTATTCTAAAGATGTATATGACTTGGAACGATTCGAATTAATCCGCGAGATGAGTGTTGAAATGCTGTCACAGCATACCGAGATGGATAAGGGCGTGATCCGGGATTTGTTTGCCAATGAAACAGGCTATGCAACGCCTAAAGTAGATATCCGGGCAGTTATTTTCAAGGACAATAAACTATTAATGGTCAGGGAAACGACGGATGGTGACTGGTCACTGCCCGGCGGCTGGGGTGACATCGGACTGACGCCGGGTGAAGTGGCGGTGAAGGAAGTAAAGGAAGAGTCGGGTTTTAACGTTAAAGCTATGAAACTAATAGGTGTACTTGATAAAAAATGCCATCCGCACCCGCCGTCGCCGTATCACGTTTATAAAATGTTTATCCAGTGTGAAATTGTCGGAGGCAAGGCGGAAGCAGGGACAGAAACGAGCGCCGTCGAGTTCTTTGCAGAAGATGAACTGCCGCCGTTATCAGTGGAGAGGAATACGGAGTCGCAAATCCAGATGATGTTCAGGCACTTACATAATCCGGGGGAAATTGTGTTTTTTGATTGAGCGTATTAGAAGCTAGCTGGACTCATTTAAGAAAAATAGCTGCATTCATGATGCCTAACCATTTTGATATTGCAGGAGGTGAAGAAATGAATGTTGAAAAAAGACTTTATGAAGAAGCGGTAGCATTGGTAGAGAAGAGATACCCGATCGGTTGGGGCGGTGCTGCAGCCATGTACACAATAGACAGAAAAATCCTGACAAGCGTTTCTCCTGAAATTATTAATGCTTCTACAGAATTATGCATTGAAACAGGGGCTATCTTGGAAGCTCATAAACTTGATACTCAGATCACTCATTCTATATGTGTAGTAAGGGATGAGGAAGAAGCGGACTATAAAATCCTGACACCATGCGGGATATGCCAGGAAAGACTTTTTTATTGGGGACCAAAAGTCAAAGTTGGAATTTACACACCTGAAGGGGAAATCCTTTATAAAACATTAGAGGAAGTTCAACCTTATCATTGGTATCGGGCATATAGGGAAAAGTGACGAGGATGATGGCAGTTTTATTTGAATTCTGGAGGGAGGATAGAAAATGCAGTACATATCAATAAAAGGGTCCGAATAAGCAGTCTGGCAATTTAAGAGGAATTATAAGCTTGTAGTGTAAAAGAAAGACTTAAGAATAATCACGGTGCTTTGTTCAACTGCGGAAGCATGACCGCTCCATGATCATAAAGGAGATAGTTCTATGTTGAAAGTTTTAAGAATGATATTGGCATCCATCGTTATTGTCATGGCTGGCTACGGTTTGATGACAGATAACTTTTGGATACAGCCCTACATGTTATTTGTGATGGGCGTGATGCTGCTGGTCATGGGATTAGAGGAGTTCCAAAAAGGAAAAATAGTTTACGGCTATCTAAGTGTAGCAGTTTCTTTGTTTTTGATGGTTGTTTTATTTTTTACCTTTTGATGTGAATCCTCAAGCTTGTGCTAGATCATTGCCACGCTGATTCAGTCATCACAAATATCCAGTCAGGTGGAAAACTATGATCTTTTTAGCCTTTGGAAATATATTTTTAGGTATTTTAGCGATTGTGGCGATTTCAACGGGTTGGGGGAGATTTGAGAATTGGGTATACAGAAGGTTTTCTGCTTCCTTGAATCAATTGACCTTATTATTGTTGATGAGTTTGATATTATTTTTCTTGTTTTTGGTCATGACTATTTTGATTGGATACTTGAACCATTTCAGATTGATCAATTCCCTCATTGTGTCCAGCTTTATTTTACTTTGTGTGAACTTGTTTTCGCCGTATTATTCCAGCCATATCGTGAATGAAGAAAGAGTGTTCATGAAGTATGCAGTGAAGATTCCTGAAGATACCAATGTGACATTATTCAATTTCAAAATGTCCCCTTTCTTCATTGCTTCTCTGGGAATCGTTATGGTCACAATGCTCTTAACCATTAGAATGATATAGAGTCAGCAGTTTTAACATGATTTTACAGAAAAATAAGCTGTTTTAATCTTTTTATGACGGTTCCCCTCGTTTTATATAAAAATAAAAGTTTTTAAGGTACCCGTGAACGGCTATAAATTCAATATTATTAATATATTAATTTTTATTGTGCCACTTTCCCGATTATTGTGCCGGAATCCCAATAATCGGGCCGCTTGTCGAATTTCCTTTAAAAAACCTCTCTATTTAGTTGTGAAAATGAGGGGAACAGGGTCCGATTTTTAAAATGGGCCGCAGTCCCCATGGTTCTTTTCTCCCCGAGTTGAAGGGATATTGAAAAAAGGTGTCGAAGTTTAAGTATAGATGGCTAAAATATCCTGCTTTTGTCCTAAAGGAGTTCTTGTATGTTAGAAACCGTTCATCATTTAGTGTTGCATGTGGTATTCATATTGTTTACGATTCTTCTTTTTCAGTTATTTATGACAGAGTCGGAGTGGGGGACGAAGGGGTTCAAGCTCAAGTTCCTTGTGGTGAATATGGTGATCATCGTGTTTACGATGATCTTTCCGGTCGTTTACTCAAGCGGGTATGTGTACGATTTCAAGGTGGTTCCGATCATCCTTGCATTTATGTATGGCGGCAGCAGGGTTGGATTTGCTGTGTTCGGCGTGATGCTTGCAATTGGTTTGTTAACCGACCATGTATTTTTGAAGGTAGCGATAAATTATGCGATCTATTGCCTTCTCCTAATACCATTGTCAAACTGGTATCGTACCTTCGATTGGAAGAAGAAACTTGTCATTATCTCTGTATTTTATTTATCCATACCGATTACAAGATCTCTTTTCTTATTTTATAAAAATGAAACAGAACAACTCCACTTGATGGTGAGCTCAACGCTGATCATTTGGATTACACTGGTGCTCACTATTTATTTGATTGAAAATAGATTGGAACAGATGAGGATCAAAAAAGAGTTGATAAAAGCTGAGAAATTCAATGTGGTCAGTCAATTGGCAGCCTCTGTCGCACATGAAATCCGGAATCCCATGACGACTGTGAGAGGGTTTATGCAGCTTCTGCAGGGAGAAAATTTATCGAAGGAACAAAAGAACTTTATCGATATATCCATACAGGAATTAGACCGGGCACAAGAGGTCATCAATCAATACCTTTCCCTGGCCAAGCCGCAGACGGAAGAATATGAAGTGTTCAGTTTGTCAGAGGCCATGAATGAATCTGTCGATGTGATGTCAACGTATGCCGTTATGAACAGCATTGAAATCAAAAAAGAAATTGAAAACGATTTGAAGGCAAAAGGATTGAAACTGGAGATTCAACAAGTTTTCATCAATATCCTTAAAAATGCGATCGAAGCCATAAAAGAAAACGGAGAAATAACGGCTTCCGCCACACGAAATAAAGATGGTCATGTGGTGATTACCATCAAAGATAATGGAGCGGGGATGCCCGCGGAACAACTCAAATCATTAGGCAGACCCTATTATTCCACAAAAGAAAAAGGGACGGGACTCGGGATGACGGTTTGTTATCAGATTGTCAATCGGATGAAAGGCGAGATCCGGGTGGAAAGTCAATTGGGTGCAGGGACGACGTTTACTATTTTATTGCCTGAGAATACATAGTGATCACGGGGCTGGTCCCTTGGACAGATTACCCGTACCTGTTTCCGTGGTTCCCTTGACATTATAATACGAAAGGTTGTGAACGAGTTGGTCAAACAAATCATTGCGCTCGGCGGTGGAGGATTCTCGATGGAACCTGACAACCCGCTGCTGGACCGCTACATTCTTAACCAGTCCGATAAACAAAATCCGAAGATCTGTTTTATTCCAACGGCTAGCGGTGACTCGGATCAATATATCAGCAAATTTTACACCTTTTTTGAAAAAGAAAAATGCCAGCCTTCCCACCTATCATTGTTTAAACCGCCGACAAGAGATTTGGAGGGCTTTTTATTAGAGAAAGATATCATCTATGTCGGAGGCGGGAATACCAAGAATCTATTAGTCTTATGGAAAGAATGGGGATTGGAATCTATTTTACGAAAGGCGTGGGGGCAGGGGATCTTGCTGGCCGGAATCAGTGCAGGTTCGATTTGCTGGTTTGATATGGGCGTGACGGATTCCTACGGTGACGAGTTGGAACCTTTGGAGTGCTTAGGTCTCTTACAGGGAAGCAATTGTCCCCATTACGATGGGGAAGCCGACAGGAGACCGGTTTATCATCGACTCATAGAATCCGGGAAAATCCAATCCGGCATTGCAGCGGATGACGGAGCGGCTGTGCATTACATTGACGGGGATATACACAAGATCGTCAGCTCAAGGCCGAATGCGAAGGCGTATAAGGTCTATTTTGAAAACAAGGTTATAGAAGAAGAGCTTGAGACAGAGTTCCTGGGATGAAGCTCGGAGAACGCAGGAGCAACGAAGAAAGAGGGAAACGTACATGCAGCAATTATCTTTAAAGAACGGTAAGACTTATAGAATTAAAGTGTTTAATGCAGAGGATTTTGAACATGTGCATCAATTAAACGCAGAAGAAGAATGGAATAATCTCGTAAAAAAGAGCGAAGATACGAAACATGCATGGCTGCATTCAACTATTAAGTTTCTCGTATTTGATGGTGACACTCTCGCCGGATACGTAAGGGGATTCACGGATGAGCATGTGACGACCTACATTACTGAACTGCTAATCAATCAGCGCTACCGCGGCCAGGGGATTGGGACGGAACTGATAAAATATGTCCATCACCTCTATCCTAAAACGAGAATCGACCTGCTGGCATCGTCAACTTCGAGAACATTCTATGAAGATAATGATTACAGGGCGTTTTATGGGTTTAGGAAGACGATCGAGGAGTATTGATTTCAATGTGCCGGGGAATCAAGATGACACCAAATACGCTTAATCTTCACTGAAGGTAAGCGTATTTTTTTTATCGAAATGAACCATTGAATTTCTTTTTGGAAAAAATGAAACCATCAACTAACTGGATCGTCTTAGCATTAAAGGGGTGGGGTGAGACACGTGTGAGGAAGATACAGGATGAGGGGTGTTCGGAAAATCGGGATGTCTGGCTTGAAATGATTATGGATGAGTACGGTGAACGGTTGACAAAGATGGCCTATAACTATGTAAAGGACTGGAATCTGGCTGAAGATATCGTACAAGATGTTTTTATCAGGTGCTACAGACATTATGAAAAAATAGATGAGATTCATTCATTTAAGGCGTGGATTTATCGACTGACCATTAACAAATCAAAAGATGTGCTTAAGAGTTCGGCATTTCGAAAAGTGGTGATGAACGCCAGCCTTTTCACTCTCTTCACATCTAAGGACCCGTTACCTGAAAAAAATTTGTTGAAGCGGAGTGAGGAAGAGTTTCTCTCCAAGTGTGTATTGTCCCTCCCTATAAAATATCGGGAAGTGATAATCCTTTATTATTATGAAGAATGTCCGATTGAAGAGATTAAAGAAGTGCTCGGTCTGAATCCTAATACAATCAAAACGAGACTGCAAAGGGGCAGGGCGAAGCTGAAGAAATTGATGGAAAGGTGGGATGATGATGGAAGACAGGCTTAATCGGTTAAGGAAAGCGATGGATGCAACCACTCACAGTGGTCATCACTTTACGGAATTTCAAAAAAATAAAATTCGGAACGCAGTAAATACAAATATGCAAGTGGCACCAAAAAGACCGCATTCATTTGTTCTATTCATCATTGCCACACTTGCCATTTGCTTAGCGGGTTTCTTCGTCTCGACTGAGTGGTTCATTAAGCCGGATAATGAAAAGATTAACAGTACGTCAAGCATGATTTGGAAAGAAAATCACGAATATAAAGAGGACGGGAAGGTCATTTTCAGCATATTTCCTGATCCTGAATTACAAGCGGGTAAGCCTTATGGGTATATCTTTCGTTTTAACGAGCCATTTACAACATACAAAGGAAAAGACCTGTCCATTTCTGCCTTTCATAAAGAAACCGGGCAGCGTATGCAGGTATTATCTCCTGAAAAAATTACAGAACCATCAGCAGGATATTCAAGCTTGCAGCGATTTTCCACCAACTTTCAGGTTCCCTACAGCGGCTTATGGAGATATGAAGTGTACCTTGACGGGAAAGCTTACGGTGATGTGGTTGTGATTGTGGCGGAAAAAGAAGGAACAAACCGTGTCAGCTTGCCTGAAGATCTCCCGGACCACGTTCAAGAACATGATTTCGAAAAAATAAACTGGAGTCGAAAAGCAACCACGTTTGGAAGAAACATCATAGGAAACGAAAACCAATCTGGCATCATAGGTGCCGACATGCCAAGCTTGACCGCTCAAAAATGGATGTGGCATCTGTGGGATACAAATGCCTCGGAACTGACGGTCGTTGGTTTTCATAAAGAAAGCAAGACAGTCCATCCTGTCCTGAACAATGGTTATAGCTGGACGATTGGACTGGGCGGCGAGAATAACGGAGCCGATGTTCACGCCCCGTCAGCTGTTACCATTCCTGAACGGGGAGAATGGGCATTCTTGCTTTATGCGGATGGAGAATTGTTTGATGTGATTGTGCTGGAGATTAATAAGTGATACTGGACGAAATCAGTAAGGGAGCCACGGGGAGAGAGCCACGGGGACAGGTCCCTTGTCCCAGTTATATATATAGTCACTGCACCTGTCCCCGTGTTACCCAAAAAAGGAGATTCTCATGAACTTACAAACAGAACGCATAAGTTTTCGTAGATATGGTGATGTCGATTTTGAATTCCTCCATTCTTTATTATCAGATCCTGAAATGGTTCTTTATATAGGAGAAGGGAAAACGAGGGATCGGGAAGGTACCAGAACATTTTTAGAATGGATTTACCATACGTATAGTACTGGTCAAGCTTTTGGATTAATGGTTTTAGAAAATAGATCAACTAAAAGCCCCATCGGACATGCAGGATTGGTTCCGCAAATGATTAATGGGAGAGAGGAAATAGAAATCGGATATTGGATTTCAAAAGAATATTGGGGTGCAGGCTATGCGACTGAAGCAGCCAAAAGCCTGATGGTGTATGGGAGAGGTCTCGGTATTAATAGATTCATTGCTTTGATACAGCCTGAAAATACCGGGTCCAAAAAAGTGGCAGATAAATTGGGGATGACTCTCGAATCTGAGATTGTACTGAGTGGGCAAAAGGTACAGGTACATTCGGTATCATGGTAATCTGAGGCGTAGAACAGAAAGGATGATCCATTTGAATATTCTATGGGATTTTGACGGAACTTTATTTGATACATATCCTGCTTATACGCGACTTCTCTCTCAAGTGTTGGGGGATGAGGAGGACACGCAGGAAATCTATAATAAATTGAAAGTTTCCTTTTCACATGCCATTGAGTTTTATGGTATTTCAAGTGAACAGGTCGAAGAGATGAATCGATTAGAGGAAATAATATCACCTTTGGATATGAAACCTTTTGACGGTTTAGAAGAAGTATTGAAGTTTGCCGATTGTAATGTGATCATGACCCATAAAGACAGGGTTGGGGTCATGACCATACTGGATCATTACGGCTGGAGGAACTATTTCGCCGATATCGTAACGATTGACGATGGGTTCCCGCGTAAACCGGATCCAGCCGCCTACCTTCACTTGCATAAGAAAAAAAGAATTCACCTCGCAATTGGGGACAGAGAATTGGATTTATTGCCGGCCAGGGAAATAGGGATTGCGACATGCATGTTCCAAGGTCAATCAGACATAGCTGATTATCATTTGAATGATTACAATGAATTTTTCAATACAGAATTTCCGCTTTTGAAAAAATGAACACGGAGCAGGCCAGTCTGTCATTGGTTGGTCACTATTTACACCTAGTAGGAGGTGATTTCCCAATGACAAGCCGCGAAAACGAAGAACAGCTGACAGGGGGAAATGTCTCGAGCGTATATCGATCGAAAGATACAGTGCGCAGGGAATTGAAACCGGAGAGCAGCAAGGTACATGCCTTACTGAAGCATTTGAAGAAAAAAAGCTATCCTTATGCCCCTGCATTCCTGGGAATCGATGAAAAGGGCAGGGAGATTCTTTCCTATATTGAAGGGGAAGCAGGCAATTATCCTTTGAAAGACTATATGTGGTCGGATGATGTGCTAAAGGAGATAGCGAAGATGCTGCGTCTTTACCATGATGCGGTGAGTGATTTTGCAATAGACGAAGATTGGCAGCCAATCGATAACACTCCCCTGCCTTATGAAGTTATATGCCACAATGATTTTCCCATTTACAACATCATTTTTCATCATGAAAAACCGGTGGGGATCATCGATTTCGATGTCGCCGGTCCCGGTCCGAGGGTCTATGACATAGCATACACCCTCTATACGTGCGTTCCATTGAGCAGACTGCATCTTTCAGAAACGGGTGAACCGGTAGTGTATAAACCAGAAAATGATGCCGGAAGGATAAAGCGGAGAATTCAATTATTCCTTGACTCCTACGGCATGGATTTTGAAGAAGACGTCGTGGACATGGTCATCCGCCGCTTGGAAGGATTGTGTAAAACCATCAAAAGAAAAGCCGGAGAAGGGGATACTGCTTTTCAAAAGATGATCGGGGAAGGGCATGTCGAGCATTATGAGAAGGATATTGCGTTTGTTCGGGAGTATGGTAATA
This sequence comes from Mangrovibacillus sp. Mu-81, assembly GCF_036867415.1. Classification (NCBI taxonomy): domain Bacteria; kingdom Bacillati; phylum Bacillota; class Bacilli; order Caryophanales; family Bacillaceae; genus Mangrovibacillus; species Mangrovibacillus sp. Mu-81. The sequence continues at coordinate 397,967 of NZ_JBAJHU010000001.1, forward strand.
CGTGGAGATAGTAGGAGAAGGTTTCTTATTGTGGCTCCTCTCTGAAAGGGACAAAAGTGTCCCTTTTTTAGTCGAAAACGGAAGATCGTTACCAAAATCGAAAATATTAATATACTAATTTTTATTGAGCCGGTTTTCGGATAATTGAGCCGGAATCCGATAATTGTGCCACTTTCCTGGGAATTGAGCCGATTGTCGAATTTTCTTTTCTAAAATACACCCATATCAAAATTGAAAAAATGATCGTTTTGAAGGATTTGAGATTTTTGCAGAAAGTTGAGACTTTTATGGAAAACTGGGAGGGAAGAATTCTCGAGACTTTGCGTGGAAAGTTTGAAGTATTCATAAAGGGTACAGGTGCCCCGCTTTGTGTGACCCACCACTATTCAGAGTTCAATGAAACGGGTGACTATTTTGCAGAGGCCTTTACATTCAGTCATACGGTCATTCTGGTGAATTTGAGGGAAGCCGGTGCATCCGAAATAGCCACTGCCTCGTATCAGCTGAGTATGCTGGAAACGATTTTTGACTTGGAAGCCATCCGTGAGAGCCTTGGCTTTGAAAAATGGGGATTTGCGGGCCATTCAACTGGCGGGATGCTCGGAATCATGTATGGAATCTATCATTCTGACAGTCTATCGTTCATGGTCATTGCCAGTGCAGCGGCAAGGGAATATATGACGTTCTCGAAAGACTGTATCTACAATCCTGAACATTCGAAATTTCAGATCATGCAGGATTATATGGAAACGCTGAAACAACTTGATCTGAGTAAAGCTGAAAGAAAGGGCATCACTGCCGAACGGATGAAATTATCCTTATTTCGACCAGAGAAGCATGACCAGTATTTTTCACTTCCGATTAGCAAAAAAATGTCCGGTATTCGGCTAGATTATTTTAGCCGGGAATTGCATGTATTTGATGTAACAAGAAAACTTAAGCTGATCTCTGCGCCATCACTCATCTTGTGCGGCAGGCATGACGTTCAGTGTCCTGTGTCGTATTCAATTGAAATAGCGGAGGCAATCCCGCAATCAAGACTTAAGATATTTGAAGAAAGCAATCATTATCCTTTCTTAGAGGAGAAGGAATTTTTTGAAGAAGTATTTGGGGATTTTGTAGAACAGGTTACCGGGCAAAGCAAGAATCCGAGGAGGTGAAATCATGTCAGTAAAAGGACTCAACCATTTATTGTTTTCAGTGTCCAACCTGGAAGAGTCAATCTTGTTTTATCAGCAAGCATTTGGCGCAAAGCTGCTGGTAAAGGGTCGCACTACTGCTTACTTTGATCTGAACGGCATGTGGCTTGCCCTTAATGAAGAAAAGGACATCCCCCGCAATGAAATCAGCCAATCGTACACGCATATTGCTTTTTCGGTAGAAGAATCAGGGTTTGATGATATAGTACATAAATTAAAGCAGTTGAATACCAATATCCTGCCTGGCCGGCTTAGAGACGAAAGGGATAAAAAGTCCGTTTACTTTACCGATCCGGATGGTCATAAATTTGAATTTCATACGGGCAGTTTGCAGGACAGGCTGGATTATTATAGGAAGGAAAAGCCGCATATAGAGTTTTATGATTGATTGATTGATTTTGAAAGGACTGACGCAGGTTATTTCAAACCAACAAATAATATGAACAAAAGGAAGGTGGTTGGATATGGGGCATCCAAAACATATCATTGCAGTTTCCGCATATGTTACGAATGAAAATGGAGAAGCATTATTGGTCAAGACCCATTGGCGGTCTGATACTTGGGAGCCGCCAGGAGGGCAAGTGGAAGAAGGAGAGGCTTTAGATGAAGCTGTATGCAGGGAAATAGAAGAGGAAACCGGTATCCTCATCTCACCCATTGGAATAACGGGTGTGTATTACAATACAACGAAGAATCTATTATCAGTCGTGTTCAATGCGAGTGTAACGGGTGGTGAATTAAAGATTCAGCCAGAAGAAATTAAAGAGGCAGCGTTCATTAAGCTGACTGAAGAGAACATTGATACATATATAACTCGTCCCCATATGAAATCCCGTACCATTGATTGTATGAAAGCAAAAAGCGTCATCCCTTATGAAACGTGGGAAGTGGAACCTTATAATCTGGTGGGGAGGTTGTCGGAATAATTCCTATACCAGAGACATTGGTCCAGAACCGCAGATTCCGCATGTCATAATTGTCGGGGATAAACATCACCACTCATTGTATAGCAAATCATATGAATAGTTTCCATTTGAAAGGATAATTTTGGAACCTTTTGAGGTCTCCTTCGTACTTGTTACTATATCGAAGGGGGAGAGGCGATAGCTTGGAAGTGAAATATAAGACAACACCTGAATCTCAGCCGATTGCAGAGAAAGAATACAGTCTCAGAACAGTATTGAATATGATGGGGATTGTGATATTTGGGGGGATATTATTACAAAGTTTGACCGTTCCAATCGTGCTCGATGGAAACGGGGAGTTCTCACAGATTGAAGAAATAAAGATGAGCGCAGGTAAATTCGTCGAATTCTTCTTGTTTACTTTAGGATGCGGGATAATTTATTACTTTCTGGTAAATGTTTATTTTATGGGGAAGAAATGGAGAAGAATATTCTTCATTTCTATTACTCTATTGGCATTCTTCAGTATCTATATGGTGTTTTTTTATTTACTGCAGCATCCTCTGTCACATTAAAAGGGGAATTGACTAAAAGCAGGGTCTGTCCCCCGTTCCTCAAAAGGAAGACCCTCCTTCTCTATTTCTTAAACCGTCCCCTCTACATATCTCTTAAAATTATCAAGTATCGCCTGCCACCCCTCACGCTGCATGTCGATCGGATTCTCAGTATCTGCATCAAATGTTTCCACGATTTCGGTTTCATTTCCCTGCCCGTTGAATGTGATGCTGACGGTTCGCCCATCTTCCATTGAGTAAGCAATAACCTCATTAATTTTGACCTCATCATACGTACCGCCGAAATCGAAGCCGAAGCTGCCATCTTTCGCTTCCATCCTGGAAAGGAAATTTCCGCCTACCCGTAAATCATTCTCTGCAAAAGGGGTGTGCCAGTCATCGGAAGCGGCATTCCATTTTGTGATATGGTTTGGCGCTGTCCAATATTCCCAGACTTTTGCCACCGGTGCCTGTACCGATGATTTGATGGTGATTTTATTCGAATTTCCCATTCTACTTAACTTCCTCTCATAAGAAAAATGTTGTTGTTCAAATAGGTGTACAAATCTACTTCTATTGTACATGTTTCCGTAGACTTGCACTATAGCTTTCAGTCCTGTTTTTTGTTGATCAAGGGGTCATGTTTGGGGTTCCATTTTTGCAGCCGTATTAAGACACTTATATGAACCCTTCTATTAAGGGATTTGTCTCGATAGAAAATTTTTCTTGAGTAAGATGGGTTATTTTGAAATAATTGGTAGTGAACTGGACTGGGAGTGAGAATCATGATTCGGTTATATCGTGAGAAAGTTTCATATTTTGTAAAGACTCTAATAGAAATTCAGGAGTAAACATACTGGTGAAAGTTGATCGAAAAGTGTCCATAGTTGAAAATAAACGCTTATAGATTGAGCACTGCTGTTTAAATGATTGCTAATAAAGGGGAAATGGTGATGATTGATGATGAAATTAACCGATGGAGAGTTCATCGGTCATTTAATTGAAACGGAAAAGTTATGGAGGTTATAAATAACTTCATAGATTGCCATTAATTTTGAAATATGAAGACTGACCCCTTGCTTCCGAGCACCAGATGATCCGTCCCGGTGCTCTTCAGAAATTGAGATTAAGTGAAGAGGAATTCTATACAAAGGAGGGAAAACAATGAACAATGCCTTACTGCTCATCGATGTACAAAACGGGATGTTTGCCGATAGAGCATCGGTATATGAGGGGGATAGACTCGTTTCCACCATACAAACATTACTTGAGAAAGCCCGTTCTGCCGATACCTCAGTCATTTACGTCCAGCATAACGCCCCTGCAGGGAAACCTCTTGAATATGGGACAGAAGAATGGGGAATACACCCAGATATCAAACCGCGGGCAGAGGATGCGGTCATTCAAAAAACGTCACCAGATTCATTCCTGGACACTGAATTAGAGGAAGAGTTGATCAAAAAACGCATCACCCATCTGTATATTGCAGGGATTCAGACTGAAGCGTGCGTGGACACGACCTGCCGCAGTGCTTTTAGTAAGGGATATAAAGTTACATTAATCTCAGATGCCCACAGTACGTGGGATTCTGATGAACTGACTGCGCAGCAGATCATCCATCATCATAATGTGGTGCTGAGGTGGTTTGCTGATGTTTATTCGTCTGGCGAAATCGAGTTTCGTTAATGAGGTTGTTCGAATGGATACATTTCCCAGGCGATAGATGAAGACAAGCAAGGAGGAATAAAATGAGTCGTTACATAATCCAAATCGGACTTGGTGTGGGAGTCCTTCTATTTTCGATTTTTGCAACATTGTACGAGGGTTCCGAAATAGTGGATAGGCAATTTGAATGGGAGTATTCAACCCCTTTTTCCGGTGCAGTAGATAAAGAGAGTGATATTTCAAAGTTTGATTACATTGTGTATGCAATCAAGTTTAAGCCTGCCTTTCCGATAGTTATGGCAATCAGCAGTACATATTTATTGGTGGTGGCAGGTTATCTGTTAATGAATCGAAAACGATTCTTCACCTTTTACCTTCCAATTAATGCAGTTCTGCAGTTTATTTTAGGCTGGCTGATGTTTTCTTCTACCACTCAAGGAGCACAAGCTTTGTCTTATATTTTCTTACTTTGTGGGGCTCTATTTGTGGTCGGTGCTTTAATGTATCAGTTTGCTCCTTTTAACCTTGGTATAGGGTTGAAAAAAAGGTAGTTGAAATGCGTCATGGTTACAGGTACAGGTATGAAATGAAAGTTGAGGATATTAGCCGGTCTGCCTGTTATTCTTATCGGAGGTATTATGTTTGGTTTAACAGTTGATGACTTCCACTTTATAGGGAACACAGTCATTAAGTTAACAGGGATCGGGTTATGTTTAATTGGGGTCTTTGTTTCTAGAAGAATAGGGTCGTAAAGACAGTAGAAAGCCCCCTGACATTTGTCCGGGGGCTTTCTGGTTTCAATTCTATTGCTCGGATTCAAAATAATTAATCTAAGGACGTTCCAGCACTGCCGCGAGCATCCTATGGACAACTTCATGGTCTCGAGGATCGTGAAGGTGGTATTCACCTCCGGGCAAAGTGTACCATTCTTCGGCACCTGCATACGTGATGGCGAGCGCGAGCGTACCGTCGTCAGTACAAGAGGTGAAAAGTTCAAGCTCGCCGCTGATCACACCGGCCTCAGATGTCATGACGCCGTGGGTTGCAGTAAAGGTTGTCGACTTCTTTTCCATACGAGTGCCTCCCTTCTCATGCAGGATGTTTCTCATTAAGTACCACTAGTGCAATGTAAGCAAACACATCAGTAGTAACAGGAGTTGAGCATACTCTGAAGAGCGGACTTTTCTGATGCCTGCAGACTTAGATCCCAGCTGTACTTCGTATTGATCCACCATTTCGCATATCCACAGCGGGCACCTGAACGAGGCGGCTGCCAGGTTGATGGATCCTGGTCCCCTTTTGAACGGTTGGAGCTTGCGGTCACGGCGATCAAATGCGGGCCGCTGAGATCGTTGGCGAAGTCCTCGCGTTTATCTGTCGACCAGCTGCCGGCACCTGAACGCCATGCTTCCGCGAGCGGAACGATGTGGTCAATGTCGAGGTCGGAAGGCGAATACACAATGACGCCGTCAAAATAACTGTACCACTTGCCGGAAGTGACAGGGCAGTCACCGCTGTAGTAATCAGCGTCACGCTGCAGGACGAGTTGGCGGGTGTCACAGCCATTTCCCTGGCCGATCCAGTGAGGGAATTTGTCCCGCGAATAGCCGGTCATGGAGCTTTCGGTCTTGACGGTCAACGAGTCCAACTGAGATTGTGCGGCGGATTTAGAAGGTGTGCCCGGCGGAATAGCCGAGGCGGTTGGCAGGTCAAAATCAAAAGCGGCAAACGACAGGATCAGGGCAAATACTAAGGACAATGATTTTTTCAGCATGGAATGCCTCCTATATGTAATTTTTTTATACTAACATCTGTTTAAGATGTTAATAGAAAGATCGCAGAAGTGGCGAAGAGGGGACCAGCCAGTACAAGGAAAGTAATCGGTAGGATATGTATTATAAGAGTATTATTCTGTAAAAAATAACGCACCCCTCTATGAGCTATGATAGTATATGTTTTTAACTTTAAATAGTGTGAATATTCATATTTTAATAGGAATTTGAATCGATTTTACTAAAATGAAGAAATCAATGAGTACATATCGATTCATTTCCTATGATTAAAAAGGGTATCTTCCCTAGATCACTTCCTCTTTTAAATAAAAACCCCAATTCCCTCCCGTACTTTTAGTAGTTTTCAAGTATGTATCCCTCCCAAAAAAAGAAATTCAGACAGTATCCATCTGTATGCCTATGTCAAAAGACCTTATGGAAACACCATTTGTCAATACGATTCAGGGGGCTATACAATACAGTTATCAACCTCAATGTACCTCATCGTATGTCATCTTCAGAACACTTCAAGTGACCGCATTTAATCAAAGGGGGGAGTAAAAGTACTCGCAGAACTGTCAAACCGTTATTTCAATTTCCATCATGATGTACATAAGCTATGAATCTACCAGAATGATATGGCAAAGGAGAATGGGAATGAAGAATGTAACAAAGAAATTATTATTGGCTGGATCGATTGCAGCACTCACTCTGTCGGGAGCGATCCCTCAGGCAAGTGCATTGGTGGATGCGGATGCATCGACACAGCAGGGGGTTACAGTGAACGGAAATATAGCGGGTGATCACGTCATCACTCTCATCACGGGAGATAAGGTAAATGTGACGACGTTGGATAATGGGAAATTTGCCATTAATGTAGAAACAGTTCATCACAATGCGGAGGGTGTCCGGGTCATGACGATCGGGGAAGAGACCTTTGTATTCCCCGGCACAGCGATGCCTTATCTGGCTGCAGGAAAACTGGACATGGATTTGTTCAATATTTCTAAACTGATCGAATATGGTTACGATGACAAAAGTCTCTCTGCTCTTCCGGTGATAGTAGAATACGAGGAAACAAAGGCTAAGAGTTATTCTGCTATACCGGCTCCCAAAGGGGCGAAAAAGGTAAGGGAATTGGAAAGCATCAACGGAGTTGCGCTGTCTGCAGAGAAAAAAGAGTCAGAATCCTTCTGGAAGGATGTCACTGTTGAAGCGAAGAGCAGCAAACAGGAAAAGGCATCGCTTTTTGAGCAAGGGATAGAAAAGATTTGGTTGGATGGCCGCGTGGAGGCTTCCCTTGATCAGAGTGTGCCGCAGATTGAAGCTGATACGGCGTGGGAAGCAGGCTATACAGGGAAGGATGTAAAGGTGGCAGTCCTGGATACAGGGATCGACGCGGAGCACCCTGATATTCAGGGGCAATTGAATGAAGCTGTAAGTTTCGTGCCTGGAGAGGATGTGAAGGATGTCAATGGACATGGGACCCATGTTGCCTCCACGGTTCTCGGCACGGGAACAGGGGATGGGAAGCATAAAGGTGTGGCCCCGGATGCCCGTTTGTTAGTAGGAAAGGTCTTGAGTGATGAAGGATATGGCCAGGATTCCTGGATCATCGACGGAATGGAATGGGCTTCGGATCAAGCCAAGGTCGTCAACATGAGTCTTGGCAGCAGCGAACCGAGTGACGGGACAGACCCGATGGCACAGGCGGTCAATTCTTTGACAGAAGAGAACGGGACGCTGTTTGTCATTGCAGCCGGTAACAACGGTGCGGAAGGATCGATCGGTTCACCGGGTGCGGCTGATGCGGCATTGACTGTCGGAGCAGTTGACAAGTCGGACAAGCTTGCCTATTTTTCTTCAATGGGACCTCGCTTTGGGGATAAAGCGCTAAAGCCTGATTTATCCGCTCCTGGAGTCGGGATCGTGGCAGCCCGTTCACAGTACTCTTCCGGAAGCGGGGATTATAAAAGCCTCGATGGAACGTCGATGGCGACTCCGCATGTCGCTGGAGCAGCGGCAATTGTAGCCCAAAAGCATCCTGAATGGTCCGGGGATGAAATCAAGGAAGCTCTCATGAACACAACCCACCAGCTTGATGCTTATCAGCCATATCAGGTGGGAACGGGGCGAGTGGATGTTGCAGCAGCTTTAGAAACAAAGATAAGAGCGACAGGCTCCATTTCCTTTGGTTTCTACCAGTGGCCGCACGGCGACGAAGACCCTGTCGAGAAGGTTGTGACGTATTCAAATGATGGGGATGAAGACATTTCTCTGAATCTGTCAGCATCTTTTTCAAACGCAGATGGAAAGGATGCACCTGATGGACTTCTCAGCCTGTCTGAATCAACCATCACTGTACCCGCCGGGGGGACGGCTGACGTAAAAGTCACCCTCGATTCCGACGTTAGTGAAACAGGTTCCCGCTATCAAGGGTATTTGACCGCAGCATCAGAAGGTAAAGAAGTAGTGAGAACAACGATGGCAATGGTGAAAGAAGAAGAACGTTATCCACTGACGTTAAAAGCGACGGACCGTGACGGTTCCCCGGGACTAGCTTATACGGTCATATTCAGCGAGGACATGGAGCCGCAGGTATTTGCAGTAGATGGTACTTTGGAACTTCGCCTTCCTCCTGCCACTTATTCGGCGATGTCACTGATGGACGTGGATGTAGACACCGATCATGCAGGTGCTGCACTGGTCGGTGATCCGGAAGTGAAACTGAACAAGCCGAGAACAGTGGAGCTGGATGCTAGCAAGGCAAAAGAAATCAAGGTGGACGTCCCGAAAAAATCGGAAGAAAACTATCGCCGGCTTGAGTATCACCGCACACTCGGGGATATGCCGATGACAAGCTTGTACCTGATGCCGGTGTGGATTGATAAGCTGTACGCGGTTCCTACAAAAGAAGTGAAGGAAGGCTACTTTGAGCAGCTGACCCGCTGGCGCCTGACCAAGCCGCTTCTGACAATCAATTTTAAAGGAAAAGAACTGGACGATATCCCATTTGCAGGCAGTACCTTGCTGGATGGGAAATACAACCTGTCGACTGTATATGCAGGAAAGGGAACCCCTGCCGACTATGACCGCCTGAAGGCGAAAGGGAAAGCAGTCGTAGTGGACCGGATTGGTGATATCAGCGTTTCTGAACAGGCAACGGCTGCTGCTGAGGCAGGAGCGAAATTATTGATCATTGCAAACCACGAAGATAAAGAGTTCAGCGAATACGCCGGCACACCGGATTATAAGGATAATCCTCTGGCAGTCGCAGGCATTAGTAAAAAAGAAGGGGATAAACTCATCAAGGCTGTCCGCTCTGGAAACATCAAGCTGAAAGTCGAAGGGGAAACAAATTCTCCCTATGTGTATGACCTCATGGATGTCCATGAAGGATCGATTCCGAAGAAATTGACGTATGCACCAAAGAGGAAAGATCTGGCGGTCATTGAGAGCCGTTATAATTCCCACGTTGAAACGGATGGAAGCGAATTCCGTTATGACCTGCGTCCACACACATTTGGCGCAGTCGGCTTCCCTCAGAGAATTTCCTTCCCGAATGCGAGGACGGAATATGTGTCTGCTGAAGAAGGTACAAATTGGTATCATCAGGCGTCAGTTTTAGATGCAACATGGGAAGTGCGTCAACCGTTGAAGTCTTACAACGGAGGGGATAAATTGACGGAAAACTGGTTCTCCCCTGTCGTGAGACCAGCACTTGGAGATGGATACTGGGTACCGGAACGCCAGGGAAATTCCCTCATGATCAATGTGCCTGCATGGGCTGACGGCGGAACAGGTAATACCGGCGGAACAGATTACAATGTATCCGTAGAAAACCAGACAACCAAGCTTTATCAGGGGGACAGGTTGGTGAAAGAAGGGAACGGCCAGGCGATCTATGCATTTGATGTTGCACCTGCCGAACGCACGAAGTTCCGGTTTGTAACCGATGCAGAGCGGGATGAGCAGCGCTGGAATACGTCCACCCGCACACATACGGAATGGACCTTCTGGACAGAAGAGCTCCCAGAGGAACAATGGAGAGCCAACCTTCCATTTCTGACGCTCGATTACAAAGTCGATACAGATGTCAACGGCAATGCGCTCTCCAACCGTCCGACTGAATTGGAACTGTCTGTAGGAAAACTGAAAGATGCTATTGGGTATGGCGAGATCGAAGGAACTACGTTGGAAGTCTCCTTTAACGAAGGGAAGAAGTGGAAGAAAGTGAAGCTTTCCGGTGAAGGTGACCGCTTCAAGGCAATCATCGATAACCCGAAAAATGCAACATCCGTTTCACTCAGGGCAAGCGCCTGGGATGATAAAGGGAATAAGATCTCTCAGGAAATCATCAAAGCGTATGGATTGAGATAACTGTTAAGAAAAAAGATGCCATTCACTGGCATCTTTTTTCCATTCAAACAAACTGGTTTTTCCTTGGAATCTTCCTGAGTATATGACCGGCATATTGGTTGGCTTTGTCCAGATCCTCCTTCTCCATAAAATAATCGAATAATTTAACCGCATAATATTCGGTGGTCAAACCATATCCCATCTTTTCGAAATATGGGAATGCATCTGTCTCCAGATATTGATAATATTGCTCTTCTTCTCCGAGGATAGAGTAGCGGTGCATCGTAAACAAATAATGAAAAATGGAATCGGTGCTGTTGTTGATGATGTTCAAGCCTTCTTCCATGAGGTTAAGCAGTGTAGGCAGAGTTGCATTTCCTTCCTTGGTCAAAGCATTGAGGTAGCCTTCCAGTGAGCCAAGATATTGAGGGTCGGAGGGATCTCTTGCATCCATCGCCTTTTTATAATAATCGCTTGCTTCCCGGAAGCGCCCATACTGCAAATGGAGATAGCCAAGATTATGATAAAGGATGGTCCGCTGGCGGTGCAGTCCGAAATCCGAGGTCATGTCAATCAACCGTTCATATTCACTGATTAAAAAAGGGAGATCCTCAGATTGCTCCAATTGAATCAGCATCAGCATTTCCGTATCAATCATCCTTGAAAAGCTGCGCGTCTTCGTAAAAAAATCCAATGCCTTACTGGCATTATAAAAGGCGAGAACACTGGAATTTAAGTAACTGTATGTAAGAGCCAGGTCGTAGTAGTATTCCTGATTGGCATAATGTTCAAGTTTGATTTTCTTTAAATAAGAAAGCGCTTTGGAAAAATTACTTTTTACACTGCCGAAATAGATCCCCTTGATGTGAAGCACCATATTTTCCTCATACTTGGTCAAATCCGTCCAGAAACCCATCTCCTCGATTAGATTTTCCGCATGCTTTACATCTGAAACGGACAAATAATATCTTGTGAGCACGAGCGTATATGTACGATAAAAATCCGGGATGTGCAAAAGTTGGATTCTCTCCAGCTGCTGTTTGATATCCTCCGCCTTTTTCTGCTGCTTCTTAATAATGGTCTCCTGCCAATCCATCAGCAGTGTCTCTACCCTTTTATATTGAATGACTTCTTCATCCAGGTGGATCTCAAGCCGTTCCGCCAACAAGATGATAGTCTCCCTCGATACCTCTGTCAGCCCCCGCTCAATCTTACTGATATGGGTACTCGAACAAATCCCGTCACCTAACTCCTTTTGTTTCATATTGCGGTATTCCCGGTAAAATTTGATGATTTTCCCCTCTAGCATGCTGTCATCCCCTATTTCGTATTAGCCCATTTTTCTTATCATATCATGATTTTGCTGCATGGACAGAGACCTTCTCACTGGCATTCCCGTCATGAAACTTCATGAAGGTTAAAGAGAAGTTGGGACTGGATGATTTCAATTGGGATCCCTAAAAGAATTAACCTGGAACAAATCATAAAGGAGTTAAAAAAGGTTAAAGGAAAGAATTTCAGGAAAGAAACAACCATCTATTCCATAAAAAGCGCGAGAACTTAACATCAGGCTTTCTTGTTAATAAAAACATTGTAAGATGTGTTTGTTTTTGGAATAATTGGAATATAGTAAATATTATTCTTCTGCATAAAGAATAAATATAAATATGGGGAAAAAATATCATAATTCGAATAGAGGTATATCCATGTTTTTTCTACAAATGTCAGGGTTCCCGGGTTCGGGCAAGTCTACCCTTTCCCGTGAAATCGCAAAGAGAACCGGGGCCATTATAATTGATCACGATGTAACAAAGACTGCATTAATGGAGACTCCAGAGGGAGCAGAAATGGATGGAAAGACTTCGGGGAGCATTTCCTATCAGATCGACTGGTCGATCATCGAATCTATACTATCCCAGGAGCGAAGCGTTATTTTTGACAGCCCCTGTTTGTATCAACAGATGATAAAAAAAGGAACTGACCTGGCAAAGAAGTATCATGCAGCATATAAGTATGTGGAGTGTTACCTCGATGATTTTAACGAAATAAATAATCGATTGAAAAAGAGGGAAAGCAAGATAAGCCAAATAAAAGAGGTTCAATCTTTGGAAGATTTTAAGAGAACTCTTGAAACTAGTAAAAAACCGGAGGGCCATCGATATTTGGTGGTGGATACCAGTGCGTATCTGGAAACTTATTTAGATGAGGTATGGGATTATTTGTTGGAGTAAGGAAGCGATCACGAAGTACATAAGGACCGTCCGGAACTCATCATGGAGTGTTTGCAAAAATATAAATGAAAGTTTTATTTGATTGCGATTGTAGAATAGGTCACATTATTAATATAAACGGCCTTAAACAAAGAACAAATAGAGAATTTGTATCATTACACCCGTGCTTTATTTCAGTTATTCTGTTTTAGTAGCCCGAAAAGCTTCTATATGTAAAGGATGAAGGTTTCTATTAGGGGTATTACTGGCTAGGGAATTATCTTATTATCAAAAACGGCCAACTTATTATCAAAAATCAGAATATATTATCAAAAACCATCGATTTATTATCAAAAATAGAAATATATTATCAAATCGACAAAATCAATGATCATAATACCCGTTCGTGTATCGGTGGGTATTGTACAGAGTTTCAGGAAATTGGGACTTAGCGGCGGGGGTACTATGATTGGAACTGAAAGATTTACAACGCCTTGGGAACGGATCAGTCTGGGTTCGCTATCGTGTGAAAAATGAAGTTAAGTGATCTAATAGAATAAAGGAGTGCTGTAGATGATAAATTACAATGGACGCACATTCGTATCAACTGAAAACACGGCTAATGGTGAAGTTTCTTCAAAGACATTTTTTGAATATAAACAAGAAGGTAATATCCTTACAGCGGCTTATAGCGGCGGGGAAATCGTGAAAGGAACTCTGATCGGCATCGTGAAAGAAGATGGCTGTTTAACGTTTAGATACAACCATGTAAATATTCAGAACGAGATACGGGGTGGTCAATGCACCTCTACTCCCGAATTGCTGCAAGATGGAAGAATACGTCTCTATGAAAATTGGAAATGGCTGGACCGTGATCAAAGCGAAGGGGAGTCGATTGTGGAGGAAGTGATCTAACAAATCATCACTCATGTCCAAGCGGCTGAAGAAAATAGCAGGTCAGGATCATTCTTAACACACTGATGCACTTGCTCAATCACAAAGGGGACATTCAAGAAGAGTGTTCCCTTTGGGATACGAAAAAGTTGGATAGGACGAACTAAGGATGCGTTAATGAAGATTGTAAGTCCCGAGAATTTCAACGTTTACTTCAGGTTTGAACTCCACTTGTTGATACTCATGCTTCCATGTTTCTGGATTCCAGCTTTCAGGATATTTTGTTGATAATTCTTTAGCGATCCCTAAAGCGTCACTATTGGCTTCTACTAATATTTTGGTTAACTCCTTCACTTTCCTGGTGAGTTCTTTTGAAGATAGTTTATTTAAATGTTTGATGTTCATCGGAGATTCTCCGTCATAGTAGCTTAAGATTCTTGCTTGTAAGTCAGCCTTGATATGGCATGTCACTTTACCATTTTCTTTCACAACATCTGTTTTAATCTTACTATTCTCGATAGCAAGGGTGAGGGCCTGACTTAGTTCTGCTGATTCTATAATAACTTTTGTCCTGCTTTTGTTATCACCTCTTAGGGTTAAAAGTAATGCAGTTTGACCGATTGTTAAAGTCTTACCGGTGAATTTATCACTTTTGAATAAGGCCGACCCTGCCAAGCGCAGGTTGTTTTGGTTATCTTTTTTAATGAAGGGAAGAATGACATCAATCGAATTATCTGTTATTTTGTTCCATACCGTAAAAGTGGTTTCTGTAGGTATGTAGGACTCTTTTGCACCGCCCAGAAGCAGATTATCCACTTCAAACACAATCGGACTTTCATTTTGTTTTAAGGATAATATATCATTGCCCTTTCCCTCACATATGATGATACGTGAAGATATATATCCTCTGGTGGAACGGATGATCGGTTCTAATAAGGAATTGATGCCTTTGGTTTTGGCCATTTCTTCCCCCACAATGATGATAAATGCTTTTCCTGCGTTCATCCTCCCGGAAACTTTATTTTGCAGATCCATTTCAAGCTGACCTACCGTTTCATTTTCGGAAAAGTAAAATTCATCTTGAACCTCGAATTTGCCTCCTCCAGCGCTGCGGACATTAATCGCACGGACTGTGCCCAGAATTTTATCGGGTTCTTCAGCAGTGTCAAAACTGATGCCGTTGACAAGTCTGGTGTCTTTTAGCTGGTTTTGATCCCAGCAGCCTGCCATAAGAAATGAAGAAAAGAATATAAACAAAATTTTTCTCATTAGGAATCCCCCCGCTTTTTAAATAAATAGGTTAACAATAGCAGCATGCAAGGAAGAGCAAATACAACTCCATAACTTAAGTATTCCACATAGTCGGCATATAGCTTTAGAGAAGCGGGATCTTTCTTTGCAATCGTAAAAAGTGTAAAAACCACTAGACTATTCGCAACAATCAGCTTAGAAGGCTTGCCTTTGATAAAAGTCAGGCTCTTACTTGCCAAATATAAGTAAATGATAATTGAAGCGGTCAGCGGAACAATCCAAATCGAGATAAACAGTAAATCGAGACGGTCCACCATTTGAAAATGAAGCGGGCGGAGAAAGTAAATTACCGGATAATGAATTTGTTTCAACGCGGGTTCGCTGAAAATCATGATGCAAAGGATAACAAAGTATGCAGTCAACCCCGTTACAAAGACATTAGCCCAAGAAATGACTTTCAGGAAGGTGGATCCCTTTTTGGCAGCCAGCGGGTATAAGAACAGGATCACTTCAAAACCTAAAATCGTTAAGAGACTATCAAGGCTCCCGTTAAGTATTTCTCTTATTCCGCTGGTTCCAACTGGAAGAACATGATGTAAGTCCATAGGCAGAAGAAATGAAAAAAAAGAGATTCCAAATAAGAATAGGAAAAGAACGGATATAAGTCCAAAGAACCTTGCAATGATTCTAATGTCACTGACCGCCAGATATGTACAGGTCAAAATCATCAGCAGACCTATTACCCAATAGGGAGTGTTAATCAAGAGATGTTCTTTGATAATGGATGTAAACTGCAGCAATACAAAGGATGCAGTAGTGATAAAGTAAATGAAAACGATACTGTTTATAAAGCTGCCAAGATATTTTCCCAGTATGGATATTATGATCTCAGTATAGGTCAAACGTGGAAATTTCCTCAATAATAGCCATATAACGACTAAGAATATCTGAATGAATATTCCTGCGATAATAACTGATATCCAGCCGTCTCCTTTACTTGTACTTTGCAAGGTGTTTGGTAGTGAAAGAATACCAAATCCGACTTGGGTTTGTATAATGAGAAAGAAAATCTGTAAGTTTGTTAGGGATCCTGCCTTTGACATAGACGATTCCACACTTTCCTGTCTGGCTTACTAGGATTGTTTTAATGAGTTATTTTTCTTTTTGGTTTTTATAAATGAATCTTTTATACCCTTGATGTGTAATGGAGCTACAGGTTCCAGATAGGGTTTTCCGAAAGACTCTAACTTGCAAAGATGAATCAATAAGACTGTTAGAGCAAGAACAATTCCTAAGAATCCAAAAAAGTTTGCAGCCAGAATGATCGGGAAAGCCATTATCCTGGCACCAGTTCCCATATGATTGACAGGTGCTACAAAAGAGGCAATAGCAGTAAGGGCAATGACAACAATCATCGTGTTGGAGACGAAACCTGCTTCCACTACTGCAGTACCAATGACAAGACCGCCGACAATTCCTATCGTTTGCGCAATAGGAGAAGGCAGACGGATGGCAGCCTCTTTCAGGAGTTCAAGTACAAGCTGCATGGCGATCGCTTCAAAGAAAGGGGGCAGCGGAATATATTCAATCTGCACTCTGATTGCATAAAGAATTCCCAGGGGCAGCACTTCTGAATGGAAAGAAACCACGGCAATATAAATAGCAGGCAGGCTGATTGCCATTAAAAAACTGAACATACGGATGAGCCTGAAGAAGGAACCTATTATCCAACGGCTGTTATAGTCATCAGGAGTCTGATAAAAGCTGAAGAATGTAATGGGTGATACCAGAACATGCGGAGTTCCATCCACCATCACAACTGACTTTCCTTCTAATAAATAGGATGCTGCCCTGTCCGGTCTTTCTGTCGACAACATTTGAGGAAATAAAGAATAACTATTGTCTTCAATTAATTCTTCAAGTTCCCCGGATGATTGCATTTCTTTTACATCCACCGCCTCTATCCTTTTTAATAAGACATCTAACGGCCCCCGGTCTACAAGATCATCAATATAGAGTAAAGATACTTTGGTATTTGTTGTGGATCCCAGGGAAAACGTCTTTACCTGGAGAGAGGGATTTTTCACTCTTCTTCTGATCAAAAAGATGTTTTTATTGATATTCTCTGAAAATCCATCATGGGCGCCTTTAATGATGTGTTCATTTTCCGGTTCCTGAATGGCTCTTTCCTCACCAGCAGCTACCGGCAGCAATAGTACAGTATTATCTCCTTCCGCAAACAATGCGCAACTACCCTCCAAAAGGTTTTTTACTGTAACTTCCAACTCCGTTGACCTTACATATTCGGCATTTTTCACGATCATTTCCGGCACTGTTTCAGTTTTACACTCCAATAAAGGTTCAATAATATTTCTTTCAATCACTTTTTTATCCACTAGGGAATCTATATAAATAAGTTTGCAAGACGTCTTATTTAATAAAAGACTTCTATCTTTCAGGTCCGCTGTTTCATGAAAGGCAGACTTCACCATTTCAACGTTTTCTTCCATGGTTTTGGATAGTTTTATTGTAGAATTGATCATGTAAACACCTGCTGTTAAATGGATGGTTTTCTTTAGTCTTTGTTTATTAAATCAAAAATATGTTGGACAAGTGCTCAAGATCGCCCTCTTTAATTTTTCGAATTATCAGGACGATGAAAATTCCGCAACAGGACTGGGATTTTATTAATTGGATAGTTTTAAATATTTTTAATGGAGGACAACCTTCCATCCAAACATGTAATATTGTCAATAAGTTCACTTCATTAGGAAGAAGGTTCGCTGTTTATGAGAGGTGAATTCTTTCTATATAAAAAGGATGTTGTGGCTTGAAGATTGTGCTAAAGAGTATTTATGATGGTAAAAGAGCTTCATAACCATCGTCGGCGAATTTTGAAAGATTCTTTCAATGGAAGGGATTCGGGATGTGAATCTGGAATTAACAAATAGATGAATTAATAAATGAGGAGGGTACTGACATGACAAATAAAATCAGCGATAAAAAATTGTCACAGGAACAAAGTGAAGAATTACTCAACATATTGAAAGTGCGGTTCGAGAAACACATGAACCGCCATGAAAATCTTGATTGGGCTATGGTCAAGGCAAATCTGGATAGAAGTCCTGAAAAACTGTGGTCGCTCAATGAGATGGAAAGAACCGGCGGCGAGCCGGATGTTATTGGATATGACAAGAAAAAGGACGAATACATGTTTTGTGATTGTTCAGCGGAAAGTCCCAAAGGCCGCAGAAGTGTTTGTTACGACCGCGAGGCCCTGGAGTCAAGAAAGAAACATAAACCAGAGAACAGCGCCATGGATTTGGCCGCTTCCATGGGCATCGAATTATTAACGGAGGAACAATACCGGCAGCTGCAGAAACTTGAACCATTCGATAAGAAAACGTCTAGCTGGGTACAGACACCACCTGACATCAGGGAACTTGGCGGAGCACTTTTTTGCGATTACCGCTTCGGCAACGTCTTTGTGTATCATAATGGAGCAGACTCCTACTATGCTGCCAGGGGGTTCCGCGGATCGCTGATGGTCTAAAGAACAATCTGAATCGTTAATCTATATAAAGCTTGAAACTCAGTTCATCACGGGCTGAGTTTTATTTGTGAAAATAGTTCTGGAAGCGTTGAGATTTACATTAATCCTATTTCTTTATGAATCTACTGCTGGTAAAATAAGGTTAATGATACCGGTAAGCCATGCTGCTGCCGGGTAATGCCGGGGGCTGGGCCGGTCAGAGTCGTGGTCATTATGTTTGGGCTGATTCGTCCATCAGACTTATGGATATTCACTTTTATGGGGGGCTTTTTTTGAGCATTTCGGTTTATAAAACAAACTCCCTGATCCCGGCTGTAAATGAATCATTAAAGGAAATCGAAGGGTAAAAGAAGAAATACCATATTAATGATCAAAGGGGAGAGCCAGTTTGGAATGTAAAAAAATCACTAAACAGTTTAGTTTTGTAGGCATAAAAAGCAATGGAGCTTTTGCGGCTTTCGGCACAGAGGTACCAAAAGCTGCCCGGCAATTTATGGCGCGGGCAGATGAAATTGCGCAACATGCGGGTACTGAAATCGCTATCTTCGAACCTAAGAAAGATGAACTTCATCTGGATGGCAGCTATTATGTAGGGCTGATCGTAAATGAAGTTCCAACAGACCTGCCAAGCGGGATGGATTTTATTGAATTAAGCCAGGAGTATGTGACAGTCAGGGGAGACATCAATCAGATCGGCAGGCTGCATAGCGGTCTAATGAAGTGGGCGGGGGAGCAGGGTTACAGACGAAACCCGGACGCTTATATAGTTGAGACCTATCATCCGTTGGGAAATGGGCATGAAGAAGTTGAGGTTTATTTGCCTGTTTATGCTTGATGTTTACAATGGCATGCCGTTCCGCTAATGAGCAGCTCTATATTAAGGGGGCGTGTCCAATGACAATGAAAGTAAAGGGTTGTCATTATCATTTGAGCGTAACTTTGAACTGAGAACATAAGAACTACATAACCTATTCGGTACTTCTAAACATAAAACGAATATTTTAATTGAGAGACAGGGGCCTTGTGGTTCCCTTTTTTGGAAAAAAAGAGAGCCAAGGGACCTGTTCACATGGCTCGTGGAGGTGCTGCGATGCTTGATATAAAAAAAGAGCGAACATTCGAAACGATCAAACCGATCACAAAGGGGTGGTCGAGTGACAAGAAATATTATATTGAAACGGTGACGGGCGAGAAGTTGCTGCTTCGCACGGCCGATCGTTCGGAGTATGAGAGGAAGAAGAGCGAGTTTGAGGTGTTGAAGCAGTTGGCCGGAACGGGGCTTCCCATTTCGCAGCCGAGGGATTTTGGTTTGTGTGACAACGGCAGCAGTGTGTATTCACTTTTTACATGGTGTGAGGGGGAAGACGCCGAGGTTGTTTTACCTAAGTTGACCGATACCGAGCAGTATGAATTGGGGCTTGCATCAGGGAGGGTTCTGCAGGAAATCCACTGTATTCCTGCACCGGCCGGTCAAAAGGATTGGGAAACGAAATTCAGCAGGAAAGCAGACAACAAAATCAAACAGTACAAGGACTGCCCCATCAAAATAGAAGACGGTGACCGCATCATTGCCTATATTGAGGCGAACAGGCATCTTCTGCGGGGAAGACCGCAAACGTTTCATCACGGTGATTATCATGTAGGGAATATGGTCATTTCGAAGGGAAAGAAACTCTCCGTCATCGATTTCAACCGTCATGATTTCGGTGATCCGTGGGAAGAATTCAACCGCATTGTGTGGAGTGCTTCGGTCAGTCCGCATTTTGCCACTGGCCAGCTCAACGGATATTTTAACGGCAGGCCGCCGGAAGAGTTCTTCAAACTTATGGCGTTTTACATAAGCAGCAATATGCTGTCATCCGTCCCTTGGGCAATCTCTTTCGGAATGGAAGAGGTCAATGTCATGATCAATCAGGCAAAGGAAGTGATGCGCTGGTTTGACGGCATGAATAACCCTGTACCAAGCTGGTATTTGGAGGACTTTTATATTCAATACATCAATCAGATTCCGTACAAATTAAAGTCCCCTTTCGATTTTTCGTTCATCGAACAGTATGGAGAAGTCTTCAAAGTATATGACGATCAGGACTCTGGAAACATCTGTTTCGGGGTAAAGGATGGGGATGAGAGATATTTCATCAAATTTGCCGGTGCACCGACAGCCCGGTATGAAGGCAAACCTGAAGATGCAATTGCAGGACTGAAAGCCGGGACTCGGGTTTATCATGATTTGGAGCACCCTCATTTGATCCGGCTGATTCGAACGGAAGAAACCGGCGGAGGATTTGCCGCCATTTTTGAATGGACAGACGGGGTATGCATGGGGAAAATGTATCCTCTGTCCAGGGAGGAATTTTTACAAATGCCCGACAGCACTAGGCTCGATGTGTTCAGTGATATCCTTGATTTCCACATTCATGTGAAGGAGCAGGGATATGTGGCCATCGATTTTTACGACGGCAGCATCCTATATGATTTTCAAAAAGAAAAGACTCTGATATGCGATATCGACATTTATTCCAAACGGCCATATACCAATGAAATGGGCCGGATGTGGGGATCATCACGCTTTATGTCACCGGAGGAATTCGAGTACGGTGCAGCAATCGATGAAATCACCAATGTCTATCTCATGGGAGCTACCGCCTTCGCCCTGTTCGGCGGGGAAACAGACCGTTCCATCAATAAATGGCGATTGAGCGAGGAGCTATACAATGTGGCCATGAAAGCAGTCAGCGATGATCGGAAGAAGCGTCACCAATCGCTGGCAGAATTCAAGAAAGAGTGGGACATGGGGTCAGGTTCGTTGTCCCGGTTTTCTGAATGAAGATCTTCCTGTCCCCGCCAGTTTTAAAGAGTAAGAGGAAGGCGATTAATATGAATAAGGTGATTTTAGTAATGTGTATTTTTGTGGGCATGATGATCATGGCAGCCTGCCAATCCGGGCGATCAGAAAAAATGGTCCTTCTGGACGAGAAGATTTCAAAAGTAGAGATTTCGGAATCGGATGGATTGGGAGGGATGAATGAAGAGTTCCTGTGGTCTTATCAGGACAAAGACGCCCTTTCTGTTTTTGAAGAGGCCATCACATCCGCACGCAAACAACCGGGCAAAGTTGATCTTACAAAGCCTGACTTTGACTTGATGGTCCAGTATGAATCGGATGATGAACACCTGGCTACTCGAGGCCTTCATTTATGGCTGGGTGATGAAGGCGACATCAGTACTTTCGTTTATATCGGTGATGATACCGTTTATCATACACCCCCTGAAGTTACAAAGAAATTGAGGGGAATGATTCTTTCGGAGGGGTGAATGAGGTGGAATTATCCAATGGAAGCGGGACACGGTACCTGTCCCCATGTCCCAAAATAGAAGGAGGTAAAGTGAGTTGGAACGTGCCAATCAAGTAACTTGTGAGAAAAGATCCTATTCTAAAGAGTTCCGCTCCCATCAGCATGAGTATGGTCAGTTTCTGTTTCCGTTACAGGGCTCGCTGGATATCCAAACGGAGTGGCAGGAACTTCATCTTGATCCGGGTCACTGTTTTTACCTGCCTCCAGCGTTTGATCATCAGTACCGATCGATAGACCGGAATGAATTTTTGATTTTAGATATCCCCCTGCTCTATTTACCGGGTGATACGAACAGCATGTATATGCAGCTTGATGAACAGTGGGCTTCTATCAGATTCTTGCTGCTGGAGGAGGCGAAGAGTACGGAGAACGAAACGTCGCTAATGAGTTTGGCCAGATATGTGGCGACCAAGCTCCAGCAATCTCACTCCCCGTCTGTCGACTATATTCATAACCACTTCAAGGAGCCGATCAGGTTAGAGACATTGGCGGAAATGGAACATTATCATCCAGCCTATTATTCGGCGTGGTTCAAGAAAAAACACGGCAAGAGCCCGAAAGCTTATATTTCGGAATTGCGATTGAGAGAGGCTGAACACCTGCTGCTTTCAACTGAATGGTCGATGTCTGTGATCAGTGAGGAATTGGGCTTTGAAAATTCGTCATCCTTTACCAGATGGTTTGTAAGAAAAGAGGGGATTTCCCCGCAGCAATATAGAATTCTTAAAAAGGGATAAAAGGATATCAAACTTGGTAAAGAAATTTCTTGTGAAATTTTCTATGCTAAGTGAAGATATTCTTTTTTATTGAGGTGAGCAAAATGAATGGCGCTTTATTGATCTTACTTGCCGGCATTCTTTGGGGGACCACTGGTACAACGCAGGCATTCGCACCGGAATCGGCGCATCCGATCGCCATCGGTGCTGCCCGTTTAGCAGTCGGCGGGCTGTTCTTGATGGGGATTGTACTTGCAACGGGTAAATTGACATTTACACACTGGCAGGTAAAGCCCACGATCATAGCATCCCTGAGTATGGCATGCTATCAACCACTCTTTTTTACTGCCGTCACCCGGACCGGGGTGGCAATCGGAACGGTCGTAGCCATTGGAAGTGCACCTATCTTATCCGGAGTCATTGAATGGCTCGTGTTTAAAAAACGTCCGGGTCCAATTTGGTGGTGTTCGACAATCCTGTCCATTTCAGGCTGCCTGCTGCTGTTCATGAATAACGAAGCCGTATATGTCGATCCGATGGGAGTCCTCATGTCACTGGGGGCTGGTTTATCTTTTGCCATCTATACCCTTGTCAGCAGAGAACTGGTTGAAAACCACCCGGCATTATCAGTGGTTGCCGTCGTCTTTACTCTCAGTGCCATTTGTTTATCACCATTCCTGTTTATCTATGACATGTCATGGATGGCGAGTCTGCAGGGGATAGGAGTGAGCCTCCATCTTGGAATAATGGCAACCGGGATCGCCTACCTGCTATTTGCCAGAGGGCTTCTCCGTGTTTCCTCTTCAACAGCCGTCACCCTTGCGCTCGCGGAGCCTTTGACGGCAGCACTGTTAGGAGTCTTCATCGTTGGTGAGTACTTAAGTGCCGTTTCCTGGATGGGGGTCATGCTGTTGATGCTGGGAATCGGTATTCTTGTATGGTCGTCTAAAGATGCTGATGCTGGAAGAGTTGAACATGTAAGCAAAGTATGATGGAATTGGCTTGAATAGCAAGTCGGGGCCTGATCACCGGAACGTAACTTAACGTGCCGGGGGTCAGGCCATTTTTTTACAATAAAAACTTCCCACCCTGTACATAGATTGTTAACACTTTCGTAATATTTTCCCTCTAAGATGAAATCAACAGCGAAGTTCAACCTAGCAAAATAACTAAGGAGTAAAAAGAAATGACTGAATACAACAATGAAAATGAAGAAATGACACATATTGAAACAGAGCGTAATGAAGCAAACGGGGAGATGCAAAGAAGCGCGAAGCCGAAAAAACTATTTAAAGGGAGAGGATTTCTATCCACTGTTGGTGCGGGGATCATCGGCTCAGTCCTGACGCTGACGATCTTGCCTCAAACCGATTACTATGAGAACCTTGCCCAGCCAAGCACCGAACAATCTGCAGGGGAAAGCGGGCAGGCGGAGACCTCGACTGCTTCAGAAATCACTCCCACCACAGTTTCAACCGGGACCGGCGGCGATGTGGCAAGTATCGTAGAGGATGCTTCCCAATCGATAGTGGGAGTCGTGAATTATCAGCAGCAAAGCAGCCGCTACACTGGTGCTTCACAAGAAGCAGCGGCAGGGACAGGTTCAGGGGTCCTTTTTAAAAAAGAAGGGGACAGTGCTTATATCATCACCAACAACCATGTCATTGAAGGAGCATCAAAGATCGAGGTTTCCCTCTATGACGGTGAGAAAACCGAAGCGGAGTTGATCGGGGCAGATCCATTGACCGACCTTGCTGTGTTAAAAATCGATGGAAAATACGCGGACAACCTGTTGGAAGTCGGCGATTCCAGTGCATTGCGTGCCGGTGAACAGGTCATCGCAATCGGAAATCCGCTCGGTCTTGATCTATCAAGAACCGTGACACAAGGAATCGTCAGTGCTGTCGACCGGACGATTTCAGTGGAAACATCCGCAGGTGAATCCGAATTGAATGTCATCCAGACGGACGCTGCAATCAATCCGGGTAACAGCGGCGGGGCGCTCCTGAACTCAAAAGGAGAGCTGATCGGAATCAACAGCTTGAAGATCTCCAACTCTGGAGTGGAAGGCCTTGGCTTTGCCATCCCAAGTAAAGACTTCATGCCGATCGTCAATGAAATCATCGAAACGGGTAAAGTGGAGCGTCCATATATTGGAATCGGACTGACGAATCTTACTGATGTCCCGCGCAACTACCTTGGTGACGTGCCTAAGAATGTGGAAGCGGGTGTAGTTGTCGCCAGTATCGATCACATATCCTCGGCAGCCGAAGCCGGAATCAAAGAAGGCGACGTCATAACCGCGCTTAACGGCCAGCCGGTAGAAGATGCCGCCGACTTGAGAAGGCAGCTGTACGCGGATTTAAAAGTTGGTGACAAGATTAAACTGACCATCTTCCGGGGAGCAGAAGAGATGACCATTAGTGTGACCCTTACCAGTAACGCGATGGTTAACTAATGGGATTGCGGGAGAGTGATGACAGGGTTGTGCGGTGCCAGGTACCAAACGTGTGAATTGAGCCAGGCACAAAACGGGTGAATTGAACCAGGCACAAAACAACTGATTTGTGCCTGACACCAAAAAAGGCACCAAAAATCGCGAGTGTACCAGGTACATATCAACCGAATTGTACCTGGTACATCCAAAACAACGAAAAAAGATCTAAAGGAGAGCGGACTAATGACAAAAAAGAAGTCGATCACATTGTGGAGTATAGTAGGAGGAATGGTCCTCATCGGCGCGCTGCTTGCTGCGTTTGGATTTTCGAAGGAGGAAGTGGTGGCGAAGGTGGGACAGGAGTCGATCAGTAAAGAGGAATTGTATACGACGCTGGTGGATCAGTATGGGGAAGCCGCCCTGGATACGCTGATTGCTGAAAAGATCGTGGAGCTTGAGAGTGGCAAGGAAGATATCACCATCAAGGATAGCGAAATTGAAGCCGAGCTGCAAAGCATCAAAGATTCATATGGAGATGAAGATGCATTCAATGAGGCGTTGGCATCAAGCGGGTCTAATCTTGATACTGTTAAAAAGAATATAGAATCCTATCTGTTGACGGAAAAATTGCTGAAGGACAGAATCTCCATTTCGGACGATCAAATAAACGAGTACTTTGAAGCAAATAAAGACTCGTTCGCTCAAGCAGAACAGGTAGAAGCGAGTCATATTCTTGTGGATGACGAGGAAACGGCAAAAGAAGTAAAGGACAAGCTTGATAACGGAGGAGATTTTGCAGAGCTTGCTAAAGAATACTCCACTGATACTTCGAATGCAGAATCAGGCGGAGAACTGGGCTTTTTTGCAAAGGGTGAAATGGTTGCTGAATTTGAGGATAAGGCGTTTGCCATGAAGGCAGGGGAGATCAGTGAGCCTGTCAAGACAGAATTCGGCTACCATATCATCAAAGTGACGGATAAAAAAGACGCGAAAGAAGCGGTTCTTGATGATCATAAAGAGGAAATCAAGGACATCCTGTTCGATCAGGCACTTCAAACGGAGTACGGGACGTGGCTTGAGGAACAGAAAGAAGAGTACACTATCGACAATCGCTTGTAAAGTTAATGAACCGGCAATTGTTTGTTCATAAATCGGCAATAACTTCTGGAGATAATAATCTTGCACGGAACCGGATCTCGACTTCATTGTCAATTACATAAGTGATTCGGCTGCCGGAGCAGCATAATAGGAGGAAATAATATGAATAAGAAAAGAACACTGACGTATGTACTGACAGGTGTATTATCTGTCGGGATCCTCGGGGCTCTTCCAGCCTTCGCCGCTGAAGAGAACACAGCTGATTCAAACGACTCGGCCGCAGTCGAGAAGCAGAGTGAGAAGGTATTCGGGCATCGCGGAGGCGGACACGGGAAATTCCGACTGGATGAGGAACAATTGAAGGAAAAGGCAGAAGAGCTTGGAATCGACAGCTCCGACAAGGATTCGCGTGAATTGGCTAAAGAGATCATGGCAGCCGAACTCGAAAAGAGAGCGAAGGAGTTAGGGATTGAAACGGAAGGGAAAGATCACCGTACCGTGATGGAAGAAATCCGTGGAGCCGAACTTGCTGAAAAAGCAAAAGAACTTGGGATTTCAACAGAAGGAAAAGAGAAGGCTGACCTGGCTCAAGAGGTAAGGGAAGCGCTGGTTAAAAAAGAAGCAAAAGAGCTTGGGATCGAAACCGATGGCAAAGAGTTGGAAGCACTGGCTGATGAAGTGAGAGAAGCTGCATTGGCAATACAGGCGAAGGAACTTGGCATCGAGACGGAAGGAAAAGATCATCATGAAATAATGCAGGAAGTGTTCGAAGCTTCCGTGCTTAAAGCCGCGAAAGAACTGGGCATAGAATCAGAAGGCAAAACGTCTAAAGAACTGATGGGTGAGATCATGACCGATCATGCCGATGAAGCAAAGAAACTGGATTTCTTCCCGTTCAATAAGGAAGAGGGTTTCTTTTTCAAAATTGGCGGTAAGGGCCATCACGGTCCGGGACATGGTAAAGGACCTCATGATGGATCTGCACCAGAAGCTGAACAAGGCGATGAACAAGCAGCTGAATCCACAAATGATACGTTATAAGACGAGCCTAACAGAAATCCCCGCCGCGCCGCGGGGATTTTTGGCATTGTTTTAATAGAATCGACAGATAAAAACGTCTATAATTTAGATAGATAGGAATAGAGTCGGGCAATCGATCCCGGTGTTAAGAAGCGGATCCCCACAGGAAAAGGAACTTTGATTTAACCGACTGGAACCGACCGGGAACACGATTTTTGGAAAGGAAGATGAGGATGAACGTGCTGGTAGTGGAAGACAATGAAAGTGTCACATCGATGCTTGAGATGTTTTTTATCAAAGAAGGGATTAACGGGGAGTTCGTCCATGACGGGGCTGAAGGCTACAAGCGTTATAAAGAAGGGGATTGGGATGTCATCATCCTCGACTGGATGCTGCCGGGAATGGACGGCGTCACGATATGCAGGAAGATCAGGGAAGAAAAGTCGCAGATCCCTGTCATCATGCTGACGGCGAAGGACAGTGAATCCGATCAGGTGCTCGGACTCGAGCTCGGTGCCGACGATTATGTGACCAAGCCCTTCTCACCGCTTGCCCTGATGGCAAGGATTCGTGCAGTTGCGCGCCGGTATCAGGGGGAGAAGAGCAGTGCTTCCGGAAATCAGGATGTGACTACAGCCGACTTCCAGATCAGTAAAGAAACCCGTGAGGTCTTGTTGAAGGGTGTTCCCCTCACCAATCTGACGCCAAAGGAATTTGAATTGCTCTACTATCTTTCACGGCATCCTCGTCAGGTGTTCTCGAGGGAACAGCTTCTTGAACGGGTATGGGGATATGATTTTTACGGGGATGAACGGACGGTCGATGTCCATATCAAGCGGCTTCGCAACAAAATCGGCAGCAAGGAAAAGCCGTATCTGCATACGGTCTGGGGAGTAGGTTATAAATTCGATGAGACGGCGGCCGGGGATGAAATTTAGGTATCTGTATCAGCTGCTTCTCAGCCATACAACGGTTCTCATCATCGCCTTCTTGATCCTCGGCACCCTGTTTTCCCATTATGTCGAGAATCTTGTTTATGAAAATAAGGTCACGGAACTGCGGTCGTATGGGGATAAAATTTTATCAGACCTCGAACGGCCGAGTCCGAGACGCCCGCTCTATCTGGAGGAATACAGCAACCTGCTTCAGGCGAGGAACATCGATTTGATCACGTTTAACAGGCAGGGAGAGGTTTCCTATTCACGGGGCGGGGTGTACCCGCGTATCGAGCTCTCAAAAGAGGAGTGGCAAAAGATTGAACGCGGGGAAACCGTCCCGCTGAAAAAGGATTTCGGACGTTTTGACCAGGCGGTATCACTTGTCATCATGCCGCGGATCGTCAATGATCAACTGGCCGGCGGGCTGATCCTGATTTCCCCGATAAGCGGCACGAGGGAAATGCTGAGTGAAATTAATCAATATCTACTCTATATCGTGCTCCTTGCATTGGCGATTTCAGTGTTGATCAGCTTGCTCTTATCAAAGCTGCATGTGAAACGAATCCAGCGAATCAGGGATGCCACATCGCTCGTGTCTTCGGGTCATTACGATGTCCGTGTCCCGAGCTCCAACTTTGATGAAATCGGCGATCTCGCTGCAGACTTCAATGAGATGGTCACAAAATTGAAGGCATCCAAAGAGGAAATCGACACGCTCGAAAACCGGAGAAGGCAGTTCATGGCCGATGTGTCACACGAACTGAGAACCCCGCTGACAACAATCCGCGGGGTCATCGAAGGGATCAGGAACGATATGATCCCCGAAGAACAGAAAGAGAAAAGCTTCGGACTCGTCAGCCAGGAAACCAGGCGGCTGATCAGACTGGTGAATGAAAATCTGGATTATGAAAAGATCCGCTCCAACCAAATCGCCATCACGAAAGTAACCGTCCCCTTGCTGGATGTATTCGAAGTCATCAAAGAGCAGCTCGATTTGCAGGCAGAAGAAAAGGGGAACGAAATCAAGGTACTTGCAGATCCAGCTGCAAATGTACACGCCGACTACGACCGGCTGATCCAAATTCTGATCAACATTACGAAAAACAGCATCCAATTCACCACCGGCGGAACGATCACGCTGAGCGGATCATCCCTTGCCGAAGAAACCGTCATCGAAATTGAAGACACAGGGATAGGCATAGATCCCGAAGAAATCCAATCGATCTGGCGCAGGTTTTATAAAGCGGACCTGTCGCGGACCAATAATCCATACGGTGAATTCGGCCTCGGACTCTCAATTGTGAAACAATTGGTGCTGATGCATGAGGGAACGATTGATGTGTTTAGTGAGAAGGGCAGCGGGACCCGTTTTTTGATTCGGCTGCCCTTGTAGGAACGAGACCGGTGTCAGCCCCAATCTTGTCGGGATTAGTGCTTCTTTATGAAACAGAGGAAATTTAGCATAATTAAATCCCCACCTTCAAACAAAGGCGGGGATTTAAATACTTCTTTTCAAAAACTGGTCTGTACATGGATCTCTCATGAACAAATTGTCAATATATTGTCTGCAAACGTGGTTTTTCGCTCAATCTAGCACTGCTTTTTGTTTAATATTACTTTAATAGAAAACCCAATTAACAATCCAGGAATGACACACAGCATTGGAAACCACACCGACCCCAATACTATCCCGAATACTTTCGCTTGTGCTGAATACATAATTCCTACAGTCACCAGGAATGCGGAACAAACGAAGGGAAGATACGAATAAGGTTTTTTTCCTCCACCTGCATCTTTAAAGCCATCCCACATCGCAAAGAAGTATAAACAGGGATAAAACATAAGCCACTGATAATTTGTATGTGAAACAGCATCCTCTATATTTCCAATAAAACTCAAGCGGATGATTTCATTAAAGTTTGCCATAACGTTTATAACAAACTCCAATCCAACAAATAACAGTCCTTTTAAAAGCCGTCCATTTAATAGTTGTGAAAAACCAGGCAGGGCAATACTCCATAAAATACTCTCAGTTATCTTATCCTTTTTTTCCATATCCTCACATCATTTATTTTTTGCCAAGTCAGTATGATCTGTGGCTAGTGGGGGCTGTTCCATCCACTCATTTTCTATTAGTAGATTCATGCCGTCTTCAGCTAACAGTCCAATTTCTGTAATCATTTTTGCGTAATTCGCCGCTAAATCCCTTCGTTGGCTTATTGCCATTGCCTCACCGTAATAACCAATAGCAGAAGAGAGCAGTGATGTTATATGAAACACCATAAGTTTATCTGAAAAAGGAGAAATGGTTGAATCCGTCACCTCTGACTCAAATGTCCTGGGAATGTGTAAATTATCTTCAATTAACATAGAAGATAGTATTTTAAAGTGCTCGTTGCAAAGCTGTCTGGATCTTTCCATATAATTCCTGACTTCCTTCGATTTAGCCACTTGACTGAAGGCTAATTCAAGGACAGTCTTTACCATTGTTTTCTGCAAATTAAGATAGGTACCACTTATTTCTACTGCACTTATAGGTCTGCGTTTTCCCAGCCATCCTGTTAAAAAATTTTGTTTCTTTATAAATTCAACTTTCTGGTGATTGTTAAAACTGGGTGGTTTACTTATTATTCCTTTTTCTGTAAGAACTTTAGTGGACCTGTCATACAATTCCAACGTTTCGGAAATAACACCAATAAAGTATTTCCTCTGATCTTCCCGAGTGACATTGCCTATTGCACCTGCGTATCTGGTCAATCCGTGAATCGACATGATATGAAGGTAAACAATGATGTAGGTATCAGTAAACAAAGGTGGTGCTTCTACGGTAACATCTTCTTCTGTAAATCCCTTTGGTATTGGATACCCATCTGTTGTTAAAAATTCTTCAACTATTTGAAGGTGTCTTTCCGTTAGTTCAAGGGCATATTGAAGCACCTGAATAATGTCTGTATCCTGAACAAAATTAAGAAAATAGCGAAACATACAGCGTGCTAAACTATCATTCACATATTGAGTCCAAAGGTTTGCGAGTTCTGATGCACTTATCTTGGTTTGATGGTTGCTGTTTTCCATTTAAATACCTCCATAATATGTCTAAAATAGTTTATCCCAATGGACCATTTTTATAAGAACAGGAGAACAAAAAACCCAACTTTGCATTATGCAAAGTTGGGTTTGTCGACAAATTGAAGAGGCTCAAATGTGTTTTAAAAATTAACAAATACCCGCTTTCAACAGCATCCCATCAAGTGAACGACCCATAACGTCTTCCAACCATTTTGAGGTTTCCAGGAGTGTTTCCAGATCTGTATTCGTCGCTACGTTCATGCCGTGAAACATATTGACCATATCTTCCGTACACACATTCCCCACTGCTTTTGGCGCGAATGGGCAGCCGCCCATTCCGGCAATGGAGGAATCAAATCTTCGAACGCCTGCTTGATAGCCAGCGAGCGTATTCGCCAGACCGAGTCCCCGGGTATTATGAAAATGAAGACCCAAAGCCAGGTCTTTGCCAAATGTATCTTTAAATGTCTGGACCACTGTCTGAACCTGGCTGGGATTTGCCATCCCCGTTGTATCCGCAAGGGTTATCTCTGTACAGCCGGCTTTTAAAAATTCTTCTGCTGCAAATAGTACTTTATCGAGAGAAACTTCACCTTCAAATGGACAGCCGAATACAGTTCCCAGTACGCCGGCGGCCTTTTTATTTGCAAGGATACCTTCTTTGATGACATCACTTAATTCAGAGACTGCATGATCAACTGTTCGTTTCGCATTGCGCAGATTGAATGTGTCACTCGTTGTGGTGACAACGTGCAAATAATCAATTTCTGTTTGAAGAGCACGGTTGAGACCTGACCTGCTGAGGACGAGGCCGCCATATCGAACACCTTTATCCTTTGGGAGTTGTTTGAGGACCTCTTCTGCGTCAGCCATTTGAGGCACGACTTTCGGATTCACAAATGAAACGGCTTCAATGTTCTTAATTCCTGCATCAATCAACCGATTTACCAGCTCGATTTTTTCTTCTGTCGTGACCAGTTTGCACTCATTCTGCAGGCCATCGCGTGGACCGACTTCACTAATCTCAATCATAACTCTTCCTCCCTTTATCAACTATTTTTTATGTCTTCTAAATGCTTCAATACATGGTCGCGGCCCTGATAAATATGTTCATGCATGGCGATTTTCGCCCGTTCAGGCTCCTTGTTCCGGATGGCTTGCAGTATCGTTTTGTGAACCTCCAATGATTGCTTCAGCTGGTAGTCGTTATACCAATAAAAGGATCTGTAGACAATCGGGACCACGACGACTTTTGATAGATGGAAATGTATATGGGCATTATTAGCCGCATGAATGATGACTTCGTGGAATCGTTGATTGACAGCGACGATTTCTTTAATGCTGTCCATATCAGATTGAACATGTTCTTCGATCACTTGCTCATACACAATGTTCGCTGCTTCCATTTGCTCAAGGTCCGCTTTTGTTCTGTAGATGGCAGCCTGACTCGCTGCATATCCCTCCAGGATGGTACGCAGATCGTAAATTTGGCGGATGTCTTCCGTAGTGAAGTTCCTGACGCTGACTCCCCGTTTTAGGGGCACGACCAGACCGTCTGCTTCCAGATGTTTTATGGCCTCCCTGATGGGGGTTCTGCTCAAGTTTAATTCCTTTGCGAGAAATTCTTCCCCCAATCTCATACCAGGTTCGAACTTTCCATCTATGATGGCACCTTTAATGTATTCGTATGCATCCATAACAACACCTCGTATTCATTGTATACAAACGTAAAATAAAATACAATATTTTTCCTTTGAAAGCGATTAATTACCTATTTTTTTAATATGTTATTGACTTGTTGTATACAAGAGTATAAATTTGTATACAAGATTAAGAAAATTCAAACAGGAGGGATCGAATTGGCTGAACATACGCTACCTTTAGAAGGGTTAAGAGTCATCGAACTTGGAACATTGCTGGCAGGGCCATTCAGTGGACGGCTGCTGGCTGACTTTGGAGCAGAAGTCATTAAAGTGGAACCACCTGGAAAAGCCGATCCGATGAGAAATTGGGGGAAATCCAAAGATGGAATCGGCCTATGGTGGCCGATCCAATCAAGGAATAAAAAATCAGTGACCTTGAATCTGCGGGAAGAAAAAGGCCAGAACCTTTTGAAAGAATTGGTTAAACAGGCAGACATCGTCATTGAGAATTTCAGACCGGGAACGATGGAAAAATGGAATCTCTCTTATGAAGAATTGTCTGAAATCAATCCTAAATTGATCATGGTCCGCACATCCGGGTTCGGACAGACCGGCCCCTACAAGGACCGGGCTGGATTCGGCAGTGTGGGGGAAGCGATGGGGGGATTGAGGAATGTAACAGGATTTAAAGATCGGCCGCCATCCAGAATCGGGGTCTCGGTCGGGGATACGCTTACGGCTTTGTTTGCCACCATTGGATGCCTTGTCGCTGTTCATGAGAGAACGAAATCCGGTAAGGGTCAGGTCGTCGATACGGCTCTCTATGAATCTGTCTTTTCCATCATGGAAAGCTTGATACCGGATTACCTGCTTGCAGGCTATATCCGCGAGAGAATGGGTAATATTTTGCCAGGAGTCGCTCCTTCTAATATTTATTTCACCCTGGATAAAACGTACATCGTTATTGGTGCCAATGCCGATGGAGTGTTTAAACGGTTATGTGAAGCTATGGGCCAGCCTGAATTGGGAGAGGATCCACGATTTTCTACCCATCATGCCAGAGGAGAAAATATGAAACTGCTGGATTCTTTAATCGAGGAATGGACGAAATCCCTCAATGCTCAGGATGCCCTTAAGATCCTTGAAGATAAGGGGGTGCCTTCCGGATTGATTTACACTGCAAAGGAAATATTGGAGGACCCTCACTATAAAGAAAGAGAAATGATCATCAATGTGGAACACCCTGAGCTGGGCGAATTTCCGATGCCGGGCGTTGTGCCAAAACTGAGCCGTACTCCCGGGAAGGTCAAGGAAGCAGGTGCAGAACGGATGGGTAAGCACAATGAAGAGATTTATATACAGTTATTAGGTCTAAAGGAAGAACAATTAAAAGAGTTGGAGAATGAGAATATCGTATAGGGGGAAGAAAGGTGGCTGAAACATTATACGAAAAGATCTGGAATAAGCATGTCTTCCAGGAAGAACGGGATGCTGTTCGACTTGCAAAGCGAATTCCAAGGAATTGTTCACGGTATCGCACCCCAACTTGGATTGACTCAGCCCGGTCAAACGATTAGTTGTGGAGAAAGTTAACGTCCCCTCATGAAAAGTTCGGGTCATTGACCTTAGAGATTGGAACGGGTGAAATTGAGCAAGTATGGCTACTCAGACACTGAAGCCGTATAAATCAAATACTCTTGAAATAAATGTAAGCGGTTCCCTGCGTGCAGGGACGACCGCCACCACAAGGAATACTCTTAAACGGTTTGGATGAAATCGATTCTACTTTGACTTATCAAGATGCTATTGACTCCTTTGAAGAACATCACACAATACATTATCGGCTGAAATCTTAGCCTTCAAAGATATTAAGTTGAAAAAGTGATAGGAGGAAAATCATGAAACATAATCAAATCAAGGAACCGATTCGGAAGGTGTGGATCTGGATAGGTTTAGTGCTGCTTGTACTTGCGATTGTCCCTTGGTATTTCCCATCAAGTGCTGTTGAACCCATCATTCTTGGATTTCCGTTATGGGCGTTTATTTCTACTGTTTTTTCCATCGCGTTATGCGGTTACCTGAGCTGGTTATGCGTGAGTCAATGGAACATTGTTGAAGATGAAGAAGAGCAGATGAAAGGGGGAGAATAAATTATGGATTTAACATTTGCGGGGCTCGATGGCATTATCATCTTGTCGGCATTTGCCATTATCATGCTGATCATTGGGTATTTGTCCGGAAGAGGGGAAAAGGACTTACATAAAAGTCTGTCCGGATATTACTTGGCGGGGAGAAATTTAGGGTTTATTGCATTGTTCTTTACTCTTTATGCTACGCAGTATAGCGGAAATACAATTGTAGGGTACGCTCCATCTGCATATCGAACTGGATTTTCCTGGCTTCAGTCGATTTCATTCATGACAATCATCATCGGGATCTATCTTTTATTCGCTCCCAGACTTTATGTCATCGCTAAACGAAAGAATTTCGTCACTCCTACAGATTGGATTCAGCATCGATTTAAGTCGAAAGCTGTCACACTTCTTAGTATATTCCTCATGCTGTGGGGACTGGGGAATTATTTATTAGAACAATTGGTTGCCATCGGTCAAGCCGTTTCCGGTATGACAGGTGGGACAGTGCCTTATCAGATTGCAGTCCTTGTATTTATCTTTGTCATGCTTGCCTATGAGTGGATGGGAGGAATGAAAGCAGTCGCTTTCACGGATGTGATGCAAGGGTTGATCCTGATGGTGGGGATCATTGTATTCCTGATTGGAGGATTATATCTGGTCGGAGGGAATTTAGGAGATGTGACCCGTTATATCAATGAGATGGAGCCAGCTAAAACAGCCGTTCCTCCAATGGAGGTATCCGTCAACTGGTTCAGTATGCTTCTGCTTGTTGGATTAGGTGCCAGTATTTATCCACATGCTGTTCAGAGGATATATTCTGCCCAGAGTGAGAAGACGTTGAAAAAGTCCTTTTCACGTATGGCATGGATGCCTCCTATTACGACAGGGTTGGTTTTCGTCATCGGCATCATCGGAATCATGCTTTATCCCGGCCTTGATACAGGGGGTTCCGAACAAATTGTTGGGCTGATGGCCAACGATATCGCAGCGATCAATCCATTCTTCTATTGGGTGATGATCATCTTCTTCGGCGGGATTGTCGCAGCGATAGTTTCGACTGCCGATTCCGTACTACTGAGCTTTTCTTCCATGCTGTCGAATGACGTGTACGGCAAGTTTATCAACCCGGGTGCATCAGAACACAAGAAAGTGATGGTCGGAAAAGTTGGCGGCATCATCGCTGTATTCCTTCTGCTTTGGATTGCGTGGAATCCCCCGGGGACGTTATATGAAATCTTTGTCTTGAAATTTGAATTGCTGGTTCAAGTCTTCCCGGCGTTTGTTCTCGGTCTTTATTGGAAGCGGCTTGATAAACGATCTGTATTCTGGGGCATGCTGATCGGTGCAATTGTTGCGGGTCTCTTAACGTTCACGGGGCATAAAACCGTATATGGAATCCACGGCGGGGTCATTGGGTTATCCTTGAACTTCTTTATTTGTGTAGCAGGATCCCTGCTGGTCCCTGTTTCAAGCAGACAGTCGATTGCTGAAGAAGAACCGCTGTCTCTGAATGTGAAGGCATAAGACGAAGGATGATTCCAGAACATCAACAGATCAGCCGGAATGTCATTAGTGAACCTTGGAGAATGTTACTCTGCCTGCTTCTTGCCCAATTACTTGTTGCTTTTATCGGGAGAAGTGTCGGTCCTTTAGGTGTGCTGATCGGAGAAGATCTCTCGTTAAGTAAATCCCAGATTGGAATGCTGCCTGCCGCCCTTTTCCTGGGCCAGGCACTTTCTTCTATACCGATCGGTTTCGTTGCGGATCAGAATGGATCGAAACATTTATTGCTCCTGATTTCGTTATGTGTAGGTACCAGCTTTATCATCATGACCCTTTCTCATCACTTTTGGTTAGTGCTGCTTCTTGTCGTCATCGGCGGACTTGGGTATGGTGCCATGCACCCTGTTACCAATAGAGGGATCATTCATTGGTTCACACGTACACAGCGGGGATTTGCAATGGGTATTAAGTAAACCGGAATTACCTCGGGTTCAGCATTAGCAGGGCTCGTTCTTCTGCCCCTGGCAGGTATATATGGATGGAGGCATGTCGTAGCCATTGCTTGTGTTCTTCTCATCATTGGGGGGATTGTCTCTTATTCCTATTATCATGATTCTATCAAGAAAACAAATATGGAGACTCAGAACCTGTCTTCTTTTTATCGCAGCATGCTCAACATGATGAGGAATAAACCACTCATGCTTGTAAGCATCAGCGCCATGGGATTGAGTGGATCTCAGTTGTGTTTAGTGACCTATATT
Organism: Mangrovibacillus sp. Mu-81; assembly: GCF_036867415.1. Taxonomy (NCBI): domain Bacteria; kingdom Bacillati; phylum Bacillota; class Bacilli; order Caryophanales; family Bacillaceae; genus Mangrovibacillus; species Mangrovibacillus sp. Mu-81. The sequence continues at coordinate 435,005 of NZ_JBAJHU010000001.1, forward strand.
GTTATCTTCTGTTACGAATATTTGCATCTTTCCCTTCTTTTATCAGGTGTGCTGCTGGTCATTTCAGAAGTTTGTGGATCAGTCGGAAGGATTGTGTGGGGAATGATTAGTGACCGTTTATTTAACGGCAGGCGGGTCATGATCCTGATGATGATTTCGGGGATAGCCGGGTTATCGAGTATGACGCTGGCATTGATTCCATCGTATACCTCATTTTGGGTCATGATCCCGATTACGATGGTGTTTGGATTTGCCATATCCGGCTTTAATGCAATCTGGATGAATGTCGCAAGCGAGGTGGTAGACCCTGAATACTCCGGCCTTTCGAGCGGGTTTAGCATTACGCTTGGTTCTATAGGCGTCATTACCCTGCCTCCGATCTTCGGATTCATTGTTGATCACTTCGGCAGCTTCACTGCAGGCTGGATGATGATCGCCGGCATCATGATACTCGTATTCACACTGTTACTGCTGCTATCCTTGGAGATGAAGGAGAAAAGAAGTATAGTACTATAACTGGATTGAGATGGAAGGAGAATGGAAAGTGGAATTTAATCCTGCTGAGCTTAATGAAAAGCAAGTTTATAAGTTACTGAGCGGGTCGGTTGTCCCAAGACCCATTGCGTGGGTGTCTACTATATCCGATGAGGGTGAATTGAACCTGGCCCCGTTTAGTTTTTTCTCAGTAGCTTCAAGGAATCCTCCTATGCTCTCGATTTCTATTGGCCCTGGTGTAGGGGAGAGAGAAGGAACCGAAAAGGATACCCTGGTCAATATCCGGGGGCAAAAGGAATTCGTCATCAACGTCGTTCCAACATTTCTCGGCAATGCAATGCAAAAAAGTGCAGAAAATCTTCCGAGCCGCGTCAATGAATTTGAAGCTGCAGGTGTTACGCCTGTTGACAGCGTCGTCGTACAACCAAAACGAGTTAAAGAAGCACCAATCCAAATGGAATGCAAGCTCGACCAAATCATTCAACTTGGAAGTGACCACTTAATCATTGGCCGAATGCTGCGTTATCACATAGAAGAAGAGTACTATCTTGGAAACTACAAAATCAACCTGGACAGACTGCAGCCGCTTGGAAGGCTGGCAGGTAATTATAGTGAAATGAGTTCTTTTTTTCAACTGCCCAGGTGAAGAGAGAAGGTATGAAGGACCAGGTTCCCCTGTCTGTTTGGGCAGAACGAGAACCTGGTCTTATGCTTTTCCTGAATGATCTATGATCAAAACGGATTCTCCCCTCTCAGAAACGGAACAAACACCACATAATTTGAACCGATGAATAAGAGCCAAAAGAAGACCGATGACATTCTCTGTTTGTAGAGCATACTTTCCTTTACTAACAACAAACCGGCAATCAGCGTGTAAAAAACAAATAAAAGATAAGTGACTCCAAACCAATTCACCCATACATTCCCAATAAATTGAATGCCGGAACTTTCGTAAGCAGGTTTTAATATGTAGAAAGTGACAAGAAATCCGGCAGCAAGGAGGGTGAAGAGTTCGGTGAGTTTAAGTAGAGCTTGTTTTATTTCGTTCATAGAGATCCCCTCGTGGATACGTATTATTTGGTTAATTTTACTATAAATATAATGATTGGAAAACCCACCCAGTCTAAAGAGTTTAATTACCCGACTCTCCTCGTTTCTATAGCAAAAACGTGCCGCGTCCTGTCCCCGCCGCTTATTTTCATGTCAAAACAATCATTAGACTTCTTAATACATCAACTCCTCCATATATATTTATAGGATTTAAAAAAAGAGGGGGAAGAGGATGAAGAATTTTGAGAGTAGTGCCGTGTTTGAACATACATTTTGGCTGCAGGTATTAGGGGATCACGCGAGATTTATCCGGGATTCGCTGTATCCATCCCAGACCGATAAAATCAATCGTGCCAAAGAATTTGTCACAGTGTTTGATCGATACTTAGAATCCGTACGTAAAGGGAATATTCGTGATTTTAAGCAGTTTTCTATGGAAGTAGATGCCGTTGTAAAGAAAATGCGTGAATTTAAACTGTCGATCATGAAGGATCAATTGCAAGGGAAAGTGGGGATCCATTTATCTCCGACGTTCATCAATCATATGGTGAATGAGCTAGAAGAATACTTACTCGTAATCAGTTATTTAAGTAAGGGTGAAGCCCCTCCTGTCTATCATGAGCTGCATCATCATATGCTTTGGCTGCTTGATGCCGGCGGCCATGCGGGAGCGATTCATGATGAACTGGATGGCGTAGAAAAAAGGCTGAAAAAGAAAAGCATGGAATTCGGCAAACACTTTGAACAGTTTTACTTAAAAGCCGTAGAGTTGACCGGATATTTGCGGACAAATTTAAGTGAATTCCCTGCCCTTCACCGCTTTAATCAGGATGTCGAAGTGGAAATGCGCTTGTTCAGAACCTTTCTTAAAGAAATTGAAGAGATGGAGCTTTCGGAAGAGGTACTTGGGACGCTTTCCGGCTTAATGGCTGATCACATGGCAAGGGAAGAATGCTATTATTTGATTAAGTTAGCGGAATCCACTGAAGGAAAGGAGCCGGATTGCGATCCGGGCAAGCCGCGCACGAAAGATCCCTATTGATGAGAGCAAAGGGTACGTCGACCCATTCATAGCAACGAGCCACGGAACCTGTCCCGTGACTCGTTGCAATAATATACTATATACCGCCAGAATTTCAGATGTATAGTTAGATGAAAACATTGAAAGGGGTTTTCATCTTGGACTATACATCTTTTATCATCTATTGTTTTGTTGTGACGTTTACACCGGGACCTACGAATATCGTAATATTATCGACAGTACATAATCAGGGATCGAAGAAAGCAATGGAATATACGTATGGGGCAACGATTGCTTTTGGCTTATTACTTGGACTGTCAGCTTTGTTGAATACTGTCCTGATTACGGTCATACCTAGAATCTTGATTGGGATGCAGATAATCGGGACCATTTATATGTTATATCTTTCTTATCAAATCTATAAAATGGATACAGCCAAACAAACTGATAATAAAACAGGGACGTTTATCTCGGGTTTCCTTATGCAGTTTTTAAATCCGAAGGTGGTTTTATTTACATTGACTGTCATTCCAAGCTTCGTTCTGCCCTACTATACCGGCATGCCTGCCATATCAGTAAATGTTATAATGGTAACCATCATTGGGTTTCTCGCATTTGTGACATGGGTTCTTTTCGGAGCGGTCTTCAGGCCCTTTTTACAAAAGCACAGCAGAATTGTGAATGTCATAATGGCATTAAGTTTAGTATATGCGACGGTCATGATCTGGGCATAGGAACGTGTTTGGAAGAGGTGAATGAAGTGGAACAGTTTATTTATAAGAAGGCAGCTGGAATAACAGCGCTGTCTGCAAGTATCACTGATTTTAAATATAAAAAGCATTATCATCAGGAGTATGCCATTGGTGTGACCTTGCGCGGGATTCAACACTATACCTTGGACGGCGGTGTTCAATTGTCCTATCCGAGCGGCGTGATGTTATTTAACCCTGAACAGGCACATGACGGGATGGCGTATAATGAGGAAGGCCTCGATTATGTGATGCTGTACATAGACCCGCAGTTGCTTCTGGAGGTTACCCGGAAAAAGGATATTGTCCGTTTCTCGACTCCCATCGTTTACGATACGGATCTCGAACACCGGGTATTGCGTCTGGCCGATGCCATTGTAACCGAACAAAGTGAGGCTTTGTGCAGTGAATTACTTCTGTCTCTCACAGATCACCTTATCCAACCGGAACTTTCCGTAGAATTGAAGAAGGATCACACACTCATCAGTAAAGCAAAAGACATTCTCCATTCCGAGTCAGGTAATGGACTTAAACTGGAAGAGATAAGTAGAGAACTTCATCTATCAAAATACCAATTCATCCGATTATTCAAATCCCATACCGGCATCACACCCTATCAATACTTCCTCAGCCGTAAAATCGAACGCGCGAAGCAATCTATCGATAAAAACCGGGATGTGTATGCAACAGTCGCTGAATGTGATTTTGTTGATTTGACGCATTTGAATAAACATTTTAAACGAGTATATGGGATTACAGCATTTGAATATATGACGCAGATGCATTGAGGAAAAACAAATCCAGGGAGTGTTTACATTGAAGTTGACCGCTGGAGAGAAAATCCGCTTTGAACGGACATTCACAAAGCAAGTTGTGGAACGTTTCACAAAAGTATCATTGGATGAAGGGAATCACCATACGAACCCTGATGAACAAGGGAGATTGGTGGTGCAGGGTTTATTAACGGCAACATTACCAACAAAAATTGGCGGAGATTACAGTGTACTGGCCCGGACCATGAACTTTGAATTCTTGAGACCCGTCTTTACGGGAGATACGATCAGCTGCGAAGTGACCATTGAACAACTGGAGCGAAAGGATCATAAGAAAGTATCCATCATGGCCGCGTTCCTATGCACAAACCAACACGGTAAACTGGTCCTGAGCGGAAATTTTTCAGGAGTGATTTTAACAGAGGAATAGTCCGATAGCCCAATTCATTAGCCCGTCCCGGCGTGTCATAACGTACGTTGGTGCGGGTTGTTGAATTTGTTGATGGCCAGTGTTTTTACTTCTTCAAGACCTTTTCAAGCTCAATCTCATCTCTTAACGGAATCCCATCATTCCCTATCAACGGGATTTCCGGTTTTAACTCCCTTGCTTTCTGTACAGCATTTTTATGTATTTTCACCAACTGGAAGCCTCTCTTTTGGTAGAACTTCAATGCAGACAAATTATCATTTGTCGTGATCAATTTTACACGGTCGCATTTGTGTTGAGCAGCTGTGCGTTCAACTTTTTGAAGGAGGGAGGAGCCAATTCCTTTGCCTTCTTCTAAACTATCTAGTGAAATCACCTCACATTCATTCTGGTTTAAGACATAGGTTATCATTCCAATAATTTGGTCTTCCACATTTAAAATGGCAAAGCCGTCCAACGCCGAGCAATCAAATATACCGCTCGAAATCACCATCTTCGGGCTCCCCCAGTAGGTGGTAAAGAAATTAATGATTTTATTTTTGTGCAGGTTTTCAGATGGTATGATGTTCATTTTGATCCCTCTCTATATATCTTTACTGGAATTTCCTTTTTTCTCCGGCTATTAGTTCGGACTCTCGCTCATTTTTAAACAAGGATTGAACAATCAAAGCCGCTTCTCTCGGTCTAACGTCAATTGATGGCAGTTCATCGATATCCACCCACACCGGCAGGTAAATTCCTCTGTTTCTTTGAACGACTGTGAATTCTTCACCCTGCCCCGTTCCAAATGTTCCTGATTTCCATTCAGTCAGAAAAAAATATTGGGTTCCGTTAAAGTCCACTTCTGAAATGCATTCTTTCACGTTTACTTCTATCCCTAACTCCTCTAACGCTTCTCTTTTTGCACCCTCTGCAGGTGTTTCTCCATCTTCAATTCCACCGCCGGGAAATACATAGTAAATGGATCCATCTCTTATTCTTTTAATTAAAGCGACTTTATCATGTTCTATTAATATAACAGAGCTTCTGTTTCTCAAAAACTTCATCCCCCTTACATTTTTTCATCATTTTGTTCCATGGAGCATTTGTATATATAATTCCATAGAAAGTGGTTTTATTCCTTGTTTGATGGGGGAAGAGCGATATGAATGGAATGGATTGGTATAATTTGTTAAAAGGCAGAATTAAATTGAATTTAGGCAGGATTAATGCGAATCTTGACAGGAATTGGTCTAAGATCGGCAGTAATAGTGATGTATTCGGCAGGATTATTGTCCGTTCTGGCAGGATTGACTCCGATTGAAAGCCGTAATGATTGTTGAACATGCCGAAACGGCACTTAGTCGATGAAATTGGCTATTTTGAAGGACCTGAGCAGGTGAAAGGTCATAATCTAGCCGGTTTCCGCTCTAATTTTGCCGGCATTTGGATTATCCTTGCTGATATAAAGAACTATTTTGCCGATATGAAAGATATTCTTGCCAAAATGATCAATGATTTAGATTTTTAACATAATGTTCCAAATTACAACACTCGCCACCAAGAAAGTTATTGCCACTTCTCTGAAATGAAGTGTGGCACGCATCTCCTCCAACATACTCTATAATATCTAATCTTGACAATTTTCGAATCTTTAGTAAAATTGTCTTACAAATTATATTCGCATAGAGTCTTGTTGGAAAGAGGGAGAAGATGTGGAAAATTCGAAGAGTATAGATATTAAATCCCTGAGCAGGAAAACGTTATCGAACCAGGTTATTGATGAGATCATCGGGCTGTTGACAAGCGGGAAGTTTAAACCAGGGGATCGCATACCGTCTGAGCTGGAATTAATGGAGATTTGTGATGTAAGCCGGCCGGTGATCAGAGAAGCGATGACGTCGTTGGAAGTGCTGGGGATCGTGAATAGGAAGACCAGAAATGGTACCTTCTTTGCAGAAAAGGTAGGTTCTAAGCCGTTCTCAATGATGTTAGCGCTTTCATCCACGGACTTTGTTTCAATTATTGAGACGAGGGTTGCATTGGAATTGGGATTGATTACAATGGCAGCTGAAAAAATTACGGATGCTGACCTGGCGAGATTAAGAGATTTGATTGAAGAGATGAGAGGTTTGCCTACGGAGGATTCCTCCGAAGTGGATAAAGAATTTCATAAAGCGATTGCCCTTGCTGCTAAAATACCTTTATTTGAGGCGATTATTGACCCTCTGCAAAGCTTCCATCAAAAGGTGCTGGAGCAGATTCCTCTAGAGGATCGTAATTTGGCTCAAACGATCGAGTATCATGTGGATATATATAATGCTCTTGAGAAGCGCGATCCAATCGAGGCATACGCAGCGATGTATCGTCACCTTGATTTTGTCAGAAAGAAAGCAATGAAAAGGTTTAAAGCTGAATAATAATTTTATTGAAATAGTAAACTCAACGAACAATTAATAGGAAGAGCTGCCCGAATAAAGAAAATATCTTTATTCGGTTTTTTTTGTTTAATTTTAATTTTAGAAAATTAAAAATTTTATATTGACTCACATTTTTATTTGTCTTACAATTAAAAACATGAAAATGTAAGCGGATTCTTAATAAAAGTCAGAAGGGGGACTTTTCAATGATGAAGGTATCAGTGACAACGACTAAATTTGATTTAACGGATAATGAATTGAGACAGATGTGCCAATTAGGGGTGGATTGTGTTGACTTTGGTACGGGTTCTTCGTTTCCAGGGGTGAAAGAGCAGGGATTCCCCGATCTGGATGAATTGTTAAAGATGAAGCGTAAAATCCGCTCTTTCGGATTGGATATTAATCGCGTAACATTGCCTGATCTTTCAAAGTCTTTCATGGATGCTGAAGAGGGAAGTGAAGCGGAGCTGGAAAGCTCTGTACAAGCGGTAAAAGTATTTGGGGAAGCGGGCATCAAGATTGTCCGGCAGAGGTTTGCAGGAGATACCTTCAATTATATGACGAAAAGTTATCAGGCAAGGCAAAGGGGTGGAGCGATCGCCCGCGGAGAAAGTCTGGGATTCAATAAAGAGACTTATGAAACTCCTACTCTGGAAGAACATGAAAAATGGTGGGGACGATTCCGGGATGCCTATTCGAAGCTTGTTCCGGTTTGCGAAGACTATGATGTGAACTTAGGCATGCATCCTTCGGACTCTCCGAATCATGATACACCGTTTGGAGGACTGGGGTATCGCCGGATTATGGATGAATTCCCCAGCAAAAACGTGGGTTACATCTACTGTGCAGGAACCCGGGCTGAAGAAGGCGGAAGCCAGTTGGTACTAAATGAGATCAATCATTATGGCAGAAAAGACCGGATTTTCCTGGTCCATTTCCGAAATGTACGGGGTAGCCTTCCTACAGCTGGAGCCTTTGAAGAAGCCTTATTGGATGATGGGGATATGAATATGTTTAAAATTCTCCTTGAGCTTCGCAAAGTAGGCTATAAAGGCTGTCTGAATCCGGATCATGTCCCGATGATGGAGGGAGATCAACCGGATCTAGATGGAAACTGGGCCCATTCGAATATCGGGTGGAGCTACGGCAGCGTTGGTTTCGCCTATTCAATCGGATACATTAAAGCGCTGCTTGCGGCACTTGTGGAGTTCGAAGGATAGAAAAACAGGGGAAGGTGGGAGTTTATGATCAGGGTCAACAAGGATATAGTTGCAAGCGCTTTCTTGATACTCTTTTCAGCCGTAATGTACGCGGCATCGAACAATATTATGAAGCTGACGGTTTCTAAAGTGGGAGCAGACTTTGCTCCGAAGCTGGTTGCGATCGGCATTTTCATTCTGAGTGTATTCTATTTGATCAATTCTATTAAACAATTGAAAGGTTCAAACGGCGGGGAAACAGGGGAGCTTGAGCAAGAGGATGATGGAGATCAAAAGGAAAAGAAGAAGATAAGTCCTTTGTCCGTTTTTGCTACGGTTGGTTTATTGGTTCTGTATGTTGCTTTGCTGCCAATCATCGGTTTTCTGATCACGACTGTGGTCTATCTGTTTGCCCAAATGTATTTGTTGGCTGATAAGAAGGAAAGGAAAATTCCAATATTTCTTGTTACATCGGTGGTTACATCCGTAGTTGTTTATTTTATTTTCAAATCGATTTTCTTTTTAATGCTGCCAGCAGGAATTTTAGGATAGGGGGGTTTGTATGTTTGAGTTAATTCTAGAAGGGTTTGCCTCGGTATTAACGATTAAGACGATCGCTTACATTCTCGGAGGGGTCGCACTTGGATTGATCTTCGGTTCCATTCCCGGTTTGACTGCGACAATGGCCATTGCCATCACCCTGCCGATCACGTTTGGCATGGAACCAATCGCCGCCATGTCTTTACTGATGGGACTATACATAGGGGGAGTATCGGGTGGATTGGTTCCTGCAATCCTGTTGAATCTTCCAGGAACTCCATCGTCCATCGCCACCACATTCGATGGGTTCCCAATGGCCAAAAAAGGGCAGGCGGGACCGGCTTTCGGCTATGCGATTTTGTTTTCTTTTCTTGGTGGTTTACTGAGTATCATCGTTTTGATGTTACTTGCTCCTCCATTGGCAAAGCTGGCCCTTGAATTCGGACCTTTTGAATATTTTGCCATTACAATTTTTGCCTTGACGATGATATCCAGCTTATCAGGCGGGTCGCTGATCAAAGGACTATTGAGCGGATTGCTTGGAATTGCCCTGGCCATGGTAGGTTCAGCGCCGATTGATGCATTCCCGCGATTTACGTTCGGATTTAAAGATCTGAATGCAGGATTTCAATTGCTTCCTGTATTGATTGGATTGTTTGCTGTCTCCGAAATCATTAAATCTTCTGAGACGAAACTGAAAAAAGGTCAATCCGTCCAATATAAATTAAAAGGCTTTGGATTTTCATTGAAAGATTTTTTCAAACAGGGGTGGAATGGTTTAAGGTCTTCATTAATCGGGATCGGAATCGGTATCCTGCCTGGTATAGGCGGCGGTACAGCGAATATTATCGCTTATGTCACAGCAAAGAACCAATCGAAGAAGTCTGATGAATTCGGGAAAGGGATTCCAGATGGAGTTGTGGCTTCCGAGTCTGCAAATAATGCCGCAGTCGGGGGAGCACTCGTTCCATTGATTTCATTGGGAATTCCAGGTGATACTGTTACAGCTTTGCTTCTTGGTGGATTAATTCTACATGGGCTGAGTCCGGGGCCATTGCTTATCGAAAATAATGGAGATGTGGTTTATGGCATATTTGCTGCCTTGATCATCGCGAACTTCTTTATGATCGCTATGTTGTTCTGGGGAATGAGAATATTTACGAAAGTATTGAGCATTCCTCAGTATATCCTTCTTCCAATCATTCTCGTTCTCTGTGTTGTCGGGGCTATTGGAGTGAATAACCGATTATTTGATGCAGGCGCTCTATTATTCTTTGGAATTCTCGGTTATGCCATGCTGAAGTTTCACTTTCCGATTACACCGGTCATTCTTGGTTTTATATTAGGACCGCTTGCAGAAACAAATCTGCGAAGAGGGCTAATGTATTCGAAGGGTGATTTCACACCGTTTTTAACAGAGCCTATTGCTGCTGTATTCCTGACTTTAGCGTTGTTGTCTGTATTATTTAAAATCAGAAGCAATTACAAGAAAAAGCGGGATCATGATTCTAATCATACAATCAGTTTGTAACGCAAGGAAGAACGTTGATTTTAATAGGAAGAATCCTATTGAAATAATAAATCTGGGAGGTAAAGTATGAAGAATTCATTTAAAGGTATTTTGTTTGCTGTAACGTTGCTGGTGTTTGCCACGGTGTTGGCGGGATGCTCTGACACAAGTTCAGGCAGTAAAGAGGTTGAGGCAAGTGATTACCCAACGAAACCGATAACGGTTGTCGTGCCTGCCGGAGCGGGCGGGGATACTGACGCGAATGCAAGACTGCTTGGTAAGTACCTTGAAGAAGAACTGGGTCAGCCGGTTGTCATTTCGAATGTAACTGGAGCAGGCGGTACAGTCGGTGCCAATGAAGTGCTCGATGCAGAGGCCGATGGTCATACGGTTCTATTCTTCCATAACTCCTTATTGTTAAACAGAATACTGGGTCTGACCGAAGACAGCTATGATACTTTTAAACTGGCTGGAATTGCTGTATTAGACCAGGGTAATACCTTCATGGTGAGTGGAGATTCTAAGTTTAAGGATCTGCAGGACATGGTTGAATATGCCCGTGCCAATCCAGGAGAGGTTTCCATTGCAACAGAAGTTGGCGGGTTCACACATCTTCAATTATTAGCTTTGCAAAAAGACCAGAATATCGAGTTGAATATCGTCGATGTAGGTGGCGCCTCTGAAAAAGTGACAGCATTATTGGGCGGTCATGTAGATATCGTCCCTACATCATTAGGTCTGGTGAAAGACTATGTTGAATCAGGAGACATGAGATCACTCGGAATCATGGCAAGCGAGAGGGTTGACCTAATGCCGGATGTCCCTACATTTGCCGAGCAAGGTGTAAACAGTGAGTTTGAAAAGTTTTTCTTCTATGGCTTCAACCCGGATACGCCGGATAAGATCGTAGATGCATTTTCCAAGGCTGTTGAGAAAGTGGTCAATAACGAAAAGTATGTCAAAGAGGCAGAGAAATTCCTTGTAACCCCGACATACTTGAATCCAGAAGAAGCGAATGCGTATATGAAAAAGGCTGAGGAAAAATATATCGAATTAAATAAGGAATAACTGAAATCCATAGGCAAAGGTTTTATGGGCATCTATTTTTCAAAAAATAACAGGTAATGAACATTTTTTCAATAGGAAGTTGACACACAATGACCATTGTCTTTCATTTTAATTTAATTGTAAGACAAATAAACGAATATGCTGTCTATCTATGAAGGGAATGAGCGGTTTGATTAAGAAAAGGAAAGCACCAACTGGAATTTTAGGTTTCCCTACTGCACCTTACACTGAAAGCGGTGAGATTGATGAGAAAGCATTAGCTAAGAATATCAATTTCCTGATTAAAGAAGGACTGTCATCGATTTTCATTGCCTGTGGTTCAGGTGAATTTCATGCATTGAATAAAGCTGAATATCAAACGATGGTTGAAGTGGCGGTTTCTATTACGAATGGAAGAGTGCCGGTCTACTCTGGAGTCGGCGGCAACATTGCAGATGCCATTGAACAAGTCCGGCTGTCGGAAAATCTGGGCGTGAACGGATTTTTAATTCTTCCACCTTATCTCATTGAAGGAGAACAGGAAGGGTTATACAACTACTACAAGACCATTATTCAAAAAAGCAGTCTGCCTGCGATTCTTTATCAAAGAGATAACGCCGTTTTACAATTGCCATCATTACAGAAGCTGATCGAGGAATTGCCGCAGATTGTTGGTGTCAAAGACGGCTGCGGAAATATGGAATTGAATCTGGAGCTGACAAAAACCATTGGGGATAGAGTGGAATGGTTAAACGGTATGCCTTTCGCGGAAATCACCATGCCTGCCTATCATTCTATCGGATTCAATTCCTATTCTTCCGCCATGTCGAATTACATTCCGCATGTCTCGAGGCTTTATTACGATGCACTGAATGAAGGAAATGAAGAGCTTGTAAAAGAGATTTATGTGAATGTACTCCTTCCAATCAACCAAATCAGAAAAGCTCGTAAAGGGTATGCCGTTTCTTTGATCAAGGCAGGAATGGAAATTGTCGGGCTTCCCGTTGCCAATACAGTCCGCCCGCCATGTATTCCGGTTGAGAAAGAACACTATGTACAATTGAAGACCATCATCGAGAGGACATTGGAAAGATACCCTGCTCAACAGTCAGAATCGAAGGAATTAATCTAGAAAATTGGTAGGTTGCCTTTTTCGTAGAAAGTGACTGTAAATTGACTATGGTAGTACGGAATATTAAAGGAGGAGAAACATGACTGTAGAAATTAAAAATAAAACGTATTTGAATCTAATCAATGGTGAGTGGAAGGAATCAGTGAGCGGAGATGTTCAACCAAGCTTAAACCCGGCAGATCGAGCTGAAATTGTCGGATACGTACAGATGTCGACGAAAGAGGAGGCAGACAAAGCGGTTGTTGCTGCCAAAGAAGCACAAAAAGCCTGGAGAAAGTTAGCCGGCAGCGAAAGAGGCGCGTTCTTATACAAAGCTGCAGACATACTTGAAAGAAGAACGGATGAAATTGCAGAATGCATGACACGGGAAATGGGGAAAACCTTTCCTGAAGCGAAAGGGGAAACAGCCCGCGGAGTCGCCCTCCTTCGTTATTATGCAGGTGAAGGAATGCGTAAAGTGGGAGATGTCATCCCATCTACTGACAGCAATGCATTGATGTTCACAAGCAGAGTACCGCTCGGAGTCGTTGGTGTCATCACTCCATGGAATTTCCCGGTGGCCATTCCGATCTGGAAAATGGCTCCTGCACTCATCTATGGGAATACGGTCGTATTAAAACCTGCACAAGAAGCAGCGGTTACTGCGGCAAAAGTCATAGAATGTTTTGAAGAGGCCGGACTTCCAAAAGGTGTTGTGAACTTTGTGACTGGTTCCGGCTCAATCATCGGGCAGGCACTTACCGATCATCCCGATGTAAATGGAATTACATTCACTGGTTCCAATTCGGTTGGTAAAGCCATCGGTCAGGCAGCGCTGGCACGTGGAGCCAAATACCAATTGGAAATGGGCGGTAAAAACCCTGTCATCGTGGCCGCGGATGCCGATCTGGATCTGGCAGTGGAGGCGACAATCAGCGGGGCGTTCAGGTCCACAGGTCAAAAATGCACAGCAACAAGCCGTGTCATCGTGGAGGCAGAAGTCTTTGAAGACTTTAAAGACAGGTTAGTGGCTAAAACGAAGGAGATCACAATTGGGAACGGGTTGAAAGATGGTATTTGGCTTGGACCTTGTGCAAGTGAAGGACAGATGAAAACGGTCCTCTCCTATATCGAAAAAGGAAAACAAGAAGGAGCAAGACTGTTAACCGGCGGCAGCCAGCTGACTGAAGAAGACCTTGAGAAAGGGTACTTCGTAGAACCGACGATATTCGATAATGTGACTTCAGACATGACGATTGCACAGGAAGAGATATTCGGTCCCGTCATTGTATTGATCCAGGTCAATACACTTGAGGATGGACTTGCGATTGCGAATGATGTCCAGTACGGCTTAAGTGCATCAATCTTCACACGTAACATTTCCAGCATGCTTTCATTCATTGAGGAGATGGAAGCCGGTCTGGTGCGAATTAACGCAGAAAGCGCTGGAGTGGAGCTTCAAGCTCCGTTCGGCGGAATGAAGCAATCAAGCTCACATTCCCGTGAGCAAGGTGAAGCGGCTAAAGAGTTCTTTACCTCGATTAAGACAGTATTTGTTAAGTAGTGTATTCAAAAAAGGTTTTCACAAAGGAAAGAAGAATATGTAGGTGAATCTGTAAATAAGGGGTGGGTACGATCGAACAGCAACTAACAGCAAAGCAGGTATCGGACGAAAAGCCAACTCATACACCGGTCATCACGGATATGAAAGTCATTCCGGTTGCCGGTCATGACAGTATGTTATTAAATCTCAGCGGGGCCCATGGCCCCTGCTTTACCCGGAATGTCATTATCCTAAAGGATAATTCTGGTCATACAGGCGTAGGGGAGGTCCCGGGCGGAGAAGCGATTCGCAAAACACTGGAGGATGCCGGACCGATTGTCATCGGCCAGTCCATTGGCAGGTACCATACCATTCTTAATTCTGTACGGAAACAATTCAGTGATCGTGACGCCGCCGGAAGGGGTCTTCAAACATTTGATCTGCGGGTGACGATCCATGCGGTGACAGCTTTAGAAGCTGCTCTCCTTGATCTGTTGGGGAAACATCTGAATGTACCCGCAGCCGCATTGCTCGGCGAAGGGCAGCAGCGCGATGAAGTGGAGATGCTTGGGTATTTGTTTTATGTAGGTGACAGGGCGAAAACAGATCTTCCTTACCTCAGTGATCTGAACAATGAATCTGATTGGTTCCGCTTGCGTCATGAAGAAGCGATGACACCTGAAGCCATTGTCAGGCTGGCGGAAGCTGCCCGTGACAAGTATGGGTTCAATGACTTTAAATTAAAAGGCGGTGTGCTGCGGGGGAAAGAAGAGATAGAAGCTGTATCCGCCCTTGCCGAACGGTTCCCTGGTGCCAGGGTGACGCTTGATCCGAATGGTGCCTGGTCATTGGATGAAGCGGTCCGTTTATGCCGTGACCAGCACCATGTCCTTGCCTATGCAGAAGATCCATGCGGCGCTGAAAATGGGTATTCAGCAAGAGAAATCATGGCAGAATTCAGACGATCAACGGGTCTTAAGACCGCAACCAATATGATTGCGACGGACTGGAGGCAGATGGGGCATTCCATTCAGCTGCATTCGGTGGATATTCCGCTTGCTGACCCCCACTTCTGGACGATGCAGGGTTCAGTCCGGGTTGCACAGATGTGTCATGATTGGGGATTGACATGGGGGTCGCATTCGAATAATCATTTTGACATTTCACTGGCCATGTTCACTCATGTTGCTGCAGCTGCGCCGGGGAGTATTACAGCCATCGATACCCACTGGATCTGGCAGGATGGACAGCAGTTGACGAAAGAGCCATTCAAGATTCAGGACGGTAAGGTAAAAGTACCTGATAAACCGGGACTGGGAGTTGAAGTCGACATGGATCAAATTGAAAAGGCTCATGCCCTATATAAAAAAGAAGGACTGGGGAGCCGGGATGATTCCGTTGCCATGCAATATTTAATCCCCGGATGGACATTTAATCATAAGAAGCCATGTTTGGTAAGATAACACGAGCGATTTCTAAATATAAGACTAAAGGAGACGTTTCAAATGTCTTTAAATGAAATTCCGCTATATATTCAGATAAACCCGCAGGATAACGTAGCGATTATTGTCAATTCGAAAGGTCTTGCGGAAGGGACCCATTTCCCTTGTGGACTTGAATTGATGGAATACGTTCCACAAGGTCACAAAGTAACGCTGACGGATCTTGCAAGTGGAGATGCCATAATTCGTTACGGCGAAGTGATCGGGTATGCTGCCTCCCCTGTTAAAAAGGGAAGCTGGATGAAAGAATCGCTCGTCATGCTCCCGACACCGCCAGAATTGGATGAACTTCAGCTCGCTACGAAAATTCCTGACGCGCTTCCGCCTCTTGAAGGATTTACCTTTGAAGGGTATCGGAACTCCGATGGGAGTGCTGGAATCAAGAACATCCTCGGTATTACAACAAGTGTTCAATGTGTGTCTGGTGTACTGGATTATGCAGTTAGGGAAATCAAGAAAGAAATCCTGCCGAACTATCCGAACGTTCATGATGTTGTAGCTATTAATCATACATATGGGTGTGGAGTCGCCATCAACGCACCGGATGCAGAAATCCCGATCCGAACGATCCAGAATATCGCAAGGCATCCCAATTTTGGAGGGGAGCTGCTTGTTGTCGGATTGGGGTGTGAAAAGCTTGCTCCAAGCAGACTTGTCCCTGACGGTGAGAGTGGATCGATCGTTTCATTACAGGACCAGAACGGATTTACGACCATGATTCAAACTATTAAAGAAAAGGCAGAAGAACGTCTCGTCACTTTAAACCGTCGACAGCGGGAAACGTGTCCAGTCTCCGATTTGGTTGTCGGGCTTCAGTGCGGCGGCAGCGACGCCTTCTCAGGAGTGACCGCGAACCCCGCAGTCGGTTTCGCAGCAGATTTATTGGTGCGGGCCGGAGCAACGGTTTTATTCTCTGAAGTGACAGAAGTCCGGGATGCTGTTCATTTACTTACACCGAGGGCTGTAAATGAAAAGGTCGGAAAAGATCTTATCAAAGAAATGAAGTGGTATGACGAGTATCTGATGAGAGGGGAAGCAGACAGAAGTGCCAATCCCTCACCAGGAAATAAAAAAGGAGGACTCTCCAATGTTGTAGAAAAATCACTCGGTTCGATTGCGAAATCTGGCCGAAGTCCTATCTCTGGAGTATTATCACCGGGTGAAAAAGCGGAACATAAGGGGCTTTTATTTGCGGCTACACCTGCCAGCGACTTTGTATGCGGGACGCTCCAACTGGCATCAGGAATGCATTTACAGGTATTCACAACCGGCAGAGGGACCCCTTACGGATTGGCCATGGCACCGGTGATCAAAGTCTCGACCAGAAATGCGCTGATGGAGCAATGGCATGATCTGATCGACGTCAATGCCGGTCAAATTGCAACTGGTGAGGCCGCCATCGAGGACGTTGGCTGGGAGCTTTTTTATTATATAGTAGACGTGGCAAGCGGGAGAAAACAGACATGGGCTGAGAAATGGAGCCTGCACAATGACTTGGCATTATTCAACCCTGCCCCGGTTACATGAAAATGGTTTAATGAAAAGGCATACCCTTCATACGGGTTGCCTTTCTCTTGTTATAAAAAGATTACGCTACTTGTGCAGAAATGGAGTTCATGAGCGCGCTGTTTTCAAGGTTCGATCGAACAATGACATGTGTGTAAAACTATAAAGCATGCGAAATGAGCATATAAGTAAATGGTTCGCTGATAAAAAAGGGGGTGGAATTTGCTTGAGAAGTTATCTCGTATTGTCAATGTGTATCCTGTATCTCAGTTATTATTTTATCCAAAATGTCTGGCTTGGCTATCTCGTTGTCATGCTGGCTATCACAAGCTTCACGGCAAGTGCCGTGAAAGCAAAAGGATTTCCCCGCATCATTGCTATGTTAATGATGGGAATGGGGATCATTCTCGAATTTTACAAAGGCACCGGTGCAGAGGGAATCAGTCAAGGTATCTTGATGATACTTCCATTGCTTTGTTTAGTGACGCTTGCTCCGCTGCTGTCGATACCGTTAAAACTTGGCGGTTACTTTGAAGCGATCGATTCCCTGTTACGAAATCTGCTTCATCATCCACGTCGTCTATTTGCAGGTATCACGACTTCATTATTCATATTAAGTCCAATTCTCAGCCTTGGTTCCGTTCGGATCCTTAGTGAGTTTCTGTCCGATTTGAAACTGCCTGCGACCATGAGTGCAAAAAGCTATATGATCGGATTCTCAACAGCGATCATGTGGTCGCCCTATTTTGCATCTGTTTCATTGGTTCTGTACTATTTGGATATGGCAGTCGGAAAATATATCGTCTATGGAATCGGTTTATCCTTTCTATCGCTGCTCATCGGCAACTTCCTGTTTGCATTCTGGGAACGGAGGAACCCGCTCGATAGAAATCATACCCCTGAAGTTCCCCTGGAAAGGAAATCCAGGAATCAACTTCTTATGCTCGGCATGTTTGTAACGGTACTACTAAGCTCTTCATTAACGATTGAATACCTTACTAAATGGTCGATGATCATCATTGTATGTATCATTTCCATTCTCCTGCCACTCGCCTGGGGAATGCTTACTAAGGGCTGGTCCCGCCTGATTCCGCTTCTTGAAAACTATCGGGATCAATCCGTACCAATGATGAACAATGAAATCATGCTGTTCACAAGCGCCGGCTTATTTGCCCATGCCGTACAGGGAACGGCCTTTGCCAACACATTAAGTGATTTCCTGACAGACGTAGCAGCAGATTCAATTCTGCTCTTCGCACTGGCGGTAATCTGCATTGTCGTCGCGGTCACCTACATTGGACTTCATCAAATTGCCGTCATCGCAGCACTGGCCATGCAATTGAAGGCGGAAGAACTCGGAATCAGCAACCTCTCCCTGGCCATGCTGTTATTACTGAGCTGGTCGATCTCAAGTGCATCAAGTCCATTCTCAGGACTGAATTTAATGGTCAGTAAGATAGTAGGAATCTCCGGTTATGAGACGGGTATCCGTTCAAATGGACTTCACCTAGCGATCTTAACGGTGATTGGCTTGGGAATCATTTTGATTGTAAGCTAATGGAGCGGCTGGGTATGTGCCTCAGAATCAGGTGGGCGGTATTGCTGACTGATAGGGACTGAACTCTAAGCATGTGTTTTTATGGACAGAAGGGATTTATCCCTATTTAGGAAAGCAAAGTTGGTTCTGTGGAATGTGGAAAAGCTATTATTAAACATGACTTATGCATGAGAATAACAGGTACACAATCGAATAAACGAAACCAGCCCCTGTACTGCATTCCCGCAGGTTAATTTGGCACGAACAAATCAGAGCTGCAATACGAAAAGGGGCTATGTATTCTTCAGTTAACTGAAAATACGAAATTTATACGTGTTTCCTAAAAAATGTTTTGGGATAATAGGGCTGAAGCGGGTTCAAGTCCCATTTTATTAAGAAAACTTATAGACTGAACACAGTCCAATTTTCCCAAAACCGCTATTGACATCCACAACTGTAACTAATATAATTACAGTAAGAACAAGCGAAGTTCTCAATCAAGGGAACTTTTTTAAAATCATAACTGTAAAAATAATTGTTACATTTAAAGTAAGCTTGACATAAAATATTTTAAAACAAACAGAGGAGTGGATAAAATGGTCACACTATATATCACACCGAGCTGTACATCCTGCCGCAAAGCGAAAGCGTGGTTTGAAGAGCATGGGATCAAGTATACAGAACGAAATATCCAGGCGGAGCCGCTGACGGCGGATGAGATCAAAGCGATCCTGCGACTCACCGAAAAAGGGACTGAGGAGATCATCTCGACAAATTCCAAGACCTATAAAGAGTTGGACGTTGATCTTGATTCACTGCCGCTTAAGCAGTTGTATCAACTGATCATGGAGAATCCGAAAATGGTGAAGAGACCAATCATGCTGGACGAGAAACGAATCCAGGTCGGTTATAACGATGAAGAAATCCGCAGTTTCCTGCCGAGAAAACTTCGTACGTTCAATTATCAGGAATTGATGAAAGAGGCGAACTAGGCGGACCGGCAGACTTGACTCGCCGATCTGTACCATTTACGATTACCGTGCACATAGAAAAGTAGGAGGAATCCCATGAATAGTGATTTTACTCTGGCCATTCACAGTTTAACGTATCTCGCCCTGCAGCACGACCGGATGTCCAAGAGCGATGCAATCGCGGAGAGTGCAGGGGTCCATGCCGTCCGTATCCGGAAAGTCCTGAGCTTACTGAAGAAGCACGGCATCATCAAGTCGAAGGAAGGAACCGGAGGCGGATTCATTTTTGCAAAGGAATTCAGCGAAGTAAGCCTATGGGACATCTACACACTCACGTCAGAGGGTGCCCTGCAGCCGAAGTGCCCGGAATCGAATGAAGCGTGTGTAGTCGGTGCGAATATGCACAAGGTACTATTCACCATCTTCCTCGGGGCGGAAGAACATCTTGGTGAGTATTTGAAACAATATACGATAAAAGACATCGTCGATCTAATTTCAAAAGGAAATTGACATGAAAGGGATCGACTTTCCTTACGACTTAAATGTAATAAAAAATATTTCAGTTTAAAGAGGGTGGAATAAATGAATACAATCTTAACAACCGGCGATTGGGTAAAAGGAACATCCCGCGACGGCGAATTGATCATCGGCTATATCGAGAACTTCGATATTCAGGGAACGACTGTAAGCGCCAAAGTCGTCACAAGCGACAACAGGGAGATTGAAGGCTTATCTATCCCATTATTGGCAAAAGATGTGAAGAAACTGCCAGAGGTCAAAATAGCGAATAAAGAGCAAATTCAATTCCTGATTGACCTCGCTTTATCAACCGGGGATGAAGAATGGTTCCTTGAGTTGACGGCGAAGTTAAATGCGATGAAAAATCTCGTGAAAAACACGCGTTAATATGATGAAAGGAGCCTGGCCCCCGGAATTACCGGGGATCAGGCACGTTTTTTATGAGGGTTCTCTTTTTTCAATTCATCCCTTCCTGTCCTATAATAGAAGAATCAAATTCTCACAATACATAAGAGGTGTCACCACATGAGCTGGAATGTAAAACGTTTTGATGAATTAACAACAACCGAACTGTACGCTATTCTAAAAGAAAGAACCCAAGTCTTCGTGGTCGAACAGGAATGCCCGTATCTCGAAGTCGACGGCAAGGACCTTCTCTCCTACCATCTTTATAAAGAAGAAAACGGCGAGATTGCCGCCTATGCCAGACTCCTCCCGCCAGGAGTGTCGTATACGGAAGCGTCGATCGGCAGGGTGTTCGTGAGGAAGGAATACCGCGGCTGGGGGCTTGCAGGCGAACTATTAATCAGATCACTGGATTTCCTACATGGCGAATTAGGTGAAACGAAAATAAAAATCCAGGCCCAGGAATACTTAAGAGAGTTCTACGGATCGTTTGGATTCACTGCGATAACGGATTCTTATTTGGATGATGGGATTCCGCATATTGATATGGTGCTGGAAAAGTAAAGGATAAGTTGAAAATGGTTTGTTTTGTTTGTTCCATCTATGGTAAGTGCTTGTTCTCTGAAAACTCTGAGGAGGAGGATCAGGGGACAGGCTTTTTTTGTGTAAAAATTGGAACAATATAGAAAAAATAATTGATACTACCAGGAAGATTTGGAATAATTGGAAGTGGAGACAACTCACATTGAGGGCAGACAGAAATTGGAGGGTATCTCATGTATACTTTTTTCAGCTACATCGCCATTTCATTATTCATTTTTCTGATCGTCGAATGGCTTATGAGAAAGAAGTTGAATATTCCCTATAAACGAAGAACGGCTCTTAAGGAGTCCAACAACTATTATAAATGGATTGAGCGCTTCTTTTGGGCACTGTTTTTTATAAATGTAGTATTCATCAATAATAGGATCTTCATTGCACTTTTTATCATTCTATTTTTGTTATTTGATACATTTATGCAGTGGAAATACAATCGCTCCGATAAAGAATTTGTCATTTCACTGATGGGTTTGACTTGTATGATTGTCTTTATCGCTGTCGGTTTTACATTCGGTTATTTCTATTGATTCTTCCAAGGAGAGGGGGAGAAGGTTGGGGCTTTTCTTCTTGAAAATAATTTTCGTCATTTTGATTTACATTCTGCTGAATTACGTATGCCACCTTGGAATCAGCCGCTGTCTTGGTGTCGGCGGACGGAAACTTCTTGCGCATGAAATCATTAATAAGCACCATGAAAAAGCGGATAAATTCACGAGGATGTTTACGTTAGCGGCCTTATTCATTGGTCTTATCTTAAATATTATCTATGATTTCAGTGAGAGCCGATGGTATCTTCAGCCTTATTTTTACTTTATCAACCTGCTCATTTCCAGCCAATTAGTCAAAGCCTATATGGAAAGGAAATATATCGAGGACAAACGTGAATTCACGTATACCTTATTCGAAACGGGTTTTACAGCTATTTTGTTAGTCTTGCTTGTTACAACGGGATTTTGGTTGCTTTCCTAAGGGCAGTAAGAGTTCTCTATGTGATACCGGGGTATAGTAAATTATACAACAATCATGAAAGAAGGTCTTTCCATGAATAATATATACTCCATCGGGCACTCGACTCACTCCAAAGAACAATTCCTTAAGATGCTTGAGGCTGCAGAAATTGAATATATAGCGGATATCCGGGCATTCGCTGCCAGCCGCAAGCACCCTCAGTTCAAAAAGGAGAACATGTCGGAATGGCTAGCGGAAGCAGGACTCGGGTACCGCCATTTCACTAAACTCGGGGGCAGGAGGCGTATATCCGGCACGATCGGTGAAGACCTGAACGCAGGTTGGAACAACCGGTCGTTTCACAATTATGCAGATTACACGCTGACGGATGAGTTCAAGGATGGGCTCGAAGAACTCAGAAACGAAGCTTCCCGGAAAAAGCTTGCCTACATGTGCTCTGAACGCCATCCGGCCAGGTGCCACCGACTGCTGATCAGCAACGTACTGCAAGCAAACGGTTGGAATGTCTGCCACATCATCGATGATTCAGACGGGGAGGCCGAACTGGTCAGTCACGAACTCGGTAAATGGGGGGCGCTGCCAATTATTGAAGAGGGCGGGACAGTGGTGTATCCGGAGTTGGATGGATAGCGCTGCCTCTTAGGATCTTCTCGGTGCGCGGTTGATCAGATTTGCCCTGAATTAATCAACAAACTCATGCGCATCTTTCCTGCATGTCATGAAAATTATTCAAATTCCTACCTCTATTAATTACATTTTATGGTAATATAAACTGTAATTGGAAACTGTAGAAATAGAGGTGGCAAATATGGAACAAGTAGAAAAAAGAGGTTCTGACTCGAAAGAAACAGTAAAGAAAAAAGAAAACCTGACAGCATTAAGTGCATTTGCAGGCGGGGCAGCCGGTTGGACGGGGAATACAACTTTGAGCATGCTTACCGATACAGATATGACACCTTTTTATGTTGTGTCGATTTCACTTGGTGTAATTATCGGGCTGCTTTGGGACATCACACACAAGTTGAACAGAGAGTAATGCATCAAATAAAGAAATGGCTGAAATTGTTCTTTAAAGATAAAAGAACGAATAGAAGAATCAAGCCATTAGCCATCGTACAAGTACTCATGCTTGTCTGTGCGTGTATTCTTTTGATCCTGTTCCTTCTCACTGGATTCTCCATGGATTATTTCAAGTGGATTCTGATGACATTGGGAGTGAACCTCATTTCTTCCGGCGTGGAATCATATTTAGTGAAGGATGAAAAAGAAGGTGTATATGCCTCTTTTGGCATGGGCGTGATTTCATTTTTTTATTCTCTTATCTTGTAGTAAATACTTTTAATTCGTTAACTTCATTTAAAAAATACGTGACATTCCTTGAACTGGCTTATACTGACCCGACGCCTTGTTCCTGATACCCTTTAAGTATTAGGGTCCAGGCACTTTTTTTATGATAAGACTGAATGAATGGAATAATATGGAAGTAATGATTGGTCATACCAAACTAATTTGAAATAATTGGGATGAAGACTCTCGTCATTAGCCGCCAGGCAGAGCTTTGGAGGAGCATCAGATGGTCGAATTTATAATTTATGCAGTTGTTTTTTTAGCTGTGTTCTTCATTGTTGAGAAGGTGGCCAGGAGATGGTGGAACATTCCAAATAAAAGCAGATCCAGTTCTGAGGGAGTCAACCCTATTCATACTTGGATTCTGCGAATCGGTTGGGCAGCCTTTTTTATAGTAGTTGTGATTTTCGAATCAGAACTGGCTGGGGCAATTATCATTATCTTGCTATGGGGATTCGAAGCCTTTATGCAATGGTTTAGAGCTGAAAGGGAGTATATGATTACACTTTCGGGTCTTATTTTCTTCATCGTCTTCATTACGATCGGCTACATATTTGATTTACTTATTTAGATGGGTTGATGAGATTACTTTTCTTGAAATTTCTGCTGTATGTGTTTTATCGGGTGACCTGCAGGGGGCTTGGAGCCAGTAAAAGGAAAATTATGGCGCATGACTTCACCAATGGTTCATGTTGAGAACTCGTAAAAAGAATCATTCAAGAAGATAAAACGGTGTTATTGCTGAAGTTAAAAGTAGACGACAAGGAGGGGGAGATCCGATGAATGTCTTTTTTATGATCTTGATTTTATTTCCAATAATTTCAGTCGTTATAGGCATAGCAGGATACATGATCTTTAAGAATATTTTTACCTCACCGGCGTTGGTTTTTATCTGCGCAATGATTGCCCTGTATCTTTTTTTCAACGAAACCTTCTTGATATGGGTATTTCTGTATACGCTTGTGACCCTGGTGTCCGGAGTGATTGTGATGGCACTGAGCAAAAGAAGGTAAAGAATGTACAGATTGGAGTTGAACTATGCGCAAGAAAGTCTTTCTATCAATCAAAATCTCCTTAGTTGTAATAGCATTTTTTCTTCACGCAAATGATCAGCGAAATGAATTCTGGCTGGTCCTTGGGAGCTTTTGGATGGTGACCGGAATCGAGGGTGCAATACGGGATTTCCAAGAGGGAAGCAAGTTGTCTTTGGGATTCAACCTCGTCTTCATTGCTGCGACAACGATTTTATTGACGATTGGTATTGTTATCCATTACTGAAGTGGTTTGGTTTGTGGTAAGCGTAGATGACAGGTGAAAATCATTCTACCAGGAGCTTGATAAACTTACAACTTGACTAAATTCTAGAATATATGGATGTAGAAATTATGAAATAGATTGAGAAAACAAGGTAGAAGGTGATCCCTTGACGTTCCTGAAGATATTTGGCATAGCGTTGTTACTATTTTCCGGATTCATTTCCATATTGGTTCTTGATGACGGGGAGCCGAATGGCACGGCATTTCTGATTGTGTTTGGAATCCTCTTTTATTTACCGGTATTATTTGTTGTATCGCTTGTGATTCATATTAAGAAGAGTGATTGAACTAAGGGAGGTATAAGAAAGGAGGCAGCGCGTCCCTTGTCTTTGGGAGCAAATGCCTGGTTTACGCAGTTTATTGTGTGATGGGAGTTGAATAGGTATAAAAGTTTGAATTTTTCTGGTACTGCATTTTAATTTTAAGAAAGGATGTCCACAATGGCAGTCATTTTAACAAGTGTTTTCTCAGCTATCATTATAATTATAACTGTCTTTTCTATGATCAAGGTATTCATTATCGCATATAAGAGAAATGAGATATCACAGCGCAAAATTGTAGTTTATTCAACTTCAGTCATTGTTATCGGTGTTATAGTCGCTTCCATATTACCCTTTGGTTATCAAAGAATAATGAATGCCATTTTATCACAATAGAATGTTTATTGGAGATAGTGTGAAATGAAATTAAGGTCTTTTGGGAATGAAGATGAATAAATGCTATTTTGGATCCTCATCACACTTTTTGCCATTAGTTTATTCTGTTATTACTAGGATTATATACGAATAAAAACTGGTTGAAAGCAGCTGCTGTAATTCCATTGATTTTTTCATTGGTTCAAATAGTGAATCTATTTTTGCATGGTTGAAAGTGTAGAGTTTCATAGCATAACATACGAAGGGGGAAGGCCCATGAAAATAGTTCTATTATTCGGCCCGCAAGCTGTCGGTAAAATGACGGTGGGACAGGAGCTGGAATGTAAGACGGGATTGAAATTATTTCATAATCATATGACGATCGAATTGCTTCAGCCGTTCTTTGGGTTTTCTGAAGAAATGTGGAGAATCTCGGGTCTTATGAGGGAAGAGATCTTTGAAGCTTATTCGAAAACGGATCAATACGGTATGGTCTTTACATTTATGTGGGCATTTAATGAGCAGGAGGATTGGAAGTGGGTCGATAAAGTGACGGACATCTTCGAATCCAATGGCTCCGAGGTCTATTTTGTGGAGTTAGAGTCTGATTTGGACGTTCGGTTAAAGCGGAATGTGACCCCGAACAGATTAAAGCATAAACCTTCCAAAAGGAATGTTGAGGACTCTGAGAAAAGATTGCTGGCATCATTGGACAGGCTAAGATTGAACTCAAATGAAGGCGAAATTGACAAAAAGAATTATATGAAGATCGATAATAGCAATTTGAGTCCGGAAGAGGTTGCTGAAATGATTATCGGGGAGTTTCAGTTGTAGGGTGATCTTGACCGAACACTGGTCCTGTTTGACTCGTGGTCAGGTAAAGTTTGGAGAGTGTGGGCAGGTTGTTGATGCGAGAAAAGAAGCCTGGACTTGTGCTCAGACTTCTTTCTTGCAATAGTTTTTTCCGACTCGCCACGTCATTTCTGGTCCTTTGCCAAATCTTCTCTATCGGCAGCTAAAGGAGGCTGTTCCAACCATTCATTGGCAATCAAAAGATTCACTCCATCTTCGTCAAACTTTAATATTTCTGTCAATAAACGAGAATAATCCACGGCTAAATCACTTCTTTGACTTTCAGAAATAGCTACCCCATAGTTTCTGACACCAGCATATGACATAAGAGCAAAATGATATAACATCAGCTTATCGGAAAATGGGGATTCCGTTGAATCGCTTATTTCCTGGTCAAACGACATAGGTACAGGAAGGGAATGGTTGGATAAATAATCACTAAATACTTTTATATGCTTTGCCGAAATATCTTTACCTCTTAGGATATAATTTCGAATTTTTTTTGATTGGAAGACCTGACTAAACCCAATTGCCATACTTGATCCCAATTGATTGGTCTGTATATTTGCATAAAGATTGGCTATTTCCATTCCTGAAAGGGGACGTTTTCCAAGCCCTTCTAATAAAAAGGATTGCTTATGGACAAATTCCACTTTTTTTGGATATGGAATCGTAGGTGGTCGGATAGCTAATCCTTTTTCTAATAAAATTTCGGTTACCTCATTACTTAACTCCAAAGTAGAGGTTAAACACTTTGAAAAAAAAGCACGTATGTCCTGGCGATAGATGTTTGGTGATACTACGGCATAAGATAAAAGTCCGCCTTTAGCCATATTTTTAACATAATATAAGTAAAACTTATCTGAAAATAAGCGCTTTGCCTTTAAATTGACGTCTTGTTCCGTAAAACCTTGTGGAATTTGTATATCTTCATCTGACAAAATTCCTTTAATCATCTCTATATGTTGTTGCGATAAATCCAAGGCATGACTTACTACGGATTTAATTTCATCATCCTCGATGTGTTTAAGAAAGTACTTAAATACACAAACCGACATACTATCACCCATATAACTGTTCCATAAATAGGACATTTCAGCAGCCGTTAACTTGATATGGTCGTGCTTATATTCCAATTTAAACAACCTCCAATTAAATTCGTCATGAATAATATCCCTCAAAAAAGAAAAAGTTATGATGAATTATTTATTACAGAAAGATGGACTAACGCTAAGATTAGCCTCTTTATCGATTTTTCCTAACCTGAATCGTTTGAGTACAATCCGTCTAAATGATAGCGTTAGCTAAAACAAAATTCGCTTTTGGAATTTAATGTTAATTTGCAGGAATAGTTTTGATTTTGACAGTATTGATGGTGATTTCGGCAGGATTAACCATCATATCAGCAGGAATAATGGTAATTTCGGCTGGATTATTTCACTATTTGGCAGGATCGTCTCGAGAGGCAGGTAGAATGGTTCGATTTAGCCAGCTAAGGCGATGAAAACGTCCTTCTTGAACGGTTCTGATAAAGTGAATAAATTCAATCTTGCCGTTTCCACCTATAATCTTGCTATTTAGCCGATTATTCTTGCCGGAATGAAGATAAATTTTTCCAATTTGGCTGATAATCTTGCCGAAACCAAGAATAATTTAGATTTTTAACATAGTATTCCAAATAGTTGCCTATCAACGACGAAAAGCCCCCCACTCCTTTATACGAAAAAGGCCGGCCCCCCACATTTCACTACGTGTAGGGGACTGGCCTTTTTCTATGTACTCCTATATAAATAACACTCCTAATCCAATGCCCAGAAAGATCAGCAGGATTGATAGTACGATGACTCTTCTATTCATGGTTGATGCCTCCTAAGATGATGAAGTTAGACTTATTTTATCATAGTTTCTATGTGGGGTTCTTGAGTCGGTGGGTACAGGTCGATTATCCAGTTCCCGTTGTTTTTCCAAACGATCTATCCCAGCCGGAGCAGCAGGGTCTTCTAATACGTTGAATAACAGAAAGTTAAAAAAATTTCAAAAACCCCCTTGTAAAACGCTTTCAATTTTCTTATAATTGAAAACAATAAATAACTAAACCGATTTAGTAAATCGATTTACTCACATGGGTGCAGAAAGATGACTTTTAAAGTCTTTTCTTTTTCACTCGTTACTAAACCGATTTAGTAAAAGGGTATGGAGAAGATTTTTATGAAAAGAATTACGATTTCAGATGTGGCACAGCATGCAGAAGTATCAAAGAGTACAGTCTCGCAATTTTTGAATAAGCGCTACGATTATATGGCGCCGAAGACGAAAGAGCGGATCAGCAAGGCGATCGAGGAGCTGGGGTATCAGCCGAATATTGTTGCCCGGAGCTTAAAGCAAAAGTCGACTTCTACGATCGGGGTGATCGTCGCGAATATCCTGCACACGTTTTCGACACAGACGATACGGGCTGTAGAGGACATCTGTAATGAGCAGGGGTTCCACATTATTGTGTGCAATGCAGATGACAATCCCGAAAAGGAAAGGGAATATATCGAGATGCTGAGGGCCAAGCAGGTTGACGGGCTCATCATCTTTCCGACAGGGGGCAACATTGACCTGTACAACAGGATGGTCAATGAAAAGTATCCTTTGGTGTTTGTTGACCGTATTGTTGAGGGTCTTGAGACTTCATCAATCATGCTCAATAATGAAAGCGCTGTAAAAATGGCGGTAGATCATTTTACAGATAAGGGATATGAACGAATCGGCATTATGACCACTTCCCTGGAACGGCATGTGACGCCGCGTGTGGAAAGGATCAATGGCTATAAAAAAGCTTTACGTGATAAAGGGATACCGGTCAGAGAGGAATATATCAAGTCTATGGAGCTTGAATTGTTACAGGATGGTCTCCGTGACATGCTTTCTTCTGCTGAACCGCCGCGGGCATTGATTGCCGGGAACGATTTAACATTAATCGAGATTTTAAGGTATATAAAAGCGAATGGGATCAGCATGCCGGATGAGTTGGCACTGATCGGGATTGATGATGTATCGTTTGCGAGCTTGTTTACTCCTGAATTAACGACGATTGCACAGCCGACCTTCGAGATGGGAAAACAGGCTGCTGAATTATTACTGAATAAAATTAAGGATCCGGATTTTATCGAAGAAAAGAATGTTTATCGTTTCGAGCCGACGTTAATGGTTCGACATTCATGCTAAGACATGCACAGGAAAGCGGGGAAGGCAGAATGAAAGATGTAATCACCATTGGGGATGCGATGATCACGATGAACCCAGCCTCAAAAGGACCTATGAGATTCGTTCATTCTTTTGAACGGAATGTAGGCGGGGCGGAACTGAATGTAGCCATCGGTTGTGCCCGCCTGGGGTTAAATACCGGCTGGATCAGCAGATTGGGAAATGATGAATTTGGCCGTTATATCCAGCATTTTGTAAGGGGAGAGGGAATCGATACAACGCTTGTGAAGCTTGTGGATGGTTATCCCACCTCAGTCAATTTTAAAGAAGTATTGGAGGACGGATCAGGCAGAACGTTTTATTACCGATTGAATTCTCCTACATTGACTTTGACGCCCGGATGTTTGGAAGAATCCTATATTCAGAATTCGAAAGTATTACATATCACGGGTGTATTTCCGGCCATCGACGAGAAGAACGTTGCCCTCATCAAGCATGCCATATCCATTGCAAAGAGGAATGATGTGCTCATCTCATTCGACCCGAATATCCGCTTGAAATTGTGGAGCAAAGAAAGGGCAAAGGAAGTTCTATCAGATATCCTTCCTTTTGTGGACATCCTGCTGACGGGAGTGGATGAAGCAGAGCTTCTGTTTGATACAAGAGATGAAAAGGAAATCATCGAGAAGTCCAAGTTATTGGGGATTGCCTATACAGCCATAAAACTGGGAAGTACAGGTTCGGTGGGCTATCACAATGGGGAATCGATTCACTCAGCTCCTGTCCCTCCGAAGAAGGTTGTTGATACGGTTGGCGCAGGTGACGGATTTGATGCCGGTTTTATCTATGGAGTCCTGCAGGGCTGGCCGTTAGAGAAGATCATGCGTTTCTCCAACACAATCGGCTCAATGGTCGTCAGTGTATCGGGTGATAACGAAGGGCTTCCATACTTGGAAGATGTCCTGATCCAACTTGGCGAGAAAGAGTTTATCGAACGCTGATTCAAGAAATTAGCAGAAGAAGAAGAAAGGATGACAGCCTCGATGATGAAAGGTTTGCTTGAAGCGGTTCTCCATGAGAATTCACTTGTACTATCTCAAGTCAGTCCGTTGGAAACTGATGATCTGGTCAAAAAAATTCATGAAGCAAAGCGGATTTTTGTTTACGGTGAGGGACGTTCAGGTTTGATGGGGAAAGCTTTCGCGATGAGATTGATGCACTGTGGATACGAGGTCTATGTCATTGGCGAGACGATTACACCGAGTATGGGCAATGGTGACTTCCTCATTGCCATCAGTGCATCCGGCTCCTCGACTTCACTTGCCGGTCATTTCTCTACGGCAAATGAAAAGGAAGCCAGCACGTTTATAGTGACTGCTTCGAAAGAAAATCAGTTGTCCACGGATGGAAAACTGGTGATACCGGCAGCGACAAAACATCGCCGGCAGGGTGAACCGCAAACCATTCAGCCGCTCGGAAGCCAATTCGATCAAAGTGTCCATCTACTGTTGGATGCCATCGTTATTGCACTTCTTGAAGGAAGGGACCAAAACACTGAACTGCGAAAAAGACATGCGAATGTAGAATAGTATCCATTATTTATGAAGCTGGAGTGAGGAAGATGGCTGAAGTGTTTGTATCACATGAAGAGCTGCAGAAATTAGCTGCCTCAAAACTTGTTCAGGCTGGACTGGATCTGAATCATGCCGAGGTGACGGCACAGGTGCTGGTACATGCTGATTTGAGAGGTGTCAGTTCGCACGGGGTATTGAGAACGGAGCACTATGTCAGACGGTTGAATGAAGGAGGATTGAATAAAAATCCTTCCTTCTCATTCGATCAGACAGGGCCGTGCTCAGGGATATTCGATGGTGATGACGGACTAGGTCATGCAGTAGCCAAGCAGGCAATGAATGAAGCGATAACCCTAGCGAAAGAAAATGGGATCGGGATGATCACCGTCATGAACAGCAGTCATTGCGGGGCACTATCCTATTTTGTTCAACAGGCGGCCGAACAGGGGCTGATTGGTGTCGCGATGACGCATACCGACAAAATCGTCGTTCCGTTCGGAGGCGCGGAGCCGTTCCTCGGAACAAATCCGATTGCATATGGATTTCCGGCAAAAACGAATAAACCCATCATTCTCGATATGGCTACCAGCAATGCAGCCCTCGGTAAAATCCTTTACGCAAAGGAAGCAGGGAAGGACATCCCGGATGGCTGGGGAGTGGATGAAGACGGAAAATCCACGACTGATCCAAACAAAGTAAGAGCTTTAACGCCATTTGCGGGACCAAAAGGATATGGGCTGGGCATGGTAGTGGATATCTTCTCGGGCTTACTAGCCGGTGCTGCGTTCGGTCCCCATATTTCAAAAATGTATGGTGACTACAATAAAACAAGAAAACTGGGGCATTATGTATGTGCCATCAACCCTTCATTTTTCACAAACAAAGAGGATTTCCTCACTAGGATGGACGGGATGATCAATGAGATTCATCAGGTGAAACCGGCTGACGGATTCGATCAGGTATTCGTGCCGGGGGAACCGGAACAGCTTAAGGAAGAGAAGCATCTCCAAGATGGTGTGCCGATCACCGAATCGGTTTATCAGTATCTATCAAACTAGGAAACAAATTACCTTGAAAGGAGTGATTCCACAAAGGGGAATTTTTCAGGGGAAGAAAGCATTCTTTATCGTTCACGTCTTAGGCGAAAATGAAAACAAGGGGGAAATGAAATTGAAAAAATGTAAATGGATTGCCATGATCTCTGCTATCATGTTACTTCTTTCAGCTTGTGGGTCAGAATCATCTTCCGGCGGCAGCGGGGGAGAAACAATAAAGTGGAAATTCGGACATTTGGCGGATGAGAATCACATTTGGCATAAAACAGCTGAAAAGTTCGCTGAATCAGTCAAGGAAAAGACAGATGGCCAGATTGAAATCACCATCTATCCTAATAATCAATTAGGCGGCGAAACCGATACGATCAACAGCATCAAAGCCGGTACTGCAGATATGGTCATTTCAGGAGAGACGATGGCAAACTGGTCTCCGAAAGCCGCATTGATGGCCGTTCCTTATGCATTCAGGGATGCAGACCATCTGCAAAAAGTGGTTGAAGGCGATATCGGGAAAGAAATTGAAAAGGAAATTAAAGAAAAAGTCGGTTTGACACCTCTTTATTACCATACGCGTGCACCTAGAAACTTAACGTCCAACAAACCAATCAGCAAGCCTGAAGATCTGAATGGTTTCAGTATGCGTGTGCCGAACGTGCCTTTATTCCTTGATGCATGGAAAGCGGCAGGAGCCAAGCCGCAGGTTATGGACTTTAATGAAGTGTTCACGGGCTTGCAGCAAAACGTGATCGACGGTCAGGAAAATCCGGTCGACCTCATTCACAGTGGCGGGTTATATGAAGTTCAGGATTATGTGAATGAAACGGAACATGTGTATTCATGGATCTACATCTTAGTCGGCAATGAGCAGTATGAAAGTTTATCTGATGAAAATAAAAAGGCAGTTCAGGAAGCCGCTAAGGAAGCTCAACAATACGGTAAGGAATTGTTTGATAAAGAAATTGAAGAGTATGAGCAGAAGTTGAAAGATGAAGGCATGAAATTCAATGAAGTTGATCAAGATGCTTTCCGTGAAGCAATGAAACCTGCGATCAAAGAAAGCTTGTCGGAAGAACAATACGAACTGTATGAGAAAATTCTGGAAGTAGAATAAACCAACGGAAGGCATATGTGAAACGTTCAATGTTTGAGCATATGCCTTCTTTTAAAGAAAGGAGTGGGGAAGAATGAAGGGGACCAACATACTGACACGAACACTGGAAATAGCCACAATTCTGTCGTTTATCGGTGTCATCGTTGTCGTGCTGATACAAATCCTTTCCCGTTATTTACCATACACGGCCATTTGGACAGAAGAACTGACCAGGTTCCTGTTTATCTATTCGATTTCGTTTGCGGCACCACTTGCGCTGAAGAATAAAGAATTCATCAGTGTCGACATTTTAACAGGGTTATTACCTCAAAAGATACAAGAGCTATACGAAGCGTTCATCTATTTAGTCATTGTCGTGCTTTCTTGCGTCATTGCCTTTTATGGAACCACATTTATCTCTGTGGGAAGAGGGCAGACTTCAGCCACAATGGCGTTGGATATGTCGGTCATTCATGCAAGCATTACGATTTCGTTTATTTTCATCGCCATCTATTCGATTTTACATGTCGTCACCATTTTGGGCAGTGCCAAAGAAAGGAGTGAAAGCTGATGTTAGCAGCCATCTTATTTATTTCTTTTTTAATCTTAATTTTTATCAGTGTTCCGATTGCCTTCAGTCTAGGAATCTCTTCAATTATCTATCTGCTAATCGCTGAGATTCCTCTTTCCATCGTCCCTCAAAAAATGTTTGCAGGGCTGAATTCCTTCGTATTGTTATGTATACCAGGCTTTATTCTCGCCGGTAACTTAATGAATGCCGGGGGAATCACGGAACGGATCATCGGGTTCACGAATAATTTCGTCGGTCATATCAGAGGGGGGTTGGGATTGGCGAATGTCGGATCGTCCATGGGGTTTGCCGGCATTTCAGGTACCGCCCTCGCAGATACGGCCAGTATCGGGGCTGTCATGATCCCGGCCATGAAGAAAGAAGGATATGATGCTGACTTTTCAGCGGCCGTCACCTCGTCATCATCTACTGTCGGGCCGATTATCCCACCATCCCTGCCGATGATCATTGTTGGGACACTGGCCAGTGTATCGATTGGTGATCTGTTTCTGGCGGGTGCGGTCCCAGGTGTGTTGCTGGGGCTCAGTTTAATGGCCGTCACCTATGTGATTTCCGTGAAACGGAAATATCCGAAAGGGGA
The DNA here is from genome assembly GCF_036867415.1 of Mangrovibacillus sp. Mu-81. Classification (NCBI taxonomy): domain Bacteria; kingdom Bacillati; phylum Bacillota; class Bacilli; order Caryophanales; family Bacillaceae; genus Mangrovibacillus; species Mangrovibacillus sp. Mu-81. Next base: position 469,111 of record NZ_JBAJHU010000001.1, read on the forward strand.
AAGACAGTCGATTGGTGTGATCGCCAAGTCGTTCACAGGTGCCTTTTGGGCATTACTGATGACCTTTGTCATTTTATTTGGAATCCTGGGAGGCTACTTTACCCCGACTGAGGCATCAATTGTAGCGGTTGTGTATGCCCTGGTCGTCGGGATGTTCGTTTATAAAGAATTAAAACTGAAAGATCTCCCGAAAATTCTATTGGACTCGATGGTCAATACAGCGTCCATTATGTTCCTGGTCGGTTTTGCCAACCTTTTCGGCTGGATCCTGGTGAGTGAGCAAATTCCGATTCTCGTGGCCGATGGAATTTTAGGAATATCAGAGAATCCGATTGTCGTCATTCTATTAATCAATTTGCTGCTGTTGTTTGTGGGTACGTTCATGGAAACGATCGCGGCTCTCGTCATCCTATTCCCGGTATTATTACCGGTCGCATCCAGTGTGGGAATGGATCCTGTTCACTTCGGAGTGATGATGGTACTGAATCTGGTCATCGGATTATCGACTCCGCCTGTCGGTGTGTGTTTATTCGTTGCATCCAGTATCGGAAAGGTCTCGATCGGGAAAACATCAAAGGCATTGCTGCCGTTCCTGGGTGCGAGTCTCGTCGTGTTACTGCTGGTCGCCTTCATTCCAGAGATCACGCTATTCTTACCAAGCTTATTTGAATAAAAAAATCAATTGTACGATAAAGGAGTTGCTGATCGATGAAAGCCGTTCAAGTCACCGGACCCCATCAATTGAGCATTGTGGAAAGAGAAAAGCCTGTCATCACAAATGAACATGAAGTCCTGGTCAAAGTGAAAATGGTCGGGATATGCGGTTCGGATATCCATATCTATCACGGAACAAATCCACTAGCCACTCTGCCAAGGGTAATCGGACATGAAGTGACTGGTGAAGTAGAGAATGTCGGGGAAAAAGTCGAATCTGTTTCTGCAGGGGATAAAGTAGTCATTGAACCCATTCAACCGTGCGGCGATTGCTATGCATGCCGTTCCGGCAGAGGGAATGTATGCAGCAATCTGGAAGTTTACGGTGTCCACCGGGATGGCGGCATGCAGGAATATCTGGTTATGCCGGAGAAACTCGTTCACAAGGTCAGTCCTGAGTTGGATTGGAAAGAGTCTGTATTGGCGGAACCATTTACAATCGGAGCCCAGGCGACCTGGCGCGGAAATGTAAGGCCCGGCGATACGGTCTTTATCATGGGGGCAGGTCCGATCGGTCTCTGCTGTTTAAAAGTCGCTAAATCAATAGGGGCGACTGTCATCATCAGTGATTTAAATGAAAGCCGCCTGGACTTTGCAAAAGAATGGGGTGCCGATCATACCATCGATGCTTCACGCTTAAATGTAATCGATGAGGTCATGGAGCTGACGAAAGGGGAAGGGGCAAACGTCGTCATTGATGCTGTTTGCATCCCTCAAACGTTTGAACAGGCGATCGAAATCGCTTCAGCTGCAGGGAGAGTGGTGGTACTTGGGTTCGATGAACGGCCGTCACCCATCTCTCAACTGCCGATCACAAAAAAAGAAGTCACAATCACGGGATCAAGGCTGCAGACGAATCAATTCCCGGGTATCATCGAGATGCTCAATAGCAGGAAGATCGATACTGCCGGAATGGTCACTCAAGTATTCCCGCTGGAACAAATACATCAAGCGATTCAATTAATCGAGACTTCGCCTGAGGAAGTCAGAAAAGTGGTCATTTCATTCGACCAGTAAGACTGAAGACTCTACTGAAGGAGGGAAGGCTGCGCATTTATTGTGCAGCGAAAACAATGATTAAAAAAATTGACAGTATAAACCGAATCGTTGAGTCCGGAGTAGTGGCCGTTGTGCGAGCTGAAACTAAACAAGATGCTGAGAAAATCTCCAGTGCTTGCATCCAGGGCGGGATAGCAGCAATCGAAGTCACCCTGACAGTACCCGGGGCGGAAGAGGTCATTCGTTCCTTGAAAAGCACGTTCCGGCCGGAAGAATTAATCGTAGGAGGAGGAAGTGTGCTGGACAGTGAGACTGCCAGAATCGCTATACTGGCAGGAGCTGAATATATTGTCAGCCCCTGCTTTGACAAAGATACGGCAAAGCTTTGCAACCGCTACGGTATCCCTTACATGCCCGGATGCATGACGGTTACCGAAATGAAGACCGCGATGGAATATGGTGCCGATATCGTCAAACTGTTCCCTGGCAATACATTCACCCCTTCGATCATTAAATCCATTAAAGGACCGCTGCCGCAAGTCTCCGTAATGCCTACTGGAGGGGTCAACCTCCAAAATGCAGCTGACTGGATCAAAAGCGGAGCGGTCGCGATCGGGATTGGCAGCGACCTTACCAAGCCTGCATCCATCGGAAATTATGAAGAAGTGACAAAACTAGCAAAAGAATATTGCGAGATTGTGAGAGAATCAAGAACAGCTAAAATGTATACATAAGAAGGAGGTTCTATCGATGAAAATGACATTCAGATGGTATGGAGAGGGGAATGACAGTATTTCTCTGGGGCAAATCAAACAAATCCCGGGTGTTGAAGGAATTGTCTGGGCCCTCCATGATGTACCCGCAGGCGAAGAGTGGCCCTCAGACAAAATAGAAGCAGTCAAGAAACAGGCTGAACAATATGGCCTAAACATAGACGTTGTCGAAAGCGTAAATGTCCATGAAGATATCAAGCTTGGCTTGCCAACACGTGATCACTATATTGAAAACTATAAACGCACGATCAAGAAGCTGGCAGCTGCCGGTGTCAAAGTGATCTGCTATAACTTCATGCCGGTCTTCGACTGGACCAGAACCGACCTGTTCAAGGAAATGGAAGATGGTTCGACTGCCCTGTTTTTTGAAAAAGCTAAAGTGGAAGACATGGATCCCTTCGAACTGGTTGATAAGATCTCAAGCAACTCTGCTTACACCATGCCCGGCTGGGAACCTGAAAGATTATCAAAACTTAAAGAATTATTCGAAGCATACAAGAATGTATCGGAAGAAGAATTATTCCAGAATCTCGAATATTTTTTAAAAGAAATCATCCCGGTTGCAGAGGAAAACAATATCAAAATGGGCATCCATCCAGATGATCCCCCGTTCTCGATATTCGGCCTGCCAAGAATCATGACCAATCAACAAAACATCAGAAGAGTCCTTTCACTGGTGGACAGCCCGTCTAATGGAGTGACCCTGTGCAGCGGGTCGCTCGGGGCAAATCCTGATAATAATGTAGCGGAAATGGTGCGGGAATTCGCTGACCGCATCCCATTTGCCCATATCCGCAATGTAAAGGTGTATGAAAATGGTGATTTCATCGAGACGTCACACCGATCAAGTGACGGAACTGTCGACATCCTTGAAATCATGAAAGCGTACCATGACTCAGGCTTTACGGGATACGCGAGACCCGACCATGGACGGCATATTTGGGGAGAAGAATGCAGACCCGGCTACGGCCTCTATGACCGCGGACTTGGTATCATGTACTTATGGGGAATATGGGACTCATTGGAACGCATCGGGAGGGTTTCATAATGCTGCCGCAGCATGAAAGCTTGAACGGAAAAGTTGCAGTCGTCACAGGAGGCAGCGGAGTACTCTGCAGTTCGATGGCAAAGGAACTCGCCAGGCAGGGAGTGAAGGTGGCAATCCTGAACCGGACAGCAGAGAAAGGCGAAGCCGTCGCAAAGGAAATCAGGGAGGCAGGCGGCGAAGCCATCTCCATCTCATGCAATGTCCTCGATCGAGAAAGTGTGATCGCATCTGAAAAGGTGATCATCGAAGAACTCGGCGTTTGCGACATCTTAATCAATGGAGCTGGCGGAAATCATCCGCGCGGCACCACTACGAATGAAACCTTGAACGCTGAAGACCTGAAAACAGAAGGGATCCAGACATTCTTCGACCTTTCCCCGGAAGGGTTCGGGTTTGTATTTGACCTTAATATTCTCGGAACCTTGATCCCGACACAGGTCTTCGCAAAGAATATGGTGAACCGGAAAGGGGCTGTCGTCATCAACATGTCTTCCATGAGCGCCCCGTCACCGATGACGAAAGTTCCAGCCTACAGTGCAGCAAAAGCAGCAATCGACAACTTTACCCAGTGGCTCGCTGTCCACATGGCTGAATCAGGCATTCGGATCAACGCCATCGCACCCGGTTTCTTCTTAACCGAGCAAAACAAGGCACTCTTAACCCATGAAGACGGCAGCTTAACTGAACGATCAAACAAAATCATCTCCCACACCCCCATGCGCAGATTCGGCAAACCCGAAGATTTACTGGGCACCCTCCTCTGGCTGGTGGATGAAGACACATCCGGATTCGTAACCGGTATTACCGTGCCGGTTGACGGCGGGTTTATGTCTTATTCGGGGGTTTGATGATTAGACGTATTAAATTGAATTTTGGAGCCTGGCCAGGTCCGTTGAATCTCAGCGTGACCGAAGCCTGGCTTTTTTGATTCAACAGTGCCTGGGGCAGACTCTTTATCCAGCGTGTTCTATCGGGTGGTGGAATGAAAAATGGGTTGGACAAATTAAGGGTTTTTGATGGTGGAATGACTTCAATCAAGATTGTTTGGACACCATTTTGAAAGAAGGATGTTTTAATTGAATTGGGATTTATTGCTAATTTTCAGGTTTAACCTTGATTTTGACAGAATTGTGAGCTGAATCGGCAGGAATAAGTGTTATTTTGACAGAATTATGAGCTAGATCGGCAGGAATAAGTCTGATTCCCGCAGGATTATCGCACATTTAGGGAAGATAACACCCCGACGAGGTAAAATTTAGTCTGCCATGCCGGTTTTCAGTCGATACAATAAGCTTGCTCGATGATTGGATTAAGTAAATCGTCTTGATCTTGCTGTTTTCATCAATAATCTTGCCAGTTCAAGAATTTTACTGGCCGATTTTAAGAATAATCTTGTCAGAATCACCAGCATTCTTGCCGAAATCGCTATTAATTTAGCTTTTTAACAAAAAAATTCCAACATAGATGTCCAAGTACTGTTCGTCCCAGCCAATATAGACAAAACCCTAAACAGTGAGAAAGGAAGTTCGAGGTATTAAGAGAATCATAGCCGAATGCCAATCTGCTCTCTGTCCACCAAAAAAACGACTCATTCCCACCGAACGAGTCGTTTCTGACATCTTCAATTCTTATTGTATCCGCGCTCCCCAAACGGCTGAAGCTCCTCCAGCCACTTCTCCTCAAGCTCAAGCAGAGCCTCTTTCTCGGTAAAATAGGGGTCATCCTTCTTCTTCAATTTCTCCAACACTTCAAATTGAAAAGCGTCCTTCCCAAAGTGATTCCATTCTTCCTGAAGCTCTTTGTGAGTGGTATAAGTACCGTTCGTCAGCATGAATTTGATTCCGTTCAGCGTCTTGAGGTTTTTGGTGCTGCCCACCAATATCTTTCCGTTTGTTTCGTTCTTAATCTGGTAAACCCCCGCATCGACGGGGGCTTCTTTGAACTGTTGTTTCAACTCTTTTTTATAGTCCATCGTTGTCACCTTCCGTTTATTATTTTTTTACCCAATACTGGCTGCCGTCCGGCTTGCGGTCTACAAAGCCGTATTCAATCAAATATCTTCTGATCATGACATAATCTTCTTGAAATCCTTTCAGGACCTCATTTAATTCGCGTTCTTCGTACAAGTGCCCGTCCTTCAGCTGCTGAGCAATCTCACGCAGGACGACCAGACGCTGCTTTTCCTTTGGAGGGAACTTCAGCAGAGGGGCAGATGTCCCTTCCGGAAAGTATTTCTTCAGGATGCTCACTTGTTCTTCCTGCGTGACATTGTAGCGGTCATCGACCATTGCGGCCGTTTTATGGACAGGCAAAAAGGCAGGTGCATACTCATCTTTTTCTTTAAGCAGCTCCATCATCGCCAGGAATGTCCTTGCTTGCCGTTCTTTCTCTTTTAAAGCAAAACGATGGTGGCGGATGGTAGAGGTGCTCCCGATCTCCAGTTCCTTCTGGATGTCCTTATCATTTTTCCCCTGATAAAAAAGGCGGAGCAGACTCTTCTGATGATCGGTCACGCCAGTCAGCTTCTTATCCATTCCGACCAGATAATCAAAAACAGACCCGTGCGACATCTCGATATGAATGCGCATGAACCGCTCAGCTTCATAAAAGCGATCTTCTAAAGGATACACAATCCCTTTCTCGACCTTCTCGCCGCACAACAGGCACCTAAAGGAATCTTTCTCCTGAATATATCCGCGCTTCAGGTCCTCTAAAGAGGCTTCCCAAAACATAGTTGATAGTTCCATAGTGATTACACTTCCTGTCATAAAAAATAAACAAAATAAAGTTTCGTTTGTAGTAATGTAAACATATTATTATAAAGTTTGTTAGATGTCAATCTTTATTAGGCAAACACCACATCGTCATGTTTGTATTTTTACAAACATACTCATCTTTTGTTTATGAAGTTAGTACTTCCATAAGTTCCTCTATCTAAAAAAAGGAATTCTTCCCTTTTACTAGAAAGTAATAAGTGCTGCAAAATTTGTATTCCTGGACCAGAGAGGGGAAAGAAGAAACATGAAACATCTAAAACCCATCTACATATTCCTGATTCTGATCATCGGATTGTTGCTGATTCTGTTCGGGCGGACATTCGGTGTGCTGTTTATAGCGGCCAATCTCGTTTTTATCCTTACAATTGTCTTTCTTAAAAATAGGTACAGGGCGACATTCAAGAAACGGCTCAACTATGCCTCCAAATTTTTAATAGCTGTCTATAGCCTGTTCCTGCTGTCTTTCATAGCAGTGGAAGGGTTCATTTTTTATGAGTTGGAAAAGTCGAAGGATGTCGATGGAGCAGAGTTTGATGTGATGATCATCCTGGGGGCCGGGCTGAAAGGCGACATCCCCTCGAAAACCTTGATTTCAAGACTGGAAGCCGGGAAAGCCATCCTTCTTGACAACAAGGAGCTGCCTGTAGTGGTATCAGGCGGCCAGGGTGAAGGAGAATCAATCCCGGAAGCTGAAGCGATGGGGATCTACCTGATGAAACACGGTATTTCTGAGGAGCGCATCATCTACGAGGACACCTCCACCACTACCTATGAAAACCTGCGCAACTCCAAGAACATCCTTTTACAGAAGGGGCTGAAGGATCCAAACGTCCTGATCGTGACAAGCGACTACCACGTTGTACGTGCGAAGATGCTTGCGGACGAACTTCACCTTCACAACAAAGGGCTCGGCGGAAATTCGCCATTTTTCGTGAAGGTGAACTATTTTATCAGGGAGTATTTTGCGATAGTGAAGACGGTAGTGGAGCGGGTTTTGTAATGTAAAAGGATAGACGGCAATGATAAAGAATAACTATAATCTCGAGGTGATTCATATGTTTATTGTTAATGTACAAGGCGCCATCATGAAAGATGGAAAGTTTCTGCTCATCAAAAGAGGGGCGAATGAAGAACATGCACCAGGCATCCTGGCATTGGTGGGAGGCAAAGTGGATTGGGAGGGTGCATCTTTAGATGTGCTGGAAGAAACTTTGAAAAGGGAGATCGATGAAGAGGTGGGAGTGGCAGTCGAGGACGAAATGCACTATGTTTACAGCTCAAGCTTCGTCACCGACAAGGGGAGCCCGGTTGTAGATGTCGTGTTTCTTTGTCACCACCGGGAAGGAAAAGCCTGCAATAAAAGCAGCGAAGAGGTCGAGTGTGTATACTGGATGACAAGTGAAGAAATTCTTCAACATCCTGATTCCCCGCCTTGGTTGAAGGAAAGTTTTATTCGAATTGAAAAAATGATGGGTAAGAATAAGCTGGTATGAAATTGGGGATAGAAGGAGTTCTTACCAAGAAGGGATGATTCACTTCAAATCAATAAAAATTTTACTCGCGTCCGCCGTTCTATTGGTTTGGATTTTCTATTGGACGACAAGGAATATACAGGTGATTGTCTTAAGCAGCTTTTTAACGGGAATATTTTTTTTCGTTTTAGGAATAGAGGAATATCAAAGAGGAAGAAAGAGAAACGGTCATTGGCTCATCGGTGGTTCCTTTTTCATTATCTTTATATCGACCATCCACTTCATGCTTACAATCTTGGAGAATTGAACAGGAGTGATGAGATGAAGATAGATATTCAAAATGGTATTTCAGACAAGGATCTGGAGGCAATGAAGGAAGTATACCAGTCTGTCGGCTGGAATAAACATACAACTGAAGTGATCAAGCAGGTATTCGAGGCAAGCAACGTCAAAGTGATCCTAAAGTGTGACGGCCGCATAGCCGGTTTCGGGCGAGCGATTTCGGACGGTGTATTCAATGCGGCCATTTACGATGTGGTGGTGCACAAAGATTTTCAAAGAAAGGGGCTTGCCGCTGAAATTATGAAGGCTTTATTGACAGAACTTCAAGATGTTTCTTGTGTGCATTTAATATCGACGACAGGGAAAGAAGAATTCTATCGCAACGTCGGATTCAGGAAAGTGAAGACAGGGATGGCAAGGTATTTGAATGATGTGTTGGTGGATGAGTATTTGGAATAGGGATCTCACGAAATGGGGGACTTCAACTGAAAGAAAAACAAGGCAAAAAAATACTGCTGACAGTCGGATGGTTCTCTGTGATTGCGGCCTTTTTCACTGGGTCCATTATGTTAGGCATCATTGCGTTGTGCATAGGGGCAGTGTTGAGAATGGATTATGAAGAGAAAAAGCATGGACTTCAACTGATGGTGATGGGAATCATTAGCGGACTCTCAGGACCAGTATTAGGCTGGTTTATTATTTGGAATATGGATCATCCTTTTTAACAAAGATAAGGGAGAAACAGTGTGAAGAAAAATACAATTGGAAAGTTTAAATATTATTCTCTTGGACAAATAGATTCTTACAATGATCAAAAAATTGTGATGATTTACCATGGCTGGGGTGGCTCGGCTGAAGGCTGCGTGGATGTGGCGGATGAGCTGTTTGAGGCAGGGTACAGCGTAATCGTGCCTGAAATTATGTATCATGATACGAGACAGAAGCTCGATCATCCTTTTGACAGGGCCGTCATGCAGGAATACTTTTGGAAGACGATCATTGACAGCATCGAGGAATTTGATGAGTTTGTTTCTGCCTTCGGAATCGATAAAGAGGATATTATTCTGGTCGGAAGCTCGATGGGAGGATTCATTGCGAATGGAATCTTTGCGCGTGAGCCAAAGCTCCATGGACTCGCAAACATTAATGGTTCCGGATCCTTTGTGCTGTCGGAGCATCTTTTTAGAAGAATGGATAACAGGGAGCCTTTGTCCAAGGAAGAAGAACAAGTATTGAAAAATTATGATCCCTTCGAGAGAACGGCCAGCTCCTCACCGATCCTTCTTCTTCACGGCGACAGTGATGAGATTATCCCCATCGAAGGGCAGAAGAATTATTACGACTATCTCACGTTGGTAGAAAAAAGGACGAATGTTGTGTTCAAGGTTTACAAGGGTGTTAATCATGAATTCACTGAGGAGATGGTGGAAGATTTGATGGAGTGGCTAAAAAATAGCGGAGGATAAAATGGTGATGGACCCATGATGCCAGGGGTTGATTATACGAACCTATGATAATGTCTTGAATCAACGAAGGGATTTACATATTCTGTTAAATGGCAGGATTAACAAGGATTTTGAAAGGAATACCGTCCAAATCGGCAGGATCAACGGTTATTCCGGCAGAATTATCCCCCATTTCAGCAGGAATTGGCTGCCCGCTCAAGGTCAAACAGATTTCCGGCACCAACAGTGACCAGTTTATAGGCAGCCAACTGAAGGTTAGCAAGTGAAAGTCAATCATTCTTGCCAGTATGAGCGATAATTTTGCCGCGATTAAGTTATTCTCACCGAAAAGAGCATTAATCTTGCAGAAACAGACAATATTCTTGCCAAAACCATGAATAATTTAGCCGGTTAACATAATATTCCAAATGAATCAGCACTCTCAATCATTCCCCCATAAGTGTTCAACCGGTTCTGCTTCTCCGCCTGATCGAACGTTGATCACATTCTCCGATGAACAAGGCATCTTCATTCCCGATTTCTGGCCGGGCAAAAAAGATCGGGCCTGCCGAGACAACAATGATGGGGATTAGAATATACAGCCAAATCATTCATTATTCATCCTTTTACTCAAATTCAATTTTTACTGGGAGTTCAAGATTTCCGTTCATCTCCTGAAGCGTAACCTTTAAAGCCTCTGCAGATGCCCCGTTCAATTTATAGGTATACGTGTCTTCAGCGGGCAAAAGGCTTTGGATATATCCTTTGTTGTCTTGTGACAGCCATAGGTGATAAGTTTTCACCATTTTATCTCCATTGGTATATTCATATCTTAGCAACGGCTCTGTTTTAACAACTTCATTTAGTATTTTAGAAGTGTTTGATGCGTTTACAAATGAATGGATAAGGGCTTGATCTTGAACCTGATCCTCCTTCATCTTATTCCAATATTTAATTGTTATTTCTTTCACCCTTGCTTGTATCTCAAAGGATTTACTCTCAAGCACCTTTTTATCCTTACCTCTGACCCTAATCTCATAAGCTTCGCCTTCTTTTAGAAGTTCAGGCAAGTTTTTCGATTTAATAACATTATTGGTTAGCTGAACCCAATGTTCCAGGTCTGCTCCGTCGTAGTTCGACTTGGAATAAGAAGATTTTAAGATGTATTTTACCGGCTTCGGGTGAAAATCAACTGCAATTCCAGCGTACTCATCGCTTTCTTTCTTCAACCGTTCATCAATTTCCGAAGAGGCAGACAACCACTTACTATGTATATACGACTTTTCGAAATCGAAGGTGCCCACAGAAACGAGAACGTCATCCAACTTGTTTTTCTCTAATTCAGTTTTGACGTAAAGTTTAATATCTTTCTCACTATTTTCGTCGTCCTCTGTTATTTGTATGTTTATCTCATTATTTTCCGGGAGATAAGATATTGAAGCAACATCAAATCCCTTTGCCCGCAACTCTTCAGTAAACTCAGCGAGGATTTTTTGGGGTATTATTGGTTTATCTGCATTCAGTTTGTAGACCGCTAATCCAATCAGAAATAATACAACTAATGAGGTAAGGAAAGACCATTGCTTCTTTTTACTCACCATTCATTCCCCTCTCTTAATGAATTAACCTAATTTTACCATAACACCACTGTAAAACGTTGCCCTTACCAAAATCACCTGCATATATAGTTCCACATAAAAAAACGCACCTCAACAAACCAATTCCTCACCATTCCCCAAAACCCGCTCCATTTTGAGTCCATTGTTTCATTTTCGACAAGTGGGCAGGACTATTTCCGCCTGGTCTCGAACCTAACAGAACATGGGGAAAAAGTCTTTCAAACTGAAAAGGAGGGTGCCCGCAGACGTCTCGTTAAATGAACTACATGATTTATTTTCCGAATATTCCCTCTTCTTTACATTTTGTAAGGGTTATTCACAATTTCATAGACAGAGTGTCTAATGAATATTACGCTTTTTCAAAATAAACTTAATGGTAATTAATTCGTTAAAGGTGCAGACGGTTCCACCCCAAACAACAAACCCCAAGCACATACATAGCCAGCTTACCGTCCGCCTTAACAACCACTACACCAACCACCAAGATCATTCATGCAAAAAATCACCACATTGTCCAACAAATTCAAGGGGGGATTCACACAATGTCAATCAATGGAGAACGCTTAAAGCAACATCTTGAGGAACTTTCCAAAATCGGAAAAATAGGCGAGACAGGTGTTTGCCGCCTGGCTCATTCGAAGGAAGACCGTCAGGCAGTAGAAGTCGTGAAGGGATGGATGAAAGAAGCCGGACTGACCACAAAGATCGACGGATTCGGAAACTTGATCGGAAGAATTGAAGGCTCACAGCCGGACAAACCGATCCTCATCCTCGGCTCCCACATCGATTCACAGCCGTATGGCGGACGGTTCGATGGGACGGCCGGGGCGCTCGGCGCGATCGAGGTCGTCCATAGCATGAAGGAAAATGGGGTGACACCCGAGCGCACGATTGAAGTAATTTGCTTCTCTGACGAAGAGGGCTGCCGGTTCAATAAGGGGATCTTCGGGGTCCGGGGACTCGCCGGGATGCTGGAGGAAGGTGAACTCGAACGCCAGGACAAACAAGGAGTGACGAGAAGAGAAGCGCTGAAAGAATTCGGCGTCGAACCTGACCTTTCTCAAAGCCCGGTTTATCAAAAAGGGGATGTTGCTGCGTTTCTGGAGCTGCATATCGAACAGGGTCCGGTCCTCGAGCAGAAGCAGAAACCGGTCGGGATCGTGTCCGGCATCTCGGGTCCGATTTGGCTGACGGTCACGCTTGAAGGGTTCGCCGGCCACGCAGGATCGGTGCCGATGGCGATGAGGCAGGATGCCTTGCTCGGAGCATCCGATATCATCCGTAAATTCGACGATCTCGTTAAAGAAGAGGGGACCGAAACGACAGTCGGGACGGTCGGGAGCATTCAGGTATTCCCAAATTCCCGTAATATCATAGCGGAAAAGGTGGAGTTCACGGTCGACCTGCGCGATATCGATCTCGAAGCACGGACAAGGCTTGAAGAAAAGCTGTATAAGATCATTGAAGATTCCGCAGCAGAATACAAGTTGAAAGTTGAAATCAAAGAGGACACGCGCAGTGAACCGAGATACTGTGCGGATTGGATCAAGGACATCATGAAAGAAGAAGACGGGAAGCTCGGACTTGATTCGCCGACCTTGATGAGCGGTCCTTTCCATGATGCACTGATCATGTCCTATATCAGTGATTACGGGATGATCTTCGTACGCTGTGAAAAAGGTATCAGTCATAATCCGCTCGAGTTCGCTGAGATGGAGGACATTGAAAAAGGCGTTCTGTTGCTTTACAAAACAGCTGTGCAGATCAGCCAATCGTGAGTGGTGAACCAGGATCCCAATGTCCCGACGATTGCCAGGGAGCAATAAAACAGGAGGTGTTAAAGTGAGCACAACAATGCTCTTTATAAACGGAGAAGTGATCACTGTTAATTCTGAATTTTCAGTAAGAGAAGCGATGGCGATTAAAGATAATAAGATTATCGCAGTGGGCTCGAATGAAGAAATCCTAGGGCTTGAGAGTGAAGAGCCGACCATTATCAATCTGGAGGGTAGAAGCATTCTGCCCGGTTTCATCGATGCGCATGCCCACCTCGAGCTCTACGGGACGAACAAGCTCGGGGTGAACGGCAAGGAAGCGGGGAGTATCAAGGAACTTCTTGTGAGACTGAAAGAGAAAGCGAAATCGACGCCTGAAGGAAAATGGATCAGGGGGTGGGGCTATAACCAGAATCAGTATGAGGAAGGCAGACATCTGACCCGTTGGGATCTGGATCAGGTGTCCACTGAACATCCGGTCATCGTTGTCCGTACGTGCGGACATATTTCCTGCGTGAACAGCAAAGCACTGGAGCTCGCTGGGATCGCCCCGCAAACGGAAGATCCTGCAGGCGGGAAATATGTACGGGAAAATGGAGAGCTGACCGGACTGCTGCTGGAATCTGCCCATATGAATATGTTTCTGTTTGCGAATTATTCAGAGGACGAGGTGCAAGAAGGGCTCGCTCTCGCTTCCGAAGATTATTTGGCAAAAGGGATCACGAGTGTCCATGATGCCGGCGGCTACGGACCCGACCACATCCGTTTTCTTCAAAAGGCCGTCTCGGCAAAACGGATCAAACAAAGAACCTATGCCTTGTACGGATCGCTGCATGACTCACCGGGAATGGTCGCGAAAGGACTCTCGAGCGGGATCGGGACCGGTCTCGGTGACGAGTGGATGAAAATCGGACCTGCCAAGGTCTTCATCGATGGAAGCAGCAGCGGTCCGACCGCCAAGACGAGGGAGCCTTATACAAGTAACCCGGAAGATTCGGGGATTCTTTACTTAAATCAAGAAGAGTTGAACAAGTCTCTTGGAAAAGCGCATCAAGCCGGCTGGCAGGTTACGGCGCATGCGATCGGTGACGAGGCAGTCGACATGATGATCGAGGCAATCAGGTCCGCGCTTGAAGATGAGCCGCGGCACGACCATCGACACCGGATTGAACATTCGGGCATGACTCCGCCGGATCTTATTCAGAAAATGAAAGATCTCGAGATCATCCCGATCCCGAATCCCGCCTTCATCTATGAATTCGGGGACGGATATGTGAGGGATTATGGTGACCGGGTGAACGTTATGTTTCCATTAAGAAGTTTTTCAGATAACGGCATCCCTTTTGCCATTGGATCTGACAGTCCGATTACGTCGGTCGACCCGATTCATGGCATCTACACGGCAGTCACAAGGAGAAGTAATTCCGGAAACAACATTGGAACCGGACAGCGGATCACCGTCCAGGAAGCGATCAAAGCCTACACGTGGAACGGGGCATATACCAGTTTCGAAGAACACTTGAAAGGCAGCATCGAACCCGGGAAATTAGCCGACCTGGTCGTCTTGAGTGGTTCGATTCTGACGTGCGAACCTGAAAGATTGCGAGAGTTAAAGGTTGAGCTCACCGTTTTAGATGGAAAGATCGAATACGCAGCAAAAAAGGAGGGCGTCATATGAGTAAAAGCAGATTTACTGCATTGTATTGCATTTCTCTAGGTATTCCGTTCTTATTATTAATCTTCCCATTGTTTTCAATCGGGAACAGGGCAACGCCGGTCGTGATGGGGATGCCATTCTCGGTGTTCTGGGTGATAATGTGGATCATCATTACCTTCTTGATCGTCCTGGCACTCTATCGAATCGATCCCGACAAAGATGAAGAGGAGGCAAACTAATGGCAGATTGGCAGATTGCAATGATCATGATGATCGGCTACCTGGTCATTGCACTCATCGTGGGTGTGATGGCGGGCAGGGGTCATGACAAGAATTCGCTGGATGAGTTTACGGTTGCGGGTGGAGGGCTCGGCCTGGTTGTGATGTGGTTCTTGATGGGCGGGGCTGTGTTCAGTGCCTTTTCCTTCCTGGGTGCTCCCGGTTGGGCGTTCTCGAAAGGGGCCCCTGCACTTTATATTTTGACTTATACCGCTTTTGCAATTCTCCCGTGGTACATTATCGGTCCGAAAATCGGCAAAATCGGCCGCAAGTTCAATATCTATACCGTTGCAGGCTTTATGAAAAAGCGATACGGCGGTAAAACGCTGCCAATTCTGATCGGGGTCATCGCTCTGCTTGCCTCGATTCAATATCTTGCCACACAGATGAAAGGAATGGCGTACATATTCAATATCATGACAGAGGGACGGATCCCGCTTTGGCTCGGTGCCCTGCTGGCATATGGAATCGTCGTCGTGTATGTCGCAACAGGCGGACTCCGGGCAGCCGCCTGGTCCGACGTCTTTCAGGGGCTCCTGATGATCATCATTTCCTGGGTCGTCGGCCTCGCCATCGTCAACCAGATACATGGAAGTGTCGGGGAAATGTTCACGAACCTCGTCCGCGACAACCCTCAATTCCTTGAAATCGGGAATGAAGGATCGACGATGTCAGGGACGGCCTATACAACAACGATTCTTGTGTCTCTGATCGGATTCTTGATGTGGCCGCATCTGTTCTCGAAATCATACGCGTCCAATGCACGTACAATCAAGAAGACGGTATTGGTCTATCCAATCTTTGCCCTGTTTCTGATCCCGCTTCTGTTCGTCGGATTTTCCGCAGTAAATGTGGTCAATCCTGCAGATGTCGGGGCACCGGATGAAATCCTTCCATACCTGATCACCACTGTCCTGAGTCTGCCGGGCTGGGTGTACGGACTGGTTGGAGCAGGAGCACTCGCAGCAGCGATGTCGACAGCCGATGCCATCACCCATAGTGCATCGCTCGAATTCACGGACGGCGTCATCAAGAACATGAAACCGGACCTTCCGGATAAAACGACGTTGTTCCTCATGAGAGCAGGCGTCTTTGTTGTCGGCGGCCTTGCATATGTCATCACCGTCTTCGGCGGACAGGGACTCATCGCTCTCCTGCTCGGAGCATACGGGTCTATCGTCCAATTCGCCCCTGGCGTCTACGGGGCCCTTTATTCGAAAAAAGTAACCGGCCCGGCCGTCATCACCGGCCTCATCGTCGGCACATTCGTTAATTACTACTACCAGCTTGTTGCCGAAACCACGCCATTCGACATCCACGCCGGCATCCTCGGCCTGATCTGCAACCTCATCATCGTCATCGCAATCAGCGCCTTCAGCCAGCAAAAGAGCGGAGAAATGGCGGAGAAATACCGTAATATCGGGTGAGACAGGGGGACAGGTTCCTTGTCCTGCCGGTGTGCCAGGTCCCTTGGCACAGCCAATAGCCATAAAGAAAAGCAGGTCTTCTCCAACAGAGTTAGATCTGCTTTTTGATGAAATTCAATTTGCGGGGGTTATTAGTCAGTACTCCTATAATCCGCCAAGTAACTATATCTAAGAATGGCAACATCAGTAAAAAGTTTAGTGCCCCAATGTTTCCTTTCCCCATTTGTAAAGTGGACCGCAATGGTTAGGGATTTCCTGCCAAACTAATAACAAATGGACTAAATGATACCCTGATAAGGAAACAAAAATGAAAGTGATTATGCTCTTAACCCTGTAAATTACAAGGTCTTATATTATACTTGAAATAAATCTAAAGGAAAGCAGAAGTGTCTTATCAATGAATGATTATTTAAAATCAGATTGTAATAATTGTTTCGGGTTATGTTGTGTAGCCTTACCCTATGCGAGATCAGCAGATTTTCCATACAATAAAGATAGTGGGGAGCCCTGTCGAAATTTATGTTCAGATAATCGTTGTAATATACATGATCAATTGAGAGAAAAAGAGTTTCGTGGCTGCGTTTCTTATGAGTGTTTTGGGGCTGGACAACATGTCTCACAGACTATCTATGATGGTGATGATTGGAGAAATAACTCAGAGCGTGCCACAGAAATGTTCGCGGTATTTCCACTCGTTCAACAACTTCACGAAATGCTATGGTATCTCAATCAAGCTCTAAGCTTAAGGGAATCACAATCATTTCATTCCAGCCTGCAAAACATCTATGAAGAAACGTTAAAATTGACGGAGAGAGAGCCAGAAGAAATTTTAGCGTTAGACATTGCCGCACATAGAAGTAAAGTGAATCAATTATTGCTAAAGACTAGTGAAGTATTTCGGGATGGTCTAATTAAACAAAGTAAAAAGAAAAAAATAAAGAAGAATCATTCAGACTACTTAGGAGCTAATCTTAAAGGGGAAAACCTGCAAGGGGTCAATCTTCGGGGAGCACTATTGATAGCAGCGAATTTAAGTCATTCTGATTTAAGAAAAGCTGATT
This sequence comes from Mangrovibacillus sp. Mu-81, assembly GCF_036867415.1. Classification (NCBI taxonomy): domain Bacteria; kingdom Bacillati; phylum Bacillota; class Bacilli; order Caryophanales; family Bacillaceae; genus Mangrovibacillus; species Mangrovibacillus sp. Mu-81. Next base: position 486,438 of record NZ_JBAJHU010000001.1, read on the forward strand.
TTATAGGGGCCGACCTCAGAGATGCAGATCTTAGCCATGCGAACTTAACAGGGGCTATTTTTCTAACACAATCTCAATTGAATTCAGCGAAAGGCAATATCCATACGAAAATACCAGACTATCTAGAAAAGCCAGATCATTGGTTGAATTAAATTAGCAATATAGATTTGGTACCCGATTTGCTGTACAGAACAGGAATTACAGAGTTACAAACAGAACTATTAAAAAGAAAGATAGAGTGTAATAAACAAAAGGAGATCGATAAAATGGATGTTTTCATAAGCCAGTATGAGTGGATACGCCGCACCAGGGAATTATTATTTAGTTATTGCGAAACCATGTCACAAGCAGATTATGTTAAAGAACTTGAATCCTTCGGAGGAGATTCAATCCGCAGTCTGCATGCTCATGTAGCTGATTGTTACCGGGTATGGCTGGGAAGTCGGGCACTCGGCAGACCGCTTCCAAGAATAACTGCGGATTCCGCAGACAGCGTAAACGAAATGCGTAAAATTTTCAGAGAAACAGATGACCTGATTCACGATTTCCTGAATGAGTTTAAAGGTAAATGGGATAACACCGTCCAAGTATCGTTTGAGGAAGGTGAAACTACCGAGATATCTGCATTATGGCTGTTCACGCATACCGTCACACACGAATTTCACCATAAAGGACAGATTGTAAAGATAGGCAGACAGCTTGGGTATATTCCTCCGGATACGGATCTCATTGAACCTTAAATGTGTTGATACCAAAAGGGACGCGTTTATTTTGAACGTGTCTTTTTCTTGTTTTAAGTGTAATAAATGGAAAATATTTCTTGCGCAAAATAGAGATATTTGAAATGATTGGCAGTAAGTCATTAGTAGAAAAATAAATTGTGATGAGATTATTGGAGGTATATTCGTGTTTTTACTGTTTTTGATCCTTGCATCGAGCCTTCTTGGGTATCTATTAGTTCCATTAGATGAATTGGCTTAGTTCTGGCTTTTGGAATTATACTGGGATGCCTTATTAGAGGGCTTTATTTGTTAAAGGAGATTCAGCAACAACTTTTAAGGAAATAGAGATCTATGATTGCTCTTATAATGAATAAGGAGTAATAATTTGTTGAAACAAGGGAAAGGGATTAGCTACATTTGTAAAATGCAGCAATAAAAATATAACCTGTAAAACGGCAGTGGGAACTTATTCAATTCCCAAAACATTAAAGAACTAAGTGTAATACGTGTTGAGGTCCTTTAGGTCCCTCATATATTTGTTTTTCATCTGCAAAGCCGCTTTTCAGGTAGAGGTTTATAGCAGCTGTGTTCCTCTTGTTCACTCCAAGAACAATTTCATTAGTATCCGGGCTCACTTCATTGACGAAAGTCGGAAGCAGCTTCAGTCCTAGTTTTGCCAGTCCTTTACCCTGAAATTCTGCATTAATTGAGAATGAAGTTAAGACCATTGCTTTTGGGTTGTCACTGTACTTAAGAACCTTTTCACCATCTTCCAAGGCAAAATATCCTACGGGTTCATTATTACTCATGATTACTACATGGATAGAGCTATTGGAAAAACTCGGATTATTGATTTTATCTATAGGAAGGCTTGTAAATTCCAGCTGGACTTGAGGTAAATAAAAGTTTGATAGCTGACTGGTGTGTGCATCCGTATACTCAACTAGCTTTACTGTAGGATTTGAAGTATTCAATTCCAATAGTATCATCTCCATTATCTAGAAATTATCTCATAGAGTAGTATATCAGGAATATCTACCTAAATACGAGAAAATACTCGATATCTTGATCTGAGTCTATCGATTTTTCCCAACCGAGTTTATTATGTGAGGATGATTCATCTTGTCATTAGGATACTTTTTCCCTGATTTAGATAAAACCAATGAGGACCCGCTCTTGAATCTAATGCCGAATGGAGAAGGAACCATCTACAACGATGACACCCCGTTGAATTGGGAAAATCATAACTGTGAGTATTTCAGCTGAAGTTTCATGAATGATAGCACTAAAAATGAATATGTATATAAAAAGACTCATGGTACAAGTTCGATTATTGTACATCGTTTCTAAAGCTCTCGATTGGAGCTGGTCCTATGTATCGGAATAAGCGGAACCCGCTTGTGAATATTTCCATATTCATATTGATTTTCTTACTGATCATTCATGTCATTCGTTTCATTCTCCATGCGAAAGTTTACATCGTGTACAGCATGGGGCTTGGTCCTATCTTACTGATGGGATTGATTGTTTTTCTTATTGTGTATCTTTATTTGAAGGGTTGAATGTGGATGATGAAAAGCTGGGGTTCAGATAATACTGAGTTCCAGCTTTCTTCTTTTGTTTTAGAGCATTCCGGGATCAAAATTGAAATATTGATGTTGTTAGTAAATAGAAATTATTGGATAATATTAATAGATGTACTATTATAACAGCCAATTTGTTCAAAGAAAGATTATTAATCAAGCCTCAACTTTAATGGACAGTGTATATATCTAGAGGTGTCAAGGTTTACTTCTATCATGTTACTTCAAACTTTGGAGGAAAAGTATGTCAACTACAATGATTTATATGGTGAGACACGGAGATTCACCCAAGGAAGGTAATGAAAGAACAAGAGGGTTAACTGATAAGGGACAATTGGATGCACAACGAATAACGGACAGATTGAAAGAGGAAAACGTTGATGTTGTTGTGTCGAGTCCATACTTGCGCTCACTATTAACGGTTGAAAAAGCAGGACAGCAAATAGGGCAAGAAGTTGTAGTAATTGAAGATTTAAAAGAAAGAATATTTTCATCTGCTGCCGAACGAGTATCTGACAAGGACTTAGGACCGTTGTTAGAGAAGTCCTTTTCAGACCCGCAATACTCTTTACAAGGTGGAGAGTCAAATGCTGCTTGTCAAAAGAGGGCAATAAACGTATTGAAAAATCTATTGGATAAACACAGGGGAAAGAAAGTAGTGGTCGGTACTCACGGAGCGATTATGACGTTGATGATGAGCTATTACGATCGCAGCTTTGATTAGAAATTCTTGCATAGTACATCCAAACCGGATATTTATAGAATGGACTTCAATGGTCAGGAATTAGTGAATGTTCAAAGATTATGGGAGTTGCCAGCTACTTAATCGGTTGGAAAGTCAAGAGCGAAAGGGGGAGAAAAATGAGACATACCGGACTTAAAGCTGCTATGAAATTTATTGAAGAGGAATTTTCAAATTGTGATTTTGCTTTGCTTGCAGGCAGTGTTGCCAGAAATCAACAAACAGAAACGTCCGATCTTGATATCATTATTTTTGATGAGGAATTGCACCCTCACCGAGCAGGCTATGAACGATTTGGTTGGAAAATTGAGGCTTTTGTTCATACAAGAAGATCATATAAAAGCCAGCTGGAAAAAGAAAAGAAGCTAGGCAGACCAATCGCGGCCAATATGATACATGAAGGAATCCCTTTGAAAGAAGATGAGCGTATTCCTTTGTTGAAAAAAGAAGTTAAATCTTACTTGGAAGAAGGACCAGAACCATTATCAAAGGAATTCGTTGAAGCATCCAGGTACTTTATCTATGACTTGCTGGATGACTTTAAAGATTCAAAAAACGAAGATGAGGCAATATACACGCTTAATGTGCTATCAATACAATTTGGTGATTTTATCCTCAGATCTAACAATCAGTGGTCGGGACGGGGCAAAGGATTCGTTAGAGCGCTGAACAAATACAATGACATTCTTGCAAAAAGATATTTCGATTCTCTTCAGGCTTATTACAAGCACAAAAATAAAGAACCAATCATTAAGTTAGTCGACGAATTTTACTCTCCACTTGGCGGGCAGCTGCATGATGGTTTTAGGATGTAGCTGTTATCTTCGCAGCAGCTGATGTCGAATTATGAGTATCAAAAAGGAGGAGTAAGAATTGAAAAATAAAGTGGAAATTTTGAATAATAAAGAAAGACCAATTAACCCTATTGAACTCATTAAACTCTATAATGGGGCAGGTTGGTGGGAAGAAAGAACAGACCAAGATATCGAAGAGATGCTTAAACAGGGGGATTCAGTTGGTGCTTGGCACAACAGTGAACTAATAGGGTTTGCAAGAGCTGTATCAGATGGGAAATTCAGAGCATACATAGAAGATGTTGTCGTACATAAAGACTATCAAAACTCAGGTATTGGAACGAAGCTACTGGAACTATTATTAGCTGAACTTTCACACATAGATATCATTAGTTTGTTTTGTGAAGAAGATTTGATCCCGTTTTACGAAAAGAATAACTTTAAGTTTAGTAAATCTCATTTAGTGATGCATAGAAAATAATAAGAGCCGCAGGACCAGATACCATGGCAGCTTCTTATATAACCACAGAGCCTGTCCCGTTGGCTCACTGCTTATATTTCAGATACTCGAAGTTAGATGTGGGCACTTGCTTTATGATTTTTCCTGTTTCATCAGTATAGATTTCATATTCTCGGTACGTTTCAATTGTATAACCGTCTACTTGTTTCTTTTCTTCGAGAATGTATTGAAACTCAGCGACAATGGGGAGGATGTCTGAAGTTTTCTGATTTTCTTCAAAAAATATTTCCAGGCCGTCTGGAATCAATAACACTTCATTTGATTCTTGAGAATCTGAGCTTACTGCTGAATCTGCTTCGTCTTCCGGAGTAAAAGGGAATTGAAAAATTGCCCCGCTCTTAAGTGCAGGAATGAGTTCAATAACGTACACCGTTATAAGGATCATTCCAATCAGTATAATAATCTTCCTCACTATCATTCCCCCCTTATGTAGTCCTTATTACATTATGTTTGTCCATCTGGAAACATAACAAAAATCTTACTGAGTTTTGGATAGTAACGCTCACTTCGGCTCTTTTCGCATCCAAAAAAAGGAATATTCAGGTGCTATGCCGAAGTCTTTCAAATGAACATATAAAGGAGTGAGCATATTGGCTACTTGGGTGACCCACTTTAGGATTGCTGAGGAATTGTTAAAAACAGATATCCCTGTATCACCAATAGAGTTTTTGGTTGGCAACATTGGACCGGATTGCGGGCTTATCGGAGAGGATGGTGTCCCCAAGCCTCCAAAGGAGATTACACATTTCGAGGTTGAGGGGAGAATCAGCTCGGCTTCGTTTTACAAACAATATCTTAACGGAGGGAAAGAGTCCCAAACCCGTGAGTTCTCCTATTATCTTGGCTATTACATTCATCTTGTTACGGATGAAGGATGGCTTAAGCTCTTAGTGAGAAAGAAAAAGGAAAAACTGTATCAGGATATATTGAATTCTCCTGACTATGCTGGAATTGTGAAGAAAGACTGGTACGGGTTGGATTTCTTATATCTCAAGCATCATAAAGACAATATATTCTGGACGGAGTTTCAACATATCACAGATTTCCCGGAGTACTTGAGCTTCTTTAAGAAGGGGCAGACATTCGAACAGATTCGGAACATAACCGAATTCTATCAAACCAGCTCAATACCAGAAGATCACGAGTTTATTTATCTTACGGCAGCTGAAGTTGATGACTTTGTGGAAAGAACCTTACAAGAGGTCAAGGAACAATTGAACGAAAAGTTGAGGCTGCAGCTGGTTTAAGGAGATGTGATTCTATCGTAAGGACGATTGCCTGAATCGGGTGATCGTCCTTGTTTGATTATATTAAGGCAGGATAATGGAATAATATGTTAAAATTAGCGACAGAAGTAAAAAGGGGGAGATTACCATTAAGAGAGTCTATTTATTACACGGTTTTATGGGTACGGCAGAAACACATTTCTCAAATCAGGTATCCGGGCTGGGGGATCGTTATGAACTTATTCTTTTAGACCTGCCAGGGCACGGAAACTCTTTATTGGAGGCAGCTGAACAATACTTTGAAGAGGCTCTCAATTGGGTTGCGGCTCAAATCAGGGAAAAGGGAGAAGGGTATGTAATTGGTGTATCTTTAGGAGCATCACTGGCCATCCATGTTGCACGTAAAGAGCCGGAACTCGTGAAAGGAATCGTGCTGACTGGTTACTCACCATTCATCCCTGAAGAGTTAAAAGATGTTATGAAAAAGCAATATGAATACTTCCTGAATATTGAAGAAAACGATCCAAATATAGCGGAGCAATTTCAGACTTTGCACGGAGACAAGTGGAAGAAGACTATGAAGAATGTTCTCCAGACGATGACGTTTCATTATCCTGCTGCAGCTGAAGAGGACATTCGAAATATAAGAGTTCCAACACTCATTCTGAATGGCAGTAATGAATTACATGAAGTAGAGGCAGCTGCGTATCTCAAGAAACTGAATTATGGAGTGAATGTTGGGTTGATTCCTAACGCAGGGCATACGGCAAATATAGATCAGCCGGGAATATATAATAGAATGGTTGAGGGATTTTTCAAGGAGTAGATTAAGATGACAAATGAGGAGGCGACCGGTATCAGCGGTTATCATATTGGGGATATTTTATTTCTACTATTTAGTTTTGCATGCTTTGGACTGATTATTTCCCTTATTGTGACCTATTTCTGCTCATTGTCTAAACGGAGCAAACAACTTGATGCAATAGAGAGAAAAGTAGATTTGATTTATGAACATATGAAAAAAAGTGAATGAATAGCTGTTACGTGCGTCAGGATACGAAATAACATAAGCAGAATATAAAATGGGAACTATACATGGCTGGTATCCTTAATATGGGAAGTCTCACTCCGGGATATTATATCAAGATGGGAACCGTCTATTCTGGCAAATCGGAATGCTCTCATTCTTCATAGGTCTATTCTTACCATCTGGTTCAGGAAAAGTCAGGCGATTAATAACAGGTGAAATTGAATGGAAGATTAAATTAATATGAAGGAGCAATTTTATGGAAGAAAAAAAGTATTCCTGGTTAAGTTATGTGTCGATTGGATTAGGTGTTTCATTGATTTTACATCCTCTCTTCACTAACGTGTTTCCCAAATACTTCATGAAGCTGCAGTATATCGGCATTTCAATCACGATCGTATTTAGCGTTTTGGCTCTGCTGAAAAAGAATGAAAAGAAAACTGTCGCAGCAATCGGTTTGCTGCTTGCAGTTGTAATGGCAACATTTATTGGTGCCATGCTTTACATATCATTTAATAAGTATAGTCCGGTTTAAACCGACGGCACATCAAAATCAAAAATGAGGTTGAATAATGAATATCAGAAAACTAATCAAAGGTGAAAAACTTCCAATGGAATTGTTGTTATTGGCCGATCCTTCGGAGAAGATTGTTACGGAATATGTGAATAGAGGAGAATGTTACGTTGCTGAACAAAAGCAGAATATTATCGGAGTGTATGTTTTGCTTCCAACAAGACCCGAGACAATTGAATTGGTGAATGTGGCTGTTGCAGAGGAGCAGCATGGAAGAGGAATTGGAAAACAGCTGGTGATGAATGCGATCAAGACAGCCGGGACGAAAGGCTACAAAACAATTGAGGTAGGTACAGGAAACGCTGGCATTGGACAATTGGCTCTTTACCAAAAATGCGGATTCAGAATCGTCGGTGTTGATCTGGATTTCTTCATTAGGCACTACCCCGAAGAAATCTTTGAGAATGGAATACAGTGCAGGGATATGATTCGGTTGTCATTAGATTTGGAAAGCAGCCAGCATCATAAAGTGAGGTGAGGAAATGGACAAAAGCCTGATTTTTTAATTTACGTTAATCATTGTGGAGTATTGCTGTGATATCGCTGTGATATCTTCTATTTGGGATGCATAAGCATGTCCAGTAAATGAAGAAGGAATGAAACATGGCGTTTTGAATTTAATAGAAAGATCAGGAGGGACTGCATGATTTTTGTATTTGATCTAGATGGAACAATATGTTTTAAAGGACAACCTTTAAATTTCGAAATTTGTGAAGCATTGGATGTTTGTTTGCAGCATGGACATGAAATTATTTTTGCTTCAGCCCGGCCGATTCGAGATTTATTGCCTGTATTGCCTAAGAAATATCGCCAGTTTAGAATGGTAGGGGGAAATGGTGCGTTTACATATAATGATGAGAAAATCAGTGTACATACTTTTGCTCTTGAAATGGTCGAAGAAATTATACAGATCATCGAAGAATATAAACTTACATATTTAATAGACAGTGACTGGAACTATAGCTATACAGGAGATGTTCAACATCCAATTTACCGAAATCTTGATCCAGAAAAACGTGCGACAAATATGGAATTGGGACAACTGAAAAAGATAACTAAATGTTTATTGTTCACTGCTGACGATTTGATAAAAAAGAAGCTGGAGTGTTTACACTTGGAAGTATGCGAACATGGCCAGGAGGGGTTGCTGGACATTAGTCCGCTTGGAATACATAAGATGGAGGGACTAAGACGTTTAGGTATCCTCCCCGGAGAGTTTGTTGCATTCGGAAATGATCAAAATGACCTGGAATTATTCAAAAATGCCAAATACAGTGTTTGTGTAGGGGACCACCCAATAAAATCACATGCAAATCTTGTCGTCGAGATTGAAGGGGTTTCAACAGCTATTAGAAAGATGAGTGATTCCTATAAAAATTGTTTTGTGAATTCTTGATTTTATAATAAACCTGTTTGTCTGATTTGATTTGTAAAAATACGTAAGAAAAAAGATCGAATTTTGTTAACACAATCTTTATGAAGCTATACATCTACTAATACACAAGGTCAACATCTCTTTTCTAATATATAGTTGAATACATATTTAGATAGGAGATGAAGAACATGAGCAAAAAATTATTAATCGGTACAGGGGTAGCTTTTTCGTTATTATTCAGCACTTTCAGCCAGGCATTTGCAGAAGAGCCGGCAACGGGGGAAAAAAAGCAAGTGGATAATGTTGCACATCGCGGGGCAGCAGGGTATGCACCTGAAAATACGATTGCCGGTTTTGATCTGGCAGTTGATATGAAGGCAGATTATATCGAAATCGACGTTCAAAGAAGTAAAGATGGAGAATTGGTCATCATCCATGATACAACAGTGGATCGTACAACTGACGGAACGGGAAAAGTCGGAGATCTAACACTTCAACAGCTTCAACGTCTTGATGCCGGCAGCTGGAAAGGTGAATCGTTTACAGGAGAATCCATTCCTGCATTTGAAGAGATCCTTGACCGATACCACGGAAAAGTTGGTATTCTAATCGAATTGAAGGCTCCAGAACTGTACCCGGGAATCGAAGAACAAGTGGCCGAAGCATTGAAAGAGAGAAATCTTGATCAACCGCAAAATGAAAAGATCATCATTCAATCCTTTAACTTTCAATCAATGAAAAAAATGGACCAGATGCTGCCCAAAGTTCCAATCGGTGTGTTAACTTCCAACCGTGCACATACAACTGCGGAAGCCTTGCAAGAATTCTCATCCTATGCGGATTGGTTCAACCCAAGCTATGGAATCGTAACAGAAGGAGTAGTGGATAAGGTTCATGCCCTGGATATGCAAATCGGATCATGGACGGTACGAAGTCAAGAAGCAGCAGACTTTCTATTCGACATGAACGTCGACGCCATCATCACGGATTATCCCGATTATGTAGATCCTAGAAACTAATATACTTGTACAAAGGTGAAACCACGGGGGAACACATATCCCGTGGTTTTTCTTCTTCATAAAAATCCTCCGTGGATAAAAGGTAGTATAATCATCACATAAAATAAACCGTCTTCCCCAAAAGCTCCTCTATCCCTTCCCCTATCTTCCTGACGCCTTCCCCAATGTGCTGATCTTCAACCTGGGACACACTGATCCGGATGAGGTTTTCCTTCTTATAAGGAGGGAGATACATATCCGTCGCATCCTGGACAAGGACATTTTTTTTCTTGAGGTGATCGGCAAGGAATTTTGCTTTCATGCGTCCGGGCAGTTTGATGGTTGAGTAGAAACCTGACTCTGCTCCCGAGAAGGTTGTTCCTTTGGGCAGGTAATCAAGGCAGGCCTGTTTTAAAATCATTCCTTTTCTTTTGTATTGTTGTCTTAACTGTTGGATGTGGGTATGGTACATGCCGCTTTCGAGGTAGATCTCCAGCGCACCTTGTGTGAGAACGGGTGTGTGAACATCGGCTGCGAATTTCGCTTTCGTGAAGTCCTCAATCATTGTCTCGGGGAGGACTGCAGTACCGAGCCTTAAGCCGGGGAGAAGGACTTTGGAGAAACTTTTTGTATAGATCACTCTGCCGGATGGGTCGTAAGCGAACATGGGATCCGCCTTTCTCCTTGTATCAAGATCTCCCATATAATCGTCTTCAATGATGTACACATCATACATTTGCGCGAGTTCTACCATTCTCTTTTTCTCCTCATTTGAATAACAGTAGCCAGTTGGATTCTGGAACCTCGATACTGTGTAAAAACATTTGATGCTTCGGTTGCTGAACATCTCTTCCAAGTGATCAAGGTTGATACCTTGATCCGTCATCTCTATGCCTGCAAAAGGTAAACCCCTGGATGTGATCGAATCTATAAAACTAAAGTGCGTAGGTTGTTCCACACAGATTTCCTTTTTCCCGTTCGGAAAGGGCAGGGAGACAAGGAGGTCCAGTGCCTGCTGAGATCCTGTTACAACAGCTATTCTTGCAGGATCTGCAAACACTTGAAGATCCTGCAGCTGCCTGGAGAGCTGATGGCGGAGAGAAAGGAGACCAAGCGGCTCTGAGTATTGAAACATTTTTTCTTTATAAAGATCGATTGCCTGATTCATACAATGCTGATAATCCCTGTATGGCATTTTACTGCGGTCGGGTCCGGCAGATGAAAAATCGATCAGCCCGGACGGCTGGCTTTGTTGCTTCGAAGAGGTTCCCACAAGAAAGTAACCGCTTTTTGGAACAACATATACTTTGTGTTCTTTCTCAAGCTCTGTATACGCTTTGAGGATCGAATTGATACTGCATTGAAGTTCTTTCGACAGTGCTCGGACAGATGGGAGTCTTTCACCAGGCATAAGACTGCCATCCGCAATTCTCGTTTCGATTTCCTTTATGATTTCTTCATATTTCATCAGCAAAATGGTCATCTCCTTTGTTCTGTATGGGTACAGATGGGAAAAACAACGCTTTCTGTCTTCAATGTAGTTGCTTATAGTATAGGGTATCAACAGGAATCGAACATCATGAGATATTCCTATTATGCGGGGAGGATGTAAGATGAAGGTATGGAGAGCAGCTATACTGCTATTATTGGCATTCGCACTGGTTTTTTCAGGAACGGCAGCATCCGTTGCCAAACAGTCAAAGGAACTGAAGATTGAAGAGTTCTATAACGGGAAAGAGGGCACGATGGTGCTGACAAATCTTAAGAATGACAACACTTACGTCTATAACGAAAAAAGAAGCACCCAGAAACTTACTCCGGAATCAACTTTTAAAGTGCCTAACGCGCTAATCGGTTTGCAAACGAGCGCAGTGAGAGATGAGTACGAGGTAAAGCGTTGGGATGGGATTGTGAGGGAATTCGAAACATGGAACCGTGATCACTCTTTGGCATCTGCGATGAGGGAGTCGGCCATATGGTATTATCAGGATATGGCAAGGGATATCGGGGAAACTGGAATGCAAGAATACGTGAATGAAATAGGATACGGCAACCAGGACATATCAGGCGGAATTGATTTATTCTGGCTGGACAGCTCACTGAAGATATCAGCCGTTGAACAGGCACGGTTTATGAAAAAGCTTGTCCAGGAAACCTTGCCCTTCGAAGAAAAACATCAAAAAACAGTAAAAAGAATGATGATACAGGACGAACAGGATGCATATATCCTGCACGGAAAAACCGGTACAAGATTGTCAGACTTTGGGTTGGGGTGGTATATCGGATACGTTGAGACGAAAAAAGAAACATGGGTCTTTGCAGTCAATATTAACGGAAGTGGAACTGAGGCGAAAAATATAGCCATTGAGACTTTGAAGAAACAACATATTATAAAGTAAGAAATCTAGGAAGTATGGAAAGTGACCTGATCTGGAGAATATAGAGTGTAGTGTAGAGGCAGGGATTGAGATGGCGGCAGATAATGAAATAGAAGAATATACGTATACAAAGGTTTTAGGGATTATCGTAGGTATGTTAGTCATAATTGCAGGAGCCGGGTTTGGTTTATTGTTTTTTATAGGAATGGGCTTATCAAGAGCATGGAATACAGGATATGAATTTTCCTCAGCAGGCTGGTCACCAATGCTGATTCTTATCATCGTTCCAGTTTTCGGTCTTATTACCATGATTGGAGGATTCAAGCTCAAAAGTAAAGCCGGGGCTATATTTTATATAGTATTTTGTATATTGCTTGGCATCGGCTTTATTGTGACCGCTTTTATTTCTTTCGGTGCGCTGGGGGTTAAAAGTGAAATTTTCCTATTATGTATCGGAATGATTTACTTAGGGCTTGGTTATCTAGCGATTAATAAGAGATAGGAGAACCAGCAGGACCTGTCCTATGATACAATAATAGATATTTCCATAATAGAAAGGGTAAAGATACATATACTTTACTAAAAGGTGGTGCAGAAATGTCAATAAAACTCAACGGTGCTGCTTACCTTCTTGGAGGTATGCTGCTTTTATCTGCCTGCAGCCAGGACGGGGCGGAACCAGAAAAGGAAGACCCTGAGACTACGGAAGAGAGTCAAACGGAGACCTCACCGGATATGAACGATAAAGAATCTGCCACTGGGAATGAGGAAGCCAAGGAGACTGAGGAAGCCAAGGAGACTGAGGATTCCAATGAACCCAATAAACCTGAGAAGGAAGCAGACGGCATAGAGGAGAAGCAATATGATTCAGCTGAGGAAGCGGCTGCAGCCATCGAAGGATATAGGAAAGTAGAGCAGACAAACATTGACCTCGGTCATGGAATTCAAGGATTTCAGGAAGGGGCAGCCGGTCATGAGTATATATCCTGGAATGAAGGCCGTTGGCTGATTGAGCTCGACTTCCCAACTGATCCGCAATACATCATAGATGGGTATGAAGGTGGAAGTGAGATGGCGAAGAAAGTCGTTGAATACTTGGAATCCCATTACTTGCCCGCCCCTCACGATATCGGAATGATCACAATCAACGGATATAAAGAACACCCGGAAACAGTGATAAAGTGGCAGGAGGGAAAAACGGTTTATACCATTACCTCGAAAAAAGAGGAACCTTTCGATGCACTGGAGACAGCGGTTGAGTCTGAGGGGAATTAGCAGTTTAGGCGGCGGGAAACCCGTTGCCTTTTTTTTATAGATAAGGATTGAGTTCTCCTTGGTAATTTGAAATAATTGGTAGTGAATGTTTGGAGGATGATAAAAAAATTCGAGAGGAGAATACAAAGTTGGAAAAAATGAATCCGATTACATTTAAAGGTGTAAAAGAAGTTGAAGAAAAGAAGTTAGTTGGATTTCGAGTGATATGCAAAGATATGACTGGTTATGGCCAAGAGATTCCTAAAGCTTCTATGTTATTAAATCACCGTAAAAATGAAATTAAACACCTGGTCGAACCAGTTAAGCTTATCGGGACTTTTAAAGCTGAAGAAATTTCAGAAGAGGACGATGGGTACTGGGTTTGTTATGAGGTTCATGATATTGAGGTTCTGCCTGAAGGAATGGTTAGTTTGGTTGTCCCTGCACAGAAGTATGCGGTCTTAAACTTTAAAGGGAATGCTTCAGAGATTTTTCAGGTATATACTCATTTGCACAAATGGATTGAAGAGAACGATTTTACGAGAATACCAGATAAGTGGTCATTAGAAATCTACTCAAACTGGTCGGAAAATGAAGATCATGTGGAGCTGTGTGACCCGATCTTTTAGCGGGTTTTAGGCTTTAACCGAGAACCCTTGTGACTTCAGTCATGGGTTGTTGAGACGTAAATCATCTTCACTTACAAATTAGAATAAACTAAGTTATAAACGATCTATATTATCGATTGAACAAAAAGGGGGGATGATATGTTCTTATTCATTGCATTGGCACTGCTCTTTCTAAATGTCGCGTTTCTTATTCTGAAGATCGTGGCTCCTTACTCGGAGATGATGAATTCGTTCAAAACGGTTAATGGATTCTGGAAAGCACAAGCGGCTTGTTTGGCTTGTGTGGTGCTCTTTGTCTATCTCCATTATTCAGGGGAAGGAAGGGCTAAATGGCATACCAGCCCTGATTATGTTTCAGAAGGCAATTTGTATTTGGGCGATGAGAAGGGAAGCATCGAATACAATTCATTAGTGGTGGAGGAAGAAAATTTCGAGACGAACCTGATCTTACCCGATAAAGCTATAGGGGCAGATAAAGTACGTCTTCTGTTTACTCACGATGGCCATGGGAAAATAGAACCCAGGGCGGTGTCTCAAACAAATGAGAAAGAACAACCAGTTACGCTTTGGTTCCCTGAAAGCGGGAAGTGGAGAATGGAGTTCGAAATAGACGGTGCCGTCTACTCTTCTGTTGTGCTGCCGGTTAAAGAGAAATAATCGAACCACGGGGAATGATTCCGTGGTTTTTTGTGCAATGAATGTGCCGAGGGACCTGTACCTGTGTACTATTGGTAGAAAATGTTCAATTTTTATGTATAACCATTGATATAGAAGGATATTCATTCATAAACGCGAATAAGGAATATATCCAGAAATATAAAGGAGCGTATTTTTATGAGTGTAATGAGTGATATATTCCTTAATCATGAACAAGTTTCGAGATATTTAACGGATCACAGGGAGGATTTCAAGCAAAAACTCCTATCTGAAGCTGTAAACGTTGGCAGCAAAATCAATGAGATTCTGGAAAAAGGAAACATTGATTTATTAAAAAATGCAGAAATTTTAGCTCGCTATATCGTTGAAAACAAAGATGAGAGATTAGTGGAATTTGCGAAAGTAGAGGGTATTGCCTGGGCACAACATGCTCTTACACTGGAATTCAAACTGGAGTGGGTACATGCAATCAGAAGAACGTTATGGCATTTTCTTTATCAATATGATCAGCTGAATGAGGATAACGAATCTTCACGGAAGAAATTTTTTGGATTGGAAAAAAGAATCAATGACAGCGTTGATCAGTTCCTGAACAATTTCTTTATCAGTTATTCTGATTACAAAGATGACCTGCTATTGTCGCAGAAAAAGCTGGTGGAGAATCTATCGGCCCCGATCATCCCGATCAATAACTCGATTGCAGTATTGCCTTTAATTGGTATGATGGATGCTCACAGGGTGAACAGACTGGAAGAAAAAGTGTTGATGGGAATCAGTTCTATGAGAATCCAGACGCTTATTATAGATTTATCGGGTATAGCGGAAATGGAAATGAACGTTATTCATCAATTTGATAAAATTTTAAATGGGGTTAGTATGATGGGTTGCAAATCTGTCCTTACAGGACTGCGGGTTGAACTTGTCAGAGAAATAGTTTCAGCAGGAGTGTCATTTGGCTGTCAAGTAGACACAAAGGGGACACTGCAGCAAACCCTGAAAGAACATCTGAATATATAATTATAAATGGAGCCACAGGGACAGTCCCATGGCATTTATTTGCGGGGAAGAGCCATGGGATATATGGTTCTAACTATAAGTAATCAAACAGAAGTAAATAACTCGCTGAGATGATAACAGAAAGAATTAATGCCCGAAGCTTATGGATATAATGAAGGCGAATCATTGGAAACATGATCACAATAAATAGAAAAGACCACCAGAGGTTCCAACCATTATGGTATGTCAATATTCTAAAATGGGAAGCAATCCATTCAGCTGCCAAAAACAAAACAACCCACTTTACATAATAGGCGATTCGAAGTCTGAACTGATCGGGAAAATTAGATAAAAATACAAAGCATATTAGCGGATTGATAATTAAGTTATGAATCAAATGCACGCCCATCAAATTTAAAAGACCTCTCTCAAGTTCCCATAAGTGAAAATGGCTGTGTGAAATAAACTCATAAACAAAAGATGAGAGGGATGTATAAAGCATGGTAGGGTAGTATTTCTCCCAGTTTTTCCAATCGCCTTTGAAATAAGCGAGTACGATGACCAATATACCAATTATACAGTTCATATCATTTCCTCCTTGATGTTATTAGCATTGTCATTTTTTTACAATAAATACCTATTAAACCACGGGGACAGGGCCTGCGGCTATTTTTTTTGCGAAGAAAGTACCAAGAAACCTATCCATGTGGTCTTTTGAGATTTTTTAATATTTTCTGACTGATGCATAGGGAAATTATGTTAAAATCAAACCGAGAAGTGAGACAGGACTGGAAAAAGGAGGCTCCACATTGAACAAGATCAAAGAGTTGAGGATACCCGGCAATGCCAGAATCATTGTCATTTCAGATATACACGGTGAATTGGAGCTTTTTAAAGAGTTGTTGAAAAAAGCAGCATTCGGCCAGGAGGATTATTTAATCATAAACGGCGATCTTTGCGAGAAAGGCAGCAACAGTCACGGGGTTGTGCGTTACATAATGGACCTGTCAGTGAATAACCCGAACGTTCACGTTACAGAAGGCAATTGTGACACGCTGGTTGAAGATCTTGTAGAAGAAAACCCTGAACTTCTAAACTACTTAAGAACGAGAAACCATTCCATTATCCATGAGTGGCTCGACCAATTGGGTTTCAAATTGAACGAAGATACAGAGATCAAAGTCATGAAGGAACGGCTGATGGGGAGGTATTCAGAAGAAATCAAATGGCTCATGGGATTGCCGACTGCGATCGAAACAAACGATTATATTTTCGTCCATGCAGGTCTTGAGGATAGGGAAGATTGGAAGGAAACAGATCGAATAAAGGCCATCACGTACAGGTCATTCCTCGACCACACACATACTGCTGACAAGTACGTAATCGTCGGACACTGGCCGGTCGTCAACTACTCTTCTGACATCCCGTCTCACAATCCGAGTTATTGATGAAACAAGAAAGATCATCGCCATCGATGGAGGAAATGTCATAAAAAAGACCGGACAGCTAAATGCCTTGATCATTGACCGCTCTACGGAGAAAGACACATTCGCCTATACATATACCGACCATTTTCCACTGTATGAAGTGCTCGAAGATTTCCATTGTGATCTAATGATGACCGGTACGATTTCATATCCGTCCTATGAGCTCGTTCCCATCCACAAAGATGAACACTTTACCCTCTGTGAACAGGTCGAAACCATACACAAACTTTATGTGAAAAATGAATATATCCACCAGAATGAAGAGGGGCTTACCCATGCCAAAACCGATATTTCCTGTGCACA
Source organism: Mangrovibacillus sp. Mu-81 (assembly GCF_036867415.1). NCBI lineage: Bacteria > Bacillati > Bacillota > Bacilli > Caryophanales > Bacillaceae > Mangrovibacillus > Mangrovibacillus sp. Mu-81. Next base: position 503,703 of record NZ_JBAJHU010000001.1, read on the forward strand.
AATCAATGTAGAAAAAGGAGATATTGTATCCCTCGTAGATGACAGATGCAGCGGGTTTGATTTGATAAAAAAAGACGGCGTAGAAGGCTGGATTGTTAAAGGGATTCTCCAAAAGATAGATCATCTTGGGACAGGTAAAGATCATACGAAGGTGAATTCCTGTGTCTGATATCAATTGGGCGATCCTGATAGACACTTTTGCTGCGGCTGCTATTTTCATCAGCTTCTTTTTTTATGAACCATTTGTGTATATCAGGCTGGTATTTTTACTCCTTGCTATTGCACAAGTCTTCCTCTTCATTAACAGAGAGAGAATGGGAAGAGGATTCATCCGGTTGTATTCCTGTGTCGTGCTGGTGGCTGTTGCAGGTGCGTACATAGCGGAAAAAGGAATGCATGTGGATGGAAAGATGATTTCTCTTCTTGGTTTTACAGTTACTTTATTGAATGGAAATTCGACGTTGGTCTCTAAACAGTCAGTTGAAGAAGAAACGATTATTGATTAAATGAATGGATCTTCACACTTCCCAAAAAAAATATTACCTGACAGAAAGAAGGATCTGCCATGAACAACCCATTCCCTATTATCGAAACCGGGCGCTTGATTCTAAGAAAAGTTAACAAAGACGACGCATCTGATTTGCTTGTCTATTTATCAGAGGAAGAGGTTGTACAGCATATGGGACTCATCCCTTTCCAGACGACTGACGATGCTCTTGATGAAATCCATTGGTATGACTCCATTTACGAAGAAGGAACAGGCATCAGATGGGGGATTACACTGAAAGAGGAGGGAAAGGTGATTGGAAGCTGTGGTTTCCTGAATCGAGCACCCAAACATCACAGGGCGGAAGTAGGCTTCGAACTCAGCAAAGACTACTGGGGGAGAGGGATCGCCCATGAAGCCCTGGATGCCGTCATCCGATATGGATTCCTTCACCTTGAACTGGAGAGAATCGAGGCATTAATTGAACCCGGCAACACCCCCTCACAAAAACTTGTGGAACGAAAAGGATTCAAGAAAGAAGGCTTGCTCAGACACTATGAATACACCAGGGGTAAATTCGACGACCTGCTCATCTATTCCCTATTGACAAACGATATCATGGATCCAGACAAAAGCTGAAGCTTCTTTTACTGAACTTCAGCTTTTTTCAAACAACCAATATTATCAGGTGGATGAATATGGTAACATAGACTCATAGAAATCATTTTCATACTATTTCGTCATCTTACAGGAAATCATAAGCATTGAAGGGGGACACAGAAATGATCCCGGCAAACGGAAAAACAGATCCCTTCCTGATCAGCAGGATCAGAGAAAAGGACATGGAGTCCATCATCGATTGGTTCGAACGAAACCAGCAATCGTTCTACACACTCGGCTGGTCGTACCTCAGGAATCAGCAGCAAATGGAAGACCTTTTTTACAAAGCAATGATGACCATTCATGAGGAGCTGCCGCGTTTTAAGAGAAAGACTTCTTTTGAAATCTGGGCGTCGTCTATTTTCATTCAGACATGCCGTGAACTTTCCAAAGAGAATGGAGTCCAGGATTCAAAGAGGACTGAACCTGAACCGAGGCAGGACGTATTCAATGCCTTGGATAAAATAAAACCGGAAGACAAAGAAGCAGTTGTGTTAACCTGCCTAAAAGGATTATCCCTTGAGGATTCGACACATATTCTGCAAGTTGAAGCCGGGACGGTGAAGGCACGAATCTTCTCCGGGGTCCAGTCACTGCGAGCAGAAATGGGCTACGGTTCTCACTTCGACGGCTGTCCGGAATACCACCCGCTCTATGTCGACTACTTGGAAAGGACCCTCGAACGTCCGCAAAAGGTTGATTTCGAAATACATATCTACAACTGTCAAGGCTGTCAGGATGATCTCGCTTCGTTCCAGGATGTGATGCTGACCCTAAACGGCATCACTGAAGAGTTCAACGTCCCATCCGGTGTCATGGAGAACGTGAAAGTCAGGCTTGAGGAAAACGAAAAACGCAGGAAACGGAAGAAAAAGAAACGTAAAAACATCGGGCTTGCATTTGCAGGTGTCTTTGCCTTGTTGCTCTGTACCGGCTTTGTTACGGGAAGCTTCAGCCATCTCTATTATTCCTGGACAGAAGACAATGAAGAGCTCCGTGCGTACCTTCAGCATAATCTGGGGGACCGGCTTGATCTGGAAGCGGAAAGCGAAGGCGTCAAAATCAAGATCAAGAGTGTGATTGCAGATGATGTACAGACCCTTGTCTTCTATGAAATCACCGATATGAAAAAAGACAATCAATATGTGCTGAATGCCCATGACGGGGTATTCATCCAGAACGAAAGTGAAATCATGAACCGGCAAGCCTACCCAAGGTACTCGCCGCCTACTAACCCAACCGATATCCATGATGAGAATAATGTATATCAGGGCCAAATAAGCCTGCTGCCTCTCAAAGAAGACAGCGGAACCATCGAATTGAGGATCACCAGATTGCAGAAATTGGTGCAGGATCCCGATCATCCTGGCGAGTTTCAACCATGGTCCTATGAAGAGCCGGAATTTGCCAATGGTGAGTGGACATTCGAGATTCCGGTAAAGAAACATCCTTCTGTCGTACATGAGCTGGATCAGGAAGCAGAAGTAGAAGGGACCAAAATTCGCTTTGATAAACTTACGATTGCTCCTACCTCGACACTTCTGCAATTCAGTTTTAAGAATGAACAGCCTGAAAAGCGGATCGAGATCCTCAACTTTGACAGCATCCAGGCAGGTGATAAGAAGTTGAAGTCCGACCTGTATGGCAGTTCGTTTGTAGATGCACCAGGAAATGTTGATTGGAATACATTCCAATCACATTTTGATTCTATATACGGTGAAGATTTGGGGGAGTTGTCCGTCCAGTTCGGTGCCATTCAAATGTCTGTCCATGAACCGAAATCCATCGAGCTTGATGCATCAAAAGCGTATCCGCAAACCTTCGAATACCTTGGAAGCACCATCTCAATCGACAAGGTGGAAGTCGGTTTCCCAACCAAAGTCGTCATTAGTAACCGAGACTTGGAAAATCGTGAGTATGACTCTCTTCAATTCCATGTGACCGGTGAGGATGAGTATGATGATATTTCGATGGGCGGGGGTTCAGAAGGGGTCCTGGTTGATAGAAATGGGAAAGAGTACAATCCTCAGGAATTGAATTTTCCTATTGAAGAAATCGAGCAGCCGCGCTATTTACAAACCGTTCAAAGCTTTGAGCTAAACAATAATCAGACAGGTGAGAAAGTCATACCAAAAACGCTTGAAATTGAAGGGTATAGCACAACGAAATACGTTGATGACACAGTGAAAATCGAGTTGTAGCGGAATTCAGGGGTCTCTCCGAAAGAGGATGGAATCCTGACTTTTTAAAGAGATAAAAATAAACAAGGAGGACAACCAATGCCAAACTACGGCACTGGACTATTCGAAGGTACGGCAGGCTATTTTTCAAAATACAGACCGATCTATCCTCCATTCCTTGTGAGGTTCCTCATCGATCGCTTCGCCTTAAATGGGCAGGGAAGGATGCTCGATTTAGGATGCGGCACAGGTCAGCTCACCCTCAGGTTTTCCGATTGGTTCGAAGAGATTGTCGGGATCGATGTAGAGCATGAAATGATTGAAGAAGCTCAAAGGATTCACAGGGAGGTAAGGGCAGGAAATATTCATTGGTATCAGGGCACGCTGGAGCAATATAAAGCGGGGCAAGATAAGCATTTCAAACTCGTCACGATCGCCAAGGCATTCCACTGGATGGACCGGCCGCAGATCCTGGAAGAACTGTATAACATGGTGGACGATGAAGGGGGAGTGGCGATCATCGATAATTACGAACCGGATAAAAAGCTGGAAAAGTGGCAAATTAGACTGAATGAAGTTGTCAAGAAGTGGTACGGGGACGAGCGAAGAGCGGGAGACACGACGTATGCACACCCGGGCAAGAGCCATAAAGAAGTGCTCACAAGCTCCAAATTCGAAGTGGAAGTGCACCGGTTTCCGTCCTATAAGATCACTTGGAATCTCGAATCGATTCTCGGAAACTTGTATTCTACCTCCTATGGAGCCCGGCGATTCATCAAAGGGAATTTAGAAACCTTTGAACGGGAAGTGGAAAATGCCTTGCTGGAAGTTGAGGCGAGAGGAGTGTTTAATGAGACGATGAGCTTAACGGTTCTCGCCGGGGTCAAGGGATGAGGATTTGAACCTTTTAATGATAAAATAAAGATGAACAAAACAGGAGGTTTCCATTTTGACGGATTTATTCATCTTTATGTGCATCATTTTCATCGCGTCGATTCTGCAGACGAGTACAGGATTCGGCTTCTCGATCATGGCGACACCGTTTCTACTCCTGCTGTTTCAGCCGAACGAAGCCATTCAGATCAATCTCATCCTATCATTGCTGATTTCACTAACGCTCATCTGGAAAATCAGGAAAGCCGTCGATTACGTATTAATGAAGAAATTCATCAAGGGAAGTCTGGCTGGTGTCCCGATCGGTCTATTCGTCTTTATGACCATCGATGACCTTACCACCTTTAAGATAGTAGTCAGCATCATGCTGCTAGTCCTGACAGTGCTGCTTGTGTTCAACCTTAGGATCAAACGGACGCCATTCCGTGACTACCTGATCGGCGGGGTATCCGGGGTACTGACGACGAGCATTGGAATGCCCGGTCCGCCGTTATTGCTGTATTTTGCAGGGACCGGTACGAAGAAAGACGTCTTGCGTGCGACGACTTTGGCGTTCTATCTATTCATCTACCTTATCAGTTTGGGAACCCAACTGATGTTCACGGGGACAAACAGGATTATATGGGAATCAAGTCTTAAAGCAATCCCAATCGTCATTTTCGGCCTGTTGATCGGCCAGGTCCTCTTCCATTGGATCAATCAGCGGATCTTCACGATTTTCACCTATGTACTGTTAAGTTTTACAGGGGTATACCTCTTGATTGAGAGCATCTTTTTCTAAGCAAACGTCCTTCATCGTAAAATGAAGGACGTTTGCTTTTCATTATTCTTCTGGTGCCACGGCACGCCAACCATGTGCCTCGAGGTTTTCTAAATAGGCTTCGATTTCGATATCCTGGACCTCGATCGCGAGTGGCGACAACGAAACCCAGCAGTCTCCTTCTCCATAGTTCAAGGTGACTTTCACCACTTCATATCCATTGTGGAAATCAGGATGAAAGCCGGGGTCATCAAGGATGTCCCCTTTTACCGGTCGAATGAAAGATTCATAGGTCTTCATCATCGCTGCGCTTTTTTCGGGTTCATTGATGGAAGAAACAAAGATCATTAAGTGTATGTTCAATCTTCTCTACCTCCTATTCTTCTAAAAACTATTGTACCAAGTTTAGTAGAAAATATGTCCATAGCAGGATGAAATAACACTTCTTTTTTTCAGAGGCTCGGTGTAAAATAAATACAAATTGTCATCTGGGGGGAAACCGGAAAACTTCATATTGATGCTCCTTTACTGTTATTGCTGCCGTTTATACTGCCTGCCGGATGCGAGGTTTTCGTCAAGTATTCGGAATATTAAATAAATTAGAAGAGGTTGAGGGAAAATTGACAATGGAAACGAATGAAATGACTGTTAAGGAACAAAGTATTTTTCATCATTCCGGAAATACAATCAAAATAGATGATCGAGTGATTCGCATCGTTGCCAGATTGGAAGAACCGTGCATCGCCATTTTGGCAAATGTGCTGAGTGATGAGGAATGCGAAGCGCTCATCCAGCTGTCAAGGGACCGCATGAACCGTTCGAAAATCGGTAACACCCGCAACGTGGATGACCTCAGAACAAGCAGCAGCATGTTCTTTGAGGAAGCTGAAAACGACTTGGTCGCGAAAATTGAAAAAAGGGTGTCGCAAATCATGAACATCCCAGTCGAACACGGCGAAGGCCTGCAAGTCCTGAACTACAAAATCGGTCAGGAATATAAAGCGCACTTTGACTTCTTCCGGTCGGCATCACACAAACCGGTCAACAATCCGAGGATCAGTACCCTCGTCATGTACCTCAATGACGTGGAAGAAGGCGGCGAAACCTACTTCCCCAAACTGAACTTCTCGGTCTCACCGCAAAAAGGGATGGCTGTATACTTCGAATACTTCTACGACAACGAAGAACTGAACGAACTCACCCTGCATGGCGGAGCCCCCGTCACAGCTGGAGACAAATGGGCTGCGACGCAGTGGATGAGAAGGAAGGTTTATAGATAAGCAGGGAGCTCTTCCTATATAGGGGAGAGCTTTTTTTGATCGTATTATATGGAGAAGTGAAGATTACATCATAAAATGAAAAATGAGCAAAACTCATAGATTAATTGGGAAAGCCCGTAGATTAACGTGTGAAACCTATTAGATGAATGGATGCGGGTTGGAAGTAACAGTGGAATCACATAGAATAGTTGTAAAAGTTCAACCTTATTTGAAAGGAATGATCAATCAATGAAATTATCAAGGGATACACAGTATATACGTGAAATCTCTCTTAAAGAAGACCGCATCCCCTCTTATAAGCAATTTCCGTTCAGCCTCCCTGTCATGAAGAATTTCAGGGAACTGACTTTCCATCCTAATGTTACCTATATCATTGGCGAGAACGGCATGGGAAAGTCGACCCTTCTTGAAGGGATAGCGATCGCTCTCGGGTTCAATCCTGAAGGGGGCACGTTGAATTTTAACTTCTCAAGCTATGATTCCCACTCGAATCTGCACACTTATCTCCGGCTTGTGAAGGGTGCTGAACGTGCAAAGGACAGCTTCTTCTTCCGCGCCGAAACGTTCTATAATGTGGCATCCAATATAGAAGAAATGGACAGTGAGCCTTCAAGTGCCCCAAAGGTCATTGACTCGTTTGGAGGTAAGTCGCTCCATGAACAATCGCATGGCGAATCGTTCTTTGCTGCATTCACCGAGCGCTTCCGGGGGCAGGGACTGTACATACTCGATGAACCTGAGGCCGCATTGTCACCGCTCCGCCAACTGTCGATGCTCTCCAGGATAAATGAACTGATCAATCAGGGTTCCCAATTCATCATCTCCACCCATTCCCCGATCCTTATGGCCTATCCGCACGCAAAGATCATTGAGTTGTCGGAATCCGGAATGATTGAATCTAGGTTGGAGGATACCGGCCATTACGCGATCATGAAGCAATTTTTCGAAGATCGGGAACGGCTGCTTGTCCATTTGTTTAGAGAGTAAAGAAGCAGATAGTTAAAAAGGCAAAATCACAGGTGTTACTGTCGAAAAAAGCTTCCTGCTCAATAAATCTTCATTAGAATGCTCAAAATAACAAGGAAAATACGAAAAAGGATTGAGATGACCTGCACGATTTGAAATAATTGGAAGTGTAAATAAAATTATGATTGGAGGGGACACAATGAACAAAGCTGGAATTTTGTCATTATTAATGGTGATTCTAAGCGTGGCATTTTTCTTTGTCATGAGAGGACCTGAAGCCGATTTGACTCTGGCAGTCTACACATTTGGCGGGCTATCAATCTTAGGAATCATTTTTGCGCTTTTCTCGAAAAAGTGGATACCTGCGATCACAGGCACTTTATTGAACGGTGCAGTGCTGGTCTTTGCATTTTTTCTGCTGCTTGCCAAAGGCATTGGCGGGTAAGGAGAACGGGACAGAGGGACAGGTACTTTGTCCCGGCAGAGGATGAATGTTTTGAAAAAGGCGGGGATAGCATGAAACTTAACCACTATATTATCAAAGGTGATGGAAGGCTTAACGAAGATGCTCTAATCATCAATGAAAAACAATCCTTGTACGGTGTCGCAGACGGAGTGTCATCCCTGGTGCCTTTCACATCAGAAGAGAACCTTACAGGGGGCTTCATCGCGTCAGATACTGCCAAAGACCATCTGGAGTCGCATATGTCGTCGGGACTTGATCTGTTCAGTGAAGTTTCAAATATAAATAGGATTTTATATACGAAAATGAAAGAATACGAGATTGACCGCAGCAGGAAAGAGCAGCTTTGGGGAACCGCCCTCGCAGCGGTAAAAATAACGGAAAACGGGATCGAATACATCCAGACCGGGGACTGCATGATCCTTGCAGTCTATCAAAATGGTGAAGTAAGACCATTAACCAGACTGCAGGTCGAACACCTGGAGGAGGCTGCGATAGAAAAATGGAAGCAGTGCATCCTAGAGGGATTGAAAACAAAAGCAGAAATCATGCCCCATGTGAAAGAACAGCTGATCGCCAATAGGCAGCAAAGCAATACAGTGAATGGGTACGGCGTCCTCAACGGTGAACCTGAGGCAAGCGACTATTTCGAATATGGGAAGATTAACAAAGTTGGATTAAGCCGTCTCATCATGCTGACTGACGGACTGTTCCTGCCAGCAGAAAAAGTTCCGGATGGAATTCCTTATTGGAATCACGTCGCTGCGAGCATCCTTGAAAAAGGGCTGGACCAATACACAAAGGACTTGATTGCTCTCGAGGAATCGGATCCGGAATGTATCAAGTACCCGAGGTTTAAGAAGAGTGATGATAAGGCTGGGATTGTGATTGAATTATAAATGATGAACGGATTGGGGGAAGAGATTTTGTCTCGGGGTGGAAGGAGAAATTAAAATGTACCAATATTTCAACGGCCTGATCATACGGGAAGGAACGGTAGGCATTCCTGCTGATCAAGTAGAAGCTTTGTTCAAAGATGCGGGGTGGGTCCGGGACACTCCGGATTGGCAGAAAGAGAAATTCACATTGATCTTTAATAATTCTACCTGGGCTTTCACGGTCTGGGATCAGGAGCATATGATCGGGATGGTCAGGGGGATATCCGATCAAATCATGGCAGCGAATATCATGGACCTCAATGTGTCTTCCCGATACAGGGGACAAGGCATCGGTCAAAAGCTGGTGGAACTCTGTGTCCAGAAGCTTCCTCATGGTGATTGGTTTGCCCATACATCAGCAGACAATTTCCCTTTTTATGAAAAATGCGGGTTTGAAGTAAGAGACTTATCCGAAAACGGGACGTGCTCATATTATGGATATATCGAGGCTCGGAAAAGCGGTCATCGGAGAACTGGAAGAAAAGGATAACTTCTTTAGATAAACCAATGTACCCATCAACAAGAATGCAATCAAAAGAAGAAACATATGGAGGAGGGTAACCGATGATTTATCGCAGAAAAATGTACAAAGTGGCACCAAGTATAATAGAAGAATTCAATAGGCACTTCAATCAAACTCTATTACCAACCCAGCTGAAGTATGGAGCTAGATTAGTTGGCAGGTGGGTGACCACACATGAAGGCGATGCAGCAGAGATTTTCGCGATTTGGGAATACGACAGCCATGAAGAATACGAAAGAATCGAAGAGAAAGTCAGAAGTGATGAATCACATATGAAACGGGTCCAGGATTGGTTTGCAAAAATGGGAGGAAGAGATAATCTCAAAGAGGTTTTTTTCAAAATTGATCAAGATTTCTTAGAATCAACGGTTGTAAATGAAAAAGCGAAACTATCAACCAAGGATTAAGGAATAATAAAATAAAATCATCTTCCTCGATTTAATACTGTTCGGACTCGGATGGGCATGCCGCATTTGGCAAGAAGATGGAGTCATACATTGAATTGATTGTTTGAAAATTTCATTAGAGAAAGCTTACTGAAAAATCCTGTTGAACGAGTGACAGGGTTTTTCTAATTGAAATAGCAAGCAACAGGGGATCCCATAACGAACATGACAATAATGTCACTTTGGGTGTTGTTAAATCGATGGTTGATGCAGAAAATAGTGTGTATAGTTTGTTGGTGAAGGAGGTTGAAAAACATGACCAGGGTAATAGAGACAAAGAATTTATCGAAATCATACGGGAAAACACAAGTGTTAAAGAATATTGACTTGACCATTGAAGAGGGGGAATTCACGGCGGTGATGGGACCGTCCGGATCCGGGAAAACGACTTTAATGAACGCACTCTCGACGATTGACAACTTTACCGGCGGCGACGTCTTGATCGAAGGTAAATCGCTGTTGGATTTAAAGCGGAAGGCATTGCGGGAGTTCCGGCAAAAGCGGATGGGGTTTATTTTTCAAGATTACAACCTGCTGGAGACACTGACTGTGAAGGAAAATATCCTGCTTCCGCTCGCCATGCAAAAAACCCCAGTTCTGCAAATGGAGGAACGGTTAGGGAAATTGGTTGAAGCGTTGAATATTGAATCGATTTTACCCCAATATCCTTCTGAAATTTCAGGGGGGCAAAAGCAGCGAACGGCTGCAGCCCGGGCCATCATTACCAATCCGGCGATCGTGTTTGCCGATGAGCCGACGGGGGCTCTTGATTCCCGGTCCGCCACCCAGCTCCTGGAGCAGATTCAATTGCTTAATAAAACATTCGGCACATCGGTTCTGATGATTACACATGATCCCTATGCAGCAAGCTACTGCAGGCGCGTGATTTTTCTCCGTGATGGAAAAATTGTGAATGAAATGTTCAAAGGAGAACAAACGGAAAAAGAATTCTTTGACCGGATCCTGACGATTCAAAGTGCAATCGGTGGTGACCAGCGATGAACCTCGTGGATTTATCATGGAGGAATATGAAGCGGAACTTCCGGTTGTACACGATATACTTCATTTCAATGCTGACAGGGGTAGTCATTTACTTTACGTTTTCCGGGTTGATGTTTAATGAAGACGTAGTTGCAGCCATTCATAATAAAGAGAACTACAAGATGGTCATTTCCATTGCCTCGATCATCGTATTCTTGTTCATCGTGTTTTTCATTTTGTACGCTAACTCCTTCTTTATGAAGCAGCGGAAAAAAGAGTTTGGAATGTATCTGCTCTACGGGATGAAGGAACGGCAAGTTGCCGCGATGGTATTTTATGAAACAGTATTTCTAAGCACCATATCTGTATCAAGCGGGATCATAATCGGAGGGCTGCTGTCGAAGTTTTTCGGTAAGGTCTTAATGAATTTAATGCGCTACGATGACGAAATAACTTTTGCCTTTCCGATAGAAGCAATCGTCTCCACCATTCTGTTATTCGGTTTATTAATCGTCATTATTACGATTCAAAGTTATTTCAGCGTCCGCCGTGTGCAGCTGGTCGAATTGTTTCATGCAAAGGAAAAAAGGGATAAACCATTTACGTTCTCCATGCCTTTAGCTATATTGGCCGTCCTTCTGATTACAGCATCATACTATACGATTACCTCAGCGGGGGATACAAATATATGGAAAGATCATTTTAACGAAACCTTAACTGCGACTAGTGTGGCATTGATTGGAGGAACGTACTTAATTTTTCGCCAATTTTCCGGATGGGTTTTACAAAAGATGAGTCAAAGCAAACGTTACTTGAATGGAACAAACATGTTATGGATTTCTTCCCTGCGATTTTCAATAAGGGGAAACACAATGAACTTTACGTTCAATTCACTGATCAGTGCAGTCGTCATATTTGCAGTCGGATTTATTGCTGTAGATTACGCCGTGAAAGCGAATGTTGTAAAAAAAGAATTTCCGAATCATGTTGCTTTTTCTACTCAAGACGATGAAACGCAAGAACGCATCGAACATCTCATGAATGAATCACATCCCATTATAGGGCATGAAACCATTACTGGAATTAAAACAGGGAAAATCCCTGATAGAGAAACATTTTTAAGTTATCCCGATTATTATACAGAGGAGTTTTACTTGTTTCCTGAATCACAATTAAATGCGATTGTCGATTTGCGGGAAGTGGGAGAGAAAGTAGACTTGGAAGGGGAAGAAGCGATTGTATTAACAAGGGGGATAGATGATCCGATAAAGTATGAGCGTCCTCACCCGGAGATTATCGTTCTGGAGGACATTACATTTCGGGTGATCGAGAAAAAACGATACCCGCTGCTTAGTGTCCCGACGAGTCCAGGCGGTCATTCCGACCTGCAGCCTTCTGTCCTCATCATTTCAGATGAAGCATTTGAGTCATTAAAGGAGCATCACAAGCTGTCTACGTTCGAAATCTATCAAATTGAAGATCCGAAAACATCCAATGATCTTTCACGAAAGATATACGATATCGTGATGAAGTCAGACGAACCGTATTATTCAGCCTATGTGGATATGTATTCCATTGATACAGAGTCGTCCTCGTTAATATTGTTCTCCGTGGCATTCTTTGCAGTCATTGCCTTGTTTGCTCTGGTTAGTGTCATTTACTTTAAACAGCTGAGGGAAGCTACTGAAGAGCGGGAACACTATGCCATTCTGAGGAAAATTGGTGTCGGCGATGCCGAAATCAAAAGAAACATACGCAAACAGCTTTTGTTCGTGTTTTTACCTCCTCTTATCATCGGGTTATTGCACAGCTGGTTTCTCTTATATTATTCCGTCATACTGCTGGTAAAGGATTTACCTGCCTTAACGACGATTATTCTTTCAGTGATGGGGCTTTATGTGGCAACGTATATAATCTTTTATGTATCTTCAACATCCATTTACTATAGAATCATCAACGAAAAAAACACACGATGAGTTACTCGTAAGTGGTTCTGTTTTGAAGTACAAAATATGAATTAACATTGCTTTTCGTATAGTAATCCGCACAAAAATTAAAAAGAAAAATGCTTGGAGACATATGCTCCAAGCATTTTTTTATCCCAAGATAAGCACTGGTCAGCGATTTCCAAATCTACAAGAATATCCAGAAAATAAGCTACTAAAATAAGGGGAGAAACTCCTCTTATTGAGGAAATATCACGAAAAACAGAGTAAATAGATGGAAAAAATCCCCCTATTTACTCCAAAAGCATGAAAATGGACCATTCTACTTTGCCTTAACGGGAAAAACTCACCTTATATCCCACGAACCTAGCCCTATTCTGCAGGATAACGAAAAAAAATCCCCTTATTTAAACATTCAGAGGTTACTCACAATGAAGGATGAAAAAAATGTCTGCTTCATTTATCTGCCTCTAAAAATCAACACCCACCCCCTGCTAGTTAATTAGCATTCGTAGCACACCAATTGGTATAACAATTAGCATGTGAATTTTAATGACAAAAACTTATGACACCATGCTAAAAGGGGTTCGAATTTAAGGGCGGATTTACCGTATTTTTTTTAACACCAATATATATCAACAAAAAGAAGCAGTCTAATTCAGTTGCGAATAGGACTGCTAATTGGTGTGCTAATTCATTTTTTGTATTCGAAATCCGAACCCGTTAAGTTACTCGTCGTGTGTTTTTTGCAGTAGTAGATAGGGGTCGATATCCTGAGGGAAATGAATGATAAATCGACTATGTGTGCCGGCCGCCGATGTACAGGTAACATAGTGACCGAGTTTATTCGATAACTGCTGTGCCAAATACAGACCCATTCCAGTCGACTTTGAATGCGTCCGTCCGGTTTCACCGGTAAATCCCCGATTGAAAATTCGCGGCAGGTCTTTCTGGGAGATGCCGATCCCGTTGTCTTGAATGATAAGCTGTTTTTCCTGCTGGGACTCAAATGCTGAGATTGTGATCTCCCCGCCAGGTTCCGTATATTTTAAGCTGTTCGTCAAGATTTGATTGATGATGAAGTGCAGCCATTTAGCATCGCTTTGAACCATCATTATGTCTGTTTGGAAGTGGATGCGGATTTTTTTTGATAAAAAGGTCTTCGAATGCGACTTAACGATATTCTTGGATATCTGGATAGAATCACATACTTGAATCTCATAATCTTGATGAAAGCTGTCGAGTTTCGCGTAATAGAGAGCTTGATCAACGTAATTTTCAATCTTCGTGATCTCTTCCCCTAAACTGTCTGCGTTCATATCGGTTTGCTGCAGCAAGCGGAGTACCGCAATCGGTGTTTTGATTTCATGGAACCAGGAAACGATAAAGTCATAATGTTCATTCTGCCTTTCCCCTACCAGATTCATTTCACGGATGTGCTTCGTTTTCAGTTCCTCGATGTATTGCCGGGCAAATTCTCCTTCCAGTGACAAGCTTTCATATTCCTCGCGATTCATTTGTCTGATCACTCTTGCATGCTGCTGGTAACGAAACAATAAAAATCCGATCAATACAATGAAAGATAGAACGAATCCATATACGAATGTCCCCCATCCCAATTCATCATTGCTATCGGTGAAAAAAACAGCGGATGTGATCAGGAAACCGGCCAGATAAACATAAATATAAGGCTTTTCATACGTAAGATAGCGAAGGAAGGTCATTCGATTAAATACCCCATTCCTTTCCTGGTGGAAATGAAATGATCAAGACCAAGCTCAGAGATCTTCCTCCGCATTCGGTTTACGTTCACGGTAAGCGTATTATCATCGATGAACTGTTCATCACTCCACAGAGCCTGCATTAAATCCTCACGCGATACGATTTTACCGATATTCCTCATCATCAGCTGCAAAAGGATGAATTCATTCCTGCTTAACTCCGTGACTTTCCCTTTGTGTTCAATGGTTGAATTGGTCACATTCAAATGGAGGCCCCTGTGGATGAACTTGATCGTCTCGTCTTCCTGATACGTATATTTCCGACGGATAAGCGCACTGATCTTAGCTACAAGAATGTCCAGGTCAAATGGCTTTTGGATAAAATCATCCCCGCCCATATTGATGGCCATGATGATATCCATATTCTCATTTCTTGATGAAAGGAATATAATCGGGACCTTTGAAATCGAGCGTATTTGCTGGCACCAATAGTATCCATCAAAAACCGGAAGATTGATATCCAGAAGAACAAGATGCGGTTCTTTCTGCTCAAACTCTCGTAACACCTGATCAAATCTGGTCACATCTACCACATCATACTGCCATTTCTTCAAAGAATCAGCGACAATCCTTCTAATTTTTTCCTCGTCTTCAACGATCATTATTCTATACATGTAATCCCTCATTAATCGTAAAGTGTATTAAGCTTATTTTAGCACAATCTTTTTCCGGTTATGGAAGTGGATCGCAGTGTTGATAGTTAGTTTTAAGAAGGTGGTAGAGTTCAGGATAGAAAAAGACAAAGGGGACAGGTTCACTGGTTTAAATGACCAATGTACCTGTCCCCTTTGTTTCTATTTTTGCACTGCCGTGACCTTTTGTACAAGTTATGAATATTTTACTAGTAGAAGGGGTGATAGATTTAATGGCAAAAGCTAGTGATTATTTGATAGCGTTGGACGACGGTCATGGAATCGGTACAGCCGGGAAGCGCACGCCTTATATCCCATCTATTGGGAGGCAGATCCGTGAGAATGAGTTCAATGAGAAGGTGACCTTCTTTTTGAAAGCGGAACTGGAAAGGTGCGGGTTCAGAACGGTCTTGACGGCTCCGACGGATGGGGATACTCCTCTGAAGGACCGGACTGATCTGGCGAACTCGATGGGGGCAGATGCTTTGGTTTCGAACCATTTTAATGCGTTCGATGGAAAATTTGATGGTGCGGGGAAAGATCCCGAGGGTCATTCACTTCATATTTATTTTAACGATGTGAATGACAGAAGGCTTGCTGAAAGTATTGCGAAATACTTGAAGCAGGGGACAAAGCAAGTGTATCGCGGCATCATTGAGCAAAATCTTCATATGACGAGGGAGTTCAATAAAGCTGCTGTGCTTGTGGAGAATGGGTTTATGGATAATGAAAAAGAAGCATTGCTGATGATTAATGAAGACTTCCAGCGTGAAGCTGCGAAAGAGCAGGCACGAGGAGTCTGTGACTTCTTCAGTGTTTCGTATGTGGATGCCGGAAATGGAGGGGGAGGTGTCCCTCCTCCTGAGACTGATGTGCCGACGGATTATATCGGGAAGCGGGTGGAAAGTATCTACAGAGGTGCTGATGGGCTGGATTTTTACAGCCGGCCGACTTTCAATGATGCTTACCGTGCTGGAACATTGAAGTACCAATATGGGTTTCCTGCGATTCTGCGTAAGTTGAGGGTCGAAGGAGCTTATATGTATGAGGTCAAAAACTCGCGGGGGCACGTGTATTATGTCACGGCAGCTCCGCAATTTGTGAAGGTGGAGGGGAAATCCGGCGGTGGATCGTCCGCGCCGTCGAACCCGGGTTCATCCCCAGGACCGGTTGCCATCGGGGAAATCAGGATCATGGGAGTAGCGAAAGCAGCCATCATCCAGGACCGTCCCGACCGGCTGACTTCGAAAGACCTCGGAACCATTTCGAAGGGTCAGACGATTCCGGTTACCGGATCCGTCAGGGGAAAGAACAGCAGCTCAGGCTACTGGGAAGTCATCTACAATGGAAAAAGAGCTTACGTAACCGGTGAATATGGAAGGTACAAAGCATATTAGCCAGAGATTAATAGATTTTCACTTTATGGGATATTTTGTTAAAATCTGAATTATTTACGGTTTCGGCAAGAATATAGGTGAATCCGGCAAAATAGTACAGAATTCGGCGATAATATTCCTTATTTTAGAAAGAATAACCTTCTTTTCGACAAGATTAAGTCTGAAACGAAACTGGCAGCCAAATAAATTGAGGCCCGTCGCAGGGTGCGTTAACGCATTAACGCACCCTGCGACGGGCCTTCAATTGTTACAGGACGTCGTCGATGATCTGTTCGAATGTGTCGCTGACTCTGCTTCTGTTAATGAGAATCTGCTGATTGTCGAGAGTGACGTGTCCTCTGTGTTCGTCTAGGTTTAGTCTTTCCTTCATAGCTGCCATGGAACCTTTGCTTCGCTTGTCGATTTCGAAGTAGACTGTCGTTTCATGGTCGCCTTGAAGGATGTAAACTTCAAGTTCGTCCAGCTTCCGGCTGTATTTTCCGTAGGAAGGGATGAATTCATATTGCTGCACAAATGGACGCTTCGTCTTGATCCAGGCAGGGGTGTTCTGGCTCTCCATCTGCCTGAATTTAAAGCCGATGACCTTGATGGCATCAATGATATTTTCATGAACGGTACTCGGCTCGACTGAAACATAGTCTCTGTCTTTCGGATCGACTGCATTCCGGATATCGATGCCCGTTTCCATCCAAACCGGTGGAACATTCTTCTGCGTTTGAGGGTCCACCATCGTGATCGGGGTATCGAGCGGCACTTGGAATGAGAATGGAATTGTCTTCATTTCACCTTTGGAAATCGTGAAAGGTTCATTCAGCTGCTGCATTTCAACCGTGGCAGGTGATAATCGGTCGCCGCCCTCATGGCCGTAAATCGTCAATAGTTTAAGATTGATGGATTCTATCCGTTGATCCGTGTTTCCACCCTTCACCTCTACGATTCCCTCAAGCATCTCACCCTGTTGAATGTAGGCACTCTTCAGCTTCGTATCCACCTTAGCCGAACCGATTCCGATACTGGCGATCACTTTATTGAACATTGACATGAATTCATCCCCCTTCTTCTATCCCCATCGTAGCACAAATGGGGCGGTTGGTAATAGCAGGAACGAAGGAATGATGCTTTAGGATGAAATATGGAGGGGGGACACAACTGATTATTTCGATTCTTGAAATTTTTTGTAATAAAATGTCTTGTTTTATCGAACCTCTTTAAATATGCAGGGTTTTGGAGATACAATAGATAAATCGTATTAATGGTAAGTAAGAACGAGGAGCGAAGAATATGATCAATGAACAACCCATCATTAAAGAAATTGACCATCTCAAAACGAAAATGATCCATGTCGGGATTTCCAAAGGATTGTCACATCCCGAGACGGTCAGTTTCAGTGAAAAGCTGGACAAGCTGATTATTAAGGTGCAGCATACCGGTATAAAAAACTGATAGGAGATTGGTAGTAATTTTGTGTAAAACAAATTATGAAATATGGTTTACGTATTTCTGTATAGGGTATACCCCTAATGAGCACAAAGGGGGAATCTTTATCTTATGCGAAATTTATCGGATAGCTCGTACTTGCAGCAAGACGGAAAGGAACGTAAACATAGAAATCTCCGTCTCAAATGGCAGTGATATCTCGGAAAGGGTCATCGCCACCTTTACAGGTATAAGAGACGCTTGTCATGACTGCCCTTTATTACTATTAAATGAGAAATAATCGATAATTATTATAATGTGAGTAGACTGTGTTGAACGGGAACCATGTTCAGCACTTTTTTATTTCTCAATTTCAATTTCTCACAAACTTTCTGAAACGTATTTCTGTTCGTCGGGGGCTCTTCCGTTTGGCTGAAACCTTCCGATTATTGTTTTTAGAATGTTGATTAAATTCAAAAAACTTATTGAATTTTCAAATTAATGGTGTTTAAATAGAATCATACTAAACACCATTGGATTATAGTGAAAAGGTGCTCATTAATAACGTTCTTATCCAACCATAAGGCGTTCCTTTTTTTACTCTTTTTTTGAAACGGTGTTTCTTATTACGGAACAAGGGGTGTGTAAGATGCTGACTGAGCTTGTGACAGAGTTGAAGAATGCTGTACCCGAAGAACGGATCAAAGTGGGGAAGGTTGACCGCTTCGGCAATGGTGGCGATTTCATTGTGTATCCGGAAACAGAAGAGGAAATTGCATCGCTATTAACCTATGCGAATAATAATGGAAAAAAAGTGATCGTGGAAGGCGGCGGGACGAAGAAGGGATTCGGCGGTGTCGTTGAATCAGCGGACCTCATCGTGTCGATGGCCGGATATAAAGGTGTGGTCGAACATGCAACGGGTGATTTGACGATGACCGTGAGAGCGGGAACGACCTTCAAGGAGCTTCAAACGTATCTTGCGCAGCATGGACAGAAGATCGCACTTGACCCGGCCTGGCCGGACGAGGCGACCATAGGTGGAATTATTGCTGCGAATGAAAGCGGTCCCAAGAGGCTCGGTTACGGGTCTGCCCGCGACAATGTCATCGGCCTCCGCATCGTTTACCCGGATGGAACGATCATTCGTTCAGGCGGGAAGGTTGTGAAGAATGTCGCCGGTTACGATATGAACAAGCTGTTCATCGGTTCGATGGGGACACTCGGCGTGCTGACGGAAGTGACACTCAAGCTTCGTCCGATTCCAAAATGCGAGAGCCTTGTCTTCGTATCTTTTCCAAAGGATGAGGAAGCAGAAATCCGCTCCTTTGTGACCGAGATTCTCGATTCAACACTGGAGCCGACATCACTTGAACTGCTGAACCCGGAGCTGTCTGAAAAATGGACCGGTGGAAACCAGTATACAGTCGCGATGAGCTTTGAGGATGTGGAAAGCTCGGTACGCTATCAGGAAGAAAGGATGCAAAGGATGAAGCCGGAGCGGAGTCAGCTTTCGATTTATGAAGGGGATAAAGCTCAGCAATTCTGGGATGACTTTTCCCAACTTGGGTCAGACTTGCATGAGAGTACTGAAGTGAGAGCCATTTTGAAAATCGGTGTCGTCAATCTTGATGTACTTCATGTATTGAAAGAATGTGAAAATCTTGGAGACAGTCACCGGGTCGGGATAGAAGCGAATGGCGGACTTGGCCACGGACTTTGTTCCGTTCATATGACTGGAGCCAGCGAAGACGTTCTTTCAGCCATTCATGAATTGAGGGCAGCAGTCATCGAACGAGGAGGCTATGTCATTGTCAAAAGCCTGCCGTTCTCAGAGCGCCAGCAAATCAAGGTGTGGGGGGAAGCCCCGTCCTATTTCTACTTACTCCAGGGAATCAAAACAAAAGTGGACCCAAATTCAGTATTGAACCATAAACGATTTGTAGGAGGGATCTAGGTGAGTGTAAAAGAACTGACGAAAACGCCTCCCTGTTCTGACACGAGCTTAAGCAACTATCTTTGGAGTGACAAACCGGATGAGAATAAGTGGGCTGACTGCGTCCACTGCGGGATGTGCCTCGAATCATGCCCAACGTATGAACTGACGGGTCAGGAACAGCATTCGCCGCGCGGACGCGTGCATCTGATCAAGTCGGTGGCGGAAGGAAAGCTTGAAGTGAATGAGCAATTTATGGACCCCGTATACGCGTGCCTCGATTGCCGTGCCTGTACGACCGCATGCCCGGCCGATGTCGATGTGGGGGGATTGATAGAGGAAGCACGTGGTCAAATCCGCCAGGCCATGCCTCTCAAAGGCTGGAAAGGGGTGGTCAGCAAGACATTTCTTGAGGGGTTATTCCCGCATCCGAACAGGTTGAATGCGCTGGGAGGAATGCTGAAATTTTACCAGAAGAGCGGTGCACAAACGCTTGTCAGGAAGACCGGCCTCATTAACGTGATGCCGAAGCATCTCGTCGAAATGGAAGCGATCATGCCCGAGATCAAACGATCGGTCCGGCAAAAATACAAGAATGAAGACGTCATCAAAGCGAATGGGGAAACGAAGCACGAAGTTTCTATGCTGACGGGCTGCGTGATGGATGTGATGTTTGGGGAAATCAATGACGCGACAATCAACGTCCTGACGAGAAATGGAAATGATGTCGTCATCCCGAAAAATCAGACGTGCTGCGGCGCTTTGCATGTTCACTCCGGCGACCGGGAGATGGGCAGGAAGCTTGCCAAGCAGAATATCGAAGCGTTCAAGGATAGTGACAAGGTGATTGTGAATGCCGCGGGCTGCGGCTGCATGATGAAGGATTATCCTGAACTGTTTCATGAAGATCCCTTATGGAGGGCGAAGGCGGAGGAATTTTCCGGAAAAGTCGTCGACATCGCCAAATATCTTCACGATACCGGCTATGAAAAGCCAAAGGCAGAGATGAACACGCGAATTACGTATCATGATGCCTGCCATTTGGCGCATGGGCAGGGTGTACGCCAGGAGCCGCGCGACCTTCTCCTCAATATTCCTGGAGTCGAGATGGTCCATATGGCGAACTCGGACCGCTGCTGCGGGAGCGCAGGCATCTACAATATCACCAATCCAGAAATGGCAGGCGCAGTGCTGGAGAGCAAGATGGAGAACGTTCCTGAGGATGTCGAGATGATTACGATGGGGAATCCGGGCTGCATGCTGCAAATGGCGATGGGAGTCCAGAAGTACGGCAAGAACCAACAGGTCGTCCATACCGTCCAGCTCCTTGACTGGGCTTATCAAAAAGAGGATGGGGAAAGGGAGAGGAAATGATGGCACTGAAAAAGCTGAAGACGAAGGATCCGCATATTAAAGGTCTTGCGGGACTTGTCAGCGGACCGAACAGCATCCTGTATCACAAGGAGGATCTGATTGCCTATGACTGCGATGGCTTCACTCTTCATAAGCATCTTCCAAAAGCGGTCGTGTTCCCGAAGGACACGGCGGAAGTGGCTGCGCTCGTGAAATACTGTTCCGATAATGGACTACCATTCCTGGCAAGGGGTGCCGGAACCGGTCTGTCCGGGGGTGCAATCCCGATCAACGGGGAAGTCATCATCAGCCTCGTCAGGATGAAACGGCTGCTGAGTGTCGATCTCGAAAACCGCCGTGCAGTCGTCGAACCGGGATTCGTGAATCTAAAGCTGACAAACTCGATTTCAGATAAGGGCTATTATTACGCCCCGGATCCTTCCAGCCAGTACTGCTGTACGATCGGCGGAAATGTGGCGGAGAATGCCGGCGGCGCACATTGTTTGAAATACGGCGTCACCACCAATCACATTCTCGGACTGGAGGTCGTACTGCCGAACGGGGATATCATCGAAATCGGTCATAACGGGATTCCGGATGCCCCGGGCTATGATTTGCTCGGCCTAATGACCGGATCGGAAGGGACGATCGGAATCGTCACGAAGATCACCGTGCGCATCCTGAAAAATCCCGAAGCGAAACAGACGGTCCTTGCTTATTTTGATCGAGTGGAAGATGGCAGTCAGGCCGTTTCCGATATCATCTCCAAAGGAATCGTGCCCGCAGCGCTTGAAATGATGGACAAAATTGCAATCGAAGGGGTCGAGGCAGCCGCCTTCCCGGTGGGCCATCCAAAGGATATTGAAGCCCTGCTGCTGATTGAAGTGGACGGGATATCGGCAGGCATTGAGGAGCAGATCCAGCAAATTCTGGACGTGTGCAGGGCGAGGAACGTCCGGGAAGTGAAGGTTGCTCGGGATGAGCTTGAAAGAGGCAGATGGTGGGCAAACCGGAAGACAGGTTTCGGTGCGATGGGAGCGATCTCCCCTGACTATCTCGTCCAAGACGGCGTCATTCCGCGGAGCCGGCTTCCGGAAGTGTTAAAGAGGATCAACGACATCAGTGCAGAATACAAGTTGCGGATCGCCAATATCTTTCACGCAGGGGATGGGAACCTGCATCCGCTTGTGCTATTCGACGCAAGGATTCCAGGCGAAACGGATAAGGCATTGAAAGCCGGAAGCGAATGCTTGAAGGCATGCGCAGACGCAGGCGGATCCATCACGGGTGAACACGGCGTCGGCATCGAGAAGAAGGAAGAGATGCGATTCGTTTTCAACGACGATGAAATCATCGCCCAAAGCAACATCCGTGAAGTCTTTAACCCTCACAATCTACTGAACGCCGGCAAACTGTTCCCGAGTCCCGGCCGGTGCGTGGAGATCAAGAAGGAGTTGAAGGCGCAGCAGGAAGTGGTTGGGTCTTAGATTGATAGAATCAGCGGCCAATTTTTACAGATTGGATTGGCGGGCCATAAGTAAAAGGAATGTCCATTTTTTCGTCGGAACCAGCTGATCATCTTGCATCTGATGAAAAGGCGGAATTATTTGAAAATTGATTGAATGGCTTTTGTGAACGTGGTATTATTATTTTATTAAATGTGAAACGGTGTTTCTTAATAACAAACAAAAGTTTATTAAGAAGCCGACATAAACAATAGGAGGAATCGAATAATGAGTAACTATGTCCACGCAGGATCCTTACAGGTAGATCAGCTGCTATATGAATTTATTAACTCTGAAGTCCTTCCAGGTACAGGACTCGAAAGTGAAACATTCTGGTCTGAATTCGGAGTGCTCGTCAAGGATCTTACACCTAAAAACAAAGCACTGTTATACCGCCGTGATGAAATCCAGGATAAACTCAACGGTTGGCATAAAGAGAACAAAGAATTCGATTTCACCAGCTATAAAGCGTTTCTTGAAGAGATCGGGTACCTCGAGGCGGAAGTAGAGGATTTCAAGGTGGCAACTGAAAATGTCGACGGGGAAGTGGCGCTCCAGGCGGGCCCGCAGCTGGTCGTACCCGTGAACAATGCACGGTATGCGATCAATGCAGCAAACGCACGGTGGGGGAGTTTGTACGATGCCCTTTACGGGACTGACGCAATTGGTGAAGATGACGGCGCCACCCGTCAAGGCGCATACAATCCTGTCCGCGGCGAAAAGGTCATCGACTTTGGCAGGAACTTCCTGGATCAAGCTGTGCCATTGAAAGGCGCTTCCCATAAACAGGCGTTGAAGTATGAGGTCGTTGACGGCACTTTAGCCGTAACGTTATCGAATGGAAGGACAGCCGGATTAGAAGATGAATCAAAGTTTGCGGGTTTTCAAGGAGATGCGGACAGTCCTTCAGCGGTCCTGTTGAAGAACAACCGACTCCACATTGAAATCCAATTTGACGATAAGCATCCGATCGGGTCGTCGGATGATGCCAATGTGAAGGATATTGTACTCGAGTCAGCGGTCACGACGATCATGGACTGTGAAGATTCGGTAGCCGCCGTCGACGCTGAAGATAAAGTACTTGTGTACCGCAACTGGCTGGGGCTCATGAAAGGGGATCTTGCGGCTGTTTTTGAAAAAGCGGGCAAGACGATGACGCGGACGCTGAATTCCGACCGGACGTATACGGCTCCAGACGGAAAGGATCTCACGCTGTCAGGCCGCTCGCTTATGTTCGTTCGCAATGTCGGTCATCTCATGACGAACAGCGCGGTCCTGGATGAGGACGGCGGCGAGGTGCATGAAGGGATCCTTGACACCGTGATGACGAGCTTAATCGCGAAGCACACCCTGCGCGGGACGGGAAGCTATCAAAATACATCAAAAGGGTCCGTTTACATTGTGAAACCAAAGATGCACGGCTCAGAAGAGGTGGCTTATGCCAATGAACTGTTCGACCGTGTGGAGGATCTGCTTGACTTAGATCGTAACACGCTGAAGATCGGGGTCATGGATGAAGAACGCCGGACCACGCTGAACCTGAAGAACTGCATCAGCAAGGTAAAGGAACGGATTGTATTCATCAATACCGGGTTCCTCGACCGCACAGGGGATGAAATGCACACTTCAATGGAAGCTGGACCAATGATCCGGAAAAATGATATGAAGGCAACGAAATGGCTGCAGGGCTATGAAAAATCGAATGTCCAGGCCGGACTTGCCGCCGGTTTCCAGGGGCGTGCCCAAATCGGTAAAGGGATGTGGGCGATGCCTGATATGATGGCCGAAATGATGGTGCAGAAAATCGGCCACCTAAAAGCTGGCGCAAACACTGCCTGGGTGCCGTCCCCGACTGCGGCGACGCTCCACGCGCTCCATTATCATGAAGTGTTCGTACCTGATGTCCAGGATGGGCTGGTGCAATCAGATGGAGGTCTTCGTGATGACATCCTGACGATACCGGTGGCGGACTCTCCAGATTGGTCCGCTGAAGAAATCCAACAGGAGCTCGACAATAACGCTCAGGGGATCCTTGGTTATGTCGTCCGTTGGGTTGAACATGGCGTAGGCTGCTCGAAGGTTCCCGACATCAACAACGTCGGCCTGATGGAAGACCGCGCCACACTGCGCATCTCCAGTCAGCATATGGCCAACTGGCTGCATCACGGCATCTGCACGGAGGAGCAAGTGATGGAAACATTGAAACGGATGGCGGGAGTCGTGGACGAACAAAACGCCGGCGATCCGGATTATCGCCCAATGGCCGCCGGCTTCGATCAATCTGTAGCCTTCCAAGCCACCTGCGACCTGGTCTTCAAAGGATACGACCAGCCGAACGGCTATACAGAACCGATCCTGCACCGCAGACGGATCGAAGCGAAAGAGAAGTATGAGGTGAAACAGTCATAGAACAGTGTGATGGGGCATTCTGTTTTCTGGAATGCCCTGTTTTGTAAACATACTTAGTCAAAAAACCACCGAAAGGAGATCGACACAAATGAAATTCATTCAATTCCAGTCAGGGAATGAAGTAAACGCAGGAGTACTCGAAGGAAGCAGCATCAAACAAATCACGGGGGACATGTTTTCGGATTGGGAATATACAGGGCATGTTTACGAAATGGAACAGGTAAAGCTCCTCGCCCCGCTCGAGCCCAATCAGATCATCGGAATAGGCGCGAATTTTGCAGCGAAACCGGAAGATCTGCCAGATTCATTGCCGGATATTCCCGTATTTTTCTTCAAGCCGGTTTCATCGGTTGTCGGTCCGGAAGAAACAATCGTAATCCCGGAGAATATCGATTCTGTAAAATTCGAATCGGAATTGGCAGTCGTTATCGGGAAGGAAGCGAGGAATGTGCCTGAAGAGGAGATCCTTGATTACGTGTTCGGCTACACGGTCGGGAACGATGTCACCGCCCCGCAATTCTTCCATGAAGCCGGCCACTGGACGATCGGGAAGTCATTCGATACCTTCACGCCACTTGGACCGGTGCTCGAAACCGAGCTGGATCCATTCCGTGTGAATGTGGAAGCAAGGCTGAATGAAGAGGAAAAGCAGAACAGTCCGACCTCCTTGATGATCGTACCGATCCGGGAGATGATTTCCTATCTGACGAAGGTGATGACCTTGAAGCCGGGGGATGTCATTTTAACAGGAAGTCCTGTCGGTGCTGAAATGGTCGGGGCAGGGGACGTGATTGAATGTGAAATAAAGGAAATAGGGACGCTCAAAAATACATTTGCGGTTGCCGGGAAAAGCGTCGGGGTCTCGTAAGCGCTGAGGTCGATTGTGATATAATGGAAAGCAAGACGTTTGTCAGCAGAGGTGAAGGTTGTGGAAAGAGAAAACATGGTCAAATCGGTCAGCCGGGCACTGGATATCATCCAGCTCATCAGCTTGAAAAAAGGCGGCTTGGGCGTGACGGAAATCGCGAATCAGATCGACATCAATAAAAGCTCCGTTTACCGGATTTTATCAACACTTGTCCAGTATGGATTCATTGAACAGGATAAAATCACCGGGCGCTATAAGCTAGGATATAAGTTTCTCGAAATCAGCTCGAAGCTATTGGAATCGATCGATCTGCGCGAGGAAGCGAAGCCTTTCTTGCTGGAGTTGGAAGAGGAAACGAATGAAGTCATCCATCTCGTTGTGTTTGATCAGGGCGAAGTGGTGTATATTGAGAAGCTCGAAGGCAATGAAGTGCTCAGGATGCATTCGAAGGTCGGGAAGAGAGCGCCAATGCACTGTACTTCTGTCGGGAAAGCGATCCTCGCCCATCTGCCTGCGAATGATGTCATCGAAATACTGGATCGTAAAGGGATGCCGATGCATACCGATCAGACGATTACGGATAAAGATCGATTTTTGAAAGAATTGATTGCGGTGAAGCAGAAGGGCTATGCGCTTGATCTTGAGGAGAACGAGTACGGGATCACCTGTATCGCAGCCCCCATTTTTGATCATCTGGAGAAGGTCGTGGCCGCCGTCAGCATCTCGGGTCCGACGATGCGGATGTCTGGTCAGCGGATGGATGAATTGAAAGTTCGGATCCCCGAAATTGCTAA
Organism: Mangrovibacillus sp. Mu-81; assembly: GCF_036867415.1. Lineage (NCBI taxonomy): Bacteria > Bacillati > Bacillota > Bacilli > Caryophanales > Bacillaceae > Mangrovibacillus > Mangrovibacillus sp. Mu-81. The sequence continues at coordinate 530,318 of NZ_JBAJHU010000001.1, forward strand.
GCGGATCTCAGCGCGTCTAGGGCATGTTCATGCCAATCAAATCATGTGAAAAAGAAGCTCTATTTTTTCCTTTTTAGGAAAAGTAGAGCTTCTTTATTTAAATATTATAAATTTTCTAAAAAGTTGTTGAAACAGGACAGAATGTATGTATAATTTTAGATAGGATTTCGTAATGTACTATAACACCAGGTTTAAAGGGTTGTATGACAGCGTTGCTTAGTATGCGGTTTTTGAGAAACAGTGTTTGTTATTACAAAACTGAAAGGGGAAACGTTTCATGAGTACTGGTGTGTTGGCAATTCTCTCTCTTTTACCCATTCTGGCAGTCGGTATTTTCCTGGTAGGCCTCAGATGGCCGGCAAGTAAAGCAATGCCCATTTCCTACATAATTGCAGTCGGGCTTGCATTATTTGTATGGAAAGTACCGGGAGCCAATGTGGCTGCTGCGTCCGTAAATGGACTGGTTGTGGCAGGTACGCTTCTTTTTATCATCTTCGGGGCAATTCTATTATTGAACACGCTGCAGGAGAGCGGCGGAATCAAGACCATCCGTCAAGGTTTCACGGACATCTCGGCAGACAGACGGATTCAGGTGATCATCATCGCCTGGCTTTTCGGTTCATTCATTGAAGGGTCAGCCGGATTCGGGACGCCGGCAGCAGTGGCGGTGCCACTATTAGTCGGGCTTGGATTCCCTGCGATGGCCGCCGTTGTGGCAGGTATGGTGATCCAAAGTACACCGGTATCGTTCGGGGCAGTCGGTACGCCGATCCTGGTAGGTGTTCAGTCAGGCTTATCAGCCGATGCCGGCATCACCACCGATTTCCTGGCGTTTGTAACGGATATCGGAACGAAAGTGGCACTCCTCCATATGGTGACAGGTACACTTGTCCCGTTATTCGTGGTGGCGTTGATGACAAGGTTTTTCGGGAAAAATAAATCCTTCTCGGAAGGGATCAAAGTGTGGAAATTCGCTCTATTCGCAGCTTTTGCCATGACCATACCATACCTGATCGTCGCCAATGTACTCGGACCGGAATTCCCGTCCATGATCGGCGGCCTGGTCGGTCTTGCAATCGTGATCACAGCAGCGAAAAAAGGATTCCTGATGCCGCCGAAGGAAGAGGCATGGGATTTTGAAGAAAAGTCCAAATGGGATTCAGAGTGGAGCGGCAGGCTTGAAATCAAGGATATCGCGCATAAAAGCGGAAGCATGAGCATGGTGCGCGCATGGACCCCTTATATCCTGGTCGGCCTGTTCTTGGTATTGACAAGATTGAAATCGCTTCCATTCCTGGAGTGGATGCAATCATGGACCGTTACGTTCTCCAATATGTTCGGGACGGACATCAGCTCTAGCTTTCAGCCCCTGTATTTACCGGGCACAATTTTCATCGCCGTATCTGTGATTACATTCTTCATTCATGGAATGAATGGAAGCGCATACAAGCGGGCGTGGGCACAATCAGGGAAAACAATGATCGCAGCCTCGACGGCACTCGTCTTTACAGTCCCGATGGTTCAAGTGTTCCTGAACACCGGTGGCGGAGCGGCAGGCTTTGAAAAGATGCCGATCGAACTTGCGAACGGCGTCGCAGCGATTGCCGGTGACTACTGGCCGTTTTTCTCGACCTTCATCGGTGGAATCGGTGCATTCATCGCCGGAAGTAACACCGTCAGCAACATGATGTTCTCACTCTTCCAATATGATGTCGGTTCGCAAATGGGAGTAGACGCCAGCTGGATCGTCGCCTTGCAGGCAGTGGGCGGGGCAGCAGGGAACATGATCTGCGTCCATAACGTTGTTGCTGCCTCAGCTGTCGTGGGGCTCGTCGGAAAAGAAGGGGCAGTCATCCGAAAAACCTTGCTGCCATTTGCTTACTACGCACTATTTGCAGGTTCACTCGGGTATTCGATCGTCTGGTACTCACAGAAAGGAATCTTCAATCTCGGCACATTCATCGCCGCTTTGATCGCGATGGCAGCGATCTACGTCATCGCAACCAACAACAAGCGCACCAGCCTGCTCGTCACAAAGAACATCGGCGGGCCGAAAGTGAAACAGGGATAACACACGTAACTTATTACAACATAAATAAACCGATCAATCCACCGGCCGGGATGAGGGGCCGGTGGATTTTTTGCGGGACGGGGGGACAGGGGCATTGTCCCGCAGCCATTACCGTTTTCCGATACCGCGAAACACTCTCCCAATCCATGCAATTCAGCCACTCCAAGAAATCACTCCCGATGAGTAGCAGACTCCCCGTCCGATTAAAAGACTTATATTCAAATTTCGCATCCACTAAACTAGAAAAGAGGTTCCTGACGAAACATGAAAGGAAGAGATCTACTATGACAAAAACGTTTAAAATAGAAAAGCCAAAGATCCAATCTGATTTGCAGCCGGCTCAATTTGAGGATGTCTATTTTGATGAAGATCCCATGTTGAGCGATTGTGAGATCAAACATGCGTTTGTAGAAGGGGAAGAGCTTGACAAGCTTGTATTGTCGAGGGTCTCATTTAAAGGAGTGCGGCTTCTGAACTCGTCGTTTAGAAGAGCGGATGTCACCGATGCAGTGTTTGATAACTGCGACTTATCCAACACCCGGTTTGAAGAAGGCATCATACATAGAGTGCATTTCAAGGACTGCAAGCTGCTCGGGCTTGATTTGACACAGGCAAATTTGAAAAACGTCACGTTTGAGAATTGCATCCTGAACATCAGCAGTTTCATAGATGCGAAATTAAAGCAGGTGCTGTTTGAGAAATCGACTTTGCATACTGCCAATTTCTATGACTGCCGTTTAGAAAAAGCAACGTTTGACCAGTGTGATCTGAATGACATCGATTTTACCGTGACAAGCCTGAATGGAATCGATATCAGCTCGAGCTTCTTTGAGAGGATCCGTGTGGAAGCAGAAAATCTTAGAGGGTGCATCGTTTCGCCACAGCAGGCGGTTTCATTTGCTTCATTATTCGGGTTGAGAGTGAAGGAGTAGGCATACCGGCTGCACTATAAAAGAGACAAGGTACGTCACAAAGCGCAGGTTGAGGCGGGCATTATTAAAAAAGAAGGAAGCTCCGCGAAAACGGGAGCTTCCTTCTTTTAATGTGCCGTACCGCGATCAAAGTTGCTTCCGCTGACGTCCGCGATATTCTCGATGGCCACGAGTGCGTCTGGATCGATTTCGTTCACAATCGAGCGGAGGGTGGATAATTCGATACGGGTGACGATGGTGTAGATGATTTTCTTTGGCTCTTTCGAATATACGCCTTGACCTTGAATGTACGTCATTCCACGGCCAAGTTGTTTCGTAAGTTCCTCTGCGATTTCTTCAGGGACATTTGAAATGATCGTAACGGATTTCAATTCCTCGATTCCTTCAACGACGATGTCAATCATTTTGAACGCAATATAATAGGTAATGATTGAGTACATCGCGGTTTCCCAGCTGAACACAAGAAAGGCGGCAAGGATGAAGATGAATACGTTGATAATCATGATGAACTGACCGACAGAAACCGGGCGTTTCTTGCTCACGAGGATGGCGATGATCTCGCTCCCATCCAAAGCGCCCCCCGTACGGATCACAAGTCCGACCCCGGTACCCAGAATCACGGCGCCGATGACGGTGGCAAGGAATAAATCGTCCGTTACCGGTTCAAAGTGGTGCAGGTAAGCAGTGCCTGCGGATAATACAACAACTCCATACAGAGTGTGGCCGGTGAACTTCATGCCAATTTTCTTGTAGCCTATGTATAAGAAAGGGAGGTTCAGGAGGATAAGGAAGATACTCATTGTCATTCCGGTCAATTCCGCTGCGATGATCGAAAGCCCGATCACGCCGCCATCAAGAATGTTATTCGGTACTAGGAAAAATTCCAGACCAGCCGCAGCGATCATCGCCCCGATGGTGATCATGATGATCTGCTTCACTTCATTGAAAACACGTTTCTTCTTTGTTAGCGCCAACTTTATCAAGCCTCTTTCTTTGCAGTGATACTTCACATTATATCATTTTCTAAGTGAAAAAGTGAGCAAACACAGTCACGCCCCCTTACTATTAAATGGCCGTCCTCGCTGCATAATCGCGTAAAGGACAGACCATCACCTCGCATGTTAAAATGATTTCATAAAAGGTTTTAATGAAGGAGGGAATCAATATGTTTCATTTGGTAAATGAAGTGAGAGAGAAGAATCCGCTTGTACATAATATTACGAATGTCGTGGTGACGAATTTCACGGCAAACGGGCTGCTTGCAATCGGCGCATCCCCTGTGATGGCGTATGCCATGGAAGAGGTCGCGGATATGGCAAGGATCGCGGGTGCGCTTGTGCTAAATATCGGGACTTTGTCGTCTGACGAGGTGGAGGCAATGATCATCGCGGGTAAAGCTGCAAATGAACAAGGCGTACCAGTTGTACTTGACCCGGTGGGAGCGGGGGCAACAGTGTTCCGCACGGAAATGTCCAGGAAAATCCTGAAGGAAGTGAAGGTGTCAATAATTAGAGGTAACGCTGCAGAGGTGGCCAATGTCGCAGGTGAGAAATGGGCGATCAAAGGTGTGGACGCCGGGACGGGCACCGGCAGCACGACCGAACTAGCTGAGAAAGTGGCGAAACAGTTCGGCTGCACGGTGGTGATCACGGGTGAAATGGACGTCATCACCAATGGGAAGATGACACAGTCAGTTGAGAATGGACATCCGCTGTTAACGAAGGTCACGGGTACGGGCTGTCTGTTATCATCAGTCATTGGTGCGTTTGCGGCGATAGAAAAAGATACGGTGAGGGCAGCGGTAACAGCGGTTTCCTCATATGGGATCGCCGCTGAGAAAGCAGCGGAAACCACTGCGGACATGGGACCGGGCAGTTTCCAAATCGCCTTCCTCGATCAGCTTTCCAAGATTGGTAAAGAAGATGAAGCATTTGCTAAAATAAAGATCATCAAAGAGTAAAGGCGGGGATGAATATGACAGTAAACAAAGCACTCACGATTGCCGGATCTGACAGCGGCGGCGGCGCCGGCATCCAGGCGGATCTCAAGACGTTCCAGGAACTTGGCGCATACGGGATGTCGGCAATCACGGCAGTGACTGCACAAAACACATTGGGTGTCCATGGTGTATACCCTGTGAGCATTGAAGGCATCGTCAAACAAATCGATGCAATCGGAGAGGATTTAGGGACGGATGCATTGAAGACTGGCATGCTTTTTTCCAGTGACGTGATCGAAGCAGTGAGTGAACGCATTCATCATTACGGCTGGCTAAACGTCGTCGTTGATCCCGTCATGATCGCAAAGGGCGGTGCGAAGCTTTTGCAAGATGAAGCGGTTCGGGCGATGAAAGAAAAACTGATTCCGCTGACGGCCGTCATTACACCCAATATACCGGAGGCGGAAGTGCTGACGGATATGAAAATTGAATCAATGGACGACCGCAGGGAATCCTCCAGGATCCTGGTGGAAATGGGGGCGAAATCCGTCGTCATCAAGGGCGGACATGCCGATGACGGGGAGGTGATCGACCTTTTCTACGATGGGGCAAGCTTTGAAGAGCTCATTTCCCCGCGAATCGACACACCTCATACCCACGGGACCGGCTGCACCTTTTCGGCAGCAATTACGGCACAACTTGCAAACGGACTATCGATGAAAGCTGCAGTCGTGACGGCCAAAGAGTTTATCCGGGCTGCAATCGAAGACGAGCTTGGAATCGGCGGCGGACACGGTCCGACCAATCATTGGGCTTATAACAAACGGGGTGAAAAGAAGTGACAACGTTTCAACCGCATGAAATCGAGGAACTTCTACAGTTATATTTCATCATGGGAAGCACGAACTGCAACACCGACCCGGTGTATGTTCTCGAGCAGGCAATTGAAGGAGGGATCACCCTCTTTCAATATCGGGAAAAAGGTGCCGGCTCTCTGGAAGGACTGGAAAAAGTGAGGCTTGCCGAAAAGTTGTACAAAGTCTGCAAGGATGCCGGCATCCCGTTCATCGTCAACGATGACGTCGATTTGGCTGTCGAATTGGATGCGGACGGCGTCCATGTCGGCCAGGAGGATGCAGGTGCCAATTTTGTCCGTGAAAAAACAGGTAATAAGATCTTGGGGGTGTCGACCCATACCATTGAAGAAGCAGAGAAGGCAATCGAAGACGGAGCGGATTACCTTGGTCTCGGCCCAATCTATCCGACCATCTCCAAAGACGATGCGCGTGCAGTCAGCGGACTGACGATCATCGAAAACTTCCGGAAAAACGGCATTACCATCCCGATCGTCGGAATCGGCGGCATCACCGCATCCAACGCAAGGGACGTCATCCAGGCAGGCGCAAACGGCGTCTCCCTCATCTCAGCCATCGCAGCTGCCGCCGATGTCAAGAAGGCATCGGAAGAATTGAAGAGAGCGGTCTTGTAAAAAATGGGGACTGTCCCGAGGTACGTTAGCGTACTGAAGGACAGTCCCCATTTTTACTCAATGACACTGTCTAAAAAAGACCGGATCCGCTGATAGGCGTCCATTTCATTATCCTTTTTCGAGAAGCCATGCCCTTCGTCGTCAAAGAGAAGGTATTCAACGTACACACCCTTTTCTTTCAAGGTCCCTACGATTCTCCCGGATTCTTCCGTTTTCACCCGGGGGTCGTTTTTTCCGTGCAGTACGAACATGGGCTTACTCATATCGTCCACATACGTCATGGGCGAGTCCCTGACCAGTTTGTCACGGTCCTTTTCAGGATTCCCGACCATCTGATCCATGAGGGTCCTCCAACTTGCAGGAACATTTTCCAAGAAGGTCAGAAGATTCGAGATTCCGAAAATATCGACGATCGCACAAAAATACTCCGAATGCCTGCCACCGAGCAGCAGGCTCATATATCCGCCGTAGCTGCCGCCCATCGCAACAATCTTCCCTTTTCGGGCATGGCCTTCTTCAATCAGCCAATCCATACCGGCCACACAATCAAACCTTGGCCCATTCCCCCAATTCTGTTCGACCATCCGCTGAAATGAAGCGCCGTACCCGGTACTCCCCCTGAAGTTAGGGGAGAAAATCGAGTATCCGCTTTGAACCAGATATTGAAATAATGGCCTGTACTTCAAGCGTTCTGCCTGCTGTGGACCGCCGTGCGGCCAAAGTATCGTGCATCCATTCGCTTTATCTTCAGCCGGCTTGAATAGTAAAGCTTCTATCGATAGTCCGTCAAAGGAAGGGTAACGGACGACTTCAGGTTTGATCATACTGTCATCGCTTATGCCAAGTACTTTATTGTTGGTCAGCTTCGTCCATATGCCATTTGGTTCTCTTTTGAAGATCGTATCGATTTGGTGTGCCGATATACCTAATGAAAACAGAGTTCCATCGCCGGTCAACTCGATTTTGGTGATCAGATCACAGGGTAAGTCAATGATATCCACATTTTCTGAAGTAATGTCATATTGGTAGAGGTGATCCCTGACGCCTTGTTCGGAACAAATAAATATACAGCCGTTGTGAACCTTGATCGCTTTCATTTCTTGATTTTTTATTTTTAATAGAGGCTGAAATTCATAAGTTGAAAGGTTGAAAGATGCTAAATAAGAGAATTCTTCTTCGTAGTTTGTCACGAAGTAAACCGTGTCGTTGTCGATAAATCGAACATCTTTAATGACATGAGGCACAGTCGGATCAGGGACCACCGCCACTTTATCACCGGCTGATTGATAGAATCCGGCGGCATGGGTGTTGGTGTAGGTCTCGGTGAAAATGTATGCCGAACCATCGGGTGAAACGGCTGCAACGACAATCGGGGCATTTTCGCCTTTCTGAATAAGTGTAGTTTGATTCGACTTCAAATCCGTTCTATAGATATTCAGCAAAGGATTTTCATGATTGGATGAATGGTACATGTCCAACTGCTTTGTAAAACAAGCGTGGTAACAGGTCGATTTCTGCTCCTTTTCATTGAAGGGAAGGGGCTTGCCTCCTGAAAGCGGCAGATAATGCAGCTGGAAATTCTCATCTCCATCGTTTTCAAATGTAGCCACAACGGTGCGGTTCTCCCCATCGATGTGAATGAGGCTGCTGTTCTGATTGACAGCAGTCAGCGGATAAGGAAACGTATTGGGTAAATCCATCGCCCAAAGATTATATTTTCCATTTATATTCGTACTGAAGACCAATTTCTCTCCATCTTCACTCACATTGAATGTACTGATCTCCACTGTGTGGAAATATTGTTCAATTTCTGGCACCGGCATTTGGATAGGACATTCCTCCTCATAAAATTACAAACTATAACCATATTATTCCATCATTGGATGTTCCATTCAATGTTTATCTACTTGAGGTCTGAAAATAACGACCGACAATGATGGTCAGTCCCACAGTAGATTAAGGGTTTCCATATGCTGGGGCAGGGCTGTGATTTTCAACCCCGAAATGAACCTGTTCCCATCTCTAAAAAAGGTTGCATTCCCACTCCACTTTTAATAAAGTATTAAGTTAGACAGTATGTATCGAGGAGGACCTGGAATTGCCTACTACCAATGAAGAAATGGTTGTAACTATACATGGATTAGATAAGAAAGGTTCAGGACAAGCCGAGGTTTGGCGTGAGAATGAACTTGGAAATCCGAAGAAATTAAGATTGATTGTCCCGCAGACGCTCCCGGGGGAAAAGGTGCGCGTGACGGTCGATCATCCTGAGAAGAAAAGACGGAAAGCGATGCCTGACGAAATCATGGAGGCCCATCCTGAACGGACGGACGCTCCGTGCCCGCACTTTGAACGCTGCGGCGGCTGCGTGTGGCAGCATTGGACCTACGAAGGCCAGCTGAAGGAAAAGACGAAACATGTGATGAATGCGATTGAAGCTCAAGGCTTCGACCCGGCTCTTGTCCGTGATACGATCGGGATGGACGAGCCTTGGCAGTACCGTAATAAAATGGAGTTCACATTTGCTCCTGACGGCTCAATGGGACTTCATGAGCAGGGGAATTTCCGTAAAGTGATCTCACTTGAAACATGCCTGATTGCCAGTGAGCAAATGGTGGAAGCGGCAATGGAAGTGGCTGACTGGGTAAAGGAGCACGGTCTCGAAGGCTATAACAAAGATACCCATGAAGGTCTGCTCCGCCATTTGATGGTGCGCCAATCATTTGCAACAGGCGAGTTGATGCTTGCCGTGTTCTCGACGAAAGGTCCAGGAGGTGAACTTCAATCTGCAGTGGACGACCTGAAAGCCCGTGTGGAGAAAAAGTTTCCGCATGTAAAAAGTTTCCTTTGGATGGAAAATACAGATTGGGCGGACCGCACACAAGCTGAGAAAATACATCTGCTTGCCGGCCGTGATTACATCAACGACGAAATGGATGGATACCGTTTCCGCCTTTGGTTCGATACATTCTTCCAGACGAATCCGGTACAGGCGCAGAAACTCGTTGATTTGGCCGTCGAAATGAGCCAGCCGAAGAAGACGGAAAAAATGATCGACCTCTTCTGCGGAGTCGGTACATTCTCCCTTCCGTTCGCGAGCAGAGTAGGAGAACTTGCCGGCATTGAAATCGTTGAAAGTTCGATCGAGTCCGCCAAGCGAAATGCAGAGGATAACGGCATCACGAACACGTACTTCCTTGCAAAAGATGCACGCAAAGGAATCGACCAGGTGCTGGAAAGCTTCGGTCACCCTGAATTATTGATGCTCGACCCGCCGCGCTCAGGCGCAGGCGGTAAAGTCATGAGAAGAATCGGCCGTTCCCAGCCTGAACGGATCGTGTATGTCTCATGCAATCCGGATACGTTCGCGGAGGATATCAAAGAACTTGAACCATTCGGCTATACGCTCGATGCCGTTCAACCTGTAGATCTTTTCCCGCATACAGTTCACGTCGAATGTGTCGCTACGTTGACATGGAATAAATAATAGAAAGGCCCGTTTCTGACTGTGCTAACGCATTTATGTAGTCTGGGACGGGCCTTCGTTTATTACTATAATGCAAATAGTATACATTGGTTTAATGGGTAGTAAGTCGCCTGCAAGGCAAAGTCAGCTTCCATGGAAAATATTCTTGATTTAAGTGCTGACACAGGTTTATAGTTTAATTAAACACTGGTCAATAAAAAGGATGAGGAATGAAATGTCACCAAGAAAAGCAGTAGCACAGGAACTCACACAAGATATGGTGATGATGGCGGCGCGTGAGCTATTCCGGGAAAAAGGGTATCAGCAGGTTTCAATGAGGCAGATTGCATCCGCCCTCGGATACAGCCATGGCTCGCTATATTACCATTTTAAAAACAAAGCTGAATTATTTTACGCCATGATCGAAACGGATTTTAAGCTTTTGGATCAGTGGCTTGATGACGTGATGAAAAGGGAAATGGATGACAAAGGAAAATTGAGTGAAGTTCTGCTTGCATTCATACGCTTCGGGCTGACTCACAAAAGCCAGTATGAAATGATGTTCCTCCTTGCTGATGAAGAGGTCAAAAGTTATGTGAACAAGGGACCGAATGAGTCGTATGAAAAATTCGCGCAATCACTTGTCGAACTTAGCAAGAGAGAGATCACCATTCAGCAGACCTGGTCGATTTTTTTGTCTCTGCATGGTTTTGTCAGTCATTATTGTCGTTGTGATGAAACGTTTGAAGAAGTGAAAAGCCTGGCTCATTCCCACGTAAATTTTATCCTGAAATCTACAGGATAAAATTTTTTGGGGTTGTTTGACCAGTGGTTAATTAAAAGGAGGTTCAATATGAAAAAGGCAATGGTAGTCGGGGCTTCTGGAGGAATGGGGTACGCGCTTGTTACGGAGCTGGTCAACCGGGGAATTGAAGTAGTGGCATTTGCACGTGGGAAAGAGAAGTTAATCGGATTATTTGGTGAAGTCGATCTCGTTACAGTCCGTACCGGGGACGCAGAAGTGAAAGACCAGCTGATTGATGCAGGGAAAGGCTGCGATGTCATATTCCATGCTATGAACCTTCCTTATCAGGATTGGAAGGAAAAATTAGCCGTCATCACAGGTAATGTGATCTTGGCAGCTCAAAAAAATGGAGCAAGCCTTGCAGTGGTTGACAATATCTATTCTTATGGAAGAAGCGGAGGTAACAGGCTGACCGAAGATACAGTGAAGCATCCTCATACGCGAAAGGGGAAGCTGCGATTGGAAATGGAGCAAATGATCATGCAATCCGCTGTTCCGGCGTTTATCTGTCATTTTCCGGACTTCTATGGTCCTAATGCCACCAACACCTATATCCATTTCACATTGGAACAAATTCTGAATAAGAGGAAGGCGGGATTCGTCGGACCCAGGAATGTTCAGCGTGAGTTCATGTATACTAAGGACGGGGCAAAAAACATGGTGGAGCTGGCATGCAGCACGGAAGCTTATGGGCATAGGTGGAATGTTCCTGCCGTTGCCCCGATAACAGGACATGAATTGGAGAAACTTCTAAAGAATCATCTTGGTTCTGAGAAACAACTCTATTACATCTCAAAGCCGATGTTCGCCATCTTCGCCCTTTTCGCTGGAAAAAAGATGCGTGAAGCACTTGAGATGCAATATATAAACTCGGAACCTACCATTCTATCAGGAGAAAAACTGGAAAGGTTCATGGGTGAAGTGAAGGGGACTCCATATGAACAGGGGATAGAGGAAACCATTGCATTCATGAAAAGATAGAAAATAGTATAGTGACACAGGGGACTTATTCCAAACCGTTTGCCCTAATTTCCTGCAGGGAAATTTCATCATAAATAAGCTCATCTAGTTTTGGATAAGCCCCTGACCTTAAATGTATTCACCAGCAAACAACCTAATCATTCAATCCCTTCCCATCAAGGATATGCTGAACATACTTTTCAATCCTTGATACGCGGGTCTTGGATTGTTTCGCTTTTGAAAAATAGAGAATGTATGCTCTTTGTCGTCCCGGCGTTAATGCTTCAAAAGCCGCTTTAAAATGGGAGGAATCATCGAATTTAGTTTGAAGTTCTTCGGGGATCGTGTAATCCGCATTCTTTTTGAATTCCACTTCCAGACCGGCTTTTTCAATCTCGATGGCTTCTTGGATGTATGCTTTCAAGATGGTTTCCATTTCAACAATTTCCCCGGCATTGGTGAATCGGATCTGACGTGCGGACTGTACGTTTTCAGTCTGTTGAATCAGAATCCCATGGGAATCCTTCAACAGGGCACCTTTGTGAAATAGAAGTGCACAATAATCTTTAAATCCATGGATTAACACGATATTTTTATGCCCAAGAGTATAACAAGGGTGCATCCACTTAAACTCTTCATTCAGATCACAGTCGAGAACAATCCTTCTCAACGTTTCATATTCAACTTTCCATTTTTGGGTTTTACCTAAAAAGGCATCAACCTCAGGATTTGTTTTACTTTTTGTCATCAACGTACACCCCTCATCGCTTTTCGTACATTTTACCACTTCTTGAACAAGTAACCTACTTGTGCATTTTTCAACAATAGAAACATTGAAGGAATCTCACGCCTTCAAGTCGAATAATACATACATAGATCTTAAAGGGGGCGGTTTCCATGAAAAATCATTCAAAAACGATTAATCATAGTAGAAGTAAACAAACCAAAAGGAGAGATTTTATTGAAGCAGGCATTGCTCGTCATTGATGCACAACAGGAACTGATTGAAGGAAACGCCAACGAAAAGCCGGTGGTTCACAAGGAAAAACTGATTGAAACGATCAATCGCGTCATCGGAAAAGCAATTGAAGCGGATGCGAGACTCATTTTCGTACGAGACCGGGATGTGGCCGGGGGAGAGGGTGACGGATTCCAGGTGCATAGCGGAATCAAAGTACCGGAACATGCTGTCACCTTTGATAAATCGGCGACGAATTCGTTTTACGGCACGGGGCTGCTCGACTTGTTAAAAGAGGAAAAGATTGGCCACGTGGTGATGATGGGATGTCAAACAGAGCATTGCATCGATACAGCCGTCCGGTATGCAACTGTCAGCGGACTTGACGTGACACTGGTGGCGGATGGCCATTCGACGAAAGATTCGCCTGCATTGCCGGGGGAACAGATCATCCAGCATCATAATCATGCGCTTAATGGTCATTACAATGTTGATCATTTTTCAGACGTGAGACCATCTGAAGAAGACGTTTTTCAGCCTAAACATGATGAATACAGAAAGAAATATGGAATGTAAATAATAGCGAGAGCTCATTCTAATCAGTAATTATGCTGGTAGGATGGGCTTTTTATTATGAAGTTTTGGATTGGAGGAACCTTGCTTAGGTATTAAGAGCAATACTCATAGATTCATAACCTGGATTCGAGGATTAGTGGTGTCCCAGACCACACGAACGAATTAACCCATTCCGGGGCGGGATGGAATATCGGAGGTAACTGTTCCTGGTTTAATTGTGTGATTTTTCAAATAACTAATTGACCTCATTTAAAAGCCAGGTCTATACTGAAACTACTTGACGTAACCGTAGTAAAAAAACAGGTAGTGAGAGAAAGAAGAGTGGATCAATATGGAGTATGATGCAATCGTTGTGGGTGCAGGAATTGCAGGACTTACTGCAACGGCAGAAACGGCTGACGCCGGCAAAAAAGTGCTTCTGCTCGATCAAGAGCCAGAAGCTTCACTGGGCGGACAGGCCTGGTGGTCATTCGGCGGGTTGTTTCTGGTGAATTCCCGAGAGCAGAGAAGACTGGGGATTAAGGATTCAAAAGAATTGGCATGGCAGGATTGGCTCGGGACAGCGGGTTTTGATAGAGAGGAAGATGAAGATTATTGGGCAAGGAAATGGGCAGAAGCATATGTCGACTTTGCATCAGGTGAGAAACGCGCCTGGCTGCATGCAATGGGCATCCGATTTTTTCCTGTTGTAGGCTGGGCGGAAAGGGGCGGACATCTTGCGGATGGTCATGGAAATTCGGTACCGCGATTCCATATTGTGTGGGGCACTGGACCAGGAATTGTCGAGCCATTTGAAAGGCGGATCCGTGAACATATGAAGAACGGGCTCGTCACCTACCTTCCCCGGCACCGGGTGGACCATCTCACCTGTCAGAACGGCACCGTGACAGGAGTGGCCGGTTCGGTCCTAGTCCCGAGTCCGGCCCCCAGGGGAGAAGACAGCAGCAGGGACGTGATTGGAACCTTTGAGTATTCTGCACAAGCCGTGCTGGTGTCGAGCGGAGGGATTGGGGCAAACCATGACCTAATCAGGAAAAATTGGCCGGATAGACTTGGTAACCCCCCTGAAAAGATGATTTCGGGCGTACCTGCCCATGTGGATGGGCGAATGCTTGGCATTACCGAAGAAGCGGGAGGCAGGCTCGTCAATCGCGACCGGATGTGGCATTACACTGAAGGCATACACAATTGGAACCCGGTGTGGAGTAATCACGGCATCAGGATTTTGCCTGGTCCATCATCCATTTGGCTCGATGCACGCGGGAAGAGATTCCAAGCACCGAACTTTCCAGGTTTTGATACATTGGGAACACTCGAAGCGATTAAGAAAACAGGCTTTGATTATTCCTGGTTTATACTGACTCAAAAAATCATTGAAAAGGAATTCGCTCTTTCAGGCTCCGAACAAAATCCCGACCTCACCGGAAAAAGCATCCGCAAAGTTCTGAAAAGGGCACTCCCGGGGGCATCAGGACCGGTACAGGCGTTCATGGATAAAGGAGAAGACTTCATCATTTCACATCATCTGGATGATCTCGTCAATCGTATGAACAAGTTGACGGGGCAAAGTTTACTTGATTATACAAAGATTAAAAGTCAAATTGAAGCAAGGGACCGCGAGATAGACCATCCATTTACAAAAGATCTTCAAATCACTGCTATTCGTGGAGCACGTCATTACATTGGCGATAAATTGATCCGGGTCGCTCCGCCCCATAAGATCCTAGATCCAAAAAATGGACCTCTCATTGCCGTCCGGTTAAACATTGTCAGCCGAAAAACATTGGGCGGACTGCAGACGGATCTTGCCGGCCGGGTTCTGAATGCTTCCGGTGACGCCATTCCAGGATTGTACGCAGCAGGTGAAGCAGCCGGGTTCGGCGGAGGGGGTCTCCATGGCTACCGTGCCCTTGAAGGAACATTCGTCGGCGGATGCCTGTTCAGCAGCCGTGCTGCCGGAAGGGCGATAGGCAGGAATGTGATGTGAATCTTGAGCTTTCTCCGGTTCCACCCCATCTGGTAAAGAGTGTAGAAAATGAAATCTTTTGATTCTAAAATTACGGGTTCGGAATTTTAATACAAAAACTAAATGACTGCTTCTTTTTGTTGATATATATAGGGGGTAAGAAATATACGATAATTTCCCCTGAATTTCGAACCCCTTTTAACATGGTGTCATAAGTTTTGTCAGCATGAAAATTCACATACCAATTGGTGTGCTGCGAATGATATTTATCTAGAAGGGGTGTTGATTTTTAAAGGCAGATAAATGAATCAGACATTTTTTCATCCTTCATTGTGAGTAACCTCTGATTATTTATATAAGGGGAGTTTTTCCCGTTATCCTTCAGAATAGGGCCAGGTTCGGGGGATATAAGGGGAGATTTTCTCGTTAAGGCAAAGTAGAATGGTCCATTTTCATGCTTTTGGAGTAAATAGGGGGAATTTTTCCCTCTATTTACTCTATTTTTCGTGCTATTTCCTCAATAAGAGGAGTTTCTCCCCTTATTTTAGTAGCTTATTTTCAGGATATTCTTGTAGATTTGGAAACCGCTAACCTTATTTGATCAATTCAACTCTTCAAGAAATGCTTTCTTAAAAATATCCAGGAGATATTCCAGCGTGATTGGATCACTATACGTAATCGCTTTTGTATCTAATTCTATGACTCTATTGTTTTTAACCGCAGGGATGTTCTTCCACGTCTGCGTTTCCAAGAATGAACCGTCGCCTTCCTGGTTTTTACTGAGGACGATATAGTCACCCGCAAATTCTGGAAGCACCTCAGTGCTCAATGCATAATAGCCGGGGCCTAATGCGTTTTCTTTCACCTTTTCAGGCATTTCCAGTTTCATTGTTTGATATATTAATTCGGTTCCTCTTGCCCAGTTGTTCCCGAATACATAGGCAGATTTTGTATCATATTCAAAGACAGATACAGTGGCATCTTCCCCGATTTTTTCTTTGATCTCTTTCCCTGCTTCTTCAGCGCGAGTTGTGAAATCCTCGACCCAATCCTTTGCTTCCTGTTCTTTATTAAGGAGCTTGCCGATTTCGATCTGCTGTTCCAGGTAATCTAATTTTCCCCACGTGTATGCGACGGTAGGGGCGATTTCACTCATCTTATCAATATTTTTGGAGTGAGATCCGACGATGATCAGATCTGGCTCCAACTCAACGATTTTCTCAATGTTTTCTTCGGATACCACTTCAATTCCTTCAAGCTTCTCTTGAAACAGGGGATTTGTATTCGTCCATTGATCCACGCCGATAATTTTACCATCTAAAGCAAGTACATTAGGAGCGTTCGAAAGTGCAACAATACGGGTTGGATTGGCAGGTACCTCAACGGGTCCTGTCTCTGATTGATATGTAATCGTTTCCGGGGCAGACTTCTTACTGTCATTTGCATTCCCTTGTTCGGTCTTGGCTGTCTCACTGCTGCCACAGCCATGAAGAATGAACAGTGCCATGAGCAGGAAGGGGATAAGTATTTTTTTCAATTTGTTTTCCTACTTTCTAATTAATATTGATAATCATTCTCAATTTCATTCTAAATATACTAATAATGATTCTCATTGTCAATAAAAATTGTCAATGCTACTAAAGATTGGATTATTTCGATTTTTTTCTCAACATATGAATGGGTCAATCAAAAAGGGTTCGAGCCTTTTTTGTAGAAATTATTATGATGAAGATGGAAATGAGAGTGGTTTTGTCAGTAAAGGATCTTTTTTTAAAAGGATGATGGTCATGAAAAAAGCAGTGAAAGTGGCCTCCTAAGATAATGATAAATTATAGTAGGGGGCGTCAAATATGAATTTTATTAAAATTGATCGTGACACTTGGGGTCGAAAAGAATACTTTGAACACTTTTTGAAGCAGCAAACAACATTCAGTATCACAACCGAAATTAATATCACGATTCTTATGAAGAACTTAAAGAAAAAGAATTATAAGTTATATCCTGCATTTATTTTTATGGTGACGAAAGCAGTTAATTCCCAGAGAGAATTCAGGACTGATTTTAACTCGGAAGGCAGTTTGGGTTATTGGACAGAGATTTGCCCTTGTTACACCATTTTTGATGAGAAGACACACACATTTTCCGGTATCTGGACACCAATTTCAGCTGACTTTTCTGAGTTTCATGCTCACTATGAAAGGGATGTAGAAACATACAACGGTACGGGTAGTTTATTTCCAAAAACACCTATACCAGATAATCACATTCCGATATCCATGATTCCGTGGAGTTCATTTACAGCATTTAATCTAGCGATTAATAATGGTGGAGATTTTCTACTTCCGATCATCACTGGAGGGAAATATACTGAAGTGAATGATGAAGTATTACTGCCCCTCTCTTTGCAAATTCATCATGCTGTTTGTGACGGTTATCATGCAAGCGTGTTTATGAATGACTTACAACGAATGGCTGATGAAAGTGCAGACTGGATTTAGCAGGTCAGGAAGGTAACACAAAAGGAACTGTGTAACAGCAGTTCCTTTTGTTTATCATTAAAAACAATGAACATAGCAAAGTTACTGCTATAAGACATGTTGAATAGCATCGTTTTTAAGATTGATATTCAACTGCACAGGCAATCAAAGCATAAATTGCTTCGTTGGTACAGTAATCCACCAGACCTGTTTTAACTAGACATTCCCAAACAGAAGACTATAATGAAAAGGACAATAAGACATTTTTTACATAAAAAGGGTGGAGATTATGGTAGCAAAAGAAAGCAATATGAAGCTGGCGCTTGCAGGCCTGTTGCTCGGGATTTTGATGTCGGCGATGGATAATACCATTGTCGCGACTGCACTTGGATCGATTGTTTCAGATCTTGGAGGACTCGACAAATTTGTCTGGGTGACGTCTGCCTATATGGTTGCGGTCATGGCAGGTATGCCGATTTTCGGTAAGCTGTCCGACATGTATGGGAGAAAACGGTTTTACATATTCGGTCTTTCCATTTTCCTGATTGGCTCGGCACTTTGCGGGATTGCACAGGATATTGTGCAGCTGAGCATCTTCAGGGCTATTCAGGGAATCGGGGGAGGTGCGTTACTCCCGATTGCGTTTACGATCGTATTCGATATTTTTCCTCCTGAGAAAAGGGGGAAGATGACGGGGATACTTGGTGCTGTATTCGGATCGGCTTCTGTATTCGGGCCGCTGATTGGTGCGTTCCTGACTGATAATCTTAGCTGGCATTGGGTGTTTTACGTGAACGTGCCGATCGGACTTCTATCGTTATTCTTTATCCTCACAGCATATAAAGAATCTCCACAGCGTTCTGATCAGCGCATTGATTGGGGAGGTGCGGTCACACTGGTTGTTGCTGTGGTCAGTCTCATGTTTGCGCTTGAACTGGGCGGGAAGGAGTTTGCCTGGGCTTCCTGGCAAATCATAGGATTGCTGCTGTCATTTTTCGTATTTATCGTAAGCTTTATTGTTATCGAACGGAAAGCGGCAGAACCAATCATCTCATTCTGGATGTTCAAGAGTCCCTTGTTCGCATCTTCACAGGCGCTTGCCTTCCTTTATGGTGCGGCGTTCATCATCCTTACCATCCTGATACCGATTTTCGTTCAGGCAGTGTACGGAGGTTCAGCCACGAATGCAGGGATGATTCTGACTCCTCTGATGCTTGGATCAGTTGTCGGAAGTGCAATTGCTGGAATGCGTATGACGAAGACCAGTTACCGGAACATCATGTGGGTATCGATCATTTCCTTCATCGCCGGAATGGTCATGCTTGCAACAATGGGACCGGAAACAGGCAGACTTCTGCTGACACTCTATATGATTCTGAGCGGTTTTGGTGTAGGATTTTCTTTTTCCCTGCTGCCAAACGCAACGATTCACAAACTGGACCCGAGATACAGGGGATCAGCGAACTCAACGAACGCTTTCTTCCGGTCACTTGGGATGACAATCGGAATCACGGTTTTTGGGACCCTGCAGACAAAGCTGTTTGCTTCTAATTTGGAAGAAGCATTCAAAGGGCAGGGAGCAGGTGAAGGATTCCCTGGAGGCGGGGATCCAAGAAGTATCTTTGAACCGGAAATGCGTGAACAGATTCCTGATGCCGTGCTCGAGAAAATCACCACGGCCATGTCCGACTCGATCACGACCACCTTTGCCTACGCATTAATTCCACTCGTAATCGCCTTAATCTTTGTCTATCTGATGGGCAGCAGCAGATTGGAAATCGAAAAGAAAGGTCCATCCAACTAAATCAAAGGCCCGTCCCGGGATGCGTTAACACATTAACGCATCCCGGGGCGGGCCTTTGATAGCATTGGCGCAATAAGGATAAGAACCGAATTAAATCTTATATTCATATTCTAATGTCGAAGTTCCATCTTCAGCTATTCGTTCAATTGCAATTTTATTAACGACTGCAGTGAAATCAGTTGTGAAGTGTAACGTGTCATTCAAAGCTTTGTGAAATTCTTCATCTGCAGTCAGCTTGCCTAGAGTCAGATGCGGCATATAACTTATATCCCGTAAAACTAAATTTCTCTAATATCCCGCTATACAGTTGGTCCCGCAACTGAATGATGGAGTCGTTCCCAATTTTTACATTGAGAAATAAGTAATAACCCGCTGCACCTGACACGCCGGATAAACGAATCTCAAAAGGATTTGTATGTTACAAACAGTGGTTTAGATGATTAATTAATTCTTCCAATCTGAGATTGCTTTGAAAAGGGTGAACAAGTGTAATATGTGGAGGAATGAAGGAATATAAGGGATCATACTTTTCTCGTAAAATTTGTATTTCTTTCTGATTCTGAAATTGAGGGAATATACATATCGCTCTATTGGTCATCGCATTCACCTTTTTGAACATATTAGGAGTCCCTGACCCTCACTGCGTTAAGGTTTCACTGCAATGAGGGACGGGCCATTTCATCATTCAGCCTCACTCATCATCATCTCATAATACTGATACAACGCCTGCGTTCCTTTATCATCCCCGCCTGCCTGACTGAATCTGTCATACAATTCTTTTGCAAGCTTCAGGCCGGGGACGGGAACTCTCATGGATTCTGCCGATTCAATTGCAATCTTCATGTCTTTGATAAAATGTTTCACGTAAAAGCCTGGTTCGAAGTTTCCGTCGATCATCCGTGTGCCGAGATTTGACAGCGACCAGCTTCCGGCTGCACCCGCTTCGATGCTTTTCAGCACGGTTTTCGGATCCAGTCCTGCTTTCTCAGCATAGAGGATTGCTTCACAGACACCCATCATACCGGCCGCAATCGCGATTTGGTTGCACATTTTCGTGTGCTGACCAGCTCCGGCACCTCCCTGAAGGACAATGTTTTTACCCATTGATTGAAGGGCAGGAAGGATGTAGTCGAAATTCGATTCATCCCCGCCGACCATAATCGTAAGTGCAGCATTCCGGGCACCTATATCCCCGCCGGAAACAGGAGCATCATATGCATGGATTCCTGCTTTATTCGCTTTCTCGAAAATGGCTTCAGCGAGCTCAGGGGAAGAAGTCGTCATATCGATCACAAACGAGCCTGCCTTCGCATTAGCTAAAATTCCGCCCTCGCCCAAATACACTTCCTCCACATCACTTGGATAGCCTACAATCGTCATGATAATGTCTGATTCCTGTGCAAGGTCCGCAACACTGTCCTTCCAGCGTGCCCCTTCTGCCAAAAGATCGGCCGCTTTTTCTTTCGTGCGCGTGTACACATTAAGGGCAAATCCAGCTTTTAATAGATTGCGAGCCATGCTTTTTCCCATGACACCTGTACCGATAAACCCAATCGTCTTCATTTCCATCTCCCTCGCCCACTTTCTATTTTTTGAATAGTAAAACCATTAATAAGAGTATACCAATAAGGCTACTGTACGAACAGTTCCAAAGCCTGACATGTGCATGGGTATATATATTGAATTAGCGGCTAAGGAATACCTCTTGTGGGGTGCTTTTTCCTTCAAAACGATCTATTGAAGTTTATAGCTGGTTCCAGCTGTTGCACGTTCTAACCAGCGATACGTTGCAGAGCTGTCACCTATTAAGTAAGTAGCCCCTATGTAATAACGCCTATCCGATATTCTGTCATAAACACAGGACTATCGAGGGGTTTTGTCGTTTTAAATCGAAATTGTCAGGATAACGAGGTATAATTTAGTACGGATAATAGATTCATAGATAAGGGAGGATCACATAATGGGATGGATTATCGCCATTTTGTTTGGTACAGCCGTCGTGCTGCTCATTATATCGTTTATTAAGACGACTAAATCCAAATCACAGCTGGAGCAGCAACTTGAACATGCTTCCATCTCGGTCATGAATGAAGTTCATGAACTGGAGAAGCAGATACGGACGATTCAATTGGATGCAGAAATCACAGCACAGCAGTCAGGGGCAATGGAATCACATTCTGAAGAGCGGACTATGCTCCGTGACATGCTTGATATGTATAAACGCGGATATTCAATTGAAAGCATTGCTTCAAAAAAGAAACTCTCTTCAAATGAAGTGGAACGCATGCTTACCCCATACATGACGAGAAAGGCTGAAAGGGGTATGGTTGCACAATGACACCTAATTCCCTGCGCAGTTTTGCATTAGGCCTATTACTTGCAGCGACTGTAACCGGCGGATTCTATTTCTTCGGCCCGACAGAAGCCGAAAGCACGGAGAAATCCGAAGAAACAGCTCAATCCGAGAAGCTGACAGAAGAACAGATGATTGAAAAGCTGACAGCCAATGGTCTTGTCGTACATACAGAAGATGAATGGAACAAGCAGACAGCTGCTGCCAATGAGAAAAAAGAAGAAACGACCGAAACTAAATCCGAGAAGAAAAATGATGACGATGTCGTCTACCGCACCATCCTGAACGTTTCGATGGGGATGACAAGCATCGACATCGGTAATGCCTTGGAAGAAGCAAGAATCATAGACGACGGTATGAAGTTCTACAAAGAAGTGGAAAATCGCGGTCTGGAAAATGAACTGAGACCGGGAACATTTCAGATTGAAAGCGGTATGAGCATGGACGAGATCATCTCGATCATTTTTGAATAGTTTAGATTGAAAGCTCCTTTTAAAACGGGAGCTTTTTTGTGTATTTTTTACAAAAAATGAAACTTTTCCCTTTTGACTTTCGTAAATCCTAACAAGAGGTGATTCAAATGTCAGGAATTTTTTATATCATTATCGTACCCGTTCTTATCACGATGTTCGGCATCTTTCTAAACAACTTATCGAAAGGCCGTTACCATGGAGGCGGCGGTCATTCGACCTATTATGGCGGAGACGCTGACAGTTCAGATCACTCTGGCGGCTTTGATGGTGGTTTTGGCGGAGGAGACGGCGGCGACTGAGCCTCTTTTTTTAAGAACTCATTAAAAAGGAGAACAAACCATGTCAGCAAACGCAGCTTTTGAAAGCGATAAAAAAAGGGTCTTCAAAGAAGTGATGACGATCTTCTTAATTGTTGGGGTGATCGTGGCTGCTATCATTGCTTTCGCTGGTTACTGGCTATTTTACGATATGGACAGGCTGTCGCAAGGAGAATTTCTTACAGAAGAAACATCGCCTGATGGGGCATACACATTGAAAGCATACGTGACGAACGGAGGGGCAACGGTCTCGTATGCCGTCAGAGGAGAATTGATTTTTAATGAAAAAGACGGGAAGAGTGAAACGATCTATTGGAATTACCGGGAGGAAACAGCAGACATCACGTGGACCGATGACGACACAGTCATCATCAACGGGGAGACATTAAATGTGCCGGGGGAAACATATGATTACAGGCATCAAGAGTAGAGGGGGAGAGCTAATATGTAACTAGGGTTTTTCTTTTTCGGAATGGCACTCACCGTTATCTTTGGCGGAGGATTTCTAATTCGATTCGTCAGGGATGGAGATTTCTATATAGCTAAATTCATTGGTGGGGTGATCGGCATTGTATTCCTGATCGCAGCAATGCTTGCTAAGAATGGAAGCGGTAATATCAATGGATCATAAGGACTGATTCTTTAATCTGTCCCAATTTCTGCCCAAGCACAATTTCCGTTCAGGGAAATTGTGCTTTTTTAGTGGCGGAAAAGAAAATATTGTATATAATGGATATATATATAGTGCATTACATAAGTAATGTACTAATGTAGTTTGTGTAAGGGTGGTGGGGTATTGGTGTTAAATCCAGATAGTATGAAGCCGATTTATGTGCAGATTGCGGAGTGGCTGGAAACGGAAATACTAAACGAAAACATTGAGTGCGATCAAAAGGTATATTCACAGTATCAATTGGCAGAGATGTTTAACATCAATCCGGCAACGGCTGCAAAAGGAATCAACCTACTGACGGAAGAGAATGTCCTCTATAAAAAGCGTGGTTTGGGGATGTTTGTGACAGCTGAGGCGAGCGGCATCATCCTGAAAAAAAGAAAGAATACAAAGCTAAAATCGATGGTGGCTGATATTGCGAAGGAGGCCGTTCAGCTGAAGGTTGATGAAGAAGAGCTGTTCGAGATGATCAGGGAAATGCACAGGAAGGAAAAGGGGGAAGGTTCATGAATGCTGTAGTTTGCAATGAGTTGATAAAACAGTATGGCAGTTATAAAGCAATCAATGAATTGTCGTTTACATTTACAGAAAATAAAATTACCGGATTGATCGGAAGAAATGGTGCAGGGAAGACAACACTTCTTAAAATCATCGCAGGATACCTTCTTCCTAGTTCAGGTGAGGTCCGCGTGTTCGGAGAACGTCCATTTAATAACTTGAATGTATCTGCACATACAATCTTCATCGATAACGAAATGAGTTTTTCCAATGGATTGACGCTGTTTGAGTTACTTGAGACGGCGGGGAGTTTTTATCCTAACTGGGACCGTGGGCTTGCTCACCGCCTTTTTTCATACTTTTCCTTTAATCCCAATCAGTATCACGGGAATCTATCCAAAGGGATGAGAAGTACGTTTAATATGATCATCGGCCTTTCTTCTCGATGTCCTCTTACGATTTTTGATGAACCGACGAGCGGCATGGATTCACCCACCCGGAATGATTTTTACCGGGCGCTTCTTAAAGAATATATCGCCCACCCAAGAACCATCATCTTGTCAAGCCATTTGCTTGAAGAAGTGGAAGACCTTTTGGAAGATATATTACTGATTAATTCGGGCGAGAAATATCTTCATATGGGGATTGAGGATCTGAAACAACATGCTGTGGGGGTTCGAGGGGAAGCAGAAACAGTGACCAGATGGATAAGTGGAATCCAGCCGATTCATGTACAGGAAATGGGAGCTGGGATGACCTATGCGGTCATTGAAAATGAACGCTCCAAAAAGGAACTTGAAGAAGCGAGAATACTCGGGCTAGAAATCGCACCTGTATCAGCGGAAAAACTGTGCAGTTATTTGACGAAGCAATCAAGAGGGGGGATAGACGATGTATTTAACAGAGGTTAAAGAATGGGATATTGTAAAAAAACAATTCCGCTATAAACTGAAGTCTTATTTTGGTGTTTTCAATTCAATGATGGCCATCCAGCTCCTCGCGATTTTATTTTCATTTAACGGAACAGGGATGAGCGGCGGATCGTCTGGTACACTTGACTACGAAGTACACTATTTTACAAATGATATCATCCAAGTGTTCACGATGATCTGGGCTTTCATTTCAGCGATAATCATAACGACGAAGGCTTATCGCTACGATGATTATGCTTTCGTGACGAATCGAAAGGTCAGCCATTACTCCAATTTTCTATTTCTCTTTTCAGCAAGTATGTTTGCAGGGGTCACGGTTTATCTATCGACCCATCTATTTAAAGTGCTTACACACATGTTAGTAGACCAATCTTCCATAATGGTTGATTCAATGACGATAACAGAATTCATGACGGGCACCGGCGCATCGGCCATGTACATTTTTTTATTTGCAACCGCAGGTTATTTTGTGGGGATGTTGACCCAATTTAACAAGATATTCTCCATTCTCTTACCTGTTGTGTTTATTGGGGCATTGATTCTTGACGGATTGACCGGGAATCCAACTTTACTCATAAATGCAGCAACATTCTTTGGCTCGGAAACATCCTTCATTTTCTTTCTTATAAAAGTCCTTGGAGTTTCATTTATCTTCCTGCTTGGGAGTATGGGCATTTCCAACCAAATGGAGGTAAGTAAATGAATATGTTAATGATGTTTTTACCTATCTTGATCATTCTCCTTTTGATAGCGGGAATGGGAACGTTAATGGTAAGGGCGAGCCGCAGAAGAAGGGTCAGTCCAAAGAAGTGGAGAAGGATGATCATTGGTTATATAATCATCTTGCTGCTGGCTGCCATTCTTTCGTATAGTGTGCTCCCTGAAAATGCGGAAGTAGTAAAAACCTTGTCTTCCAATGAAATGAAACAAATTGAGAGTGAGCAAATGAAATGGATGGAAGCAGCACACTCCGGGAAACTAAAGGATCTTGAAGGAGTTTATACCAGCAAAAAAAGCTGGTCATTTCCGTACGATGATTCAAAACTGGATATTACCTATTTAGGTGAAGGAGCGGCTTACGTGATGATTTTTGTGGAAGAAATATCTAAGGGGGATGATGTCATCGAAGCCGTACACTACACAGGAAATGTATTCATCGATGGGTTGGATATGACTGAAAAGAAATCATCGGCGCAATTAGAATTGAAGGGAAATATTCTTTCTCTCAAAGCTCCAGATTTGGCATCCGTGAACATCACCAAATTTTCAAATGGATTTCCTTTCCAACAGTTTTCCGGAAAAAAGAACGGACTGTTTTCTTCAGAACGGCCGAGTATGGGTGCCGGCAGGGATTTCATCCTGCTGAAAGTACCGGAAGGCGTGGAAGTAAACGGTCATACCAATTATGTAAGAGCTGAATAGCAATTGGGAAGAATAGAATAATCTTGTCCCTTTTTATATTGTGTAGATTGTGAACCAGAAGCATACATGTTCGTGAAAATCTGAATCAACCACCATGATTAACGAAAATCAAAATAAGCATAACAATCGAAGCGTAGCAGAAGGTATCAAGAATACAGCCGGTGCTGCATTCCATACCGTTCACAGCGCGCTTGAAACAACGGAAAACGCGGCGATGAGCGCTGTTGATGGAACATCAAGAGCTGTGAAGAATTTAACGGATAACCAAAATGGACAAAGCAGATAAATAAAAGAAAGGTGCCAGTTACCCCGCACGCTACTAATTTAGCATGAAGGGGACTGGCACCTTTCATTTATATTCCTTGCATAAACAGTGCCGCTTGGGCATACCGCTTCGTGGCTGATTGGTAATAGGCAGCCTGGACGGTCAGGGCGGTCACGAGCAGTACGTTCAATACGATGTCCAGATTTTCTTCGTTTAGGTTTTTGAAGGATGGCAGGATGCCCTCGCATTCGTCTTTGATGAATTGATCCATCCAGTCGTTCATGGACCCGTCGTTTTTTATCTGCGGTACAGGCTGATGATGAACTTTATCGAACACGGATGAGTAGGCGGAATATAGGTCGATGGGATCGATGATATCGTCAGAGCGGTCCTCAGGGTTGTTAAATACGAGCGTCAGTATCTTCCGGATCGATTCAAAGTCCAGAGAGGCTTTCAAGTCTTTGACAATCAACAGGGTGGCCGCCTGTTCGACTGTATATTTCTTGCCGAGGAGAGGGGATCCCACCAATTCTTTAATATCGCGCTTCACCCAATTCTGGACTGCGCTTGAAGAGAGTGTCGTATATTCAATCTGGTTCGCAAGGGAGACAATCTCATTTAAGGAAAAGCCGAACTCGGTCTTATTTCCTTTTAGGATCTTTTCGAAAATTGAAGGGCATCCCGATGAAATGAACGCATTCACCTCATCTTTGTACGTGATCGACCATGCATCCTGGAGGACCTGTATAGGAGTGCTGTCCGTTTGGCCTTTAAGGGATGAGAGCAGGTCGGCCATATCTTTTCTTGATAATGTAAATGCTTCCAACACTGATCCCCCATTCTTAAGTCATTATGCTTTAATAGTACGTCTTCGGGAAGGTCTCGTCAATTCAACGAAAAAGATTGAATTTCAGATTGAAAAAATATATAATAAGTTCAAATACAAGTTCATATGAACTTGAAAATAAGAGTGGAGGATTGAAATGGGGAAACGTATTTTCTATTTTCTCTTGACCAACGTTTTAGTGTTACTGACGATTAGTATCATTTTTTCAGTGACTGGAGCTGGAAACTATATTAATGATACAGGTGGAATAGATTTCGGTGCTCTGCTGATCTTTAGTGCGATCATCGGTTTTGCAGGATCATTCATCTCATTGGCGATGTCCCGCTGGATGGCGAAGAAAATGATGAATGTACGAGTCTTGGATCCGAGCCGTGCGCTGTCTGCCGCGGAACAGGGGATCGTTGACAAGGTGCATCGCCTATCAAAGGCTGCAGGTTTGATGCATATGCCGGAAGTGGGTATTTATGATTCCCGGGAAGTGAATGCATTTGCAACGGGTCCGTCAAAGAAGCGTTCCCTTGTTGCGGTCTCAACCGGTTTATTACATGAAATGGATGACGATGCAGTCGAAGGCGTTATCGCCCATGAAGTGGCCCATATTGCCAATGGTGATATGGTCACGATGACATTGCTGCAAGGTGTGGTCAACACATTTGTTGTGTTCCTCTCCAGAATCGCAGCGTGGATCGCTTCCCGTTTTGTAAAGGAAGAAATGGCGCCGATCGTTCATTTCATTGCCGTCATCTTGTTCCAAATCGTGTTTTCGATTCTTGGAAGTCTGGTCGTCTTTGCGTACTCACGCTATCGCGAATTCCACGCTGACCGCGGCGGGGCTGACCTTGCCGGCAAGGATAAAATGGTTCATGCCTTACGCTCGCTGAAAGCATACTCAAGCCGCATGAGGGGCGAGGATGACACAGCAATTTCTACACTGAAGATCAACGGACGGAGAAAATCAGCCATCTTCTCCACACACCCGGATCTGGATGACAGGATCAGCCGTTTAGAAGCAAAATAATAATCGAAAGGCCCGTCCCTCGCTGCATTAATTTGTTAATGCAGTCGGGGACGGGCTTTTTTTGCATGATGTGAGTACAGGCACAGAAGAAGGCAGCAAGACGAAAAAACGTATGGGATTGTGTTAATATGGAACTATAAATCGTATCAATCCATTGATTATTATAAGAACAGAAGAAAGAAGGGATATCATGTCAAAAACGGGGTGGAATCTTGAAAACAGTTATAACCGCTTGCCGGGGGCGTTTCATACAAATCTTGAGCTTAACCCGGTTGTGGCCCCGGAGCTGGTGATTCTGAACGGTGCTCTTGCAGGAAAACTGGGTTTTGACAAAGAGGCACTGCAGAGTGAGGAGGGCATCCGTGTTCTTGCAGGGAATGAGGTTCCGGATGGCGGTTCCCCTCTTGCGCAGGCTTACGCCGGACACCAATTCGGACATTTCAATATGCTTGGGGACGGCCGTGCGATTCTGCTTGGTGAGCAGATCACCCCTTCAGGAGAAAGGGTTGATATACAACTTAAGGGTTCAGGGAGGACACCATACTCCAGAGGAGGGGATGGCCGTGCGGCGCTTGGTCCGATGCTTCGTGAATATATCATCAGTGAGGCGATGCATGCGCTGGGTATCCCGACGACCCGCAGTCTGGCAGTGGTGACGACGGGTGAAGCAATCATCCGCGAGACGACTCTGCCTGGAGCGGTCTTGACGCGTACAGCATCAAGCCATCTGCGTGTCGGAACGTTTCAATATGCCTCAAG
The DNA here is from genome assembly GCF_036867415.1 of Mangrovibacillus sp. Mu-81. Lineage (NCBI taxonomy): Bacteria > Bacillati > Bacillota > Bacilli > Caryophanales > Bacillaceae > Mangrovibacillus > Mangrovibacillus sp. Mu-81. The sequence continues at coordinate 559,318 of NZ_JBAJHU010000001.1, forward strand.
ATTCGGCTCTGAGGAAGATCTCCGCGCACTGGCTGATTACGCGATTGAACGTCATTATCCTGATGCGATGCAAGCAGGGAACCGTTATCTGTTTTTACTGGAAGAGGTGATCAACCGTCAGGCCGCACTCGTTGCCAAATGGCAGCTGTCCGGCTTTATCCATGGCGTGATGAACACAGATAATATGACAATCAGCGGAGAGACGATCGATTACGGTCCTTGTGCATTCATGGATACATTCGACCCGGCGACCGTTTTCAGCTCGATCGATACCGGAGGCCGTTATGCATATGGAAATCAGCCGACAATCGCGGGTTGGAACCTGGCGCGTTTTGCTGAATCGTTGCTGCCGCTGCTGCATGAAGACGACGAGACATCCCTGCAGCTCGCTCAGGATGCGATTTCTGAATTCCCTAAGTTGTACCATACTGCCTGGCTTAAAGGGATGAGGGCAAAGCTTGGACTCTTCGGTGAAGTTGAGCAGGATAAAGACTTGATCGAAGGTCTCCTTGGAATGATGCATGAGCATGAAGCTGATTATACGAACACGTTCCGGGCACTTACGTTTGATGGGCACGGGGATGGAGAACTGTTTGCCGCTGAGGAATTCATTCAATGGAAAGAACGCTGGCAGGAAAGGCTCAAAAGCCAGCAGGAATCCAAAGAGGACAGCCATGAGTTAATGAGAAACAGCAATCCGGCAGTCATCCCGAGGAACCACAGAGTAGAAGAAGCCCTTGAAGCAGCTGTGAAAGGTGACCTCAGTGTAATGGATCGGCTCCTGAAAGTTCTATCAGCTCCATACGAACATTCGAAAGAACAGGAAGCTTATGCCGGGGGTCCTGACCCTTGTGACCGGCCATACCGAACATATTGCGGCACATGATTCGACTGGAGTATTGCGTTAAAAAGCACATTCAAATGTTGAATGTGCTTTTAATATTCCGAATTTCCGATATAAACACGAACATTATAATTAAATTTTATATTTAAATTCGTATTTAGGGTTGTTTCCTTGTTCCGACTCTGATACACTTGCAACGTAATCAAATTCATATCATTCTCGTATAAACTCAGTAATAAGGTCTGAGAGTCTCTACCTGGTTCCCATCGGAAGAACCGGACTACGGGTTGAAGTATCGTTCTGTTTTAATCGGGACTGTTGTGATGCAGCATACCGGCTTCAACTTAACTATACTTTGACTTTCGCTGGTCTGGAAGGTAGAGGGCACTCTGTACTTCCGGGCCTTTTTCTGTGGTTCATTACAAATCAGCCAGGGGGAAACAACATGTTGAAAAAGTTCGCATTACCAATCATCATCACTGCACTAATTTGTTCTATTTTAGCTGGGTGCAGCTCTTCTGAAAAAAGTGATACGGCCAAAGCAGAAGAACAAAGACCTATTATGATCCAGGGGCCGATGCCGATTGAAGCTGAAAAGCTCGCCGATCGCCTGGATGACGTGAAAAAAGAAAAATCGGGATCATTTATCTTTTACATAGGGAAGCTGGATGGATACCCTGTTATCGTAGCGAAGACAGGCAAGGGAATGGAAAACACAGCAGCTGCAACAGCAGTGGCAATCGAAAAATATAATCCTGCTGCCATCATCAATCAAGGGACATCAGGCGGCCACGACGCTGATCTTCATGTGTTCGATATCGTATTAGGAAAAAGAACGGTGAACCTCGGTTCCCTAAAAACGGGTAATCTTGCTGAAGGCGAAGGGATCAAACCGAAGAATTGGATCCCGATGGATCTGATGGCTTCGGAAGGAAGTGCCGGAGAAGATCCAGATGCCGAGAACATCCGTTATTTCGAAGGAGACAAACAGTTGCTGGAAGCAGCGAAAGCTGTGAAAGATGAATACAAAAAAGGCAAGGTTGTAGAAGGAACAATTGGTTCAGCAGATGTATGGAATAACGAAGTGGACCGGATCAACTGGTTCCATGAGAAGTACGGAACTTCCGTAGAGGAGATGGAAGGAGCAGCGGGAGCCCAGATTGCCAAGGCTTATGACATCCCTTACCTGGGGATCAGAATCCTCTCCAACAACAAAGTAAACGGCGGCCAATACAACCCTGATACTGCCCAAGCCAATCAGGAATTCGTCTACAAAGTGGTAAAACAATACATCGAAGAAAAATAAGACACAATGACAGGAACTGTCCCACCAGCGCAAAATCATTACCGCGCTGCGGGACAGTCCCTGTTTTTTGATTGGTTTGTATGGTATGATAATGAACTTAACTGATATGCAGCAGGTAAGGAGGAGGGTTCGCATGAGTAAACCGAAGAAAAAAAGCGGAACAGGTCAAGGTACCGGCAAGAAGGGCTGGAATCGCTGGCAGGCGGGAGCAAACAAGGCAAAGAGTAATAAACCTTATAAAAGTAAAGGGGTCAAGCACGGAAATAAATCAGATGCTGACAAATAGGTCAGGACGATCGGCGAATGGCCGCAATTCTCTATTTTTATAAAAGGTTGTTGCTTTTTGTACACAGGCTAGTAATCTTGATGTAGCTTATGCACGTGCTCTTTTCTAACTCAAGCTTAAACAAGAGACGGACGTACAATCCGAAAATACCCAAGTTCCGGTATTTTCTAGTATGTAAAGCAACAAAGTATGCGAAAAGAGCCTTATAAAAAGATTGCTATTGGCTCCATTCCCTGTTAAGGTTAAGTAGAATTATTTTTGTTCGGTCTGTAAGGAATGAAGTATTTAAACTTTTCGCCTTTGATATCTAACTTGAGCAACAATAGTAATAACAGGTGGACACATATCCACACAGGAGGAAACAATTATGCAACAAGGTACAGTAAAATGGTTTAATGCAGAAAAAGGTTTCGGTTTCATTGAAATCGAAGGTGGAGAAGATGTATTCGTACATTTCTCAGCTATCCAAGGCGAAGGATTTAAATCTTTGGACGAAGGTCAGAAAGTTACTTTTGACACTGAACAAGGTCAACGCGGACTTCAGGCTGCAAACGTAAATAAAGCATAATAGCTTTACATGAGGGGCTCTCTTGCAGAGTCCTTTTTTTATGGGTGCATGTTGTGGGAAAATATAAATATCATGAATGAATGAGGTGCTGCATGAATATGAAACGTTTTACTGATTACGGACTTAGTGGTGAAATTACCAGAGCCCTATCGGAATTAGGATATGAAGCTCCGACTGAAGTGCAGTCCAAGGTACTGCCTGTTGCGCTTGAAAAGAAGGATCTTGTCGTGAAATCTCAAACAGGAAGCGGGAAAACGGCGTCATTCGGGATTCCGTTATGCGAGATGGCGGAATGGGGCGAGAATAAGCCGCAGGCACTGGTCCTCACACCTACCCGCGAACTTGCAGTGCAGGTGAAAGAAGACATTACGAATATCGGGAGATTTAAACGAATCAAAGCTGCAGCTCTATACGGGAAATCGCCTTTTCACCGCCAAAAGCTTGAACTGAAACAGAAGACGCATGTGGTCGTAGGGACGCCTGGACGAGTGCTCGACCATATCGAAAAAGGGACTTTTCCCATGGATAAGCTCAACTGTCTTGTCATCGATGAGGCGGATGAGATGCTCAATATGGGCTTCATCGAACAGGTGGAAGCGATCATTCAGCAACTCCCGGCAGACAGAATGACACTCACATTCTCAGCCACGCTGCCGGAGGATGTCGAATCTCTCTGCCACAAATATATGAAAGACCCTGTGAATATCGAAGTGATAGCGAAGGGCATCACCACTAATAAAATTGATCACTCCCTCATCCGAGTGGAGGAAAACGATAAGTTTTCCCTGCTGACGGATGTGACGACCGTAGAAAATCCAGATAGCTGCATGATTTTTTGCCGGACAAAAGAGAATGTGGATAAGGTCTGTGACGAATTGTATGAGAATGGATTTCCCGTCGATAAGATTCATGGAGGAATGAATCAGGAAGCTCGCTTTGAAGTGATGGATGACTTTAAACGGGGAGAATTCCGTTATCTGGTCGCAACGGATGTAGCGGCAAGAGGGATCGATATCGAGAAGGTTTCGCACGTCATCAACTATGACCTTCCACTTGAAAAAGAAAGCTACGTCCACCGAACGGGAAGAACCGGACGGGCAGGCCATGCAGGTCGGGCGATCACCTTCATCACGCCTTATGAGGATAAATTCCTGGAGGAGATCGAAGCGTATATCGGGTTTGAAATCACGAATATGCAGGCACCTTCAAAAGAAGAGGTGGATGCTGCAACAGATGCTTTTAAAGAAAAACTGAGTGAACTCCCGGACGCCAAAACCGATAAAAGTGAGCAATTAAATAAAGAAATCATGAAGCTCTATTTCAACGGCGGGAAGAAAAAGAAACTCAGGGCAGTCGACTTTGTCGGAACCATCGCCAAAATAGCCGGCGTGACCGCAGACGACATTGGCATCATCACCATCCAGGAAAACCTGACCTATGTCGATATCCTGAACGGAAAAGGTCCGCTAGTCCTCCAAGCCATGAAAACCACCACCGTCAAAGGCAAGAGATTGAAAGTCCACGAGGCCAGAAACTAAAGCAGGCCAGTCCCACGGTACGCAGCAGGACTGGCCGTGAAACGGATGAATTCAACACATCCACGGTCCAATGGGGTGATGACGGCGACGAGCAAATCAACAACAACGGAGATGAAAAGATGAAAACTTTAACGATGGCACCCCGTGCATATGTTTATACTTTTTCATGGGAGCCGAACGAAGAAGCTTTATGTGCCATGGAAAGGCGGGCATTATTCGGCGTTGACTCCCAATCCGGCATTCTTGAAAGTCCTCTTGAAATCGATCCAAGCAGAAGTCCATTCATCAGGGAGAGACTCAGCGCGATCTGTGAAGGTGCCAGCTTGGAAGATTTAATAGAAGAAGTGAAAAACCTGGAGTCATTTGATGGCTTTAAAATCATATTCACGCAAAATCCCGACCACGAAAAGGTGGGCTTTAACAAGCTTCGCGAAATCGAGAAAGAAGTCGGGCTTCATTTAAAAGGAGAAGCAGAACTCGTCAATCCCGATATCCTGCTTGGAATCATTAACACCGGTGACAGATGGATTCTCGGGGAGTATGCAAAAAACGAAGCAATATGGCTGAAGCATCAATGGAAGCCGCACAGCTATTCGACTGCTCTCGGTACGCGTGTCGCAAGAGCCGTGGTCAATATTGCGGCACCGGACCCCAAAGGCAAGAAACTCATCGATCCCTGCTGCGGAATCGGAACCGTGCTGGTCGAGGCACTATCGATGGGAATGGACATTGTCGGGAGCGACAGGAATCCATTGATTCTTCCCGGGGTCAGGGAGAATATCGCTCACTTTGGCCTTACGGGGGAAGTAACATTAAAGGATGTCCGGGATGTGAATGGCAATTATGACGCGGCTATCATCGACCTTCCCTATAACCTGTGCTCAGTCATCACCCGGGAGGAGCAGCTTCAAATGCTTCAACGGGCAAAGGCTTTTGCTTCAAAAGTCGTTATCGTCACGGTTGAGGATGTCGACCAGGTCATTCTTGAAGCAGGATTTCAACTAACAGACCGATGCGCAGTCGCGAAAGGGAACTTTGTCCGCCACGTGATTGTCTGCGAATGACCCCTCCTGAATAAGGATGCACTGATAGAAATTTCTAAAGGGTCATAAGTTGAACTGTCAGGGTACTAAATGCTATATTTATGCGAATAAGATATAAGATAGTAACCGATTCCAGTTACGTTAACGAAGGGAGAATGACATGAATCATAAATGGGAAGAGGCAATTCATTCTCTGTCCAATGTCACAGTATCTTCAAACCCTGATAACCAGCCCGTGACGATCGACGGCGGTCATGACCGGCTGAGGTGTGTCGGCGTCGGAACAGATGCGGCAGTCTTTCAGCACCTTGATGTTCCCGGGTATGCCTTTAAACTATACGCAGAAGATAAAGCATCAAAAATAAAGATAGAAGAAAAAGTCTATAATATTATTGGCGACTCCCCTTTCTTCTCTACTTGTTATGCGGCTTACGATACATTCCTCGTATTGAGCTATGAAGAAGGAATCACGCTCTTCGACTGTATCCTCCAGGGCATTCATATCCCGGAACAAGTCGTGAACGATGTAGAAGACGCAAGGGATTATGTGCGTGAAAAAGATCTGAATCCACGTGATATCCACTTGAAGAATATCCTGATGCAGGACGGCCGTGCCAAAATCATTGACGTATCCGAGTATGTGCTGCCCGGCAATGATTTCCGCTGGGAACACCTTAAGAAAGGCTACGAAGAATATTACCATCTGATCGACGGCAAGGCCGTCCCGTTCTGGCTGGTCGAAACCGTCCGTAAATGGTACAACCAGTGGAACTCTTCCTACGAAGAATTTATGAAAATCGTGCTGAAGTTCACTTTATTCAGGAAAGATTGATACAGCCGATTCATAAAAAATAGTAAAAACACACTTATTTCATAAAAAAACATTATTTTTCAGCCTGATTCCGGGTACCCTAAAACATGATTAAACCGGGATTCAGGCACTTTTTTTGTGAAAATATCCCCTCCAACATGACATCTGTCATACTCTGCCTATGACACCTACTACTAAACAAGTTTTTCTACTTCCTATATAGTTATCTTACAACCCAAAGAAAAGGGGATTTAAATTAATGGCAAACCTTAAAACTCTGAAAAAACAAGTAGCACCCTTTGAGAAGGGAACAACAAAAGAAAGTATATTACAGCTGATTAACACGGTGATCCCGTTTATAATTCTGTGGATTCTTGCCTATCAAAGCCTTTTCGTTTCCTATTGGCTCGCATTGGTTCCGATGGTGATTGCGGCAGGGTTCCTGACAAGGATCTTCATCATTTTCCATGATTGTACACACTACAATTTCTTCAAGAGCCGCCGCACGAACCGGATTGTCGGGACGGCGCTCGGTGTCATCACTGTCTTCCCGTTCGACCAATGGGGACATGAACATACCGTTCACCATGCAACAAGCGGTAACCTGGATAAACGTGGTACCGGAGATATTTGGACACTTACAGTGGATGAATACAGAGCGGCGCCGCTTAAATTGCGTTTGGCTTATCGCTTCTACCGCAATCCGATCGTCATGTTTGTATTGGGCCCGGTTTGGGTCTTCCTGATCAAAAACAGATTTAACCGCAAAGGTGCAAGAAAAAAAGAAAGAATGAACACGTATTTAGTGAATGCCATCCTCGTGGCTGTTATTGCCCTTCTTTGTGTGACGGTGGGCTGGCAGCAGTTCCTGATTGTACAAGGATCGATCTTCATGATTTCCGGTGCAGCAGGCATATGGCTGTTTTATGTACAGCACACATTTGAAGATTCATACTTTGAAGAAGACAAAGAGTGGCAGTATGTGTTAGCCGCGGTAGAAGGAAGTTCTTTCTACAAGCTTCCTAAAGTACTTCAATTCTTGACTGGTAATATCGGCTATCACCATATTCACCATTTAAGCCCAAGAGTACCGAACTACAGACTTGAAGAGACACACAACAGCATCCCTGACTTACAGCATGTACCGACGATTACATTGGCGACAAGCTTAACATCGCTTCGTTTCCGCTTGTGGGATGAGGAAAGAAAGAACTTTGTGAGCTTTAAAGATGTCAAATCATTACCGAAATCGAGCATTTCAACTGAGGCGAAACCTGAACTGTAAACGTCCATCCAATGACTCCCCTTGTGAAAAGGGGAGTCGTTATTTAGTAAGGCCGTATAAGGAGAGACATACTATGATTCGAATCGTGATTGCAGAGGATCAAGAGTTGATGCTTGGGACGATTGGTTCCCTTCTTGATTTAGAAGATGATATGGAAGTGGTCGGTTTGGTGAGTGACGGGGAAGAAGCAGTTGAGGCCGTGGGGCGGCTGCACCCGGACATTTGTATCATGGATCTGGAAATGCCCCGTAAAGATGGACTGGAAGCGGCACTTGCGTTAAAAGATTCAGTCAGCAAAGTCATCATTCTAACGACTTTCCCGGGGCAGGGGTATTACGAGCGGGTCTTGAAAGCGGATGTCAAAGGGTTTTTACTCAAGGACAGTCCCAGTGAGGAATTGATTTCTTCTATACGAAAAATCATGGGGGACTCCCGGATTTACGCTTCTGAGCTCATTGATGAAAAGTCCAATGCTCAGCTGAATGAGGAAGATGCGATTTCGCTAATCAAAGATGCCCCTCCAATAGAACCGAAGAGTTACTTCTCAACCCTGATCAATCGAATGAAATTACCTGCGGGATAACATAATAAAGGTCTGTTCTTGGCGAGTGAATTCGCCGAGGACAGACCTTTTGCTGTTAAAAGAATAGATTCAAGATATAGTAAAAGATTGCAGCCAGTGATGCTGAAATCGGAAGGGTGATGACCCACGTTATCAGCATTCTTTGAGCCGTTCCCCATTTCACTCCCTTTAATCTGTGAGCGGAACCCACACCGAGGATGGATGAGGAAATGACATGTGTCGTACTGACAGGTAAATGAATGGCCGTTGCACCGAAGATGACCGCGGCCCCCGTCAAATCGGCAGCGACTCCGTTGACAGGACGGATTTTCATGATCTTCCCGCCGACTGTCTTGATGATCTTCCAGCCCCCGATGGATGTTCCAAGACCCATGGCAAGTGCACAGGAGAATTGAACCCATGTCTGGATATCATCGGATGTTTGATAATTGTTCACAATCAGCGCCATCGTAATGATCCCCATTGCTTTTTGAGCATCATTCGTACCGTGAGTAAACGATTGAAGAGCAGCTGTCGCAATCTGGATGAACCGGAAATTCCGGTTTGTTTTCGACAGGTTGCTGTTCTTGAATACCACTTTGAAAATGCTGTAGACTATGAAACCGATAATGAAGGCAAGAATCGGTGAAAAGATCAACGCCTGGATGATTTTGATGAAACCACCGTAATTCAGTGCCGAAATCCCTGCTGCAGCAATGGCAGCGCCTGCGATGGAACCGATCAGGGCGTGGGATGAGCTGCTGGGGATCCCGTAATACCAGGTGATAAGATTCCATGCGATCGCAGCGAGGAGCGCCGCAAGGATTACGGTTGTCCCGTTTTCGAGTGTGAATGGATCGACAATGTCTTTTGTGATTGTTTTTGCCACCCCGGTAAACGTCATGGCCCCCACGAAGTTCATGACAGCAGCAAGGACGATCGCGTGTCTCGGTTTAAGTGCCTTGGTAGAAACGGATGTGGCAATGGCGTTTGCCGTGTCATGGAAACCATTAATGAAATCAAATGCCAGGGCAGCGGCCACAATTAAAATGGTTAAAATTAGTACTGTATCCATACCTGATTAAGCTCCTTACGCATTCTTCATGATAATGGCTTCGAATGTATTAGCTACATGCTGGCAATAATCTGCTACCTGCTCAAGTTCTTCATAAATTTCTTTATATTGAATTATGCGGATCGGGTCTTTTTCAGTGTTGAACAGATGCTTGATCGATTGTCGGAGAATCCCGTCACATTTTGATTCCAAATCTTTTATTTTAATGGCATGTTCATGAATTCGCGTCCACTTTTTCGTCGATAACAGCTCGACTGCCGCTTCGATTTCATCACTGCTTTGTCGGATTGCTTCCACGAATTTCAGCATATATTCGTCTGCTTGAGTGATATTGTACATTTCGAACATCGCAGAGGTATGCTCCAGTCCGTCCAGCACATCGTCCATGCTCATCGCCAATGCAAGAATGTCTTCACGTTCAATCGGTGTAATAAAGACTTTATTTAAATCCTTGATCACCTCGTGAACATAGCTGTCACCCTTCGTTTCAAGTTCCTTCATATGACCGGAAAACGTCTTTAAATCACTGATATTCGTGATTTTGTAGTCATCGAAATAATGAGCGCCTTCCTTTAAATTAACAGCAATATTGCTCAGAAGAATGGCAAACTTATCTTTTTTCTTAAAAACCATTTCGTTTCGAACCTCCAAATTAATCCTAAATTTAATTGCCAGGCTATATAATAATAGCTTAATTTGTCGAAAAGAGGTAGCGGCAAATAAAAAAATTTTTACGTGAAATTTACCTGAAGAGAATTGAAATTTAAACACAATGGACTTTATTAATCGAATTTTCCCAGTAAACAATACAATTGCAGCTGATAAAACAGTTTCCCTCTCTTTAGTGTGGTACAAAAGATGGCTAAGATACAAAAATATTAAATTAATATTGCACAAACAATAGTGTATGTCATATAGTATATATATAGTGTACGATACACAGTGTTGTATGAGACGGGGTGAATAAATGAGTAACTTACTGCATTCATTACTGACAGAATTGAGGAGAGGGAACCTTACATTAGCCGTATTAAGCCAATTGCGCACTCCCCAGTACGGGTATTCACTTGTTCATCGTCTGGAGAAATCCGGAATCACGATTGAACAAAGTACGCTGTATCCACTTCTTCGCAGACTTGAGAAACAGGAACTCGTGACGAGCAGCTGGGATACATCGGAGACAAGACCGCGTAAATATTACGTGCTCAGTGATTATGGAATCGAAGTATTTCTGAAATTAAAAGAAGAATGGATCAAGAATACGCAAGAACTGCATCAATTATTGGAAGGAGAGGAAAACGATGAATCTGATTGATGTGTATATCGGGGAAGTGACACGCAGGCTGCCTGAGAAGAATCGTGAGGATATCGCCCTTGAACTGAGGTCGGCAATCGGGGATATGCTGCCTGAGGAGTATACAGAGGAAGACGTGAAAGAAGTTCTGTCCGAAATGGGGAATCCGGCGGTCCTTGCAGGTAATTACAGTGATAGACCGATGCATCTGATCGGTCCACGATATTATGACGTGTATATTTCACTGATTAAAATGATTCTGCCGATCGCATCTGTCATTTCCCTCATCTCCCTTGTCGCAGAATATATCTTCTCGCCGACAGAAGGAAAAGCAGTCCTGGATATTGTGCTTACTATTATGGGAGAAGGAATATGGAGAATCATCGAAGTGGGGATGCAAGTGTTTTTCTGGCTTACATTGACTTTTGCGATTATCGAGCGGGCGGATAAAGGGAAGGACACCGCACCACTTACAACCGACTTGAAAAAATGGACGCCGGATGATTTGAAAAAGATCACCTATATTCCTAAAAAGAGAAGCATCTCTAAATACGAGGTATTCGGAAGTCTTCTATGGACCGCCATTTGGGCAACGGTTTATTTCTATGCCAATAAGCTTCTGGGCATATACGAAAGCAACGGGGACGGATTGGTCTTCGTCACCCCTTCAATGAATCAGGAAGTATTAAATGGATACTGGCCGGCAGTGATCGTCATCATCGGGTTTGAAATTGCATTGGCTCTTTACAAATTAGTAAAGAAGCAGTGGACGAAAAGAATCGCCTTTTTCAACACAATCTATGAAGTCATTGCAACACTGGTGTTCATTGTCATCGTGACGAATCCCAACGTCTTTCAACCGGAATTCATTACCTACACGTCCGATCTATTCAACGTGGGTGCCGACGAGTTTGTATCCCGGATTGTCTGGGGATCAAGCGCCATCTTCCTGTTCTTTGCAGGCTTGAACAGCTTTGAAGGATTCAGAAAGAGCAAGGCGCAATGATTATTAACAAGGGAAGCCTGCAATATCCGGTATGAACTTGTCGGATGGACCCATGAAAATCCTGCTATTCTATTGTTGTAAAGGAGGTCATTCCATTGGATTCACTTCAGAAAATGAATGAGGCATTAACCTATATTGAAGCACAGCTGTCAGATGAGATCGATTTGAAAGAAGCGGCTATGCGGGCTGCTTGTTCGGAGTATCATTTTCAACGGATGTTTTCATATCTGTCAGGCATCAGCCTCTCGGACTATATCCGGCGCAGGCGGCTTACGATTGCTGCACAGGAATTGAGGGATCAGCACGTGAAAGTGATCGATGCTGCTGTTACATTCGGATACCGTTCACCTGATTCATTCACCAGGGCTTTCAAAGAGTTTCACGGGTGCACCCCGACAGAAGCCAGGGAAGACGGCAGTGCACTCAAAGCCTTTCCAAAAATGACCTTCCGATTAACCATAGATGGAGGGACAGAAATGAATTATCGTATCGAAGAAAAAGAACGCTTCCGGATTGCCGGAATAAAGAAAAGAGTGCCGATTATTTTCAATGGGGTAAACCCGGAAATTGCCTCCATGTGGCAAAGCCTGAATGAAAACACGATCAAGGAAATGAAACAGCTTTCCAATATTAAGCCATCTGGATTGATCAGTGCCTCGGCCAATTTTTCAGAAGGAAGAATGGAGGAGAAAGGGGAACTTGACCACTATATCGGCGCGGCAACCACGAAAGATTGTCCGGAACACTTCACAACATTGGAAGTGCCGGCATCTTCGTGGGCTGTATTCGAAGCAGTCGGGCCATTTCCTGAAACATTACAGAATGTATGGGGGCGGATTTACTCCGAATGGTTTCCTTCATCGAATTATGAACAGGTGGAGGGGCCTGAAATTCTCTGGAACGAGCATAAGGACGTGACTTCACCGGTGTTTAAAAGTGAGATATGGATACCGGTCCGGAAACGGTAATCGGTCTAATTCAAGAAACAGAGCAGGCATCCCATGCTCTGTTTTTTTGTCATGCATTCAATGGTTTCAACTGAACATGATCAAGCGCCTCATTAACCGTATGCAGATCGTAAATTTTCCTCTCCAGACAAAAACGGATAACAAGATCAGACTTATCACTGTCTGACAGGGAATACCCTGCCGCACTTAAGAGTTCCTCTGTGTCGTCCATCCCCAGCTCCAACGCAAGTGCCAGGGCGATGGCCGTCTGTTTCTTCGGACGGTAATCGGGGTTGGACCGGATCTTCGAGAAGTGTCTGCGATCCAGTCCGGCTTTCTTGTAGATGACAGAATCACTTACGCCTTTCTCATCAATATAGCTGAATAGAATCTGGTTAAGCGTCGGTTTCTGGTTCTTGACGATGAAATCCTCCAGTTCACTCGATAGCATTTCCTCTTTATAAATAGGGTGCGGAGCTTCAAGGCAGAAATCAAGTTCATCACGAGTAAGATGAAAGTCTATGTATTCCTGCAATTCCTCTAATATCTTTTTGTGAAGCAAAGGGTCAGCCTCCTCCTATAATGTCGCTTTCAAGGCGACCAAATATTGGATTATTTTTATTATGATTATAGCATGAACCAATCAGGAAGGATGTTGAATATGAACAAGAATAAAACAGAAATCATTTTTCTTCTGGACAGAAGCGGATCGATGGGAGGGCTTGAGGACGATACAATCGGTGGATTCAATGCTTTAATTGAAAGACAGTGTAAAATGAAAGGTGTAACGTATTTGACGACCGTTCTGTTTGATGATCAGACAGAAATTCTATGGAACGGCATTGATGCACATCATGCAAGACTGACCGATCATGAGTATTATGTGAGGGGGTGCACCGCCCTGCTTGACGCCGTCGGCAAAACGATTTCAGAAGTAGGCAGGAGACTGTCCCAAATGAGTGAAGACAAGAGACCCGGTAACGTCATCTTCGTAATCACCACTGACGGAATGGAAAACTCGAGCCGAGAGTATTCGTATGATAAAGTGAAAAAAATGATCAATCACCAGCAGGAGAAATACAATTGGGAATTCATTTTCATGGGAGCCAATATCGATGCTGTGGGAGAAGCGGATTCCATCGGTATTCCTAAGGAACAGGCGTTTTCTTTCGAGGCATCCAATGAGGGGGTGGGGAAGATGTATGACCTTGCTTGTGACGTCGTATCTGAGAAACGGATGGATGAGGATTTGATTAAATAAGGCTGGTGGCGGTGGATCAGACTGTTGCTCAGAAATCAACAGTGGTGTTAGTTCGAATGAAAAACCGCTATTACCAAGATGTTTATGGAAAGATTAAAAAAAATTCATAAAACCCCTTTACCTTCACGGTGCGTCAAGGTGTACAGTTAAATTGTCAGGAGGTGAGATCAATGGAATACACCATATTGAAATTAGGAAAGTTAGCAGGCGTAAGCACCCGGACACTCCGGTATTATGATGAAATCGGGATACTGAAGCCGGCCAGGATCAATTCATCCGGATATCGGATCTACGGGGAGAATGAAGTCGAAAAGCTGCAGCATATACTCTTTTACAAAGAACTGGGTGTTGGCCTCGATCAAATAAAGGATATTCTGGACGATCCCGCTTTTGACGTTTCACATGCATTGGCTGAACATCGCGATCAATTACTCGCGAAGAGAAAGCAGCTCGATTTGCTGATAGCCAATGTCGATAAAACCATCGCCGTGAAAGAAGGGAGAACAACCATGTCTGATAAAGAAAAGTTTGAAGGATTCAAAAGAAACATGATTGACGAGAATGAGCGGAAATACGGAAATGAAGTCAGGGAGAAATATGGTGACGAAACCGTCGACCAATCGAATGCGAAGCTTCAGAATATGTCCCAGGAAGATTTTGACCTGGCAAACAAGCTTGCGGAAGACATTCATCAAACACTTGCAGAAGCAGTCAAAACGGGCGATCCATCAAGTGCTCCCGCACAGAAAGCCGCCGATCTGCACAAACAATGGATTTCGATGTACTGGCCGAAATACAGCAAGGAAGCACATGCCGGACTCGGGGATATGTATGTGGCAGATGAACGGTTCAAATCCTACTACGACAAAGAGAGGGACGGTGTCGCGGAATTCCTGAGAGACTCCATTTATGTGTATACTGGGATGAAGAAGTAATCCTTTATGTCAATTGTATCTGAAGGGCAAAAAAAGGATTAAGTCGAAAATCATATTGAAATATAAAGCAGACAGTAAGGATGGTAACGTAAAATCCTTGATGTCTGCTTTATTATATCTACGGTGCCAGTAGATATGTGGTTTTGGTATTAAACATTTCCTTCATTCGTTGTTAATACAATATATATAGAGGAATTTTTTGAGAGAACCTAGAACTATTATACTCGTTGGATATTATCTGAACATACTTGAAAAAGAAAGGATGGTCAGCATGAAAACAGGAACAAAACTAGCACTTTTTGTGGCATTATTTGTATTAATCGGTTTTCCTGTCATTTTCACATTTATATCAGTAATGAGCGACAATTGGAAATATCTGTTATACAGTCTGCCCGGCTCATTTACTGCAGGATTTATCGGCCTGGTTGTGACTTTACAGCATATAAAGAAAGAGCGTACCATTGTGGGAAGGTAAGAAACAGAATTATTGAAGGATGCTGGTGTTATAGATGAACATAAAAAACCCTACACTCTTGTTGATTTTTTGTTGTATAATTTTATAGAGTGAAATACCAAATATATACAGTGATTATTAGAGGAGAGAACAAATGAAGTCGACACCAGTTTTGGGAAAAGAACGGATGGTCACCCTTGACATCATTCGCGGTTTTGCATTATTCGGTATATTCCTGGTGAATATGCCAGCATTCCATTCACCTGATTTCATGAAATCAATATATGGGATTCCTAACGATTTCAGTGGATTGGATCACTGGATTGATGTGTTTTTTGCATTGTTTGTAGACATGAAATTTTTCACGATTTTTTCATTCTTATTCGGTCTTGGATTTTATATCTTTATGAGCCGTGCCGAAGAGAAGGGATTGCGTATGAACAGGCTGTACCTGAGAAGGATCTTCGCCTTGCTGCTGTTCGGGGCTGCCCATTTAATCGGGCTTTGGTTCGGGGATATTCTCCATACGTATGCCATCGCAGGTTTACTGCTTCTGTTCTTCTATAAAAGAAAGATCAAGACTATGGTCATCTGGGCATTCAGTCTGTTGTTTGCCATCAACGCGTTGTTCAGCCTGATGCTGTTGATCCCGGCAAGCATCCTTGAAGACACAGAATCCGCATCTGCATCCAGCATGCTATACGGCAGTATGGAAGAATATTTGCATGTATACGAACATGCAGGGTATGCAGAGTGGGTCTCTTACCGTCTTGGTACAGAAGTTCCTGCAATGCTCGCAAACTTAATCCCGGCAATGTTCCCTGTATTCGCGATGTTCCTATTCGGATTGGCAGCAGGAAAAGCTGGTATCTTCCGTGACGTAGATGGGCACTTGTCCTTCTTTAAGAAAATACGGACTTTGTCTTTCGTGATCAGTGCACCCCTCGTTGGGATTCTTGCCATGTATATGACGAAGGCTTGGGATCTTGGTGTGAAGCAGGAATTTGTCGTGCAGGTGTTTACGAGCTTAAGCGGATTAACGCTATGCTTCTTTTACATTTCATCCCTCACCCTGTTGCTTAGGAAAGAAAAGTGGCAGCGGAAGCTTCGACCGCTTGGTTACACAGGTCAGATGGCGCTGACAAATTACCTGATGCAAACAATCCTTTCTGTCGGGCTGTTCGTAGGATTGGGGTTTTATGGAGATGTAAGTCTCTGGCTGGGAACCGTCATCTGCCTATTTATCTTCTCCCTCCAACTTGTATTCAGCTCCTGGTGGCTGAAGAAGTACAGGTTCGGACCATTTGAATGGTTGTGGAGATCATTTACCTATCTCAAACTTCAACCTATGTCAAAAAAAGAAAGAACCGAAGATTCTGGTAATGAAAAAGCAGTATAAAAGATAGTCAAGCTTTGGATAATGTTTTTTGCTTAATAAAAATCCGAGCTTTAATTCAAATTCACAAATTGGAGTTTGAGTTAGTTCGGATTTTTTTATCGGGCCAGTTAGAGGTTGTTATTCATTTTAGCATGTTCCAGCGGTTGATTGGAGTGCAAGACGCAGACTCCTGCGGGAAGAGTAGCCAATGTGAGACCTGTCCAGCTCTGGGGCTTAGAGGCACACGCCTCTGAGCAAAGCCCCTCCGCTTTTCTTACCCGCAGGAGCGAACACGACGAGGAGGCTCACGGGCTACCCGCGGAAAGCGAAGTCTTGTGCGGAAATCATTAGCGGTATATAGAGTCCACACTAATGAAGTTGTTTTTTTGTGGTTTCAGCTTCGCTTTTATGTAAAAGTCAAAATACCGTAAATAAAATTTGCATTTCCCGTCAATACCTGTTAATCTAAGGGAGAATTATTTTTGTTCATCTGTAAGGAATGAAAGTATTTAAACTTTTCGCCTTTGATATCTAATTGAGCAATAATAGTAATAAAATGTGGACTTGAATCCACGCAGGAGGAAATAATTATGCAAGAAGGTACAGTAAAATGGTTTAACGCAGAAAAAGGTTTCGGTTTCATCGAAATCGAAGGTGGAGAAGATGTATTCGTACATTTCTCAGCTATCCAAGGCGAAGGCTTTAAATCTTTAGACGAAGGTCAAAAAGTAACGTTTGACACTGAACAAGGTCAACGTGGACTTCAAGCGACTAACGTCGTTAAAGCATAATTGCTTTAATAAGAAAGGACTCTCATCCCGAGAGTCCTTTTTTTTGTCAAAAAAATGCCGTCAGCTTAAGCACATGTAAATGTATCCAACTGCCGGCACCTACTTCAACTAAGTAGAGGAATACTTGATGATTCCCTGCACATACACCAAAGATTCTTTCTGAACGCATTCTCTGATCTTGATCTTTCCCTCTTTCTCCAGTTCCCTTGTCATTTGCTCAATACTTTCACCATCCACATTGGAAGCAATTTCTATAGAAAAGAAATTACCGCGGCTGACATGATTAAATTCCATAAGTAATCGATTTTTATCCATTGGGCCATCCCCTTTCCTTTTATATTCGACATAAATGAAGTGTTCCCCTTTTAAATACCAATTTCAGGTCAGGATTTTTCTGAAAATCCTGCTGCTGCAGGAATGAATTTGCATTACCTGGAAAAATAGGACTTTCGAATGTTTGCATTTTCCTTTAGGACCTGTTATTCTAATAAAGAATTATTTTTGTTCGGTCTGTAAGGAATGAAAGTATTTAAACTTTTCGCCTTTGATATCTAACTTGAGCAACAATAGTAATAAAATGTGGACTCGAATCCACGCAGGAGGAAATAATTATGCAAGAAGGTACAGTAAAATGGTTTAACGCAGAAAAAGGTTTCGGTTTCATCGAAATCGAAGGTGGAGAAGATGTATTCGTACATTTCTCAGCTATCCAAGGCGAAGGCTTTAAATCTTTAGACGAAGGTCAAAAAGTAACGTTTGACACTGAACAAGGTCAACGTGGACTTCAAGCAACTAACGTCGTTAAAGCATAATAGCTTTTACCGGAAAAGGACCCTCATTATGAGGGTCCTTTTTTTCTTGAAAACCGTTATTCCTTCCCTGCGATTTCTACCTTAAGCAAAAGAGGATATTTCTATCAGCCTGTTGAATACATTTATGACAGGAGGAGAAGGTCATTGGACTATATAGTAGAAAAGGTGAAAGAAGATATATACGCAGTTGCATTTTGGGATTCAGGATGGAATTCCTATAATAACTGCTATTTGATTGTAGAAGAACACGGAGTAACCTTGATCGATACATGTAAAGGAAAACATTCGAACTTACTTTTGAAAGCGTTGAATGACCTTGGGAAAACAGAGGATGAAGTGAAACTTGTGTTAGCCACTCATGGTCACGAAGATCATATTGAAGGCGCCAATATGTTTAAGAAGGCTAAGAAAGTCATCCATCCTAAAGAGGAAGGCAAGGGGATTATGGGGTTTGATCCTGCACTAGCTGATCGAGGAACTATGCATGGATTCGACTATTGTCGGGTAGGTTATCACTCGCCGGGATCTGTCATTTTCTATCACCGCCAATCCAACGTCATTTTTACAGGAGACTTTCTTTGCTTCTTTGGAGACCCATTATCGAAGGAAGGTCTAGTTTCAAAAGGAGACGAACTAAGACAGGCTTGGGTGGAGTATCTCCAAGGCGGCGGGGTAGCAGCCTCGGACTTGCCAGTCTTCCTTGATGGTTTAAAAACCATCCAAGGCTATGATTCAGATGTCATGTGCACAGGCCACGGTGGAGTGCTCATTGGAGCAATTAATGAGTTTATAGAAATGCTTATTAATGTTGAAAGGTGTCAATGATATAAGCAGAGGCTGCCTCAATAATGGCATGCCTCTATTTTTTTTGGGAAAAAATGAAATAAAATAATTGACTAAAATCGATTACAGTTGTAAACTATAAATATAAAATGATTACAATTGTAAACGGATTGAGGTGATATCTATTGTCCAATGAAGAAAAGCCTGAGATCACGGATTCCGAATGGGAAGTCATGAGGGTTGTCTGGACGCTCAAAGAGGTGACAAGTAAGGAAATCAGCAAAGTCCTCGAAGACAAAAAAGAGTGGAAACCTGCGACGACCAAGACGTTTATAGGGAGACTGGTCAAAAAAGGTATGCTTCATACAGAAAAGACCGGCAACCGCTTCATCTACACAGCCGCGGTCAACGAGGAAGAAAGCCTGAAAACATTGAAATCAGGATTATTCACTCATATCTGCAGCCGTGCAGTCGGCAAGACAATTGCTGATTTGATTGCTGAGGCTACACTCAGTCATGACGACATAGCCTTGCTTGGAGAAGCTTTACAAAAAAAGAAAAAAGACGCTGTCGAAGAGATCGCATGCAACTGCGTCCCTGGCCAGTGCAACTGCAAAAAAGATCACGGCATGGACTGCCGGCATTAATAAATCATTTAAGGAGTGTTCAAACATGGAAAAAACATTATTGAAAGTAACAGGTATGACGTGCGGAAACTGCGTGAAGAAAGTAGAAACAACGCTTAATGAACTTGACGGAGTGGAAAAAGTAAAGGTTGATCTTGAGAATGCTTCCGCAAAAGTTAAATACGACGAAACAAAGCAATCTCCTGATAGTCTGAGCAAAGCGGTCACTGAATCAGGCTACGAATCAGAACCAATCAAATAATAAAGGTGGTCTCATACGATGACCGAAAAAACGTTAAGCATCGAAGGGATGACATGTGCGTCATGTTCGCAGGCGGTTGAAAAAGCGACAGAGAAACTGTCGGGTGTTCATGCAGCCAATGTGAATCTGGCAACTGAAAAACTGAATATACGTTTTGATGAGAATGAAATCACACTGGATGAGATAAAAAGCGCTGTTGATGATGCAGGCTACAAAGCCGTTACGGAAATGGCAATGAAAACATTCACGGTATCCGGCATGACCTGCGCTTCGTGTGTACAATCAGTTGAAAAGGCAACCCGTAAACTTGAAGGCGTGAAAGAATCAAGTGTCAACCTGACTACAGAAAAGATGGTCATTCAATATGATTCATCATTATTATCGACTGCCGGCATCAAAAAAGCAGTTTCCGATGTGGGATATGAAGCTCAAGAAGATGTGGATACAGCAGATGCAGTCGATGAAGACAGGGAAAAGAAGGAGCAGCATATCAAACATATGTGGAAGCGTTTCTGGGTATCCGCGGTTTTCACGATCCCTCTTCTGCTTATCTCGATGGGCCATATGTTCGGCTTGCCGCTGCCCGAAACGATTGATCCGATGATGAACCCTGCAGGATTCGCGATTCTCCAGCTCGTCCTGACAATACCGGTCATGGTGATGGGAAAACCATTTTTCACAGTTGGCTTCAAGACATTGATCAAGCGCCACCCCAATATGGATTCATTGGTGGCGCTTGGTACAAGTGCAGCATTCTTGTACAGCTTGATTGCCACAATCTTCATTGTAACGGGTAATGAAAGCTATGCGCAGGATCTCTACTATGAATCAGCTGCTGTCATCCTGACGTTGATCACATTGGGAAAGTATTTCGAAGCCCTCTCAAAAGGGAAAACATCGGAAGCTATCAAGAAGCTGATGGGGCTTGCCCCCAAGACAGCCACAGTCGTAAAGGAAGGCCGGGAAGTGGAGATTTCCATTGAAGAGGTGGAAGCCGGCGACATCATCATCGTAAAACCTGGTGAGAAGATGCCGGTTGATGGTGTCGTGGTCGAAGGAACCACTTCTGTTGACGAATCGATGCTGACAGGAGAAAGCATTCCTGTTGAAAAGAAAACCGGGTCTTCCATCATCGGTGCGAGCATCAATAAAAACGGGACGATCCGTTATGAAGCGACCAAGGTCGGAAAGGATACGGCCCTGTCCCAAATCATTAAACTAGTCGAAGATGCCCAAGGTTCTAAAGCGCCGATTGCCAAAATGGCCGATATCATTTCCGGTTATTTTGTGCCGATCGTCATTTGTATATCCATCTTGACGGGTCTCGCCTGGTATTTTGCAGGGGAAACAGGGCTGTTCGCATTCACAGTAGCCATTTCCATTCTCGTTATCGCCTGTCCTTGTGCGCTTGGACTCGCGACCCCGACGGCGATCATGGTCGGTACCGGGAAAGGTGCTGAAAATGGTGTTCTCATAAAAAGTGGCGGTGCACTTGAAACCACGCACAAGATAGACACAATCGTCTTTGATAAAACAGGAACGATCACGGAGGGGAAGCCCGTTGTAACAAATATCGTGACTGTTGAAGGTTTCTCCGAAGAAGAGCTGTTGATCCTGGCGGCTTCTGCTGAAAAAGGTTCCGAGCATCCTCTTGGTGAAGCGATTGTCAGGGCAGCGGAGGCAAAAGGGCTGACTCTTCTGAAAACAGAATTCTTTGACGCCATCACAGGTCAGGGACTTGAAGTGACGATTGACGGAAGGGATTTATTGCTTGGAAACCGTAAACTCATGGATGAAAATGATGTGGACTTAAAGAACTTGGTCGATACTTCAGATCGCCTGGCATCGGAAGGGAAAACACCGATGTATATCGCAGTCGAAGAAGAAATTGCAGGTATCATTGCGGTTGCAGACACGGTCAAAGAAACAAGTTTCAAAGCCATCGAAAAGCTTCACAATATGGGCATCGAAGTCGCCATGATCACCGGAGATAATAAGCGGACCGCTGAAGCCATTGCCGGGCAGGTTGGAATTGACCGAGTGCTGAGCGAAGTACTGCCTGAAGATAAAGCAAATGAAGTCAAAAAACTTCAGGAGGAAGGTAGAAGAGTCGCAATGGTCGGTGATGGCATCAATGACGCCCCTGCCCTTGCGCAGGCTGATATCGGGATCGCCATTGGATCGGGGACTGACGTCGCCATGGAATCAGCCGACATCGTCCTGATGAGAAGCGACCTGATGGATGTTCCGACTGCAGTCGAACTAAGCAAAGCCACAATTCGAAATATTAAACAAAATCTATTCTGGGCATTTGCCTATAACATCCTGGGAATCCCGGTCGCTATGGGCATCCTTTACCTGTTTGGCGGACCGCTGCTGAATCCGATGATTGCAGGGGCTGCCATGAGCTTCAGCTCTGTATCGGTATTGCTGAATGCTTTGCGCCTGAAAAGATTTAAATCTTCCAGCTGATGAGTGACGAGGATGGTAAAGAGTATAGAAGAATGGATGACCTCCAGCGCTCGTTGGGGGTCTTTCTTCATTATGGGAAAGTCGGTCTACACCCATTGCACCAATAAAATCATGATAACATTGTACATTTTTTTCCTTTTTATTGAAACTTTCCCCACGCTTATCCGTATAAGTAAGGTAGAACACAAACATGAGGAGGATATCATGAAGAAATTACTTGGAATCGGAACGGCTGCACTTCTGGTGTTTACATTGACTGCCTGCGGAACGGCAACTGGCGGGAAGGATCTGGAAGGGATCATGAATTCAGCTATTGAAGCATCAGAAAACCTGGATAGTTTTCACGTGAAGATGGAGATGGAGCAGGATATCATTCCATCAGGAGAAGAAGGGGAGAAAGTGACACAGACGTCCACGATTGAAATGGATTATGTGACTGAGCCTCTGGGAATGTATCAAACGACTGAGATGACAATGATGGGGATGCCGATTGAATCGGAAACCTATTTTACCGAAGATGGCCTTTATACGAAGGATTCAATGAGTAATCAATGGCAGGCTGCGCCGAAGGAACTGTCCGATTCAATCGTTGAAATGAGTAAGAATCAAGCGGATGCATCTGAGCAGCTGAAGCAGCTGAAGGAATACGCGAAAGATGTGAAATTTGAAGAAAAAGAGGATCACTACCTGATTTCATTTAAAGCTTCCGGGGATGAATATCAGAGTTTGGTAGAAGATACAATCGATTCTACACTGCCTGAAGGACTGATGCCGAAAGAACTGCTGGAGGGCTTGAAAGTGAACGCGCTGAGTTACACGTATGAAATCGATAAAAAGACGTATCACCCGCTTAATTTCTCAGTGGATATGGATTTTGATATGGAGATCGAAGGCGAGAAGGTGCAATCGGTTCAGAAGATGAATGGAAGCTACTCAAAGATTAACGAAATCGACGATATAACGATTCCTGCCGAGGTGAAAGAGAGCGCAGTTGAAATCGATGAGTCAGCTCTAATGACTGAATAGTGACCGAATGACGTGTGGATATCCATGCGCCATTTTTTCAGGTAGGCTTTTTACATACTATGTTGCTTCGCAAACAACATTCAAAGGTCCGTCATCGCTGCTTTATCGCAACGAGTGACGGGCCTTTGAATTTAGTTGACCGATTTACGCTCGATCAATTCGGTGGACAGTTTATAGTAAGGTTCAACGCTTTCCTTCGACAATACCTGGAAGATCAGATGGACTGCCAGTGCGCCTGCTTCGTACTTCGGCTGCCGCATGGTGGTGAGCGGGGGAGAGACGTACTCCGAAAGCTGGATGTCATCGAATCCGATTATGGAAATATCTTCAGGTACGGCGATATTCTTTTCATTCAACGCTTGAATGCCGCCGATGGCCATTTCGTCGTTTGCATAGAAGATAGCTTGCGGGACATCCCTTTGTGCGATCAGCATTTTGGTTGCATGATAGCCGCCTTCCCTTGTGAATCCTCCAGAAACCTTCCATTTGGGCCGATACACGATTCCGTGTTTCAAAAGAGCATCTTTATACCCTTTGAATCGGCGTTCGTTGTCATGAGAATTGTAGGGACCGCTGACGAAGGCGATTTCACGGCTTCCTTTATCAATCAGGTATTCCGTTGCCATGTAAGCACCATGTACGTTATCGACTTCAATTTGAACGACGTGGTCATTTTGAACGCTGCGGTCAAGGACGACAATCGGGAATCCTTCACGAGCAGAATCGAGGATTGTTTCATCATCAATATTATGAGCAAGAATGATGACCCCATCGACTCGTTTCTCCCTGAGGAATTTTACAGCAGTGGATTGAGCACCGCCGATCGAACTGCAGGCGATAAGATCATATCCGTTTGTTGACGCTACATCCTGGACGCCTTTTATCAGTTCGGAGTAATAGGGCCCTGACAGGTCGCTGAGGATTAAAGCGATTGTATTCGTGCTCGTCCGTTTAAGATCAGAAGCGAGTCCGTTTTTTTGATAATTTAATTGTTTCGCAGCAGCCAACACTTTCTGCCGTGTTTTCTCACTGACCTTCGTACTGTTGTTCAACGCATACGAAGCCGTGGAAACTGCGACACCGGATAGCTTGGCTACGTCTTTAATGGTTGCCATGTGTTCACATCCTCTTAGAAATAAGGCAAACCCTTATCATTGTTGTGTACTCATACATTATACAATTATTGGTATGGATTGAAAGCGTTTTATTTCGTTTAATGTGACCTGATGGAATAGACCACGGCTTCATAAGGTCTCAGTATGTTCAGATCAGAAGGGTGAACTGATGAATCGGAATAATTGTTGATTATCAGTCCGGCATCTGAATGTAGAAACTCGGATGGAAGCTCAACTTCCGGACTCCCGCCATAGAAATTCGCGATGACAAGAAATTTCTCGCTTCCTGATGTTCTCGTATAGGCGAATATTTCAGAATGGTCTTCTAAAATCAGCTCATATTCACCATATACAATGATGTCGTGTTCTTTTCTTAATTGAATCAGTTTTTTATAGTGATGGAAGATGGAACCTTCGTCCCTTATAGCGTCTTCTGCATTAATATCCTTGGAGTTCTCATTAGATTCAAGCCATGGTGTCCCGGTTGTGAAGCCGCCATGAAGGCTGGAATCCCATTGGAAAGGGGTCCTGGCGTTATCCCGTCCTTTCACATGAATTGATTTCATGATGACTTCATGAGGAACGCCTTCCGATATTTTTTCGTTATAATAATTGATTGTTTCGATATCCCTGTAGTCTCGGATATCATCGAATACGATGTTGGTCATCCCGATCTCTTCACCTTGATAGATGTATGGGGTTCCCTGCATCATATGAAGAAGAGTGGCAAGCATCTTCGCCGATTCCACACGGTACTCGCGGTCATTTCCCCATCTTGAAACGATTCTCGGCTGATCGTGATTATTCCAATACAAACTGTTCCAGCCTTTTTGATGGAGGTCAGTCTGCCAATTGCTAAGTGTCTTTTTTAAGTCCATTAAATTCAGGGGTTTCAGGGCCCACTTTCCTTTTCCTTCGATTTCGTCAAGCGACATATGCTGGAAGGTAAAGACCATATCGAGCTCATTCCGTCCTTCCCCAGTATACAACTTAGCCGTTTCAGGGGTGGCAGAAGGAGTTTCCCCGACAGTTATGGTCGGCTGGCTGGACAGAACCTCTCTATTCATTTCATGCAGGTAGTCGTGAAGCTTGGGTCCGTCGGTCAGAGTCTTGTCATCGATCTCTTTCCCGATCAAATCAATGACATCCATGCGGAAGCCGCTGATGCCTTTATCGAGCCAGAAGTTCATCATTTTATAAAGATGATCTCTGACTTCCTTGTTGTGAAGATTAAGGTCTGGCTGCTTTTTGCTGAAAAGATGGAAATAGTACTCACCGGTCGCCTCATCATATTCCCATGCCGTCCCGCTGAAAACGGACGTAATATCACTCGGGGGACCATCATCGCTGCTTGCTCTCCATACATAATAATCACGGTATGGATTGTCCTTCGATTTCCGGGATTCGATGAACCAAGGGTGCTCATCGGACGTATGGTTAATGACGAGATCCATCATAATGTGGATGTCTCTTTTGCGTGCTTCTTCAATCAGCCTATCCATATCATCCATCGTACCGAAATCACTCATGATTTCATAATAATTGCTTATATCATAGCCATTATCGTCATTTGGCGATTGATACACAGGACTGAGCCAGATGATATCGATACCTAAAAAAGCAAGATAATCAAGTTTTTCGATGATACCGGGAATGTCCCCGATCCCGTCTCCGTCATGGTCATTGAAACTTCGCGGATATATTTGATAAACCGTTGATTGGTGCCACCATTTTTTATTCATAGATCCTCCTAATGTGCTTTGGATTTTTGTTGATTTTTTGCAGGGAAGGGGAGTGGGAGTTGCGGGTTTGTGGAGCTGGCACAACTTGAGTATCCTGGCTAAAACGTTATTTTGTGCCTGGAACAAATGACCTTAATTGAGCCTGGCACAAAAAGGCTAATTTGTGCCAGGCATCGGAGTTCGAGCCTGGCTCAAAACACCCCAGTCGAGCCTGGCCAAAATAACCAAATGGTGCCAGGCTCATCTCAACGAAATGAAGCCCGCCACCATTCTAAAAGTGTGTACCTGGTACCACCTGCTTAATCTGTACCAGGTACAAATCCTAAATCCTGTACCAGGTACAAACTCTCCCACCTTTTCCAGAACAACCTTACTTAATCCCCGACATTGTAAATCCTTCCACAATGTACTTCTGGAAAAACGAGAAGATAATGATGATCGGCACAACCATGAATGCAGCGCCAGCCATTTGTAATCCAAAGTTATTCGCATATTGACCCTGCAGAAGGGAAAGTCCGACAGACAGTGTATACAGACTCTCATCATTTGCAATGATCAGCGGCCATAAGAAGCTGTTCCAGGCGCCGATGAAGGTCAGGATTCCCTGTACCGCGAAAATAGGTTTCGCAATCGGCACGATCAAGCGGAAGAAAATGTAGAATTCCCCGGCTCCGTCCAAACGGGCGGCTTCGATCAGATCGGTCGGGATCGTGGTCATGAACTGCCTGAACAGGAAGATGCTGAATGCAGCTGCAAGACCTGGCAGTACGATTCCGGCCATGGTATTGGTAAGACCCATTTCATTCAGGATCAGGTAAACGGGAATCATCGTAACCTGTGCAGGGATCATCATCGTGGCCAGCACAATGTAGAAAATCTTTTCTCTACCTTTAAATTGATATTTTGCAAATCCATAGCCGGCCATGGCGTTGAAGAATAAGCCGACAAAGGAGAATAGGACAATGATTAACGTATTCCGCAGATAGACGCCGAAGTTCATGCTTTCAAACAGATTGACGTAGTTTTCGAGCGTTGGATTCTCAGGAATCAGCGTAGGCGGTATTTGAAGCACTTCGCTTTCCGGTTTGAATGAGCTTGAGATCATCCAGATGAAAGGAACAGATACGATGATTCCGCCCAGGATCAGCAGGATGACGACAAAGAGCCGTTCCATTTTAAATGTTTTCATAATTTCTACCCCCGATACTGGTAAATTTTCAAGCTTAGTATTCTGTATCAGATTTTCGAATCTTAAATTGAATCAATGTAATGACGATGATGAACACGAACAGGATGAAGGATCCTGCTGCCGCGTAGCCGAATTCACTGAACTGGAAGCCTCGTTGGTAAATAAATAATGCCATTGAGATGGTTCCATCAAGCGGTCCGCCGTTAGTCATGACGAATGGCTCTTCGAAGAATTGCAGCCAGCCGATCAGCGTCGTGACGGTCACGAAGAAGGTAGCGTAGCGCAACAGCGGGATCGTCACATTCCAAAGGACTTGCCAGCGGTTGGCTCCGTCCATTTCCGCAGCTTCATAATACGATTTCGGGATACCCTGAAGTGCAGCGAGAAAGATGATCATGTTGATTCCGATCCCCTTCCATACAGCTAAAACAATCAACGATAGCTTGGCGATCGTTGGCTCTCCTAACCAAGGAATCTTCTCGACATCCAATAATGATAGTAAGTAGTTGAATAGTCCATACTCCGTGTTATAAAGAAATCCCCAGATGACTGCAACC
Source organism: Mangrovibacillus sp. Mu-81 (assembly GCF_036867415.1). NCBI lineage: Bacteria > Bacillati > Bacillota > Bacilli > Caryophanales > Bacillaceae > Mangrovibacillus > Mangrovibacillus sp. Mu-81. The sequence goes on from NZ_JBAJHU010000001.1 coordinate 587,286, forward strand.
GCGATGATGTTTGTAATCGAAGGCATATAGTAGACGCCGCGGAACACCGTGAATAGCTTGCTTGTCCCATAATTCAGGAGAAGGGCGATTCCCAGTGAGAAAACAATGACCAGCGGAACGCCGATGATGACATAAAATAGCGTATTGTAGATTGATTTATGGAACAACTCATCCGAAATCAATGCTGAATAGTTTTCAAGACCGATGAAGCTGACGTTCGACCAGTCCGCAAGACCCTTTAAATTCAGGTCGGTGAAACTGATCAGGAATGCCACTATAATCGGCACGATACTGAAAACAGTTAAAATGATCACTGCAGGAGCAATAAACACGTATGGATGTTTATTTGTTCTCAAGTCTTTTAATCCATTGCTCATGATATCCCACCTAACTAAAACACCGCACAAGGTTTATTTTAAAAATGGAGTTCAGGCAACCTCCTTTAGGGGAAATGCCTGTAACTCCAACTTTCTTCATTATTGTAGCGAGTGCTTTTATATTTTTAAGAATGTCCAGCTCCGGCGGCTGGCCCCTCGAGGTCATAAGCTAAATGGTCCAAGAAGGCAAAGGACGCCTTCCCGGCCCATTCATCTTATGCTTGTCGGGGCTGAACGAGCCGCCTCCGCTTTTCGTTTTACTCTACGATCTCATTTGCTTTTTTATTGAACTGTTCTAGTTCTTTATCGATATCAGCACCGCCGACAGTGATTCTTTCAATGGAAGAAAGGAATTCCTGTGCAATTTTTTCAAATTCTTTGATTTGCGGTGATGCTTCTGTGTTTTCGAGCTGCTTACCGAAAACAGACAGTAATGGATCTTCTTTCAGCTTAGGCTTTTCCCAAGCCTCTGTGCGTGAAGGAAGTGTATTGGAAATTTCCAGCCACTCCATCTGTGTTTCCACTTCATTCATATAAGAGATGAATTTAAGTGACTCATCGACATTTTCAGAGTTATGGAAGATCGACAGGTTTGATCCGCCCATGCTTGATGTGTTCGTTTCTTTCTTCGGCATCACCGCTACAGCCCATTTGTCTTTCAGGTCTGGAGCCTGGTCGTTGATGATATTGATCATCCATGGACCGCTGAAGAACATCGGCTTGGATCCGCTCTTGAATGCCTGTACAATATCAATCCCTTCAGCAGTAGGGCTCAGGCCTTCCTGGAAGTAGCTGGCATAGTATTCGATCGCTTCCTTGAATTCAGGGCTGTCGAAATTCATGTTATCCTTGCCTTCGAATTTGTATCCATTTTGCCAAGCAAAGATGAATGGAGTGATCTGGTCATTACGATCAATATCAAGTCCGTACATGTCTTCGCCTCTTGCATTCAGCTTTTCAGCTGCATCCTTCAATTCATCCCAAGTAGCAGGAGCTTTATCATAGCCGACTTCTTTCAATAGATCTGTGCGGTAGTATAGAACACGTGTATCGATGTACCATGGGACACCGACGATTTGATCGTCATATTTCATAGAAGTGGCGGAACCTTCGAAGAAATTTTCAGGTTTGAATTCTGGATAATCTTCTAAATGAGGTGTCAAGTCAAGTAGTGCACCTGCGTCAGCGAATTCAGGCACCCATGTCGTTCCTAATTGAAGGACGTCCGGGCCGTTTCCTGAAGCTACAGCTGTCAGAAGTTTATCGTGGGCGTTGCCCCATGGGATTGCCTGTACTTTTACTGAGATATCCTTGTTTTCTTCTTCAAACTTGGAAGCCATTTCTTTCAGTTTCTTACCTTCTTCACCCATTGCCCAGACGGTAATTTCTTTCTTGCCGTCTTTTGAATCACTGCCGCCTCCGCAGCCTGCAAGTACAGCAGATAAAGCCATCATAGCGACTAGTAAAAGTGTCCACGTTTTCTTTCTCATACTCCCATCTCCATTCAATTATTATTGTATTTTCTTTAAAATGGTAAAGCATTGTCTGAGTAATTCCCGTTGTGTTCGCTTGAAAAGTGAAGGCAGGAAATCACTCAAAGTTATTGAAACGTTTCGATAACTATATTATAATCAAACATGAATCCGCTTTCAACCACTTTTTTAAAAAATTGTTTACCAATCATAACTAAGGCTTGGTTAAAATGTTGTAACACCTTTAAATTACTTATATATATGGGGTTTTGGTGATTGTAGAGGTTTGGGTTCTGTATTGACTATCAGTACTATTACCCTTATAATTCGACTCAACTGTTAATTGAAACGTTTCACCAATAGAAAAAAACGCAACAAAAAATTCCATTTATTGGAGGTCTCCTTATGAATGAAAACAAGCTTACTTCATTAGTAAATGAAATGACAATGGATGAAAAAATCGCGCAGCTCACTCAGCTTGCCACCCCATTTTTTAAAGGAGCGGGTGATGGAGGACAGATCACAGGTCCGATGGCCGATATGGGCATCACCGATGAGATGATCCGAAACACCGGGTCGGTCCTTGGTGCGTCCGGCGCGAAAGATGTAAAGAACATCCAGCGAAAACACCTTGAAGATAGCCGGCTGGGTATCCCACTATTAGTTATGTCTGATATCGTCCATGGTTATAAAACAATTTTTCCTGTTCCGCTTGCAATCGGCTGTTCATGGGATCTTGAACTGGCAGAGAAAAGTGCGGAGATTGCTGCAAAAGAAGCATCGGTATCCGGTGTACATGTCACGTTTGCCCCGATGGTCGATTTGGTTCGCGACCCCCGCTGGGGAAGAGTGATGGAGTCGACGGGTGAAGATCCTCATTTAAATAGTGAGTTTGCAAGGGCATTTGTCCGAGGCTTTCAAGGAAACGACCTGACAAATGAAACGGACCGCGTCGCTGCTTGTGTAAAGCATTTCGCAGCTTACGGAGCACCTGAAGGAGGCCGCGATTACAACACGGTCGATATGTCAGAAAGGGAACTCCGCGAATATTACCTGCCTGCTTATCAAGCGGCACTGGATGAAGGCTGCGAGATGGTGATGACCGCTTTTAACACGGTGCTCGGTATCCCCGCTACAGGAAACAGGAAATTGATGCGAACGATCCTCCGCGAAGGGATGGGGTTTGATGGTGTTCTGATCTCCGATTGGGGAGCAGTGAAGGAGATGATTCCTCATGGAGTGGCAGAAGATGAAAAAGAAGCTGCTTTGAAAGCCCTTACGGCTGGTGTGGACATCGAAATGATGACTGCCTCTTATATGAAATATCTTGGGATATTAGTGGAAGAGGGTCAGCTTGAAGAATCACTGATTGATGAGGCCGTCCTCCGGATCCTGACTCTGAAAGAAAAACTTGGATTATTCGAAAATCCATATCGTGGAGCGGATGAAGAACTTGAAAAAGAGGTCGTTATGAGTGCCGCACACCGTGTAGCAGCAAGGGAGCTCGCTGTTAAATCCGCTGTTTTATTGAAAAATGAAGGGGTTTTACCCCTTGAAAAAAATCAGAAAGTGGCATTGATCGGACCTTTTGCAGAAAGCGGGGACATCCTTGGACCGTGGTCCTGGCTTGGTTCAAAGGCTGATGCTGTGACGATGAAAGCAGGATTGCTGCAAAAAATCGACCCTGCACAGCTGACCGTTTCTAAGGGCAGTGACATTGAAATGATCACTGAGGAGCAAATAAAAGATGCGGTCGAAGCGGCAAAAGATGCAGATGTGATCGTCCTTGCACTCGGCGAGGATTCGGACATGAGCGGAGAAGCAGGCTGCCGTGCAGATATTAAGCTTCTCCCGGCACAATTAGAATTGATTCAGCGAATCCGGGAACTCGGAAAACCGACAGTATCCGTCTTATTCAATGGACGCCCGCTCGATCTTCACGGTGTGTGGGATCAGACAGATGCGGTACTTGAGGCATGGTATCCGGGAACGGAAGGAGGAGCGGCAGTGGCTGACTTATTATACGGCGACCGCAATCCATCCGGCCGTCTGACGATGTCATTCCCTTACAGCGCCGGCCAGATCCCGGTTTATTACAACCACTACAATACCGGAAGGCCGAAAGGGGCACCAGATGCACAGGAACGCTATGTATCGCAATACCTGGATACCCCGAATAGTCCCCTGTTGCCGTTCGGATTCGGATTAAGTTATACAGAATTTACTTATAACAGTATGAAACTTACAAAAGAAACGATAACCTGTGATGATACATTGGAAGTATCGGTTAATGTGACGAACAGCGGCAAGGTTTCCGGCGAAGAGGTCGTTCAGCTTTATATACGCGACATGAGCGGCGAAGTCGTCCGTCCGCTTAAAGAATTGAAGGATTTTGCGAAAATCAGCCTGGAGCCGGGTGAGACGAAGGAAGTGACCTTCACCCTTACAGAGGAACAGCTGCGCTATCACCATTCAGACCTTACGTTTACGAGCGATCCGGGAACCTTCATCGCGTATGTGGGCGGAAGCAGCAAGAAAATCATCGAGAAATCATTCACACTAGTAAAATAGAGAATCGAGGGGAAAGCAAATGAATGCAAATGTTGTACTGACATCAGGAGAACTGAAATTTACTTTTTTACCAGGCGGAGACTTGTTTGCTGTCACACATAGAGACATCATGGTAAACGGATTGATGACCAATCCGATTGACGGTTCATTGAATAACTTATTCTTGCGGATCCATGGGACTGACGGGATCAAGTACGTTCCGATGATCGGTGTAAAGTCAGAAAGCTCGGTGGAGTGGGCAGACTCCCAGGTGAAGTGGAGAGGATCCTTCGAAGGTGTATCGTATGAAGTCATATTCACGTTGAGTGATAGAGGGGTCTGGTTCTGGGATATTGAAGTCGAAGGTCTGGATGAGGACGTAGACGTGGTTTATGGGCAAGATCTCGGTCTCGCTGATAAAGGTGCGGTCAGATCGAACGAAGCGTATATGTCCCAATATATCGATCATCGTGTTTTTGAACATGAGAAGAAAGGTTATGTTGTATGCTCCCGGCAGAATCAGCCGCAGTCAAGCGGATTCCCGTATGTTCAGCAGGGATCGCTTGGGAAAAGTACAGGCTATTCCACAGACGGATTCCAATTCTTCGGATTGTCTTATAAAGAAAGTGATGAGCCTGAGATAATCACACAGGAGTCACTGGCGAACGAAGTGTATCAGTATGAGTTTGCCTATACGGCTCTTCAAACCCGGAAGGTCCGGTTGAATGGCAAAGAACGCTTTACATTTTATGGTTTGTTCAAAGAAAATCATGCAGAAGCGATCGGTTCTCTGGAATATGAAAGAGAAGTGGAAGCAGCATGGGAAGAAGCACAGGCAATCGCTTCCCGGTTCAGCGAGTCTGATGTCAAGGTTCAGTTAAGACCTGAAATCGGCAATCCGCTGCGAACGCTATCGATGACAAATGAGGAGATAGAAGGACTTTTTGCCAGCCGGCATAATGAAGAGCGGGAAGGGGATACACTTCTTTCCTTCTTCACGGATACGCATGAACATGTGATTATGAAAGAGAAGGAATTGATGGTGGAAAGGCCACATGGGCACATTTTGATGTCCGGTGAAAACCACCGCTTGAAAGAAAACACGATTACGACAACCTCATTCATGTACGGATTATTTAATTCACAGCTGGTGGTAGGGAATACATCTTTTAACAAAATGATGACGAATCAGCGGAGTCACCTGAATATGATGAAGACTTCGGGACAGCGCATTTATGTGGAAGTGGATGGTGTTTACCGTTTACTGACGATGCCGTCGATGTTCGAACTCGGGTTCAACTACGCGCGCTGGTACTACAAAACGGAAGAAGATACGATTGTCGTGAGTAATTATACAGTGGTCGATTCGCCTGAAGTACAGCTGAATGTAAAATCACTTCAAGGTAACGCATACCGTTTCCTCGTGACGAATCAGGTGACGATGAATAATAACGAATATGAAACAGGGTTCAACGTGCAACAGGAGGGCGGGACCCTTACCATTACCGCCGATCAAAAGTCAGACAGCCGTTCAACCTTCCCTCACTTGTGTTATCGGATGAAAGTGGAAGGTGCGGAAATCGAGATTGGCCGCGAGGAAAAGCTGGCCGAGAATGTAGAAGAAGGTGCGGCATCACTGGTCGTGTTAGATCTGAGTGCTTCTGCAGAATGGAATTTGACTGTCCAGGGTCTTCTTGTCGGTGAAGAAATGGAGTTTGCCCGCCGTGACATGAAAGTGGAGATCGAGAAATACCGCGAGTACTACAGAGGGGTCATGAACGGTTTCAACCTTTCACAAGGGTCAGCCGTACCTGCCGGCCTGGAGAAAGTGAACGCACTCGCCTGGTGGTATACGCATAATATGCTTGTTCATTACTCTGTGCCTCATGGCCTGGAGCAGTATGGAGGTGCTGCATGGGGGACGCGCGATGTCTGCCAGGGACCGACGGAATATTTCATGGCGACACAGAACTATGAATCTGTCAAAGAAATCATCAAGACTGTTTACTCTCATCAATACGAAGACAACGGAAATTGGCCGCAATGGTTCATGTTCGATCAATATTACAAGATTCAGCAGGATGACAGCCACGGGGACATCATCGTCTGGCCGCTGAAGGTCGTTAGCGAATATATCGGAGCGACGAATGATTATGGGATTTTACAGGAGGAAATTCCATATACAGAGCGGAATGGCTTTGCTTTTACAGAAGAAAAGGAAACACTGCTTCATCATATCCGCAAAGAGCTCAACTATATAAAGGAAAACTTCCTTCATGATACGTTCCTATCCTCTTATGGCGATGGAGACTGGGATGATACGCTGCAGCCGGCGAATGCCCATCTGAAAAAATATATGGCGAGCAGCTGGACGGTTGCCTTGACCTATCAAGTCGTGGTGAAGTTGTCTGCGGTTCTTGAAGGTTCCCTTGAAGAGGAAGCGAAGGAATTTAGTGCTCTTGCAAAAGGAATCAAACAGGACTTCAACAAATATATTCTGCAGGATGATGTGATTCCGGGGTTTGTTTACATGGAAGAATCAGGTAAACCGGAATTCATTGTACACCCCAATGATACAAAAACAGGCATCCATTACCGCCTGCTGCCGATGAACCGCAGCATTATTTCAGAGCTGTTCACACCGGAACAGGCAGCTTCTCACTATGAACTGGTGAAAGAGCACTTATACTGTCCGGATGGCGTCCGTTTGATGAACCGTCCTGCCAAATATGAAGGAGGAGTCAGCACGCATTTCAAACGTGCGGAACAGGCTGCCAACTTCGGGCGTGAAGTCGGACTGCAATATGTACATGCCCACATCCGTTATGTGGAAGCGATGGCGAAGCTCGGATATACGGATGAAGTATGGAAAGGGCTTGAAATCATTAATCCGGTGGGACTGAAAGATGTCGTGCCAAATGCGGAAAGACGCCAAAGCAATTCATATTTCAGTTCTTCCGATGGGAAATTCAACACCCGTTATGAAGCGCAGGAACACTTTGCCGAACTCCGTGACGGTTCAATCCCAGTCAAAGGCGGCTGGAGAATCTACTCAAGCGGACCGGGAATCTACATGAATCAGTTGATTTCCAATGCTCTTGGTATCCGTCAGGAAGGGGAGGACCTGGTGATCGACCCGGTACTGCCTGAAAACTTCGACGGACTGGTATTCGATTTCATGTTCAATCACCGTCAGGTAACATTCAACTATCACTTTGGAAATAGTGACACCAGGCGTGTGGAAATGAACGGCCGGGCAGCTGCCGTCACCACGATTTCCAACCGCTACCGCCAAGGCGGGATGAAAATCGCGAAACAGGAACTCGAGAAAATGTTTAACGAAGACAGCAATATCATCGACATTTATCTCTAAAAGTAGAGAATGCCTGCTTCCCCCCGGAAACAGGCATTTTTTCATCCTTCAGCGCATCGAAGCGGAGGGCATTTAATGCGGTAAGTTTGATTCCCAGGGTCACTGGGTTAAAATTGAAGGATATGAAAATCATTCTAAAGGAAGGGGAGAGTTTGAATATGAATGTGATTCCGGATCATTTGAAGAAAGGGCTGGATATCTTGTTCATCGGGTTTAATCCCAGTATCAGGTCTGGTGAAACAGGGCATCATTACGCTAATCCTACTAATCGCTTCTGGAAGATTCTTTACCAATCGGGATTGACGCCACGGGTATATCGTACAGAGGAAGATGGAAGTCTGATAGAGTTAGGATACGGATTGACGAATATCGTAGAACGTCCGACGAGGGAGGCATCTGAAATAACGAAAGAAGAGTACCGGGAAGGCAGCGTGGTTTTAAAAGAGAAACTGGAATCGTACAGACCACGAATCGCCTGCTTTGTCGGCAAGGGAGTCTATCAGCAGTTTTCCAGGAAGAAAAAAGTTCCGTGGGGCTGGCAGGAAGAATCAACGGTCAACGGGGTACGTGACTTTGTTGCACCTTCTTCAAGCGGGCTTGTGCGAATGAAAATGGATGAAATTTCTGCTATTTACAGAGAATTATTGGATGGGGGACGGCCTGTTTAAGGGGGTCCCCTGCTGTATATTGGGGGACAGCGGACGTATAAGATTAATTTGATAAGATTGGTACAAGGGTTTATACATAGTATTGATGTTTTCATAGGATAAAGGGTAGTAAAGTTATTTTACTAGTTTCATAGAGAAAGGGGGGAGAGAAATGGGATTTGGTCTGGGTTCCTGCCTTTTTGATTGGCTGCGTGCAGTGATTTGCCGGGTGCTTTCTTTTATCGTGAATGTATTGAACTTCATTAGAAGTGGATTGTGCAACACCCCTGCTTAATGCATCAGTATGAAGAGGATTCTAATCACAATTAGGATCCTTCTTTTTTATGTTTAAAACAGTCTATGTGAGGGAAGAAAAGGGAAAAGTTGAATGTTTCAGCTGAATACTTCAGATATACAGGTTGTGAAAAAAGATGATCGATAAGCTAAAGAAACTATCATCCTCTGTGAAGCGGTATGCAAGGATGACCAAACGGGAGAAATGGAATGAGCTCTACTCCAACCTTTGGATGACTCCCATGATTTACGCGGCGCTCTCGCTTATTCTGGTCTTCATGACCTTATGGGCGGATCTGGAAATGAATGTTTATAAAGAGATGCCTTCTTTCTTCCAGGTCGATTACGGGCTGACGAAGACAATCCTCAGCACCTTGACGGCCGGTATATTATCGCTGACCACCTTTACGTTTTATGGGGTGCTCGGTGCACTGTCGACCTTCTCGAGTCAATTCTCCCCGAGGATCCTTAAGAATTTCATGATGAATAATGTGACACAAAGAACGCTCGGTATATTCAGCGGCAGCTTTCTATATGTGCTACTGTGCTTATTTTTCATCAATGAAGATACGGCTCAAGCATACAGCCTGATCCCTGCGGCAGCCGTTCTTACTGCCATGATCACGATCGGTACGTTTGCATTCTTTATCAATCATATCGTCACATGGCTGCAAGTGACCAATTTAGCGGAGCAGATCAAGCGTGAATCCGTTGATATCATTGAAAGTTCACTTGTCAATGAATTGAAGCCTCATAAAGCAATGAATCCCGACAAAATGCATATGCAGGTACCGGGCGGTGAAGGGGAATCGCTTATGGCACAACATTCGGGTTACCTGCAGAAAATTGACTTTGCATTACTGGTCGAGGAAGCAGCCAGGGATAATCTGATCATCCGCCTGGATAATCGAATAGGCAGTTTCGTCTTCCGTTCGACTTCCATCTTCACATACTGGAACCCATCCCCTGACTATGAATTGGATGAAGACAAATATCTGCACATGTTCCAGGTAGGAAAAAATCAAACGGAGCTGCAGGATATCGAGTTCAGCATCAACAAATTTGTGGAAATCGCCATACGTGCACTCGGGAATAATGATCCGAAGACGGCGACCAATATTATCTATCAAATCGGTGACCTGCTGATTCAACTTTCGGAAATGGAAGTATTTTCACCGTACCTGACAGATGAAGACGGGAATTTACGTGTCATTCTGAAAAATTTGACGTATGCGGACTATCTTTACCGCGGTTTTGCTTCGATCAGGCACTATGCAAAGAAGGATGCCGTCATTACCGGCGAACTTCTCTACGTGCTGAATGCCATCGCCCATGCAATCGATAAAAAAGACCACAGGGATATCTGGGATTTCACCAAGTACACCGCCACAGGCTTCGACCATGATCTTCTCTATGACTTAGATATAAATCGCTTCAACGATGTCCTGCTGGAAATTGCCGAAACCACAGGAAACACAGACAGTTATGAAAAGCTTATAGCTGAAATGAAAAATTGACGTGAAACAACGTCTGAAACCCTGCCTGTCTGCCTATACGCTTCACGCGCATGATGAATATAGTTGTTAAATAAGAAAAATGCTTGTAAAGCGGGAGGGAACAACGATTTGAAAAGGTATATTGGCATCATGGTGGGGACAGATGTGTTTAAAGGGATTCCAGAAGGCAGAACTTCCTTTGAAAACCTGTCATTTTATGAGGAAGCAGGTGAAAGGTACAATGTGACCCCATGCTACTTTCGCTTTCAAGACATTACCCCCGGTGATGAAACGGTGGAGGCATACGTGAAGAGCGATGGCGTTTACAGCCTCAAGTCTGTCCCAAAACCGGCGGTCATCCATAACAGGACATTTACCGGAAAGCTGGCGGAAAAAAGAAAGATACGGGATCTGAAAAATGAAGGGATTGTTTTCTTTAATGAAAACAATCGGTATAAAAAGTTGAGAATCAATGAGATTCTCGCGGAAAATCATTGTATTCGGCCGCATATTCCTCAAACGTTGAAGTCCAATGAGGATAACGTGAAGATGATGATGGAGAGGCATAACGGGTTAATACTGAAACCAAATAGCGGATCATTGGGAATCGGCATCGTCAAATTGACGAAAGAGGGAGACAGACAATGGCTAATTACTTACCGGGAGAAGAAGGCACTGATCAAGGAAACGTTTTCTACAGAATGGCCGCCACTTCTTAAACAACTCGCTTCAAGAAACCATGTCATCATACAGGAAATGATCCCTCTTGCCAAAAGCAAAGGCAGAGTATTCGATTGCAGAGTCTCCGTCCAGAAAAATGAAAAAGGGGAATGGCAGGTAACCGGAATTGTCGGGAAAGTCGCTAAAAAAGGCTGGTTTCTGACAAATGTGGCACGTGGGGGAAAGTGTCAAGCGTTGAAAGGATTAGTGAAGGCGCTCCCGCATCTTCACGAAGAGAAAGTGAAGATGGAGATTGAAACGCTGTCTCTTGCAGCAGCACGGCAGCTGGAACAATCCCTCCCGAATCTGGCTGATTTAGGATTTGATATTGGAATCACGAAAGAAGGTTTTCCGATGGTCATAGAATGCAATTGCAGGGAACTGAGATATTCCTTCAGAAATGCAGGGCTGCTGGAGGAGTGGAAGCGAACGCATTTCACACCGATTGGATATGCACATTTTTTGTTGGAGACAGGCAGAAAGAAGCAGGTGGAATAGGATCTTACAACCCTCAGGCCCTTTACTCGCTAGAGGGTCTCTTTTGTGTGCAATGATTTACATTTCCTTTGTGTCAATCAGCTCCTTTCTATCATAAAGTTAAGTATGTTGAAGAAAATGGGCGGACGTTTGCCCGATGAAGGAATGGATGAGCATGCAGACTATCATTTTTCTTGGAACGAGGAGGCACGGTACAAGCAGGGAAGCACTGCAGGTGGCTAAAGAGATGGCGTACTTCACAGTATTGTTTACAGACAAGCGCGGAATCGGAAAGAAACCGGATGAGTTCCCCGAAGTGGATGAAATTATTTTTATGGAGGACATTTTTTTAAAGGAAGAATTGATGAATAAAATTCAAAAGCTTCAGGTCGAGGGCAAAGTAATTTGCGCATGTGTAAGTTTCATCGATCCCTATGTATCATACGCTGCAGGGATATCAGGGGAATTGGGACTGAATCCCATTTCGTCAGAAGCCTTATATGAGGCGGAGAGCAAAGTGAAAGTACGAAAAAAGCTGATGGGTATGGATTCATCACCCACTTTCTTCGTATTTGAAAAACAAGTGAGCAGTGAGGAGTTTGCCGCAGCCCATAAGGATTTCCTTCCACTCATTCTCAAACCGGCTGAATCCAACGGGTCAAAGGGTATCAAGCTGGTCAAGACTGAACGAGAGATGGCTGAGGGCATGCACTATTTGCAAACGAAACACCCGGATATTCCCATCTTGGCTGAAGAATATCTGGAAGGTCCACAATACTTAATTGAAGTGGTGGTATACAGGGGTGAAGTCTCGATCATCGCTGTAATTGAACAGGAATGCAGCAAGTCATTCCTCATAAAAGGATATAAATATCCGGCTGAACTGCCCGCCTGGCAGGATATCACATTGAAGAGAACCATTTATGACATGCTCTTCCATATGGGGCTTTCAACTGGCTCATGCCACTTTGAAATGAGGAGTGTGCAAGGGAAATGGAAGCTGGTAGAAATCAATCCGCGCATGTCCGGCGGTGCGATGAACCGGCTGATTGAGGAAGGCACCGGTATCAACCTGGTGAAAGAAATTCTTAAGATGAACGTGGGAGAAGCACCTCTCCTGTCTCCTTTATTTAAAAAATGCACATATATGAAATATTTGACTGTGGATGTATGGGGGAAGCTTCTCCATGTAAGCGGACAGGATCGCGCTCTGCTTCTTGAAGGGGTGAAATACGTATATGTGAAAGCGGAAAAGGGAAGTATTTTATCTCCGCCCCGGTCGATGGGGGACCGGTATGCCTGCATCATTACCTGTGCGGAATCAATCGAACGAGCAAGGGGTATCGCCCGTGAAGCCGCAAAGGAATTGAAATTTTATGTAGAGCCGCTATGAGAGGGGGAAGAAAACGGATGGCAGTTTGAAAGCATCTTGGAGAGTTTCATTTTTCTTCACGACAGTGCACACTCCCCATCCTGGGACCCATACACTAACTATGTAGCAGATTGGGGGAGAGAGACTTGGAAAGAGAGAGGGCACCACAGGGGCACACATGTATCCAGCTGGCTCTGCAAGAATTAAAGAAGCTGCAGGACTTTATAAATGAAACCCATACACCATACTTTGGAAAAGTGTTCTCAAAGCTCGTCGGTGTCGATACGATTCCATTTCGATTGTATACGGAAGAAGGGGAACTGACATTCAACGGTATTGATCATCATGACCCAACGGGGAAATCCGCATGTTTTCATACAAGCTATTTCCGAATTGAAGATCTGCATATGGATTCGGGGTGCGCAACGTTTTCTTTGCTGCGTCCTCTGGATATTTGCGGATGTAATCCACATTCCTGCAGTGAAATCTTACTTCTGAAAAAAACCGATTCCTGCGTTCAGGTTGATTTACGTTGTGTATGCGCCATCCAGTTCATGGACATTGATTTGTTGAAACGGAAAATCATCATCGAACCTAAATGGTAAGAAACGTGTCCCTTGAACAGCGGGCACGTTTTTTCATTAATGAGGCGGGTCCCGCTGCGCATTACATCGTAAAAGCCCGTCACTATGGCGCTTTAGCGTATTGAGGGACGGACCGGAAAATTTCTGTTATACTAGATAAATAGTTTTAATATTTTGATATTAATTGATGGGGTGCACATCGGGAGCTTTTATTACATAGAGAGAAACCCTAATTATTTTTTTACTTGTGGACGCGCAGGGCGCATGAAAAGATAAAGGGGTGCAGGTCGTGGAGAAGTTTGCTGGTTTTCGAGTTCCACAGACGATTTTTTACGGGAGACATTCGTTTGTAAATGTCGGCAGGGAAGCGGCATTAAGGGGAAAGAAGGTCCTGATCATAAGTGACAAGGTCATGGATCAGCTTGGATATGTCAGTGAATGCCGTCAATTTTTACAGGAACATGGAGTTCATAGTGCCGTCTATCTTGGTGTCTCTTCAGAACCGACGGATAGCTATGTATCAGAGTCACTGGAAATGCTAGAGAAAGAAAACTGCGATGTAATCGTTTCGCTCGGTGGAGGGAGCTGCATCGATACCGCGAAGGCAATCGCCGTGCTGTCAACAAACGGAGGATCCATCGGTGACTACATGGGCAATGGCAGAATCGCCGGAGTGGAGGCCGTGCCCCATATCGCCATACCGACTACCGCAGGTACAGGTTCAGAAGCGACGGACGTGACGGTCATCACCAACACTTCCAATGATGTGAAGATGATGATCAAACAGCCTGCGTTCATGCCGGATGTCGCAATTGCCGATCCGATGCTGACGATCTCTTCACCGAAAAGTGTTACGGCCGCAACCGGTGTGGATGCACTGAGTCATGCCGTTGAGGCCTATTTGTCCAAGAAAGCCCATCCCATGACCGATACGATTGCACTGTCGGCGATGGAACTGATTGTGGATAATCTATCCCCTTCCTATCACAATGGGGAAAACCTGGATGCCCGCGAGGCGATGAGTCTCGGTGCGATGCAGGCAGGAATGGCGTTCGCGAATGCATCGGTCTGCCTCGTGCATGGGATGTCCAGGCCGATCGGGGCTTTGTTTCCCGTCCCCCACGGCTACTCGAATGCCATGTTATTGCCGGCAGTGCTGGAATTCAGCAAAGAGAACTGTGTGGACCGCCTGGCTGATTTAGGACGTATTTTCGAAAAGGATAACCGTAATCTGACGAATGAGGAATACGCAGGGATTGCCGTGACTTCTGTGAAGAAACTCTGTACGGAACTTGGCATTCCAAATCTTAAAGGTTGGGGAATTGATGGAGATGCCTTCAGGAATGCGGTGGGCAAGATGACGGAAGATGCATTTATGAGCGGCAGTCCGGCGAATAATCCAAGGGTGCCGACGAGGGAAGAACTAGAAGCCCTGTATCTTTCCTGCTACGATTATCAGTTCTCGGCAGGGGAAAAGGTTAAATAATTTGTAAGCTGTTTGGCAGACTCTGTAACCAGACGCGAAATCATATCTTGAAAGGGGAAATCATTCATGGCAACAGCAACGACGAACACGTTGAAGAACTTTATCAAAGGAAAATGGGTGGACGCGCAAACAGAACACTACCAATCAGTACCAAACCCGGCTACAGGAGAAGAGCTCGCGCAGGTGCCGATTTCAACAAGTCAAGATGTGGACGGAGCGGTAGCAGCGGCGAAAGAATCATTTCAATCCTGGAGCAGGACACCGGTTCCGAAACGTGCCCGCATTCTCTTTAAATATCAGCAGCTCCTCGTTGAGAACTGGGACGGTCTTGCGAAGCTGATTACGGAAGAAAACGGCAAAAGTTTTAAAGAAGCCTACGGTGAAGTACAGCGCGGAATTGAATGCGTGGAGTTCGCAGCAGGTGCACCGACCCTGATGATGGGGAAACAGCTTCCGGACATCGCGACGAATATTGAATCAGGAATGTACCGCTATCCGGTAGGCGTAGTCGGAGGGATCACTCCATTCAACTTCCCGATGATGGTGCCGTGCTGGATGTTCCCGCTTGCGATTGCATGCGGCAACACCTTTGTCCTGAAACCATCCGAACGGACGCCGCTCCTTGCCAACAGGCTGGCTGAGCTCTTCCAGGAAGCAGGGCTCCCGGATGGGGTATTGAATGTGGTTCACGGTGCACATGATGTCGTAAACAGCCTGCTTCAGCATAAAGATGTGCCGGCCATTTCGTTCGTAGGTTCACAACCGGTTGCCGAGTATGTGTATAAGACAGGTGCCGGTAACGGAAAACGGGTACAGGCACTTGCCGGTGCGAAAAATCATTCCATCGTGATGCCGAATGCGGACATTGATGGGGCAGTGAAAGAAATCATCGCAGCTGCTTACGGTTCTGCCGGTGAACGCTGCATGGCGTGCTCTGTCGTTGTCGCCGTAGGGAATGTTGCCGATAGCCTTATCCAGAAATTGAACGATCAAGCAGATGCCCTTAAAATCGGGAACGGCCTCGAGGAAGATGTTTTCCTTGGTCCTGTCATCCGTGATGATCATAAGAAGAAAACCGAAAATTATATCGTAAGCGGAGTGGAAGAAGGAGCGACATTGGTAAGGGACGGCCGTCATGATGAAGCCTATAAAGAGAATGGCTATTTTATCGGTCCGACGATTTTCGATAACGTGACCTCTTCCATGAAGATCTGGAAGGATGAGATCTTTGCACCTGTATTATCAGTGGTAAGGGTGGATACGCTGGAAGACGCGATCAAGCTTACCAATGAATCTGACTTCGGGAACGGGGCATGCCTGTTCACGAAGGACGGCAGCGATGTCCGCTACTTCCGGGAATTCATCGAAGTCGGCATGCTCGGTGTCAACATCGGCGTACCAGCCCCGATGGCATTCTTCCCGTTCTCCGGCTGGAAAAACTCCTTTTACGGAGATCTCCATGCCAATGGATCAGACGGTGTGGAGTTCTACACAAGACGTAAAATGCTCACAGCCCGCTGGTGACATGACCAACAACCGAATGCCAGTCCGGTCCACTTGTGTGACTGGCATTCATCACAATTTTCTTCTCATCACCGTTGAAATGTGATAAGATAGTCATAACTTACAAGAAATGGAGGTTTTCCCTTTGATTTTAATCAGACTTCGATTCCGCGATTTGAACAGATAACTGAATATGTTCAAGGCTCTGCCTGTGTGCAGGGTAAATGGAATTGGTCTGCCTATTTTTAAGGGAAACTTCATTTGATCGTGATGGTGAAGAAGAGGGGGCGAAGGACTCCTCTTTTTTGTGTCTTTAAAAATAGAATTGAATAATGGACTCAACCCATTCCAAACGGTCAGTCCGTGTGGATATGGATATCTTTGTTCAGACCGGTCTGCATGAAGCAAGGAACGCGGACCTCTATGATCCCAAGGGGAAAATAGACTTCAACGGACCGCCGTGCTGCGGCCGTTCCATTTACAATCCTACACAGGCAGCGGTCTGTGTTTTTTTACTATTATTTTAGAATGGGAAGTGAACATTGTATGATGGAAGAACGTTTAAAAGCAATTGCTATAGGCGTCAACACAAAGGAACAGGGTGAAGATTTCGATTACAGCATGCTTGAATTGAAAGGGCTGGCTGATGCCCGGCAAATCGATGTCGCGGCTGAAATGACCCAGAATTTGCCGCGCAGGAATCATGTGCATTATCTCGGCAAAGGGAAAATTGAGGAGCTGCTGCCTTTAATTGAAGAAACGGAAGCGGATGTCCTTATCGCCAATGATGAACTGTCTCCTTCACAGATCCGGGTGCTTGAAGAGAGACTCGATATCCGGGTGATGGACCGTACGATGCTGATCCTGGATATTTTCGCAGAACGGGCGAAAACGAAAGAAGCACAGCTTCAGGTAGAAGTTGCGCAGCTTCAATACATGCTGCCCCGTCTGGTCGGAAGACGTGAATCCCTTGGCAGGCAGGGTGGGGGATCCGGACTGAAAAACAGGGGTGCGGGTGAAACGAAGCTTGAACTCGACCGCCGCCGGATCGAGGACAATATCACGGCTCTAAATAAAGAGCTGGAAGCACTGGTCGACCTTCGTACTACCCAGCGAAAACAACGAAAAAAGAGCGGGCTGCCGGTCGTGTCACTTGTCGGTTATACCAACGCAGGGAAGTCGACGACAATGAATGCATTGGTCGAACAATTCAATCCCGGTGAAAGCAAGAAGGTATTTGAAAAAGATATGCTGTTCGCTACGCTGGATACGTCTGTAAGAAACATCACGCTTCCGGATAAAAAAGCATTCCTGCTTACGGACACAGTCGGTTTCGTCAACAAACTCCCGCATCACCTCGTCAAGGCATTCCGGTCGACGCTTGAAGAAGTGGCTGAAGCAGATCTGATCATTCATGTTGTTGATTACTCGGATCCCCACTATGAAACGTTGATGAAGGTAACAGATGAAACACTGGATGATATCGGAGTCGGGGATATCCCGGTCGTATACGCATTCAACAAAGCGGAACTGGTCGATGGGGAGAGCCTGCCGAAAGTCGTAAACGACCGCATCTATATGTCGGCAAAAGAACGAATCGGAATTGATGAACTGGTCGGCGTGATCAAGAGCCATGTGTTCAAGGACTTTAAAATATGTCAAATGCTCATTCCATTCGAAGAGGGTAAACTGATTTCATATTTTAATGAACAGGCAAATGTGCTTGCTACGGAATACGAAGAAAATGGAACAAAGCTGACGGTTGAATGTAAACGTGCTGATTATGAAAAATATCAGCAGTATGTGGTTAAATAAAGGAATAGCGCCAAGGAAAAAGGACTTTTTTGTGAAAGTCCTTTTTCCTTTCCAATCATTTCTAGAAATCGATTCAGAAATAGGCTAAAATTTAACTAACTTATGAGTGTGGTGATGATTGTGTTCAATATCCTGTTGATCGAAGACGATACAACTCTATTCAATGAAATTAAAAACCGCCTAACCCAGTGGCAGTATGATGTTCGCGGCATAAATGATTTCAGCAGGGTGATGGAGGAGTTCTCAGCGTTTAAGCCTGACCTTGTTCTTATCGATATCCAGCTGCCAAAGTTTGACGGTTTTCACTGGTGCCGGATGATCCGGTCCCATTCAAATGTCCCGATCCTTTTCATATCCTCAAGGGACCATCCGATGGATATGGTGATGTCGATGCAGCTCGGTGCGGATGATTTCATCCAGAAACCGTTCCACTTTGATGTGTTGATCGCGAAGGTCCATGCCACTCTCCGCCGTGTCTACAATTACAACACGGAGCAGGTGAGCCTCAAAACCTGGTGCGGGGCAGCCGTTGATTACGAAAGAAATACCGTCAGCAATGAAAACGGTACAATCGACCTGACAAAGAATGAGATATTCATCCTCAAACTGTTGATTGCTCAAAAAAACAGGATTGTCAGCAGGGACAACCTGATCAACTCTCTGTGGGATGATAAACGATTCATCAGTGATAACACGTTGACAGTAAACGTGAATCGGCTGCGCAAACGGCTGGATGAAATTGGGCTGGGCGGGTACATTGAGACGAAAGTTGGCCAGGGATACGTTGCCCTGGAAAAGGATCGTTTATGATCAGGAAATATCTATGGGAACGCAAAAGCTGGATCCTGCTATTTATCTCACTTCAGCTTCTCCTGCTCTTCGTCACATATCTTGATTCAGCCCTTCCATTCACATCTATTTTTTATGTGGTTGTACTATCCTCACTTGTGTTTACTATTTTCTTGATTGTCAGGTTTCATCGGGAAACCAAATTCTATACGGATCTGTATGAGTGGGACAGCAACCCGAATGTGACGGGGATGCCTGCACCAGATTCGCCCTTTGAAAGAATCGTATACAGCAGTCTGATCGATCACGCAGAGCAGCTTAAAGGAAAGTCTGAAGTGAACCGAAGAATGCTGGATCAGGAAAAAGATGAACTTCTGGCATGGATCCATGAAGTAAAGACGCCTTTAACTGCGATGAGTTTGATGATCGAGCGTCTGGCTGACCGTGATCTCAAAGCACCACTTAAATACGAATGGCTCAGGATCCATCTTCTCCTCGATCAGCAGCTTCATCAAAAAAGGATGCATGTCATTGAGAATGATCTATACATAGAAAAATGCGAGCTCGAAGACATCCTCTACGGAGAAATCAAAATACTTCAATCCTGGTGTATTCAAAAGGGTATCGGTTTTGATATCGGTCTCGCAGTGACTGAGGTACTCTCTGACAGCAAGTGGCTTGCATTCATGATCAGGCAGCTGATGACCAATGCGGTTAAATACAGCGAAGAGTCGGATATTGAAGTCAGGAGTTACCGTAAAGAAGGCAGAACCATCCTAACGATCCTGGATCATGGCCGGGGGATAGACCCGAAGGACCTTCCACGTATTTTTGAAAAAGGCTTTACATCTACAACCGATCATCACAATCAGGGTTCGACGGGAATGGGGCTGTATTTGACGAAAAAAGTAGCGGAGCCTCTCCTCATAGACGTAAATGTACAGTCGACTCTGGGAGAAGGAACATTGATTACTCTTACGTTCCCGAAAAAAAATGAATTCGACCATGTGATAAGCAAGTGACGAAAGTGTCACATGCTTTTTCATTTTGTTCGTCCAATAAAAGGAAAATGATCAATTGTCATTTTATAATGAACGTACCAACTAAAAGGAGTATTGAATGATGACAATTTTAGAAGCAGTGAAACTTCATAAAAGCTATGGGAACAAATTCAATAAGCAGGAAGTGTTGAAAGGGATCGATCTTACCATTATGCAGGGTGAATTTGTGGGAATCATGGGGGCATCCGGCTCCGGGAAGACAACACTTCTCAATGTGCTTTCTTCTATTGATAAAGTAAGCGAAGGTATGATCAAGATTGAAAACAATGAGATGACAAGGATGAAAGAAAAGAAACTGGCCGAGTTCAGGAAAAATCATCTCGGTTTCATCTTTCAGGAATACAATCTGCTTGATACGTTAACCGTCAAGGAAAATATCCTCCTGCCTTTATCGATCACCAAGACATCTAAGCGGGAAGCGGATGAAAAATTTGAGATGCTGGCTTCCCAACTCGGTATATCCGAAATCAAAGATAAATATCCAAACGAAATTTCAGGCGGGCAAAAGCAGCGGACCTCTGCTGCACGCGCATTCATTCATGAACCGAGCATCATATTTGCCGATGAACCCACTGGTGCCCTCGATTCTAAATCAGCATCGGATCTGTTGAAGAAATTAAGTGACTTGAATTCACAGCTGAAAGCAACGATCGTCATGGTGACTCATGACCCGGTTGCAGCCAGCTATTGCAGCAGGGTCATCTTCATTAAAGACGGCCAGATCTATACCCAGTTGAACAAAGGCGGTCAGGAAAGGCAGGCATTCTTCAAGGACATCATGAAGACACAGGGTGTATTGGGCGGTGTACAGAATGAACATTAATACACTTATATTCAGGAATTTGAAAAAGAACCTCAAGAATTACTTTCTGTACGTGTTCGCTCTGATCTTCAGCGTTGCGCTTTATTTTGCTTTTGTCACGCTGCAGTATGATCCTTCCATGGATGCAGCGAAAGGGTCCATCAAAGGAGGGGCGGCCATCCGTGCGGCTTCGATCATGCTTGTGGCGATCGTATCCATATTTCTTCTCTATGCCAATACCATCTTTATCAAGAGGAGGAGCAAAGAAATAGGATTATTCCAACTGATCGGTATGACGAAGAATAAAATCTTCCGTATACTGACGATGGAGAATTTCATCCTGTACTTCGGATCCATGGTGTTCGGAATCTTGATCGGTTTCACTTTCTCGAAGCTGATCATCATGATCCTCTATAAAATCACCCGAGTCGAGGCAATCGCGGAACTGCATTTCTCTTCACAGGCTTTCAGCCAGACATTGATTGTCTTCTGTGCCATCTACGTACTGATCATGATGATGAATTACCTGTTCATCAAGAGACAAAGTATTTTATCCCTGTTCCGAGTGAAGTCATCGACAGAAACAAAGGTGAGAAAAATTTCTGTATTTCAGATGATTTTAGGGATACTCGGTATCATCCTGATCGTCTCCGGATACTATGTTTCCTCGAAATTATTCGAGGGGGACTTCATGACGATGACGGAGCTGTTCGGTGCGATGATTTTCATCCTTGCATCCGTTATCATCGGTACGTATCTATTCTATAAAGGATCGGTCAGTTTCATCTTTCATCTCATCCGGAAGAAAAAGGGCGGATATCTGAATATCAATCAGGTCATGTCACTTTCGTCAATCATGTTTCGAATGAAATCGAATTCACTGCTATTGACGATCATTACAACCGTCTCGGCATTGGCAATCGGACTGCTGTCCCTTAGCTACATTTCCTATTACTCAGCTGAGAAATTGGCTGAGGATAATGTTCCGGCTGACTTCGCATTTACAGATGCAGAAGCTGCTTTAACATTCAAAAAGGCTTTAGAGAAAAATGATATCCAGTATAGCAGTGATGAAATTGAAGTCATTCAGGTGTCCGCAGATTTAAAAGACATTGCGGAATCCGATTTTGCCGTGAATGGAAGCCTCGATCAGATGGAAACTTCCGTCATCAGTGATAAAGAAATCAAAGGAATCGATGTAGGGAAGGACGAAACACTGTTTACCGGCTACAGCGACCTTCTCCAGAAAGTGCTGCCTTTAAACAATTCAGGGGAAGTGGTGTGGAATGGGAAAACAGACTCGATTCCTCAGCAGTATCTCGGAATGAAGGATGAGTTCCCGATTTCGTGGTATTATACCTCAGGCGGATCACCTGTAGGTATTGTGGACGACTCGACCTTTCAAAAGTTGAAAAAGGACATCGACCCCGCAATTCAAAAGGGTTCCACACTTTACATCGGAATTGATATCGATAATGAAGAAAAGGTAAAGGAAGCAAATGACCTATTTGTGTCCCTCGGTTTTGATGAAGGGTATGATCATGATTCGCAAATGAACCTTGAGATGACTCAGAAACGAAGTATCGGCCTTGTCATGTTCATCGTCGGCTTCCTTGGCTTGACGTTCCTCATCACATCAGGGTGCATCCTATACTTTAAACAAATGGATGAAAGTGAAGAGGAGAAACCGAATTATACGATCCTGAGGAAGCTCGGTTTCACACAAACGGACCTAATCAAGGGAATCGGAGCGAAGCAGATCTTCAACTTCGGGATCCCGCTTATGATTGGTCTCGTGCACAGTTATTTCGCAGTAAAATCCGGCTGGTTTCTATTCGGAGGGGAATTCGATACACCAATGATTATCGTGATGGTGCTCTATGCGGCTCTCTACTCCATATTTGGAATACTGTCCGTAGCCTATTATAAAAAAGTGATCAAAGAAGCATTGTAATAAGAAAAGCGAAAGGGCTTTGGTAAGAGGCTTATGACCCGAGCCTCTAAGCCCTGTAGCTGGACATAAGAAAAGCTCCGGTTAGCATGAACTGGAGCTTTTTTCTTTCATATGAAGTTGGTAAAATACAGTGAGTAGATAAGGGGGGTGGGATGATGATGGCTGGGATTCTGTAAGTGCCATTTTATAGACTGATTTTAATAGAATGACAGGGGAGGATTCATATGAATTCATTACGTGGAAAAACAGCCATTGTCACGGGAGCCAGCCGTTCGGGCGGCATCGGAACGGCGATTTGCCTTGCGCTCGCTGAAGCGGGGGCTGATATATTCTTTACACATTGGATTCCATTTGACGAAACGGAAGGGAATGGTGTGGAAGAAGAATGGCCGCAGCGGTTAAAAGATAGATTAATAGGCATGGGTGTCCGTGCCAGTCATATGAAAGCGGATCTGGAAGATGATCATGCACCAAAAAGGATTCTTGATCGTGTCAAGAGAACGATTGGGACACCTCATATCTTGATTAACAATGCCACATACTGTGCACCGTCAACTATTCGGACGCTTAATACAGATTTATTGGATAAACATTATCATGTGAATAATCGAGGTACGCTCATGCTCACGCTGGAATTTGCCAGGGAGTTCGAGAAATCGAACCCTGATGGCGGGGAGGGGAGGATCGTATTTATGGTTTCAGGGGGACCTGACCCTGATAATCTTGCTTATATTGCCACAAAAGGTGCCTTGAAGGCGATCACAGCCCCACTGGCGACAGGTCTTGCTCCATTTGGTATTACCGTAAACTCTGTTGACCCGGGGCCGACCGATTCAGGCTGGATTGATGAAGAGATGGGGCAAGCGTTTCTGCCGATGTTTCCGATGGGGCGACTCGGAATGCCGGAAGACGCAGCGAAACTGATTCGTTTCCTTGCAAGCAGTGACTCTCAATGGGTGACGGGACAGATGATTGAATCGAATGGAGGATTTCTAGGGAAATAGTGGGTGGCTAGGGCAATCGAAAGGCTGATTTGCGGGATTGATGTCGAATATAGCCCGGGAAATATAAGGGAAATGAACAGATAATGTCAGTATTTAGAGAAGACTTCATTCAAAGACTCTTTTCGCAGTGATTGGCGCTTTTTACACAAATGAACATAATGTATATCCATAGCAAAAAAAATAAGGACAAGTTCAGTTGTTGTCCTTGTCTTTCCATCTTCTATTACTCTATATTACAAATATAGATGGGACAATTTTCACATCCGATTTCTTCCCGGAGGTATGCAAGGTCGAGAATGATGATCCTTCCATTCGCTGAGTAGTCTATCTTTATCTTCAGTTCACTCAGAATGCGGTTGACACTCTCCCGTGTCGATGCACAAAACTAGCGAGCTCCTGATTGGTGAGGTGAATATCGAGGAGGATCCCGTGATCTGCTTTCACCCCGTACGAGTTCGAAATACGGATCAGTGTGGAATAGAGAGCACCCTTTTTTCCGTGCATGACTAAATCCCTGATTTTTGACTGGTTCTTTCTTAACTGTGTGGAAATCCACTTCATGAATTCAAAGGTGAGCGGGGCATTGTTCATCAGAGCCTTTTCCAAGTGATCCCTTTGAATGATGAGGTCTTCCCCATCTTCAAGTGCATAAGAGCTCAGCATGTGGGTGGCATCATCCGAGAAGAGAGTGAGTTCCCCGATGCAGTCGCCCCTTTTGTAAATTCCCATTGTTAATTCCTTGCCTTCAAGATTCAGTTTGCTTACTTGGAATACACCTGATTTTATCAGTAATAAGTCAACAGCTTTTTCGCCTTCCTGAAATAAGAAGGTGCTTTTTTTTACATGACGGGGAGTTCCGATTGATTGTAATAAAGAAGACATGTCCTCTGAAATTATTGAAAGACCGCCATTTTTATTGAAAGTATCCATCGATACATCACCCTTCTATAGAAAAGTCCGAATAAGTATTTAGAACATGTATTTTAAATGTCTGTTTTCCCTTTGAAATTATCATTTTCCCTCAACTTTTACAATAAGATTGTGGATATGATTCGTCACTAAAGGGGGAATGAAAGTGTACTTACTCCTGCCACCAGCTTTCTGCATAAGGTAAATACAGATTGAGAAGGAGGGGAAAATCAATGTTTCCTTATGTTTATCCTGTCAGCCAGTATGATTGGAGAAACGATTATCATCAACCTGTATTTCGGAATGGTGAAGATGGAAGCCAGTATACTTATTGGCCTGTAAATCCACATTATTACTCAATTGAACCTTATGACCAGAGAGCATTTTATCCGAATGAGCCTTATTATTACGACCCTAATCTTTATCCGGCTGTGCATGCCGATCAAGTTCAGTATTACCCGAACTCTTATTATGACGGGGGAATTTATGATGAATGGCGTGCAAACTGGAAGAACTGGGAAGACCTTGGTGCACCGCCAAGAGGAATGAAAGGCTCTCCTGCTGTAGCATCTTGGCAGCAAAACAGACTGGATACGTTTGTCCGTGGTGAAAATGATCGGATGTGGCACAAATGGTGGAACGGCTCCCGATGGAGTGATTGGGAGGATCTGGGTGCACCACGGAGAGGGTTGAAGAGTTCACCTGCAGCTGTTTCATGGGGGCCGAACCGGATTGACACATTCGTCCGGGGCGACAGGGACTCCTTATGGCACAAATGGTGGGATGGTTCCCGCTGGAGCCAGTGGGAAGATCTTGGCGGTCCTCCTGGAGGGTTTAGAGGAGACCCGGCTGTCGCTTCATGGTCTGCAAACCGTTTAGATGTGTTTGTCCAGGGTGATGACTATAATATGTGGCATAAATGGTGGAACGGATCCAGGTGGAGCGGATGGGAAAACCTTGGAGCACCAAGAGGAGGAGTGAGGAATTCACCAGGAGCCGTATCATGGGGCCCGAACCGGATCGACAGTTTTGTGAGAGGGAATAATGACCGGATGTGGCATAAGTGGTGGAATGGTTCCCGCTGGAGCGAGTGGGAGGATCTCGGTGCGCCAAGGGGCGGTTTCGAAGGAGCACCTGCAGCCTCATCCTGGGCTCCCAACCGGATTGACACCTTTGTCCGTGGAGACAACAATACGATGTGGCATAAATGGTGGGACGGCTCGCGGTGGAGCAGATGGGAAGACCTCGGGGCCCCACGCGGAGGAGTGCGTTCCGCACCTGGAGCTGTTTCATGGGGAAGGAACCGCATAGACACCTTTGTCAGGGGAAGAAACGATCATATGTGGCATAAATGGTATTCATGATGTTCAAATAAAAAAACAAAAGTAATCATCCAGCCGGAATGATTGCTTTTGTTTTTTTAGAATGGATGCACCCTTGCATTCTCGCAAACTACTAACATGAGGCGTTGCAACATATACATATCAAAGACGTCAAACATGACAGCGGGAGGCTTGAATATGAGAGGGGAAATTGAAGGTACCATCAAAAAAATGGAGGAGATTCTCCGGCAAAGGCAAAAACCGGACGGCAGCTGGTCTTTTTGTTTTGAGAACAGTCTGATGACGGATGCCTATATGATCATCCTCATCCGTTCATTCTTTCTGGATGAAGACAGGCTGCTGTCACAGTTAGTCGGAAGACTCTTGGAAATGCAGACTAAAGAAGGGACCTGGAAGGTATTTACGGATGAGAAAGAAGGGAATCTTTCTGCCACGATCGAAGCTTATTTCGCGTTGAGGTTCAGTGGACTTCTTGATGGAGAAGACAAGCGTTTGAAAAAAGCGGAACAATTCATCAAAGATAAAGGAGGCTTGGAAGAGGCTCATACCCTCACAAAGTTGATGCTTGCCGTTCATGGACAGTATGAATGGCGGCATCTTTTACCTGTCCCGATTGAAATTCTGCTTATACCCAGGAGCTTTCCCATCAGCTTTTGGGATTTCAGCAGCTACGCCAGGGGTCACATGGTCCCGTTTCTATTATTAAGGGATGGCCGTTATCATTTGAAGACAGTTCGGACGCCAAACATCAGGCATCTTTTTCTTCATTCCAATCGAAATCAGAGCGATGAGCGGGTTATGTTTCTCCTGGGAAAAATAACAGAAGGTGTAAAAGAGATTGCGGGTCTGCCCGAATCCATCCGTTCTCACGCTCAACAATTTGCACACGAATACATGCACAAGCGGATAGAGTCGGATGGAACCTGCCTCAGTTATTTCAGCGCTACCTTTTTTATGCTATATGCGTTGAAATCCATCGGGTATAAGGATGAATCTCCAGTCATTCAACATGCCATCAACGGTTTGAAAAAGATGATCTGTCATACCGAAAACGGACCTCATGTACAAAATTCACCTTCCCAAGTTTGGGACACGGCACTCATTTCCGATGCGCTGCAAGAGTCGGGTGTTTCCTGTGAAGATGAGATGATAAAAAGGTCAGTTGGCTATTTAGTGAAGAAGCAGCATTATAAATTCGGAGATTGGGCCATCGAGATTCCAACCATTTCTCCAGGTGGCTGGGGGTTTTCAGACAGCAATTTGATCCATCCTGACGTCGATGATTCGACAGCTGCATTACGTGCCATTACCTATTCAGCCAGTGAAAAGCCTGAGATCCGGCAGGCATGGGACAGGGGCATCGCTTGGGTGCTGGGCATGCAGAACCGTGATGGAGGCTGGCCCGCCTTTGAAAAGAACAAGACAAAAGGGATTCTAGCTTCATTTCCAATGGACGGCGCAGAAGCAGCAGCAATCGATCCTTCCACTCCTGATTTGACGGGGAGAACTCTTGAATTCCTGGGAAGCAGGGCAGGACTGACAAAGGATCATCAGAAAATGAAAAGGGCCATCCAATGGTTAAAGCTGAGTCAGGAGGAAAACGGCTCATGGCCGGGCAAATGGGGGATTCATTATATATACGGAACTTGGGCAGCGGTCACCGGTATGAGTGCCGCAGGAGTTCCTGCAACGGATAAAAGCCTTCAAAGAGCAAAAGAGTGGCTTGAAAGTATTCAAAGAAGTGACGGAGGTTGGGGAGAATCGTGCTGCAGCGACCAAAAAGAGATGTATATTCCGCTTTCCTTCAGTACAGCCTCGCAAACCGCATGGGCATTGGATGCGCTCATCAGTATATCAGAGCAGCCGACAGCACCCATTGAAAAAGGGATTAGAAAACTCCTGGATATCATCAACAAGGAACAGACTTCCCAAGCAGTTACCTACCCCACAGGTGCTGGCCTCCAAGGGAAATTCTATGTCCGCTATCACAGCTATCAATGGATTTGGCCACTGCTGACCCTAAGCAAATATAGAAACAAATACAACTGAAAGCACAGGGGGCTGGACGCCCGCCCTCTGCGCTTCCCACTGCTGAAAGCCTGAAATCCCGCCCCATTCGATCACCGTGCGGAGTGCGCTTCCCTCAATGCAGCAGTGTGATAAAGAGTTAGAATATTCTTTACTTATCAGGCATAACATTTTAAACTGTGGATGGGAAGTAATTTTTTCCAATATTAAAAAGGAGGAGATTAAGATGATGATTATTTTCAATGGAGTGTCACAAGAGGTAAAAAAGTGTGAGGTCAGACATATAAAGACATAGCGAAAGTCAGAATGCAGGAGGAACTTATGAAGACGACAATGGAGAAAGTGAAAATAGTAGAATACCACGAAGGTCTTGCAAAGGGTATAGCCAAGATGTGGAACGAAAGCCGGGAGAGCTGGGGCGGCGATGCCACGGTCACTACAGAGCAGGATGTTATAGAGAAAGAAGCGAACTCTACGAATCTGCATTTATACCTTGCTGTATTGGGAGAAGAGGTCGTCGGGTATTGCGGTTTATCTCATTACCGCGAGGATGAAGGTGCGCTCTATATACCGCTGTTAAATGTCCATCCGGACTATCATGGCTTAAAGATCGGCAAACAGCTCGTCCTCAAGGCACTTGAGAAAACGATTGAAATGAAGTGGCCGCGTCTTGATTTATTCACATGGCCGGGCAACACGAAAGCTGTACCGCTTTATAAGAAGTGCGGATTCTTCTGGGAGGACCGCGATGATACGACTCACTTAATGAATTTCATTCCGTCCGTGCTGCAGATCGACTGGCTTAAGCCGTTCTTTGATAAGAATGACTGGTATTCTTCCAGTCAGCGTGTCATTGAGGTGAAACCGGATGGCATCAAGGAGAATGATCATACTTACTATGAATACAAGTGGGAAGCGGGGGACGAGTTTGTCCGGATTCAATTTGAACGGACGGGACGCGGCATCCGTCTGATTGAAACGCAGGATCTTCTGGTAGAAATGAATCTTCCTGATTTTAAACTGCTGGAAAAAGAAGAGCAGTTAGTTTCTTATCATGTGATAAATAAAACGGATAAACCTGTGGACGTGTCACTGTGGGGAATGTCCACGGAAGTCGTGAATCATAGTTTCATAGGGAAAGAAACGGTGGTAAACGAGTGGAAAGGCGAATATTCTGCAGTCCTTACTTTGCCTGAACGGGAACCAAGCCCGTGGAAGACACATCCGGTTATTGGTGCGGATATTGAAGTTGACGGCAAGTTATTTCCTTTGAAAATGGGGGTATTCCCGAAGCAGGCAGCCAAGCTCCATTTGCGTACTGTTAAAAAACATTTCCGTCCGAATCAGGATCTGGATGTTTATTTAGACATTGAAAGTCAACTTGAAGAAGATGCAAAATGGACCATCAAGCTGCCAAAAAGCAAAATCCTGCACATGGAGAAATCGGAATATACATTCGAAATACAAGCAAAAAGCAGGGTGTCCATTCCTTTACAATGCCAATTGTTGAAACACGGCTTCTATTCTGAAGAGGTCCTTGTGGAAGTCAGAAAACCCAACGATGAAGGATTTCAGTTTAAAACGAAGCTGTCACTTGCTTTTCCTGGTCTTGGAGCGAGATTCGGAGGGGAAACAGAAGGGCATTGGACCTGCTATAACGGTCCCTATTATGTCGAAGTTGAAAAGAGGAACCATTTTGTCAAAGCAGGTTCGATTCTGTCCAAACAAAATCCGCTGACGCTTTTCACCCCAAAACTGGGCAAACCATTCAGCGAAGAATTTTCCAAGAAAGAAGCATCTGCGATTGAATTCATTGAAACTCCCGAAGCAATAGTTATGAAAACGTCTTTGGAATCCGAAGCTTTTCCGGGAGTGGTTCTGAACACGTATATGAAGGTCTATGGTTCGGGACTGGTGGAATTAAAACATGAAGTTGTAAATAAGGCAGAAGAAGCGAAAGAGAAGCTACTCCTTATTCAGCCGCTTCCAATTGAATTCAAACGCATGGCCATCCCGTCAAAAGAGGGAGCCGTGATCGGTGATGAAGCGATTAAACCTTTCATGGATTACATCCGGGATAAGGAAATTTCTGAAAGGTGGCTGTACACGTCCGATGCGAATGGTGAATCCAAAGGGCTTGCCTGGCCTGAAGAGGCCTTGGGCAGAAAGAATGACTGGCATTTCGCCATCGAATACAAGATCGATCACCTTCCAGCCGGTAAGGAAGTATGCCTCGGACCGATCCAAGTCGGGGTCAATGTGTCCCCAACCTGGAAAGAGTGGAGGGAATTTGTGCTCGGAGAGGTTGCTCCGCGCATGGAAGAATGCTCCCTATATGCTCTTGAAACTTCAGATGGAACCCTTGTGTCATCTGCAGGGGAACGAGTGAATTACTCGTTCCGTTCGAAACTCACTCCTTATCTCGAAGGGGAATTGATGATCAGTGCATATGGTAAGAGCTTGGAACATACGGTTGGAAAAGAGGACGAAGTGACTGAAGTGAAAATTGAAATGACGCATTCTGAACCCGGATTACAGCGGATCAGAGGGCAATTCCGCTCACGGGGACAGCATGCATCATTGGAAACCGTCACGTTGGTAAAAGGAAATCTGGAGGTTTCAGTGGTCCATGATGAATCGGGCTGGACGGTGGACAACGGAATACTTTCCTTTAAAGCGGAAGCCGCCTACTTTCCTGGTGTCTACTCCTTGATTTACAAGGAGAAAGAATTCCTGCATCATCAGTTCCCGGAACCTGGACCGAAAGCCTGGTGGAATCCATGGGGCGGCGGTGTGAGATACAGTTTCATAAATGTCAGTCCATACTCGATGCTGAAGGAATCGACGAATATCCAGTCAGTTGTAAAACATGATGACAAAGGAAATGCCTGGAAGGGACTTTGCTTGACGACGGAATTTAGCAAGCATGAAACGATGAAGGGCGTTACGCTTCGCCAATTTGCCCTGACGCTTCCTGAGGTTCCGGTCATTGCATTTTACTGTGAGATCGAACAGCAGTCAGGAAGGACGTTTGTGAACGAAACCGTTGATCTTGAGGCATTCTTCAAGCCTGGAGATAATCTGTCATCATGCTATTTGAATCTCCCGACTGAAGGGAAATTCGATACGTATTATGCTGGTGTAGAAGAGTTTGCACTGAGAGACACACCGTTTGTTCACTCGGGCTCGGATGAACGAAAAGAAAAGATCATGGTCGTTCACCCGGATTCCTCCAAAATGACCGAAGGCTATATCAACCAGGAAGTACTCGTCATTGCTTCCTCGGAAGACTGGTCAGCCTCCACCGGGCAGTGTGTCAAAGTGAGACCGACGGTGATGTTCATAGGGGAAGGAGACCTGTCAGCAGCATATAAACAATTGAGAGCCATTTCATTCAGATGAAGAAGCTGTCCGCTCCTATTTAGATGGGGGCGGGCACTTGTTCATTTGAAGAAGATTGGATATTACAGTGAAATCATTTTTGGAGGACATTCTATGTCGTTTAG
Source organism: Mangrovibacillus sp. Mu-81 (assembly GCF_036867415.1). Taxonomy (NCBI): domain Bacteria; kingdom Bacillati; phylum Bacillota; class Bacilli; order Caryophanales; family Bacillaceae; genus Mangrovibacillus; species Mangrovibacillus sp. Mu-81. The sequence continues at coordinate 618,848 of NZ_JBAJHU010000001.1, forward strand.
TCATTATGGTAAATTATGTACCGAAGTATATGATCTGACAAAAAAAGTCGGACAATCCTTCGGCGGGGATATTGAGTTTTACAAAGGAAAGCTTCAAAGCTGTAAAGGGCGTGTGCTCGAGGCAATGGTCGGCTCTGGAAGAGTCATCATTCCGTTGTTGGAAAGTGGTCTTAATTTGGACGGAGTGGATGATTCGCCGGAGATGCTGGCATCCTGCAGACGCCGGATTACAGATAGCGGGCTGCAAGCCGATTTGTATGAGTCAAAATTGCAGAGTCTGGCTCTGCCTCACAAATATGAAGCGATTATCATCCCGGGCGGATCCTTTCTATTGATCGATGATCGTGAGGAATCTATCCAGGCATTAAAGAAACTATATGAACATCTGGAGCCAGGCGGAAGTCTAATAATGGATATATTCCTGCCTGATGGCCAATTTGAAACGGGAAAGGTCCATACATCAGTCTTCCCATTACCAGATGGGGATACCATTACCATGGAGAGCAAGCTTATTGAAGCTGATTTCTTCCAGCAGCGTAAAGTGAATCATCTGAAATATGAGAAATGGCGGGAGGGGACACTCATCGCTGCAGAACTTCAACGATTCGCCTTACGATGGTATGGGGTCCAAGAATTGGCTCTCGTGCTGAAAGAAATAGGATTCTCACAAATAGACATCTGCGCAGATTTCCAGGAAGGCATGCAGCCGACAGGAAGCAAACAGAAGATCGTTTATCTTGCCAGGAAATAAAGGTTATCAAAAAGTAATCAAAAACAGCCGGCGCGAATATCCTCGCTCCGGCTGTGTCATTAACTTGCTTTCCTCTTCGGATAAGCTTGCATTTGACCTGGTAAATACTCATTGAAGTAATGATTCGTCTCCTTCACAATCACCTTATAAAGAAGGAGCAATGCAATCAGGTTCGGAATCATCATAAGCGCATTCGACATATCTGCAAATGCCCATACCAGTTCAAGATTCGCGACAGCACCCATACCTGTCGCAACAACATAAATCAATCGGTAGGATGCAATGTACCGATAGCCTGTCAGGTACTCAAAACACTTCTCGCCATACATATACCAGCCCACAATTGTCGAGAAACCGAAGAAGATTACCGAGAACGCTACGATGTATTCACCCGCTATACCGAGTGAATGCGCAAACGCCGCGCTCGTCAGTGCACCTCCGTCCAGGTCCGGTGAATGCTGGACACCTGAAATCGCTCCGCCGCTCGGATCCCAGAAACCTGTGATGATCAGAACTAATCCAGTCATGGTACAAACAACGATGGTCACGATAAATGTTCCAGTCATCGCAACCAAAGCCTGCTTTACCGGATGATCCGTCTTTGCATTCCCTGCTATCAGGGCTGCAGTACCAAGACCTGCCTCATTGGAGAAAATCCCCCGTGAAACGCCGCTGCGGATCGCCTCGCTGATAACAACGCCGGCAAATCCTCCGGCGGCAGCAACAGGATTAAAAGCGTAAAAGAATATGAGTTTGAAAGCCGGGATGATCAGGTCATAATTCAACCCGATGATCAATAGCGATCCGCCGATGTACAAGAACGCCATAATCGGAACAAAGAAAGAAGCAACTGTACTGATGCGCTGAATTCCGCCGAAAATGATTAACGCGGTCAGTACCGCAAGGACTGAACCAGTCACCCAATTATTAATATGAAAACTTGTCGTCATTACATCCGCTATTGTATTGGATTGTACACTGTTCCCGATTCCAAGTGCGGCAAACGCACCGAATAAAGCGAATGAGACAGCAAGCCATTTCCACTTGCTGCCGAGTCCTTTTTCCACATAGTACATTGGTCCCCCTGAATACTCACCGTGCTTATTCTTTACACGGTATTTCATCGCAAGCAGCGCTTCTGCATATTTCGTCGCCATCCCGAGCAGTCCGACGATCCACATCCAGAAGATCGCACCCGGTCCGCCAATCGTGATGGCAGTCGCGACACCGGCAATATTACCGTTCCCGATTGTAGCCGATAAAGCAGTCATCAGTGTCTTGAAATTGCTGATGTCCCCTTCTGACTCGGAAGAACCTGTACTTTTATCCTTCGTGAAAGCCAGCTTGAACGCATAGAATAGTTTTTTGAACTGCAGTCCTCTTAGCATGATTGTTAAAAATAAGCCTGTCCCGAATAACAGTACTAAACTTGGTGTCCCCCAAAGAAATGAATTGATCTTGTTTAGCACATCTAACATAAAATCCTCCTCTTGATGTAAGCGTTTACTGTTTGTGACCTTTACTATTATATATAGTACCACCCCCAGGCTGTCCAGTAGTATGTGAAAGTTTGCCAGAGAATGAGTTTTTTGAACTATCCGGGCTGTTGCCATTGTCCTTTGATATGCTGCCATTCAAAATAGTACAAACGGTTTAAGGGGAGGTACTTATTTTAATGAATCTGGGGTCCTGCCTTTAGCTGAATAAAGTATAATCCCATCAATTCCCACACATACTATTGACGGGTGATAATATGAGAGCGAACAAAGATGAAACCGAAAAATACAGTGATGCGATTGATAAGATGCAAGAGGGACTAGAGGCGATGATCGAGCTCTATAATGATATGGAAGAGGATACCCCCTTTATCGATTTGGAGGAGGGCGTCCTTGAAGATCTTGAGAAAGCGAAGCGTATATACGGGGAAGAATATGTGAGTAAAAAGGTTAATACAATTCTGAAAGAGGTGTTGACCTGGCTGGATTTGAAGGAAGATGGAAAAGGAAAATAGTCAGTTGTAAAGTAAGAGGCATCAGTTTTTTGGTTGCTTTTTAATTTTTTTCAGAGCACTGTTGGATGTGAAAATGACTATGTAGTCAAAAAAAAGTAAAACCCCATCGGATTGAATTGTACCGATGGGGTTTTATAAAGCTGGATAAATGATCCGATTTATAATCCAACCGAAATATACTTAACCTCCAAATACTCCTCAATCCCATGATGTCCGCCTTCACGGCCGAGACCGCTCTGTTTGAATCCGCCAAACGGGGCCTGAGGGGTCGAAGGGACACCGTCATTCAGACCGACGATCCCGTACTCCAACCGTTCACAGATCTGGATGCCCCGCGTGATATTTTCTGTAAAGACATAAGCTGCAAGTCCATAAATGGAATCATTTGCACGTTCGATCGCTTCTTCCTGTGTCTTGAATGTCGAGATGGGCGCAAGCGGACCGAATGTTTCATCCGTCATGCAAAGCATATCTTCACTTACATCTGTCAGGACGGTAGGTTCGAAAAATAAACCTTTGCCGGCATTTCCACCGATTACCACTTTCGCCCCTTTACTCACTGCATCGTCTATATGCTTCTGGACTTTTTCCACAGCACCTTCATTGATGAGAGGGCCGATATCGACGCCTTCTTCAAGTCCGTTTCCAACTTTCAACTCTTTAACTTTTTTCACAAGCCTTTGAGTGAATTCTTCGCTTATGTCTTCGTGGACGTATACCCGATTGGAGCACACACAAGTCTGACCGGCATTGCGGAATTTTGAGGCGATGACTCCATCGACTGCTTTATCGATGTCGCAGTCGTCCATCACGATGGAAGGAGCATGTCCGCCAAGTTCAAGGGAAACTTTCTTGATGGTGTCCGCCGAACCTTTCATCAGCTGTCTGCCCACTTCGGTCGATCCCGTGAAGGTCAGTTTGCGCACGCGTGTATCTTCTAGCCATGCTTCACCAATCGCTTTCGAATCCCCTGTGACGACATTGACAACTCCTTTCGGGATACCTGCTTTCTCAGCAAGGGCAGCCATTTTCAACGCGGTCAATGGGGTAAGATTGGCAGGCTTTATGACGACTGTACAGCCCGTCGCAAGGGCAGGAGCTACTTTCCTGGTGATCATCGCAGCAGGGAAGTTCCACGGCGTGATAACGGCCACGACTCCGACAGGCTGTTTCGATACGAATAATCGTTTGTTGGTCTGTGTCGCAGGAATTTGTTCACCGTAAACACGTTTTCCCTCTTCCGCGTACCAGGAGATGAATCCATTTGCATATTGAATTTCACCCTGTGCTTCTTTCAGCGGTTTTCCTTGTTCCAACGTCATGGTCCTTGCCAGGTCATCTTTGTGATCATTGATCAAATCGTACCATTTGCGGATGAGATCGCTTCTTTCATAGACAGATTTCTGAGACCAGTCACGGAAAGCATTGGCTGCCGCATCGACAGCACTTGCCGCTTCGTTTTTTCCTCCTCTTGGAATCGTTGCAACAACCTCTGAAGTAGCAGGGTTGGTCACTTCCACCTTGGATAAATCACTTCCGATTTCTTCACCGTTAATGAGCATATTGTAGTGTTGCATGTTTGTCCTCCTTTTCTTTTCATATATTATGAAATTCGCTTTATTTCATCTTTTTCTAAATCTTTCGTGAATATTTTATCATTTTCACCTTTGAAAAACTTCTTGCCATAGATGAGTACACAGAGAATGATTCCGACTGCAAAGCCCCAAGTTGCTCCTTTGGTGGCCAACACTGCCCCGATGATCCCTGCAATCCCAAGATCTCTATGACTGCGGGCTTCAAGGATACCTACACGGACACTTACGTAACCTTGGATTAATAGAGTAAGAGCCAGTGCAATTCCGAGAATCGGTTCTACTAAACTGACTATGGGAAGCAATAGAAGCCCTGTGTTCGTCCCCCATCGGAATGAACCAGACCCTCCAAAAAGAGAATGCATCGCTTTTTTTCCTTCTTTGAATCGTTCGATTACAACTACTTGCATGGCTGCCCATAAGGGACCTGACATCGTAACATCTGGACCGAGGATACTCATGATAGTATTTCGTCCGCCAAAAATCATATGAGCCCGGTTTGGATTATAGTCGATTTTTTCATCCCGGCGGAGATCATCAGCTTCTTCGATCAACGCCTTACTTTGAAGGACGTCACCAAATAAGACAATGTATGCTGCAAGTACTGTCGGCAGGGCACTCACAAATAACATGGCAGAGGGGAAACCTACTCCAAATACCGTATATTCACTCCAAAGAGTACTGAAATCTGGATTGATCAGGCCCCATTCAATCGTCGGCCAAGGTGCTTCTCCGAATAATGGAGCAATGATTACCGCTAAAATAATGATAGGGAAAATTCCGAGTTTCCCAATTAGCCCCCATAGGGAACTCTTATTTTTAAGTTGATTAAAATGCTGCGAGAAAATAATGTAAAATGCGATACCAACAGCTATTGAAATTGTCCACGGGAAACTTTCGAAACGGCCTCCAACCTGGAAAACAGAAATGACCGCAGCGAATCCTGCTCCCAGAATGACGCCGGATTTAATCGCAGGTGGAACAAATGACACCACTTTCTTTGCAAGGCCAGTCACCCCTAAGAAAATGGAGAAGAGGCCGAGTGTGAGCTGGAAGGCGATCAGTGCGTGCACCCGTTCTTCGCCTTCTGGAAACGTTGATACATAAGCCATGATTAAAGGTATGGCCGGTGTGATCCAGCCTGGAACAACCGGATCGCCAAGTAAATGATGGGTCAAATAGAGCAAACCATTCAATAACACGACGGCCAAAGCAACTTCAAATGGCATTCCCAACAGTTCAATCATCAATGGAATTGCAGCTAAGTCCACTGCACACAGAAGCAGCCCCTGTACATAGTCCGGCCACTCAAACTTATAATGGATAAATGGAAGTCTTAATTTGAATGGTCCTAATGGAATGTAAGGTGATTCCTCACCATGTTTACGATTTTTCCACATATAATATACCCCTTTTCATAAATAGATAAGACACTTTTTCAAACTTTGTTTGATAATTTTTCATCCCGTCCTTTATATGAAAATACAGATTAGTAGGCAGCCCGGTAAATTTGTTCGATTTCTTCCTGTGTGAGTTTACGAGGGTTATTGTTTAGCAGACGTTCAATCTTGCTTGCATCTCCTGCCATTTCCGGAATATCGCTTTCAGGAATGGAGAATGCTCTTAATCCAGAAGGAATATTCACTGAGCTGCACAATCGTTTCATTGCATGAACGGTTTGGTCTGCGGCATCGGCGTCCGATAAATGACTTACTTTTTCACCTAAAGCCAATCCGATATCCCGGAAACGCTTCATGCAGGCAATCTTATTCCATTCCATCACATAAGGAAGGAGGAGGGCATTGCTTACTCCGTGTGGAATATGGTAGCGTCCCCCGAGTGGATAGGCGAGGGCATGTACAGCGCCAACTCCGGCATTTCCAAAAGCCATTCCTGCCATCAAACTTGCAGTCGCCATGTTTTCGCGTGCTTCTAAATGGGACGGGCTGGCGTATGCTTTCGGGAGATTTTCAGCGATCATTTTAATTGCATATATAGCAAGGGCATCAGTAATTGGAGAGGCGTACACCGATATATAAGCTTCGATTGCATGGACAAGTGCATCAACTCCGCTTGCCGCCGTAACCGAAGGCGGCATCGTCAATGTCATCTCAGGTGCCACAATCGCAACATCGGGAAGCAGGTAATCACTGACGATGCCTTTTTTCAGCTGAGCTTCCTTATCAGAAAGAATTGAAATATTCGTTACTTCAGAGCCGGTTCCCGCTGTAGTGGGAAGAGCGATGATCGGTGCGCCTTTCTTCGGTACGAGGTCTGTCCCCACTAAATCCGTGAGCTTCCCATCAAAGCCTGCAAAAGCAGAAACACTCTTGGCGATATCGATGGCACTTCCTCCTCCGATAGCAATCAGTCCATCGTGAGCCCCTTCCTTGAACATGTTCGTACAATCATGGACCACCGAAAATTCTGGTTCAGGCTTTACTCCAGTAAATATCCCGCAAGTGAGCCCTTTCAGAAACGGGGTGATTTGATCGACGACACCTGCTTTCTGTAAAATTTCGTCTGTCACAATTAGTGGGTTTTTGATTTCCAGGCGCTGAATTTCTTTAGGTATCGCCTCTGTAGCGCCTTTCCCTGTGATGAGCTTGTTCGCAATTTTGAATGTGGATATGGTCATGATGATGAGCTCCTTTCTTATTTATAAACTCGTAGATAGCTTCTAGGAAAATACCCTTTGTGAAAGGTGATGCAAGTTTTGTGCCAACTTTCAGAAAAGTTAAACTAGAAGGTTATGTATGGTTGTGTTAGAAAATGGTGATTGGAAAACGAATCAAAAAAGGGGATTTGATTAAAAAAATAATCAAATCTCCCATTTTTTCATTTTCTGTACGATTGTGGATTGGCTGACTTGTAATACTTCCGCTGCTTTACGTGTTGTTTTATATTTCTTTAATGCTCTTGTTATTAAATTTCTCTCGACATGATCCAGCGCTTCTTTTAATGGAATGATCTCCATTTCATATATATAGTCATTTTTCTTGTTACTTGTTTCAGAGAGTTCATAAGGCAAATCCTCTGGATCTATTCTATCTATAGGGGAGGTGACCACTAAACGTTCAATGCAATTTTTTAATTCCCGGATATTTCCCGGCCATTTATATTCATGAAGGATGTTCAATGCTTCAATACTTAACGTCTTGGTCATTCCATATACTTTATTGAATTCCTCAAGGAATTGCTCTGCCATAGGGATGATTTCTTCTTGGCGATCTTGTAAAGAAGGAATTTCAATTGGTACTACATTTAACCGATAGTAAAGATCTTCCCTGAATTCTCCTACATTTACGAGATTTTTAATATTCTTGTGGGAAGCTGCGATAATTCTTACATTTATTTGTTTCAGTTTTGATGCCCCGATCGGGATGAAGGCCTGGTCCTCGATGACTTTGAGTAATTTCACTTGGAGCTCCAAAGGCAGATCCCCGATTTCATCCAGAAATAAGGTGCCATTATCAGCAATTTCCAATAGCCCTTTTTTACCTTTTGCCAGAGCTCCCGTGAATGCCCCGGGTTCATACCCGAATAGTTCAGCTTCAATCAAGCTTGAAGGAAGGGCACTGCAGTTAAGCTCCAAAAAGCTTCCTGAGGTACGGTTTGAGTGCTCATGAATATATTTTGCGACCATTGTTTTACCGACTCCGGTTTCACCTTGAAGGAGTACCTTTGCATCCGTTTTCGCCACTCGGTCAATGATTTCAAATGTCTTCTTCATTTTTTCACTATGATAGAATGATGACTGTGTTGAATCGCTCAAGAATGTTGCATTTGTACTTTGCCGTAAATTTTTCAATTCTTGAAATTCTTCAATTCGAAGCTTGAGTTTCAACAGCTCAGTAATATCCCTTACGCTGTTGATTACATAAAGAATCTCTTTTTTTTCATTGAAAATAGGTGTCCCGGATACTATTATGTTTCTGCCGTTATGAATGGTCTGCATCAATGTAACCGGCTTTTTTTCTTTGATTACTTGGATGGAAGCGGATTTTGAAATATAGCCTGCCTTAATAATTTCTTCCATATGATAACCGATCAGCTGCTCAGGTTTCAGGTTAGTAATCCGCTCATACGCTTTATTTATTTTTACCGTTATGCCTAAACCGTCTGTAATAAATACCCCGTCATAGAGGGAATTGATGATGTCTGTGAAAATATCATTCTCAAGCAGTTCACTATAATCATTCTTGATTCTTGACCGATTTTGAGAAGGCTGCTCGATGGCCGAAAGTTTATGAATGATTTCTCCTACTGATTGATGTAATTGTACCTCCTGGAACAACTCCTTCATATCATCCAGTGTCAAAATGCCAATCGTTTTACCTTCCTGATCGTGAATCTCCAAATACTCTTCTTCAGAACCAGAAAACAACTTTACGGCGCGTTCTAAATCATCTGAAACTCCAATCCGCATATTCTAAACCTCCAGCTGCAAAAACATGATATTTTAATTTATATTATCACATTTTAATGCATAGAGAGACAGCCCTTTAGTGTCATAAAGGGTTGTCCCAGTTAGTCATTCTCCGCTGCTGGTTGCTGCTGTTGCACCGGCTATTGCTGCAACTGATGCCGACTGCTGTGCTTGGATAAGCACCTCGATGGTGGTGGAAAGGTTCGTTTGCAGAAGAGAGGAGTTCTCGATTTGATCGCTGAGGTGCAGGGTAACGGCCATCATCAGATTTATGTCCTTCTGCCACCTGAACAATTTATCATTATTTAATTCCTCTCTGATTTCATTCACTTGTTCAACGTGTTCTTTTCCATTTTTCAATAAAGAAAGCATGGCGATCTGTGGATAAAACATCGATTTCGGCCGGATTCCTTCTTTCTTGAATGTATCAAATATTTCTGTGCAGCGAACCGCCAATTCATTTGAATCGACGTCATCCACAAGTGATAAAATATGACTCATCGTCTGCAAATCATTTCCTTTGTAAAAGCCGGACTCATTCAGCTTTTCATAATAAAGTTCCATCTTATGGATGAGCGCATCCGAGTCCCGGCTGCTCAGAGAAAGCAGCATAGCGAGGGGATAGTCGCTTTTCCCGGTCAAGAAAAAATGCTTTTTACGCATTTTTTTATACACATCCATTGCACGGGTTGCGGTCTCTTCTCTGCCTCCTTCTTCAATAATCAGCACCATCGCAGATATATATGTATACGCCCCCATTGAGAATCCTGCATCCACTAACGCTTTATAGGTCTCAATGAAGTCCGTGATTTTCTCTTCAGGATGCTGATATCGGGAGTATAGCATTGCGGCAAATATATAACGCTGGTGAGAATTAAGCGTGGTAAAAAAACCGACTTCCTTTTTGATATGGTCTGCCACTTCCTCAAGACGGACGCCGTCAAAGTCCTTATTATTCGTTACATAAAGCGATGCAATCATCATGAGGGAGCGAGTGTCCGTCACCTTCCAACTAAGACTCTTTTTTATAACTGCATAAATGTCTTTGTATGTCTCGATTTTATTCAAATTATCACGTCCTAATGTGAAGTTATTAAGTATACATACGTATGAAAATGTAGAAAAGTTTCGCCATATATAAGATTGTTTAAATATGGAAAAATAAGGGAGGAAGCGCAGATGATTCACCTTGTATTCAGCCAATCAGTTGGAGGCTGCTTGAAAATCACTCTAAGCAACATGGGGCTGAGGAATATTCATATAGTTCATGCGCTTTGGGATGTATTCTCTACCGGTCCGGTTAATGATTTGCACTGTGAAAGAGGCGTAAAAGAGCGGTTTCAGTGGAAACACAACAACCTCATCAACGAACGTAATCACTTTGAAGAAGGCGAAAAGAATTATGATCAAACGCTGGAGTTTCTGGACTCTATTCCCAGAGGGGAATCCATCACGATCTGGGCTGGTGAAAATGCGCATGAGCAAACGGGCTTGCGTTATGCCGCTGCCCTGTTGAAAGAGAAGGATCATGCTGTATTTGTCATCAATCCGACCATGAAGTACATAAAGCTGTTTAAGCAGCCAAAGCGATTCTATATTCCATATTACTCTGGAGAAATTCCTCCAGAGAAGTTGGAGGTAATTTATAACCATTCTAAAAATGACCCTCCGCTTACAGATTATGATTTAGATGACCTGAACCGCGAATGGAAGGAGCTTTCCGAGAGTAACCAAACATTACGTTTATGGAGGAATGGAAGGCTGAATGGGGCATCTGAAGACTACTATGATGAGTTTATCCTCGATATAGCCAAAGGAATACTGAACAAACATGAAAATGAGTATATCAAAGCGGGGAGAGTCATAGGAGAGGTTATCGGGCAGATCGATCAGACGATAGGTAATGAATTCATAGAGTCCCGATTACGTGTATTGATTGGAAAGGGAAATTGGAAGCGGATGGGACCTTCACCTCAATGCGTGACTATCATGTTCGTTTATTCACTTACTAATAAAGAAAAAAGGAAAGACTGGGACAAATGTGTTTTATCTGAATAAGAATCCGACCTTTAATTCAAATTCGAATTAGTTCGGATTTGAATTAAAGGTCCTGTTAAAGTTTGTTATTCATTTTAGCTAGTTCAAGCGGTTGATTGGAGTGCAAGACGCAGACTCCTGCGGGAAAAGTAGCTTATGTGAGACCTGTCCAGCTCCGGCGGCTAGAGGCTCGAGGTCATAAGACAAGCAAGCCAAAAAGGCAAAAAGCGCTTTCCGGCTTGCTTGTCTTATGCTTGTCGCCTCCGAGCAAGCCGCCTCCGCTTTTCTGATTGTCCAGCTCCGGGGTTTAGAGGCACATGTCATAAGTCGACTCGTCCAAGAAGGCAAAGAACACCTTCATGGCCGATTCGCCTTATGCCACACGCCTCTGAGCAAAGCCCCTCCGCTATTCTAACCCGCAGGAGCTTTTTGCGACGAGGAGGCTCACCGGCCGCCAGCGGAAAGCGGAGTCTTGCACGGAAATCAAAAACGGTGTTTAACAGTGACAAAAAGATTTAACTAGAGATTGTTCGTCTATAGTATATAGTACTTTAGTTTTGTCTCAGCCTCTATGATTCATCTTCCGCTTCTTCCACATAATATTTAAGCATCGAAAGTTTATTGTTCCAGAAGCGTTCGTAATAAGACAGCCATTCTCGTAATTCCGTGAGTGGTTCAGGATGTAGGCTGTAGATTTTTTCACGGCCGATTTTCTTCCCGCTGATCAATTCAGCTTCTGACAGGATGTGAAGATGTTTCGTGATGGCTGTCCTGCTGATCGTGAAGTGAGAGCAGATTTCAGAAATCGGCAGCTCTTTGTCAGCAAGTAATCTCATCACTTTTCGCCGAGTCGGGTCTGCAATAGCCTGAAAGACATCATGTTTCGCTGCTTCCACTTACTCCTCCACGACCTTACGGAGGCGGTCATTCACCAATCCGACCCATCCATTGTTCATGCGATCGCGAATGACTGATGCCTTCTCATTTGGTTTGGTAAGAATTTCATCAGATTCCTTCCATCCGGCATGCACCAGGGTGAATTCAGTTTTTCCGTCCAGATCCTTAAGGAAGAAGGACACTACCCATCCATCAGTATCCCAAGAAAAAGACAGCTTGTTCGGTTCATCGATTTCAAGCACTCTGCATGGCGAAGGGCCAAAGGGGGATTGAATATGGAATTCATGACCTGCTTTCGGTTGGAAATCATTCGGCATGAACCACTCTGCAATTCCTTCAGAAGTTGATACCGCGTCCCAAACCTTTTGGATGGGAGCGTTGAAGACGGCTGTCTGTTCGATATCCCTTACTTGTTTACGTTCGTTTGTCATCGTGTAACCCACTTTCCTTATTATATAACACCAAATGGTTTTACTTCAATAGGATATAACACCCTTTGGTTATATGTCAACGCTTATTAAAGGGGAAACACCCCGGTTTGAAGAATAATAGAAGGACAGGATGTTGTGGATTTCCAGCCTGTCACGTCAACGCACAAACAGACAGGAACCTGCAAACGAAAGTTGATAAACTTTTTTGTAGAAGGAGATGAATATGCATGGAGATCCTCCATAGGATGAATGATTGCATCAAGTATATTGAAGAGAATCTTCAGGATAAGATAGAACACGACCATTTGGCGCACATAGCCCTGAGTTCAAAATTTCACTTCCAGAGGATGTTTCATATCGTGACGGGTTTCACCGTAGCAGATTATATACGCAGGAGAAGGCTCACCCTTGCTGCACAGGAACTGATGAAACCAGACGTTAAAGTTATTGATGTGGCACTTCGATATGGTTACGAAACACCTGAATCTTTTTCAAAAGCATTCCGCAAAACCCATGGAGTATCTCCCTCTGCAGTCAGGAGGTCAGGGACGTCTCTTAAAGCATTCCCCCGCATCTCTTTTCAAATTCAATTAAAAGGGGAGAAAGAAATGGATTACAGAATTGTTGAGAAAGAATCGTTTCAAGTAGTCGGAACAGGGATCAGGGTGACAATGGCTGGAGGTCAAAACAAGAATGACATCACTCATTTCTGGAGTGAAGTGAACGGGAATGGAGTGACCCGACAAATATGCGAACAGACTGGCATGGATGAACTGATGGGCATGTGCATAGAGTTTGATCATCCTAATGAAACATTCACCTATTTCATTGGTGCGGAAAGTGATCACGACAGTGGGATTTTCGATTCGAAAAAGGTAGGAGCTGCTACATGGGCGGTATTCACATCTGTCGGTCCGATGCCCAATGCCATCCAACACGTCTGGCAGAAAGTATACTCGGAATGGTTTCCATCAACAGGCTACGAGCACGCGGGAGGTCCTGAGTTTGAACTGTATCCACCTGGGAATGTACTGGATGACGACTATCGATGTGAAGTATGGATTCCGATTAAGAAAAAATAAATCAACTGGAAAAAAGAAGCTTGGAGATACTTCCTCAAGCTTCTTCTCATATTCACTTCAGTTTTTTTGAATAAATGATCGGGGCTTCCATCGTGTTCCCGTCTTGCTCGACCAATTCAATCAATCCCACTTCCTCGATCCTTCCTTTTGTCTGCCCGATCCTGTCCACGCAATAATGAAATGCTTTCGATAACTGATCAGGTTCAAGATTGTTGGCAAGGGTAACGTGAGGAATCCATTGTCGGGGTTCATACAATTTATTTGCCTCCGTATTATAGGTACCAAAGTGTTTATGATGTTCCGTATGAAAGTCAAGAAGCTGCTCCGTGACAGTGGGGGACAGGAACAGCGTATTGTAATTCAAGAACGAACCTATATGATTAAACGTAATATCATAGCCTCGTTTATTATCATAAAAAGTCTCCATCTGCCGGATATAGTTTTTCTTGTCGAGCTCTTTATAACTTGCGAGTGTAAGGTGAGGTCTGCCATCCTGAACCTCATCTATGTAATAAGAGATCGACTCTTCACGTAATTCTTTCCATATATGTTTAATTAAGCGTTCAGTTTCGGTATCAAACAGTGCGATAACCCAGTACATATTGTAACCACCTTGTCATCGTATTGATGAATGGATTCATCATCTATGTATCTATTTACAAGTTACCCTAAAAAGGGAAGGATAAATCGGATTCCTATTAATTACGTTCAATTGAGGAAAGGTTTCAAAGAATCAACTTGACTGGTAAAAAGAATACATGTTACTATATAGTCACATATTACATGTGACCATTTGTTCACATGAGAGAGGATTTTCTTTTATGAATGAAGAGGAACTTTCAAGTCTGTTTAAAGCACTTGGTCATCCGATCAGACGAGCCATACTGGATATTCTTAAACAATCACCCAAAACAACGGGTGAACTGAATGAACATTTCCCCGACGTAACCAGATATGCCATCATGAAGCACTTAAACATTCTTGAAGAGGGGGATTTGGTGTTAATCAGACGGGAAGGGAAATACAGAAAAAACTATTTGAATGCCGTTCCGCTTCAGGAAATGCATCGCCGTTGGGTAGGAAAATATATGGAGGCGAACGCAAACTCATTGCTGAATTTGCGTACGATCGCCGAGAATAGAAAAGGAGAGGAAGACATGAATACAGAACAAAGCCGTGCTTTTATAATTGAACAGGAAATGATGATCAAGGCTACACGGGAAGAGGTTTTTCACGCATTGACAACAAAGGCAGAGGATTGGTGGGAATTCAGGCTGGCTCCAGAAGGTGAGAAATCGCAGTTTACTTTCGATCCGGCTCCTGGTGGTCAGTTTATTGAAAAATGGGGAGACAGCCAGGGAGCGGTCTGGGGAAATGTGTATTATGTCAACGCCCCCGAAGAAATCCGGATACATGGACATTTAGGTATGCAGGGAGCCGTCAACAGTTCTTATATCTATCGTCTGGAAGAAAAGAATGGTGAAACACTACTTTCGTTATCTCATTCAGCTTCAGGTATCATTCAGGAAGACTGGGAAGAGAAACATACAGAAGGATGGAAGTATCTTCTCGGCACGTGCTTGAAAAACTATATAGAAAAAAAGTAACTTTTTTTTGGAGGAAGGTTCATGGTTGATATTAAAACAGAGATAACTATTCAATGCCCGAGAGAAAAGGTGTCATCATACGCTTCAGATCCTGATCACGCTCCCGAATGGTACGTCAACATCGATTCAGCCGAGTGGCTGACGGACAAACCTTTATCTCTTGAATCTCAAATCGCTTTTAAAGCAGCGTTTTTGGGAAGAGAACTGGCTTATGTTTATAAGATAGAGGAGTATATCCCTGGTGAAAAACTGGTTATGAGAACAGCTAATGGGCCTTTCCCGATGAAAACAACCTATACGTGGGAAAAGCTTGAGGAAAATAGTACGAAGATGACGTTAAGAAACCAGGGAGAACCAAGTGGTTTCTCAAAAATATTCACCCCATTCATGTCTAAGCTCATGGAAAAAGCAAATCAGAAAGACTTAAAGAAAATAAAAGAGATACTCGAACAATAATGTATATTCAGTACTCCTTATCAAATTTTGATAAGGGGATTTTTTTTGAATAGTACTTAGTCGGAAATACGTAAAACGGTGTGAAAAGTCGAAAGAACATCATAATTACCATGAAGGACAAAGATAGCTCGAAAATTTGTTTTCGGAAAATTCAAATAACATTATTGAGATACATAGAAACTTTCATTATACTGGTACTTATACTTGATAAAGAATGATCATCCCATTCTATCAGAAGGAAAGGTGCACACTTATGAGAGTTTCCTTGTTTGTTACGTGTTTGGTCGATATCTTCCAGACGGATGTTGGAAAGGACACAGTTGAATTGCTTGAGAGGTTAGGGTGCGAGGTCGATTTTCGCGAAAAACAGACGTGCTGCGGTCAGCCCGCTTACAACAGTGGACATGCTGCAAAAGCGAAGGAATCAATGAAACATATGATCACCGTTTTTGAAGATTCTGATTATGTAGTAACCCCTTCCGGATCCTGTGCTGCGATGTTCAGGGAATATCCTCATGTCTTCAAAGGGGATCCGGTTTGGGAGGTACGTGCGGGGAGGCTGGCGGATAAAACCTTCGAACTCACCCAATTTATTGTGGAAGTATTGGGAGTGGAGAAGGTGGGGGCGAAGCTGGATGGTAAAGCTGCTTTTCATACATCCTGCCATATGACCCGTCTCCTCGGCGTGAAAGAAGCGCCTATGAAACTACTGCACCACGTTGACGGACTCGAAATGAAACCGCTTCCCCACAATTATCACTGCTGTGGATTCGGCGGGACGTTTTCCGTGAAAATGTCACAGATTTCAGAACAAATGGTAGATGAAAAGGTTCGCAGTATAGAAGAAGCGGAAGCCGACATCCTGATTGGAGCGGATTGCGGCTGCCTAATGAATATCGGAGGACGGGTCGAGCGCAAGGCAAAACCGATCAAGGTGATGCATATTGCCTCTGTCCTGAACAGCAGGGGGGAACAGTGATATGCCGATGAAGATCGGGGATAAACCGTTTAATGACCGGGTTTCACAAGGACTTGCAGATACCTTTATGCGCGGAGCCGTTTCATCTGCTCAGGGACGTTTCAGAAGCGGACGCATGAACGCCGCTGAAGAGCTCGGTAACTGGGAGGAATGGCGGAAACTGGGTGAAGAAATCCGGACACACACGATTGAGAATCTTGATTATTATCTTGAATTGTTGAGTGAAAATGTGGCCAAGCGTGGCGGGCATGTTTTTTTTGCAGAGACGGCGGAGGAAGCGAATGAATACATTACTGATGTGGTGAAAAAGAAAAAAGGCAAAAAAGTCGTCAAGTCGAAATCAATGGTGACGGAAGAAATCAATCTCAACGAAGCGCTGGAGAAAGCGGGAAGCGAAGTAATCGAGACAGATCTCGGGGAATGGATCCTGCAAGTGGACGATCATGATCCCCCGTCACATATCGTCGGACCTGCCCTTCACAAAAATAAAGAGCAGATCCGCGATGTATTCAAGAAGAAGCTCGGCTATGACAAGACAGAGAAGCCGGAGGAGCTTGCCTTGTTTGCAAGGGAAACATTGAGGAAGGAATTCCTTCAGGCGGATATCGGCATCACGGGCTGTAATTTCGCGATAGCAGAATCCGGTACAATAACCCTTGTCACGAATGAAGGGAACGCCAGGATGTCAACGACGATCCCGAAAACACAGATCACCGTGATGGGCATGGAACGCATTGCTCCGACCTGGGAGGAAATGGAGGTACTAGTCAGCCTGTTGACCCGGGCTGCGGTAGGACAGAAGCTTTCCAGCTATGTGACGGCATTGACCGGGCCCAGACAAGCAGGGGATGCAGATGGACCGGAAGAGTTTCATCTCGTGATCGTCGATAACGGCCGCTCCAAAATACTGGGTACTGAATTTCAATCCATCCTTCATTGTATCCGGTGTGCCGCATGCATAAATGAGTGCCCTGTATACCGTCATGTAGGAGGTCATTCCTACGGATCGATCTATCCAGGTCCGGTGGGTGCAGTGTTATCCCCGCTGCTGGGGGGCTACGATGAATATAAGGAACTTCCATTTGCTTCGACGTTGTGTGCAGCCTGCACGGAAGCATGCCCTGTCAAAATCCCGCTGCATGAGCATCTGCTTCGTCACCGTCAGATCATCGTAGAGCGTGAAGGGAAGGCGCCTGTCTTTGAAAATTTGTCAATGAAAGCATTCAGTATGGGTACCGCTTCACCAGCGATGTACAATATCGGTTCGAGGCTTGCCCCGTCATCGATGGCTGCCTTCACGAAAGACGGCAGGATATCAAAAGGTCCTGGCCCGTTGAAGAGTTGGACGGACATCCGTGAATTTCCTGCACCGAAAAAAGAACGATTCAGGGACTGGTATAAAAAGAGAAGCAGAGAAGGTGGACAGAAATGAGCATTGGACAAATTCATAACCGAAGCTCTTTTTTAAATAATCTGGCAGGTAATTTCGGCCGTGAACGCCGTGAACAGGTAGTGAAACCTGTATGGAAGCGTAACCCGCAATGGGATGTGTATAAAGGATTTTCGCAAGATGAGTTGGTTGAAGTACTGAAAAAACAATGCTTCCTCATTCACACAGAAGTCCATGAAACCGTAACTGCTGAACTTTCAACACTGATCCCTCATTTGATTAATGAGTACGGAGGGAAAACGGTTGTCACATGGGACGACCCCAGGTTTGAGGAATTCGGGCTGGGCGGTCTTACGGATGAATTGAAGGATGTTGGAATTGATATGCGCAAGTGGGATGGGGATGAACGGGAAGAAAGTCTGGCATACTCTGCAGCAGCGGATATTGGGATCACATTCAGCGATGCAGCTCTTGCAGAATCGGGCACAGTGGTGTTATACAGCGGCAAAGGAAAAGGACGTGCAGTGAGCCTGCTCCCTGCCGTCTATATTGCGATCATCCCGAAAAGCACGATTGTCCCCCGTATCACGCAGGTCGCAAAGGATATCCATAACAAGACTGCAGACGGCGAACTTGTAGCCTCTTGTGTGAACTTCATCTCGGGTCCAAGTAATTCAGCGGACATAGAAATGAATTTGATCGTTGGGGTTCATGGACCAGTCAAGGCAACGTATATCATTGTAGATGATAAATAAAGCGTCTTTCCCTTTTCATATGAGGAGGGGAAGGCTTTTTTTATATGCAATGAGAAGGAGTATGATCACCTCTTGGTCCCCATACAAACAGATTTTTTGACCTTGTTCCCATATTTGTTAAACTAAGAAGGTTGGAAAATGAAATATCATTTATCGGAGGAAACCATGACAAATCGAAATAAAGGCATTTTTCTTTTACTATTATCCGCCTTCGGGTTTTCGATGATGGCAGCGCTAGTAAAGCTTTCCGGGGACGTACCGACGATTCAGAAGACGTTCTTCAGGAACTTTGTATCAGCCATCATCGCCTTCGGGTTTGTTAAATATCATGGGGAGCGGCTGTTTGGTAAAAAGGAAAACCAGAAGCTTCTTCTTCTGCGCTCCAGTCTTGGTGCTGCCGGAATCGTATTGTTTTTCTATGCAATCGATCACCTCGTACTGTCTGACGCAGATATGCTGAATAAGCTCAGTCCATTTTTAACCATCATTTTTGCATCGATCTTCTTAAAAGAAAGAGCGAGAACCTTTCAAATCACGGCCATCATCATCGCGTTCATCGGGACACTGTTTATTATTAAACCTGCCTTCTCCTATGAGACGATCCCTTATGTTGCAGGTCTACTTTCCGCCGTATTTGCGGCAGGTGCCTATACAGTGCTCAGGGTATTGGGAACGAAGGAAAAATTTTACACTGTCGTATTTTATTTTTCCTTTTTCACCACGGTGATCCTGCTGCCATTTGTGCTCGCTTTCTACGAGCCGATGAGCGTAAAGCAATGGGTTTACCTGCTGGGGGCAGGATTCTTTGCAACCATCGGTCAATTTGGCATCACCATTGCCTATAAATTTGCCCCGGCAAAAGAGATCTCGATCTTCTTTTACTCAACTGTGGTTTACTCCGCTCTCATCAGCATCTTCCTGTTCGGGCAGATCCCTGACATATGGAGCATCATCGGTTACATCATCATTTTCGGTGCATCACTCTACATGTTCCTGAAAAACAACAAAGAAGCATAATTCAACGGCCCGTCCCGCACTGCTTTAAAGCAGCATGGGGCGGGCTTTTGTTTTTCTGGATAACTTTTATGAAGGGATAGACTATAATAGAAAAAAGATTAATTTATGAGAGACTTAATAAAATTTTCGTTTGCCGGTATCTTTTTCTATTCGAAAGACGTTATTAGCGTGAGAGGATATAAAGGAGTGAAGGAATATGTTTCGTGAGTCTGTGAGGAAAGAAAATGAAATGGAGTCGCAGGGGTTGAGTGAGTTAGTGGAAAAGCTGCAGCATTACTGTTTATTTCTTACCAAGAATAAATGGGACGGGGAAGATTTATGTCAGGAATCCATCTGCAGGGCACTCAAACATTACCCTGATCAAGGAAAGTGGAGCGCTGCGCTATTGAAGAAAATGGCTTATCATGCATGGATTGATAAAATCCGCAAACAAAGTAAAGAAATGCTCGGCAATGTGCCCGATCACCCTGTGGAACAAAGGGGCGAAAGGGTTGACGGGACTTTGGAAAAACTGACAAAAAATCTGACACCAAAGCAGCTCATCACACTCGTTCTGAAAGAAGCCTTTCAATACAAAATCTCTGAAATCGCCGCACTCTTAAACATGACGGATACAGCCGTGAAAGCACTCCTCAGAAGGACGAGAGCCAGACTTGAAAACCTTTCTGAACATGATGAAACAATCTCCAATCAGGAGTATTGGGAAGAACATCTTCAGGTAGACATCCTGACCATTCTGCAGGACAGCATAAACTCACAGGATCCGTCTCGATTAATCGAAGGCCTCCCGGTATGGATTTCCACTCATTCCGTACCGAAGCTGGTTGCAATGCCTTCCATTACAAGAAGTTCTTCCACTCCTTCAAGCGTCCTCTCAATGGCAGCATAAGCTTTAAGGAGGAATGAAAATGAGTACCATCCCTTATGTTATCGAGCAGTCAAGTAAAGGCGAGCGTTCCTATGATATTTACTCAAGATTGTTAAAAGACCGTATCATCATGGTGAGTGATGAAATAAATGATCACATGGCCAACAGCATCGTTGCCCAGCTGTTATTTCTGGCAGCGGACGATCCTGAGAAAGACATCTCACTTTATATAAACAGTCCAGGAGGCTCAACATCGGCAGGCTTTGCCATCTTTGATACAATGGAATATATCAGCCCGGATGTCCGCACAATCTGCACGGGTATGGCTGCATCCTTTGGCGCGATGCTATTACTTGCAGGTGCCAAAGGAAAAAGATTCGCACTTCCCAACAGTGAAATCATGATTCACCAGCCGCTCGGAGGAGCACGGGGGCAGGCGACAGATCTCGAAATATCGGCAAAAAGAATATTGAAGCTGAGAGAGCATATTAATGAGATCATTTCGGAAAAAACAGGGAAGTCTTTAGAGAAAGTCGCCCTCGATACAGATCGAGATTATTTCATGAGTGCCCATGAAGCGAAGGAATATGGGATTATCGATGAAATCATTGAAAAAAAGAAATAGAATGAATTTATGAATTTATTCAGGGACAGGTGACTGTTCCTTTTTTTAATGGTTGCATCTAAAGGTATATCAATCATGAAGGTGCCTTGCTCGAAACTCAGTATTTGAATCAGGCACAATTTCATATTCTTTATTTATCCCTAACAATCCATTATTCTTAATAAGAAAAAAACTGATATAAATGAGGGACCAAAGTGAAAACGATACATAGCGACATCATTCAATTCAGAGGGAATCATTATGAATTCGGATATATGCAGGGAGAACGAATCAAGGATTCCATTACGGTAAAGAATCGAGACAATCAATGGAAGGTGAGGAAGCCGCGATTTTCAATAGAAGTGGAAGAAACGAAATCAATCATTACAAGGTTTGCCCCGGGTATCTGGGATGAACTTCTCGGATTGCAGGATGTACTTGGGTGGCCGATCGAGAAGGTGCTGAAGGAATTCGGCGGTTACAGGGTCGATTATGTTCGTTCCGGGTGTTCGATTCTTACGGGTGAGAATTATTTAATCCGGAATTATGATTATCATCCCAAGACGTACGAAGGGCGCTATGTTTTCTACCAGCCGACGGATACAGGATACGCGATGATCGGACCAAGTCAAAGGGTTACTGGACGGATGGACGGCATGAATGAGAAGGGACTCGCTGTCGGATACAATTTCATGCATCGGAAGAATCCAGGGGATGGATTCATCTGCTGCATGATTGGCAGGCTTGTACTTGAGGCGGCTGCTTCGGTAGAGGAAGCAGTGGATCTACTGAAGGAAATCCCCCATCGGCATTCGTTCAGTTATGTCGTGTATGATAAGACCAGCCGGACCTTCATCGTTGAAACCTCTCCCCGCGGGGTTAAGGTAAGGCAATCAAACACCTGTACTAATCACTTTGAAATCATGAAAGAGGAAAATAGAAATCACCTGGTTGATTCAAAGCGAAGATTGGCGGTGATGGAAAAAGAAAAAGGGAGGAACCCAGGCATTGTAGACGCTTTCCGTCTCATGAACGACAGTAATCGAGGCGTCTTCTCAGATCTTTATGGCAGTTGGGCAGGCACGATTCATACATCCGCTTATCTTCCTAAAGAAATGAAAGCCTGGTTTGCCTTGGGAGGGGATCGGGACCCTGTCATATTTGATTTCGCAAAATGGCTGAGGGGGATAGATGTTTCACATGATCGGCTTACAGGTGAAGTGGATACAGATATCCCATTTGTCCATATGGATGAAGGAGCGGATTGGTTTAAAAGGTAGTCCCTTAAGTAAATGACATAAAAAAGGGAATCTGCTTCGCAGCAAGATTCCTTTTTTTACTCAAACAAACTTCACAACATCCTCAAAAGATCTGCGTGTTTTTGGTGCAGGATCGTTTACCCGGTATCCGAATGCACACATGACTGAGATGCTGAAATGACCGTCATCAAGCAGGCCTTCTTCACCTAACAGAGTATTCATTTTCTCGATATCGAATCCTTCGATCGGACAGGAGTCCACCCCGATTTGAGCGGCTGCCGTCATCATGTTGCCAAGCGCGAGGTACGTCTGCTTGCCAGCCCAGTCGAGGAGAGGACGCTCACCGTTCAAAAGGTCAAAGTCAACTTTTTGGAACTGCTCAATTTTCTCGAGGTATTTACTCATATGATCTTCCGGCATGCCTTTGACATTTTTAAAGTGATCGAGAAGATAGGCAGAATCATACTCTGTATCCAGTCTCGTGCGTGCCAGTAAGATGACAAAATGGCTTGCTTCGGGCAGCTTTCCGTATGCTCCCCATGCTGTGTTTTTTATTTTTTCACGAAGGCCGGGTTCTTGAATGACAAGGAATCTCCAAGGCTCGAAGCCAAAGGAACTCGGCGATAAGCGTCCGGTTTCCATGATGAATTGAAAATCATCATCCTCTACTTTTTTATTCGGATCAAATTGCTTTGTGGCATGCCTGAATTTATAAGCATCCAGTATTTCCTGCTTAAGTGCTTCTTTATCCCGCATTTGTACATTCGCTCCTCACTTGAAATAATAGTCTCTCTTAAAATATCATAAGTTGTTTGAGGATTCACATTATTTGATTGGTAGACGATTCTTGAAACCATATTCTGGTTGTTTCGTATAATATGGTAATACAATGGAAGGAGAGATGCTCATCATGGAAATCATCTTGGCCATCCCGGTCGTTATCGGCATGTTCCTCTTATTTAATTTTCTCATGGGTTATGAGAAAGGGAATATTCAAATCGATTTTGATGAACGTTATTTTAAGGGGAAGGAATATATCGGAGCAATCAAGGCAGAACTTGAAAAAGAAGGCAAAGAAGTTCACTATCAAGGTAACGGACGTTTTATCATAGACGGCAAAGAATACCTCTTCATTGAACGGAACGTTACCATGGGCGGAGTACCTATGCAGCGGACCATCCTTAAACCGATCAAAAAGTAAGACCATTCCCTCACTGCGTTAAATAACTAAAGACGGGGCCGAGACAGGAGATCGATATGAAAGAACTCAATTTCGATGAATTGTTAAATATAAAAACGGGTAAGGACCAAGTGGGGATGCCGCGATCGATTCACTACCATCGGTACGAACCGACCCCATACAGCGCCCTGCAAGATCTTTTTCAATCATACGAGTTAAAAAGCAGCGACCGAGTCGTTGATTTTGGCAGCGGGAAAGGCAGGCTCAATTTCTTTATTCATTATTTATTTCAATCGACGGTAATCGGTATCGAAATGAATGAACAATTTTATCAGCAAGCCGTTGAAAACCGGGATAGCTATTTGAAAAAGAAAAAAGGCAGAAGAAGCTCAATCGAATTTCATTGCTGCCTGGCCGAAGAGTATGAAATCCATCCCGCCGACAATGTCTTCTATTTCTTTAATCCGTTTTCAGTCCAAATTTTCATGAAAATCATCAATAATATCCTGTTCTCTTTAGAATTCTCTCCCCGTGACATTGAAATTGTGTTGTACTACAGTTCAGATGATTATGTTCATTATCTTGAGAATCACCCATTGTTCGAACTGAAGAAGGAGATCAATCTTTCCGGGGAGTACGAGCATAATGTATATGAACGGTTTTTGGTATATGGGCTGGTTTATTGACTCAGCAGCTGATGTAAGAGACAAAATCAGTTGCTGAGTTTTTATTTTGTGTTCTTCTTAAAAATCCGTAAGCCCTATTTAGATACGTACTGCGGTTTAACAGACGGAACGGCTTTATATAACCGCTGTAAGAGCACCATTGAAACAGCCGTGACCCCAAGATCCAGAGGAAGGTAGGCTGCCATCCATCCCCAAGCGACTGTGTAACTGAAATCACTCGGTGCCTCAGCCCAGAATGATAGAGCTGCATACATGAAATTCGTACCGATTATGTAATTCAACGCTATGGCCAGGATTCCCGCAGCAGCATATCCAGTCAAGGTGCGATTTCTTTCAAGCACCATTCCTACTCCAAATGCTACAGCGATGAAAGAAAGCACAAATCCGAATGTGGGACTCAATAAGCTTGAAGGGCCGCCTTTGAACTGTGCAAAGACTGGAGTCCCAACCAGTCCGAGAGTCAAATAGACCGTCATCGCTTTAGCGCCTGTCCTGCTCCCGAGCATCCCTCCTGCCAGAATGGAAAACATCAATTGAAGCGTGACGGGAACCCCGCCGATCATCAGAAACGGTGAAACATTCGCCCCGACAGCCATCAACGAGGCAAAAAGACCGCATAAGACAATTTCTTTCGTTTTACTCATGTTCATATCATCCTCTCAAAAAATATGTGGTATGATACATATTATTAAATATGTTAACTAAAATGTAAATATAGTTAACATAAATAAAAAGGGGGAAGATTTTTTGAGTGGTTTTTTCATAACAGGAACTGACACTGAGATTGGCAAGACGATGATCACTGCCGTGTTAACCCGTTATTTTCTGGACAAGGGAGTCGATGTTTTTCCTTATAAACCTGTACAAAGCGGGGCCGAGTGGGGAGGAGACAGGCTGGTTGCACCGGATACCGTATTTTATGAACGATTGGCGAAACGGCGATTTGGGGACGAAACCAATACATATTTGCTAAAAACACCAAGCTCTCCTCATTTGGCTGCGGCGATGGAAGGAAAAAAGATCGAGGCTCAGCCTATCATCAATCAAACTCAGAAACTTTTAAACTCACATGAGCTTGTTTTCGTCGAAGGAGCAGGCGGGTTGATCGTCCCTTTGAATGAGGGAGAAACCATGATTGACCTGATCGAACACCTGAGGCTGCCGGTCATTTTGGTAGCGAGGGCAGGGCTTGGAACGATCAATCACACGGTTCTGTCGGTAATGGCACTGAAGCAGAGAAACATAAATATCGCAGGTATCATCCTTAACCGGATAACACCTGATGAATTGCCTGAAATCGAAGAAGACAATAAGAGGATGCTGGAGAAATTATCTGGCGTTCCTATCGTGGGCACCTTCCCATACATAAAAGAAGATGAAATGGAAGAACTGGCTTTAGGAAAGGTT
Organism: Mangrovibacillus sp. Mu-81; assembly: GCF_036867415.1. NCBI lineage: Bacteria > Bacillati > Bacillota > Bacilli > Caryophanales > Bacillaceae > Mangrovibacillus > Mangrovibacillus sp. Mu-81. The sequence goes on from NZ_JBAJHU010000001.1 coordinate 644,286, forward strand.
CTTGAAAAATGGGACATCAATGTTTTAGAGGAGGCGATGCAGCATGAATCCAGAGAAGCTTATTGAAAAAAGCAGTCAGTATCTATGGCTGCCATTTACACAAATGAAAGATTATGATGCTGATCCGCTAGTAATCGAAAGTGGAGAGGGCGTATATCTCCGTGACATATACGGAAACGAATATCTTGATGCCTATTCTTCTCTTTGGCTGAACGTTCATGGACATCGAAATGAGGAAATCAATAGTGCGATCAAAGAACAGCTGGATAAAATCGCTCATTCCACTTTGCTCGGTGCGTCCAACATTCCATCGATTTTATTAGCAGAAAAACTGATTGATCTCTCTCCTGAAAAACTGAAACGGGTATTCTATTCAGACAGCGGTGCAACTTCGGTCGAAATCGCAATCAAAATGGCCTATCAATATTGGCAGAATATCGGAAGGCCGGACAAGCAGAAATTCATCACGCTCAAAAATGCCTATCATGGCGATACTGTCGGAGCAATTAGTGTGGGGAAAGTGGATATCTTCCACCGTGTCTACAAGTCTCTCATGTTCCACACTCTGGTCGCTCCATTCCCTGATGTCTATCATCATCCTGAACTGACTGATGAAGATGAAATACGCGACCAGGCTCTTCAAGAACTGGAGTTGATTTTGGAAGAACATCACCATGAAATTGCAGGGATGACTGTTGAATCCCTTATTCAGGGAGCCGGTGGAATGAACATTATGCCAAAGGGCTATTTCAAAGGGGTGGAGCAGCTGTGCAAAAAATACAATGTCCTTCTGATCGTCGACGAAGTGGCGACCGGATTTGGCAGGACCGGAAAAATGTTCGCAGTCGAGCATGAAGACGTTCAGCCGGATATCATGATGGTTGCGAAAGGGATTACAGGCGGGTACCTGCCGATAGCAGCGACCCTGACAACGGAAGAAATCTATAAAGCCTTTTACGATGACTATACGTCATTAAAAACTTTCTTCCACGGCCATTCGTACACAGGGAACCAGCTTGGATGCGCGGCTGCGCTTGCCAACCTTGAAATCTATGAAAGAGAACGCATAATCGAGCAAACTCAAGAAAAAACAACGATTATTCAAAATCTGCTCGAGCCGTTAAAGAGTCATCCCCACGTAAGGAATATACGTCAGCTTGGGATGATTTGCGGCATCGAATTGGTTGCAGACAAAGACTCGAAAAAACCTTTCCTTTGGGAAGATAGAGTCGGATACCAGACCACCCTCAAAATGAGGGAGCTCGGCATGCTGACACGTCCGATAGGAGATACAATCGTCTTCATGCCGCCACTCGCAGCAAACGAAGAGGAGCTGAAAAAAATGGTCGATATCATGAATGAAGCAATTGAGGCCACCACAAAAGAATATGCAGAGGAAAAAGCACTTTGATCCTTTAGTGTAGTGAGCGACGGGCCTTTGGATTTTGGTAATTTTTGAGGTGTACCAGGTACAAAAAAGTTGTAATGTACCAGGTACAGCTTTCCTCACTTATCTAGTGTGCCAGGCACCACCATCCAACCAAGCCCTTACTCCTCACAGAAAAGGACCACCCTAAAAGGGCAGTCCTCCTCATTCCTCCACAGCTTCAAGCAAAAAGTCCACAATATGAACCGCCCGCATTTTATGAGACAGGCCTTCTCTTTCGATCCCAAGCTTCATTTGCAGCAGGCATCCTGGATTCGCTGTGACAATTGTTACGGCATGTGTTGCTTCTGCATTCTCCATCTTATGATCCAGTATCTTCATGGACATTTCCGATTCGACGATATTATAGATGCCTGCCGAGCCGCAGCAATGGTCGGCTTGTTTCATTTCCTTATATTCCGCACCCTCAATTGATTGGAGGAGGAGCCGGGGTTCCATGAATGTCCTCTGCACATTTCGGAGGTGGCATGAATCCTGATACGTAATGCGCTGTGCATCCGTACGAAGGTTCTTTTTTTTATGAAACTCCAATTCTACTAAAATAGAGGAGATGTCTTTAATCTTATTTTTAAACCGGATAGCGCGTTCTTTCCACTCAGGCTCATCCTTCAGCAAGTGGTCATAGTCCACAAGAAACGCTCCGCAGCCCCCAGCATTGGTGATGATGTAGTCGACATCAGAGTCTTCAAAAGCTGCGATATTCTTCTTGGCCAGATCTTTGGCTGAAGCTTTTTCCCCGCTGTGACCATGCAAGGCACCGCAGCATGTCTGCTGCTCAGGGATTACAATGTCGCAGCCTGCCAGCTGCAAAAGTTTCGTGGTCGCATTGTTCGTTTCCAAAAACATCGTATCCATCAAACAACCTGAAAAGAAAGCGACTTTTTTTCTGGCTACCCCGATGGAGAACAAAGCGTTCGGCCGGTTCTTCATGTCTTTCAATCTTGGAACCTGTGGCAGCACTCTTTCCATGGTCGCCATACTGTCAGGGAACAGTTTCATCACACCGGAGGCATGGGCGGCCTTTTGCAACCCGGAACGCTGATAGATACCAAGAAGCGAAGTAAGCATCCTCATTCTTCCCGGATGAGGGAAGAACCCTTCGAATACCGTCTTTCTCAGTACGCGGACTGGAAGGGAATGTTTCTTATTCTGATTGATGATGTCCCGGGCTTCTTCTAATAAATGTCCATAGTTCACACCTGAGGGACATACTGGCTCGCATGCCCGGCAGCCGAGACAAAGATCAAGTGAACGCTCCACGTCTTCATCCGGTTCGATTACACCGTCCACAACCGCCTTCATCAAAGCGATCCTGCCGCGTGGTGAGTGAGATTCTTTAAATCCCGATTCGATATAAGTGGGACAGGATGGAAGGCAGAATCCGCATCTCATGCAGTTCAGCAGCTCATCCTGATCCATCCGTTCCTGGAATTCGTGCTTGATCTGCTGTCTTTCTTTGGTTGTTGTCATCTTGAAATCACCACTCGTTTTCTTGATTCTTTAGCAAATACTTTATTCGGGTTCATGATGTTGTTTGGATCGAACGACCGCTTGATCATTTTCATCGCACCGATTCCCTCGGGACCCAACTTCCACTCCAGATAAGGTGCCTTCATCATTCCGACTCCGTGCTCACCAGTAATCGTTCCGCCGAGATCAATGGCATGTGCAAAGATTTCTTCAAAAGCCGCCTCTACCCGTTCCATTTCTTCATGGTCCCTGGCATCCGTTGCCACTGTCGGATGCAGATTCCCGTCGCCAGCATGGCCGAAAGTACAGATCTTCAACTCATATCGATCCGCAATCTCGTTGATGGCTTTTACCATCTTGGCGATTTCAGAGCGGGGGACCGTGGCATCTTCTAATATGGTCGTCGGCTTCAGGCGGGCAAGTGCAGACAAGGCAGACCGGCGCGCCGTACGGAGTGCCTCGGCTTCCACATCAGTCGCGGCCAATTGGACGGACACCGCCTGGTTTTCCAGACAAACCTCTTCCATCCGTTTCATATCGCGCGCAACCACTTCGGCGGGACCGTCTTGTTCAATCAAAAGAACGGCTTTCACATCAACCGGCAAGCCGATTTTTGCAAAATCCTCCACAACTTCTAATGTTGGCTGATCCAAAAACTCAAGAGTGGCGGGGATGATCCTGTTTGAAATAATACTTGAAACAGTTTGAGCAGCAGCTTCAATATCCTGATAAAGAGCGAGCATCGTCTGCTTTGTTTCAGGAATGGGAACGAGCTTCAGCGTCGCTTCCGTAATGACACAAAGGGTTCCTTCCGACCCGACAAAAAGGCGGGTCAGGTCATATCCGGCCACGTCTTTCGCGAGTTTCCCGCCGGTCCGCACGATATCCCCGTTTGGAAGTACAGCTTCCAAAGCGAGGACGTAATCCCGGGTGACGCCATATTTCAGTCCTCTCAAACCGCCGGAATTCTCATTAATATTGCCGCCGATCGTTGATATTTTCATTGAACTTGGATCGGGAGGATAGAATAGACCCCGGGCTTCGACTTCATGTATCAAATCCAGTGTCACCACCCCCGGCTGGACGGTGGCCGTCAAATTTTCTTCATCGACTTCCAAGATGCTGTTCATATGAGTGAAAAGCAGGACGAGTCCGCCTTCAGTCGGGCATGTCCCCGCACACAGATTGGTACCGGAACCTCTGGGCACGATGGGTACACCGTGCTCATTGCAAAGTTTCACAATTTCAGAAACTTCCTCAGTCGAGCGGGGGACGATGACACCGTCGGGCATCGATTGGAAATTTGGGGTTGCATCATAGGAATAGACGAGTTTTTCTGCTGAGCTGTCTCTATAGTTTTCTTCACCGACTATGTCAGTGAACCTTTTTTTAAGGGAGGGTGTGATCAATTACATTACCACCTTTTATAATGATTTTTCATAGATGAAAGAAAGAATGACCCTATCACACGATAAGGTCAGTCCCCTGAAAATCGTTTATTGAGCACGATGAAAAGCAGCAACAGCTTCTCTTAAATGACCTGAGTGCTCATGAAGTAATACTGTCACTTCGGTCCCTTTGAGACCTGTCATGATCTGCAGGATGGCCGCTTTCGTGTTGTTGTCCTGTTCGGTCAACGCTGAGCTTGCTTCTTCGTCTGAGACGCCGGTAGCTGTCTTGACAATGTTTTCTGCACGTTTACGAAGTTTCTCGTTAGTCATCTGGACATCGACCATGAGGTTGCCGTACACTTTGCCGGTTTTAATCATGGAAGCGGTGGTCAGCATGTTCAGTACTAGCTTCTGGGCAGTGCCCGCTTTCATGCGTGTTGATCCGGTCACCACTTCAGGGCCGACAATCGGTGCAATCGTGTAAGAGGAGATCTTCTCCATTTCAGAGTCTTTGCTGCATATAACGGAGACTGATGCAGCGCCGATTTCGTTCGCATATGAAAGCGCCCCGATGGTATAGGGGGTTCTCCCGCTGGCAGCAATCCCGACCACGACATCCCTTGCAGTCAATCGGATATCAACTAAATCCTGCTTGCCCTGTTCACTGTCATCTTCAGCGCCTTCTATCGCTTCTGTTGTCGCTTCTTTACCGCCTGCAATGATTCCGATCACCATTTCCGGGTCCGTGCCGTATGTTGGCGGGCATTCTGAGGCATCCAGTATGCCAAGGCGGCCAGATGTTCCTGCTCCAGTATAAATTAATCGGCCGCCTTCATTGAAGGCTTGTACAATTCGGTCGACCACAGAACTGATGGCAGGGATTTCTTTTGCAATCGCATTAGGAACGAGAAGATCTTCCTGGTTGATGATCGAGATAATTTCTTCTGTCTCCATTAAATCGATGTTTAGCGTCTTGGGGTTCTGCTGTTCAGTGTTTAATTTCGTTAGATTCATATCTTATCCCTCACTAGTAGTTGAAATTTTCCTCCGGCTTTTATTTCTTGCATCAGGGGAAGGTGTTCCGGAATGACTTCACCAATCACATTCACTTTATCATCTCTTTGTAAGTCCTTTTTGACGATTTGAAGTTCGCCTGAATATCTTCCGTAGTATTCATTGTCGACGGTGACAGATCCTATACGTCGCTTGATCTGGTTATGTGGCGCAATCCGGATCCCTTTCCGGGCATAGGAGCGTGATTCCACTGACCTGATGACGTCCCGCGCAGGATCCATCCGGTTGGTATGAATACAGGTCAGCAGCGATGTGTAATCCGAGCCGGGGTGCAGATCGATGGTTATGGGGATGATTCCCTTATTGATCAAACTGAGTTCTTTTAGGGTCTTCTCATTTGCAGCCGGATCTCCGATGAGTATTTTATCGGTGAATCCTGAATATTTTAATTGTGCTGCTGCAAAAGCAGGAGATGCATGACGGTGCTGTTCCAGGGTAGGGAGACCTTCAAAGAGCGGTCCGCGCAGCGTTTCATTACCCGGGATGAACGCCATCGTGGTGATGCCTTTCGATTTCAGCATACTATTTCTTTCGATTAAGAAATCAAGTTCCAGTCCTGTTTCCGGACGGGGGTAGAAATTATGCCAGGCTTCCACGTTTTCCACATTTAATCCTTTTTCGATCCAGCTGTCAAGCTCTGATTCAGATACGGTACTTGCATTTATACCGGTTTTCATGAGTTTGGACAGGCTGACGATTTCATCAGCAGTAAAGCCATAGTCCACCCTAATTCCAGCAAGGCCCCACTCCAATAATTGTGGAAGTGTACTCCAGTCGAGGCCAAGATGCCCCAGCGACAGCGGTGATACATCAGCCAGCAGTTCCATGTGATGCGTTTTCGCGAGGGAGCCCAGCTCTTGAAGCAATTCCTTATATGTGTCCGGGTTATCTTCGGGTATATGAAGGGAAGTGAAGATGGACCGAAAACCATGAGAGGAGGTTTTCTCTATCCATTCAGCATTTTTCTTCCTGTTTTCTTCTTTCAAATAAACGGAAATTCCAAGCATGTTCATTTCACACTCCAACTAAAACGTAAAGAAGGAGGAAGATCCTCCTTCTTTACTATAATATGAATCTACTCAAATATCCTTTGCCATTTCTTCATTGAATCCAAACATCCATGTGAAGATGAAACCGAATACGTAGGCAATCAGCACGCCCGCCAGATATAGAAGGATTTGTCCGTCATCCATTAGGAAGGCAAGAGGGATACCGGATACTCCGATGGCGATGGTTGCCGTTTTAAAGACAGCCTGGAATGCTCCACCTACAGCTGCGCCGAGACAAGCTGTGATGAATGGACGGCCAAGCGGGAGGGTGACTCCGAAAATAAGCGGCTCGCCAATTCCAAGGATTCCAACAGGAAGCCCGCCTTTGATGACTTTTCTCAACCTTTGATTCTTTGTTTTAAAGTAAATCGCAAATGCAGCACCTACCTGGCCGGCACCACCCATCGCAAGGATCGGAAGCAATGGATCATTTCCGATTGTATTGATCAATTCCATATGAACTGGAGTCAATCCTTGATGAAGTCCTGTTACAACCAATGGAAGGAATGTTCCTGCAAGGATCAGACCTGCAAAGAAACCTCCCATATCAATAAGGCCGAGTAATCCTTCTGTGATGAGATCCGAAACGAATCCTCCTACAGGCTGAAGTATGAGTAACGTAGCAAACCCGGTGATCAGCAATGAAACAGTCGGTGTCACGATGATATCAACTGCGGATGGAACAACTTTCCTGATTCTCTTTTCAAGAAACGCAATGAATGCAGCAGCGAGCATAACACCGATCAGGCCGCCGCGTCCCGGTACGAGTGCATCGCCGAATAAGGTGATGTTTGCAAGTCCAGGATTGATGATCAAGATCCCGGCAGCACCACCAAGTGCAGGTGATCCGCCAAATTCCTTCGCCGTATTAATACCTACGAAGATGGCAAGGTAACCAAATAAGCCCCAGCCGATTAAGTCTAATATCTGGATGAATGTAGACTCGGGATTTGCACCTGAGCGAATGATCACATTCGTAAGTCCGGCGATTAATCCGGAAGCCACGATGGCAGGGATCAATGGAATAAATATACTCGCAATCTTTCTCAGGAATAACTTAAAAGGAGTGGCGTTCTTTTTCTTTAAGTCGGATTTCGTACGGTCCGCAAGTCCTTCGAAAGAAAAGTCCTCGACTTCATCCTCGTCCACAGATGATACGGATTTTCCTGTTAATGCAGATACTTCAGCAGCAACTTTCGTCACAATACCAGGTCCCAAAATGACTTGGAGTGTTTCTGCTTCGACAACTCCCAGCACCCCATCAACTTTTTTGATGCCTGCCAAATCAACCTTGCTCTCATCGATCGGCTTAACGCGCAGACGCGTCATACATGATTCCAGCGCAGCGATATTGCTCGGTCCGCCAAGAAGCTCGGTTATTTCTCTGGCCAATCTTTCTTCCTTCCGCATATAATTCTCCCCTTTGTAATAAAAATGTAGTAATAAAATGAATTCGCTTACAAAGTATCATATCAACTATTAGTATAGATGTCTATACCATTTTTACCAGGAAAAGAACTAGCTTTTAAGAAAAGTAGATAAAAAAACTCACCTGAAGGATCATGATGTCTCTCAGGTGAGTTTTTTTATCGTAACCGCTCAATGTTCATCTTGTATTTATATTTATCTCCCCGATAAGTTGACTTTACCAGTTCGAAAGGAGCGCCGTCGTCCTGGAAAGTTTCCCGCTGGATAAATAAAACAGGCTCGCCAAGCTCAAGCTGCAAATGCTTGGCATCGTCTTCAGTGGCGGCGGAGGCTTCGATTGTTTGGGAGGCATGGCCCAGCTTTATTCCAATTTGCTCCTCTACATATTGATACAACGATTTCGATAAAATCTCCTGGCTGAGTCCGGGAATCAGCTTCACCGGTATATAACTTGTCTCGATGGCCATGGGTTCACCATTTGCCAGCCGGATCCGTTTGATCTTGTAGACCAGATCCTCACCTTGTAAAGAGAAGTGATGGACCAATTCTTCGGTGGGACTGGACAATTCGAAGTGAATGAGCTTGTTGCCGGGTTCAAAACCCCTACTTCTCATATCTTCACTGAAAGAAGTCAGTCCATGGAGGGATTGTTCGAACTTATGATGGGAAACATAAGTTCCGCTGCCTTTTTTTCGATATAAAAGGTTCTTGTTCACCAGGTTCGTGATGGCCTGCCTTACGGTCATACGGCTTATATTGAATGATTCGGCCAATTCTCTTTCAGAAGGGAGCACATCACCGGGTTTTAATCCTCCAGAGTCGATCAACCCTTTTATATGTTCTTCAATTTGGTAATACAGAGGTAATGGGGACTGTTTATTTACCACGTTCGCTGTCACCTTCCTACGATATTTATATAAATCTTAGAGTGCATTTGAGTTCTTAATCACAAACATATTACCATTCAAAATGAAGTGATGTCTATACCAGTCTGTGGTGGGCTGCTAATTTTCATCGTAAATTAATAGGTATAATAAACTTAAATTATGAAAAATGGTAATTGGTATAGACAACTATGCGTTCAAGATGATACAGTCAAACTAGATCATGATAATGGAAGGGAAGAGGAAATATGTTCACACGCCCTGTTAACTATATCATTCGAAATCAAAAAATTTATGCGCAAAATAAAGTCATTGATAATGGATTTATCAAAATAGAAAGCGGGACCATTTCAGAAGTAGGCGAAATGACCAGTCTCAAAAATGATGAAGGATTTACCGGGATCTCCCTGCCGAAGAACACATCGGTGATTCCCGGCATGATTGATGTCCACATTCATGGTGTCAACGGTGCAGATATAATGGATGCTACCTCAGAGGCACTTGACACGATGACGGTATCCTTACCAAAGGAAGGGACGACAAGCTTTCTCGCGACGACGATGACGGAGTCGAAAGAAAATATAGAAAAGGCGCTCGTCAGTACGGGAAATTATATCGATCGTCACCAAAAAACAGGAAGGGCAGAAATCCTCGGTATCCATTTAGAGGGTCCATTCATCAATAGCGGCAAAGCTGGAGCACAGCCTTTGCATCATATCGCAGTACCGTGTGTGGATACATTTGAAAGCTGGCAGGCGACTTCAGGAAATCATATCAAGCTGGTGACACTGGCACCTGAAATGGACAAAGAGCATAGTCTCATCCAGCATTTGAAACAACAGGGGATCATAGCGTCGGCAGGTCATTCCAATGCTTCTTATGATGAGATGGGTGAAGCGATCGACAAAGGTGTATCTCATGTAACGCATCTATTCAATCAGATGTCAGGCTTTCATCACCGTGAACCCGGAATCGTTGGAGCAGCGTTCAATCGAGGGGAAGTAATGGTGGAGCTGATTGCTGATGGCATTCATGTCAGGCCGGAAGCGGTAGATATTGCCTTTAAGCAGATCACAGGGGACAGAATGATTCTCATCACTGATTCCATGCGTGCAAAATGTCTGAAAAACGGTCAGTATGATCTTGGAGGTCAGATGGTAACCGTTAAGGACGGCATGGCAATGTTAGACGAGGATACGCTCGCTGGTAGTGTGCTCGAGATGAAATCCGCCTTTAAGAATATCCAGAAATTTACCGGATGCCCGATAGAGGAAGCGATCAAGATTACTTCTGAAAACCCTGCTAAACAACTCGGCGTCTTCAACAGGAAAGGAAGCATAACTTGGGGTAAAGACGCCGATCTCGTCATTCTGGATGATCAACTGAACGTGTTTATGACGATTTGTAAAGGGGAAATTGCTTATGAAAGAGGGGTTGATGACGTGTGAGAATCATTGAAGTGTCTGACTATAAGCAGATGAGTGTAAAAGCAGCACAGCACGTGATCGGTAAAATTATGAAATCGGATTGTCTGACCCTGGGTTTGGCAACCGGCGGGACCCCAACAGGACTATACGGGGAACTCATTGAGGACCATCATGTGAACGGCACCTCCTACAAGTGTGTCAACTCCATTAATCTCGACGAATATATCGGACTCTCGAAGGAGGATCCGAACAGCTATTTTCAATATATGTGCTCGAATCTGTTTTCACATATTGATATTGCCCTGGAGAATACGCATATCCCCTCCGGTATGGCCACAGACCTCCAAAAGGAATGCGATCGATATGAGAAATTGATTGAAGAGACTGGGGGTATCGACCTTCAGATTTTGGGAATCGGCGAAAACGGTCATATCGGATTCAACGAACCAGGAACATCATTCCAATCAGGTACACATCTGGTGGAACTCACCGAATCGACAAGGGAAGCCAATGCCCGTTACTTTTCTTCAATTGATGAAGTGCCCCGTCAGGCCATTACGATGGGCATCTCTACCATCATGAAAAGCAGGGAAATCCTTCTGCTCGTTTCAGGAAAATCAAAGCAGGATGCCATGAAGAAACTCCTGGAGAATGAAGTAACAGAAAGTTTCCCTGCATCTATTCTCAGAAACCATCCCAACGTCACGATCATAGCGGACAAAGATGCATTAACAATGGTCCAGCACCTTCACCGATAGAGTGAGGGTGTTTTTTTATGTCCAATCCGATAGAAAATGACGGTTGAATAGATTAGTATAAAAGTAAGCTTATTACATATAAAAATTCTGACCATACTGGACTTACAAATCAAAAAGAGGTGAAGCAACTTGTTCAAGGAAATGGATATTGATGAATTACTGAATTCAGAGAGCGATGAATTTGTCTTGGTTGATGTACGCTCCCCTTCAGAATATGAAGAAATGTCGATACCGGGAAGTTACAACATTCCCGTCTTCAACGATGAAGAAAGAGCGGAAGTAGGGACCCTTTACAAACAAGTGAGCAAAGAGACTGCAACGGACAGAGGTCTTGAACTCTTTTCCGCAAAGCTCCCTGCCTTCATTAAGCAATTCAAGGAGCTCCCTGGTAAGAAAGTGGTGTACTGCTGGCGGGGAGGGATGAGAAGCAAAGCGGCAGCAACATTCCTCGATCTGATGGGGTTTGAGACGCACCGGATCAAGGGAGGGGTGCGAGCCTATCGCCGGTGGGTGATGAAGCAGCTTGAAACACTTGAAATGAAACCGAAAGCATTTGTCCTGAACGGGGGTACCGGTACAGGCAAGACAGAAATTCTACACAGATTGCAAAGCGATAGAATTCCGGTCCTTGATATTGAAGGGCTTGCCAATCACCGAGGCTCTGTATTCGGAGGCATAGGTCTCGCACCGCATAATCAGAAAACCTTTGACTCGCTCCTCGTCAGGGAGATCACTCGTCTTGAACAACACCCCTTTGTCATATTCGAAGCGGAAAGCAAACGCGTCGGCAAAGTTCAACTGCCTCCGTTTCTTTTGAATAAAAAAGAACAGGCGACGCACATCTTCATAGAGCTCCCTATTAAAGAAAGAGTCGCGCACCTCATGAAAGAATACCGGCTTCATGAGCATCATGAAGAATTCACACAAGCGTTCAGAAGAATAAAACGCCGTATTCACAGCCCGGTCGCAAATACAATCGAGGAAGAACTGAAGAACGGAAATTACGAATATATCCTCGAACTGCTACTCGAATACTATTATGACCCCAGATACATCCATACTGCAGGAAAGTACGCAGAGGATCAGAAAATCATTTTGAAAGTGAATAGTATTGATGAGGCGTCAGAGAAAGTGAAAAGACTTCTTATAGATGAAAAGAATATAATTAGAGTGTAAATTGAATGTTAGGTAAAAGACGATGGTAAAGTATCTGAATGAATAATCTTCATAAAGGCGGTGAAGAAGATGGCGGAGGCGGTATTAGATGACGTTTTCCCTGGATTAAATGGAAGTGAACAAAATCAATGGTTGAGAGCTGCAATTATGTCTATTCATGATGGAGTCCTCATTATTGATAAGGAAAGAATTGTAAGACTGATCAATCCTGAATATACAAGGATAACAGGGGTATCACCAGAAGAAATTATCGGGAAGGAGCTAAGGAGCGTTCGTCCCAAAGCACAGCTTGGAGAAACGTTGAAAGACGGCAGAACCAGAGTCGGTATATATCGGAAAGAAGGCGAAGTTGAGTACGTAGTCGATATGGCCCCAATTCTGCTGAATAATGAAATAATCGGTGCTGTTTCAATATGTAAAGGGCTTACAGAGGTGCATAAGCTTTCGAAGGAACTAAAAAAGAATAAAGAAAAAATAAGTCAGTTAAAACAACAGATGAATTCACTATATGAAGCTAAATATACCTTTGAACAAATTATCGGTGTTAACGGAGGATTACAGGAAACCATACGCTTAGGGAGTAAGGCGGCCGAATCTGATTTACCGGTCCTCATTTCCGGAGAAAGCGGCACGGGTAAAGAACTTTTTGCGCAGGCAATTCATAACGCAAGCCATCGTTACGGAAGTCCTTTTGTTCCTGTGAATTGTGCAGCAATTCCTGCTTCATTAATTGAAAGCGAATTGTTTGGTTATGAGGAAGGTACATTTACAAGTGCTAAAAGGGGGGGCAAGATGGGTTTATTTGAAGTGGCAAATGAAGGAACCATTTTTCTTGATGAAATTGGCGAACTCACCTATGAACTCCAAGCCAAGCTTTTACGGGTTTTAGAAGAAAAGAAGGTACGCCGGGTAGGTTCAACAAGGGAAAAAGTAGTAAATGTAAGAGTTATAGCGGCAACAAATAGAGATTTGCATCAATTAATTGAAAAAAATCACTTTAGAGAAGATTTGTTTTACAGACTGAATGTATTGCATCTGCATCTAAAACCGCTTCGGGAAAGAAGGGAGGATATCCCTGAAATCATTCAGTCTATATTAGAAAAAAGCAATTATAATAACCCTTCTAAATATATACTGGACGATGCTGCATTGAAAATACTTCAGGAACATGATTGGGTGGGCAATGTAAGAGAGCTTAAAAATGCATTGGATTATGCGATTTGTATGACTGAAGATAGAGCCATCAAACCTCGGCATTTACCGGAATCTCTCTATAAAGAATCAATTGATGGGCAAATGATTAAATCTTTAAAAGAGACGATTGATGCAGCAGAAAGGGAGAAAATCATCTCCACCTTCAAACAATACGGATATGATCTTGAAGACAAAAAGAAAGTTGCAAAAGTATTGGGAGTCTCATTGGCTACCCTTTACAATAAAATGAAGAAGCACAGGATCAATCACTAGTGGGATTCTAAGAAATTAGAAAAAGGATATTCTTCATTCCAATAATTTAGAAAATTTTGTGAATGCGTTCGGTAAAGGGTTTGCAGAGAATCATTATTAATTTCTAAATTAGTAGAAATTCATTTTAGAAAACGCTTTCATTAAGCGTTTTTTTTATTGGCACGAAAATTGCATAACGAATAAGTAGTAATAATTTTCTTATTCAAAAGAAAGGAGGATAAAAAAAGTCGCATTATTGGTTCATGGAAAATCAAATTACTTACTGAGGTGTTAACAATGTTGAAAATAGGCAGTGGTGCAGGTTTTTCAGGTGATCGTCTAGACCCTGCAGTGGACTTAGTGAAAAAAATAGATTTAGATTATTTAATGTTGGAATGTTTGGCTGAAAGAACAATAGCCATTGCACAGAAAGAAAAACTTCATGATCCTTCAAGGGGCTACGATCCATTATTAGAAGAAAGAATGTATGCATTACTACCAGAATTAGACGTAAAACGGTTTAGAATCATTTCTAATATGGGTGCAGCAAACCCTAAGGCTGCAGCAATGAAAATAGTAGAAATTGCAGAAAAATTAAATATATCAATCAAAGTCGCTGCTGTAACGGGAGATGATGTGTTAAACAAGTTATCCGGCAGCTTTGCTCTGTTAGAAAATGAAAAGACGGTAAATGATATCACTCATAAAATTTCTGCTAATGCCTATCTCGGAGCAGACTCCATTCTTCCTGCATTAGAAAGTGATGCAGATATCATTATCACTGGCAGGGTTGCAGATCCTTCACTTGCATTGGCGCCAATGATTCACCACTTTGGCTGGGACTTGGACAATTATGAATTACTTGGAAAAGGTACTGTCATCGGTCACCTATTAGAATGTGCAGGTCAAATTACAGGTGGTTACTTTGCTGATCCGGGGTTAAAAGAAGTACCGAATCTTGAAGAACTCGGTTTTCCTTATGCAGCGATACATGCTGATGGAAGTGCCGTAATCACGAAGCCGGACAATACGGGGGGAGTGGTAAATCTTCAAACAGTCAAGGAGCAGCTGCTCTATGAAGTTCATGATCCAAGTCAATACATTACTCCAGATGTAAAGGCGGATTTTAGTACAGTATCATTAGAAGAAATTGCAAGGGACCAAGTACGGGTGACAGGCGGCAGTGGTAAAGAGAAGCCTGAAACCTACAAAGTATCTATTGGGTATCAGGCTGGCTTTATAGGGGAAGGAGAAATATCTTATGCGGGCAGTACTGCTATTGATAGAGCAAAGCTGGCAGAAGAAGTCATAAAAAAAAGGTTAGGCAATGCAGATGGCATAAATGAATTGAGGCTGGACTTAATTGGGGTTTCATCCATTCACAGAACATCATTTGATGAGTACAGACCTTATGAAGTCAGGTTGCGTGCAGCTGTTCTAGTTGAAAACGAAGTACTAGCAGAAAAAGTTGGTAACGAAATTGAAGCATTATATACGAACGGTCCATATGGAGGAGGAGGAGCCCGGAAAAAAGTTTCAGAGTGTATAGGAATTGTGTCCACCTTTCTTTCAAGAGAAATTGTTGATTTGGATAGAAAAGTAGAGGTGTTTAAAAATGACTAAAACGATAAAACTTTATGAGATTGCCCACAGCAGAACAGGGGATAAAGGAAATATCATTAATTTGTCCCTTATTCCATACATTGAGAAAGATTATGAATTCCTTAAGGAAATTGTAACGGCAGAAAAAGTGAAAATGCACTTGAAAGATATAGTGATGGGTGAGGTTACAAGATATGAAGTCCCATCTATAAAGGCTTTTAATTTTGTATGCACAAACAGTCTGCTTGGAGGAGTGACGACTTCAGTTTCCCTGGATACTCACGGGAAAAGTTTCAGCAGTGCTCTTTTAGAGATGGAAGTGCAATTTCCAATTGAATGTGACTGACTTTCTTGTTGCGGGATGGGGAGTACTTGATATTGATTTGAAATTACAGGGGGAGAATTATGTTATCATTATTCGGATTTTTAACAATAGCAGTCTTCTTATATCTTATTTTATCAAAGAGAGTTTCGGTTATTGTAGCGCTCATATTAGTTCCCTTAGTTTTTGCGCTGCTTGCAGGGTTTACAAAAGAATTAGGGAAGCTGATGCTGGATGGGATTGTAGGTGTGGCACCGACAGGGATCATGTTAGGGTTCGCCATCTTGTTTTTTGGTGTTATGAATAATGCAGGATTGTTTGATCCAATCATCTCCAGAGTATTAAGACTTGTAAAAGGGGACCCTTTAAAGATTGTAGTTGGAACTGCGGTAATTGCAATGCTTACGCATTTAGATGGATCGGGAGCCTCAACTTTTTTGATTACCATTCCAGCACTATTACCTCTATATGAAAGACTCGGAATGAGCCGTCTTGTATTAGCCGGTATGGTTGCCCTCGGGGCAGGTGTAATGAATTTATTGCCGTGGGGTGGTCCGACAGCCAGAGCAGGTACGGCGTTAGATATTGATCCCGCAGTTATATTTAATCCATTGATTCCAGCCATGATAGCAGGGGTCATATGGGTCTTGTTTGTTGCGTACTACCTGGGAAAAAAAGAGAGAAACAGAATTGGCATCCAAGATTTCCAATATGATTTCCAAAAAGAGTTGTCCAAAGATGAAATGAATATGAGAAAACCCGGATTATTCTGGTTTAATTTACTCTTGACCATCTTTACGATCATTGCCCTTATAAAAGTCTGGCTTCCTCTTCCTATTGTATTCATGGTAGCATTCGCTATTGCTTTAATAGTTAACTACCGTAAGTCGGAAGAACAACAAGAACAAGTAAGACTTCAAGCTTTGGGTATGGTTACAGTAGTTTCAATTATTTTTGCTGCTGGTATTTTCACTGGCATTCTTTCAGGTACTGGAATGATTGAGGCTATGGCTCAGTCATTAGTAAGTATCATTCCTGAGGGGGTGGGTGGAGCGATGTCCATATTAGTGGCTGTTTTAGCAATGCCGCTTAGTTTATTGTTTACCCCGGATGCCTATTATTTTGGAGTCCTTCCGGTTCTTAGCGAGACAGCAAATATCTATGGGGTCGCTCCGGTAGAAATGGCACGGGCTTCAGTATTAGGACAAATGACAACAGGGTTCCCATTAAGTCCGTTAACAGCTTCTACATTTTTACTGATTGGATTGGCCAGAGTGGAATTGGCCGACCACCAGAAGTTCATTTTTAAATGGGCGTTTGGAACAACCATTGTAATGACAATAGTTGCAATTATTACTGGGGTTATCATCTGATACTTATGAAACGACAAACCCTGTCGAATACATTTTATTTATTTCCTGGAAAATGTCGAATTTGATAAAAAATGTAGTATATTCCTATCTCTTTTAGGCCGAAGAGATAGGTTTTTTATGTGCTAAGCTGGTTCCGGCTGGTGATTGAAGTGCAAGACGAAGACGCCATCGGGAGAAGTGACCAAAGTAAAACTATAAAGAAAATATTGACCATGTAGTGCACAACATCGTTTATCATCATAGTAAGAGGTGGCCAAAATGTACAAGGTAAGTGAGTTTTCAAACATGACCGGTCTGAGCAAAGAGACAATGCGCTATTATGCTGATATCGGATTGCTGGAGCCGGTCTATATCGATCCACACAACAAATACCGCTACTATGATAACAATTCGTATCTTGTTGCGAGATTATTGGTGTACTTGAGGCGATTCAATTTTACCATTCAGGAAATGCTGGCTGTTGTAAATGATGAATCATTTGATAACCTCGAGAGGTTGATCAGGGAAAAGAAAAGAAATTTAGAAGCAGAAGTAACACGTCTTCAGGGAATTATTGAAGAGATGGATGATTTTTTTGAACTGGGAATAGGAGATGAGCAAAATGATTAAATGGAACGAAGAACGTATCATACCAGTAAACATTGAAGAAATTTGGAACTTGTTTAAACTCGAAAACATTCAGCGGATCATGCCGAATGTAGTAGAAAATAAAGTATTGGAGCAAAAGGAAGGCGTGGTGGGAACAAAGATTCAACAGAAATACAAAGAAGGAAAACGTATAGAGACGTATATAGTAGAAGATTTGGAATATGATAACATGCCAAAAAAAAAACACAATAAAATTGGATTCACCTTGGCAAAGGCATTTGAAATCGAAGCCAGTTTTACGCTTGTTAAGATTGATGAAGAAGAAACCAACTTTATTTACAGTGGTCAGAACAAAGGATTGAACTTCCTTGGCAAAGTCCTGTTAAAACTGGGAGGCGAGAGAAACAACAACAAAGTAGTCACTGACTTTATGGATCGTGTAGAGAGTGAATCATTAAAAGAGAAAAGGAGAAAATAACCCCATCAATCGGGGTTGTTTTTTTTTGTTTAAGTCTCTATACACTCAGTGTATTATAATGTTTGGGCTACACTAAAAGCGGCTATATAATATTGAATTAACAGCGGATTTATTACTAGGTACCGTAAAAAATCATCAATGAAATTTCGTCCCTTAAAAAAAAAATTCATAGAAAATTTTCACATAAAAATTCAAAAGAGTTAATAAGTATGTATCCTCCTTCAAGAGATTTTTGAAAACGATTTCTTTATTGAAATAGCAAGGTTTTAAAGTTTTTGAAAATTTAGTAAAATGGTGAATTTCCTTTCTTGTTTTCTTCTTGATATTCGACAAATATCGATGTTTAAAGGGTTAAAACCGTTGACTAAATTTTTCGTTTTTTCTATTTTTCATGATATACTAACAAAAATTAAGAAAATTCGATTAAAAGATTTTATTATCTTTCAATAATGGTAGTTAAGAAGAGGGGGACTTTATGTATGAAAAATAATCTTCCTGTAGCGCAGGGATTGTATGATCCGGCGCATGAACATGAAGCATGTGGTATCGGAATGATTGCCAATATAGATGGCAGAAAGTCACACAATATCGTCCAGAACGCAATTAATATCCTTTGCAACCTTGAGCACCGCGGCGGACAATCCGCAGATACAAGCACTGGTGACGGGGCTGGTATCCTTACACAAATTCCTCACAGGTTTTTCAAAAAGCAGTGTGAAAAAGAGGATATTATCTTGCCGGGCGAAGGTGAATACGGAGTAGGGATGGTCTTCCTTCCCGAACATTATGATTCGCGTATGCAAAGCAAGGAATTATTCGAACGCATCATCGAAGAAGAAGGACAGAAGACGCTTGGATGGAGACCTGTTCCGATCAATGATTCCTTTGTAGGGAAAGTCGCTTCCAAATCGAAGCCGTTTATCAGGCAAGTGTTTATAGGTGCTTCTGCTGATATGAAAACAAGAATGGATTTTGAACGAAAACTTTATGTAATCCGAAAACGGATCGAGAAAGAAACATCAGAGATTGAGGAACTGAAGGACGTATACTTGTGCAGCTTATCTTCCACAACCATTGTATACAAAGGGATGCTCATTCCCGAACAGCTCGATTCTTTTTACATCGACCTCAATCACCCTGAGTTCCAATCCGCACTTGCACTGGTGCATTCCCGCTTCAGTACGAATACATTTCCAAGCTGGCAGCGATCACACCCTAACCGATATACCATCCATAATGGAGAATTCAATACATTAAGAGGAAACGTCAATTGGATGAGAGCGCGTGAACAGCTATGCCATTCAACTGCTTTCAGTGAAGAAGAACTTGAGAAAATTCTCCCGGTCATTGATGAGACGGGCAGTGACTCATCCATGTTCGATAATGCATTCGAGTTCCTTCACTTGTCTGGAAGGTCGCTTGCACATACAGCGATGATGATGGTGCCGGAGCCATGGGAAAATGATGATACAATCCATCCGAAGAAAAAAGACTTCTATGAATACCACAGCTGCCTGATGGAGCCGTGGGACGGACCGGCAGCCCTCGTGTTTACAGATGGTAAACAGATCGGGGCATGTCTTGACCGTAACGGACTTCGGCCGGCAAGGTATTATGTAACAAAAAATGGCATGATTGTTCTCGGATCTGAAGTAGGGGCACTTGATATCTTTGCTGATGATATTGTCTACAAAGATCGTCTTCAGCCTGGGAAAATGCTTCTTGTCGATCTGGAGAAAGGAAGAATGGTCCCGGATGAAGAAATCAAACTCAGAGTGGCAAATGAACAGCCGTACAGACATTGGCTGAATAACAATAAAAAAGAACTGAAGGACCTTCCTGAATCTCCATTTGGTCCAGAAATCTACACGTCTGAGGAAATATTGATCCAGCAGCAGGCGTTCGGATACACAACCGAGGAAGTAAACAAGCTCATCAAACCGATGGTAACCGATGGGAAAGATCCGGTCGGTTCGATGGGGTATGATTCACCCTTGGCAGTACTGTCCAAGAAACCTCAACTGTTATTTAACTATTTCAAACAATTGTTTGCACAGGTCACAAACCCGCCAATCGATGCTATCCGTGAGCAGATCGTCACTTCCGTGGGAACGACGATCGGGGCTGAAGGCAACCTCGTGAACCCTGGTGCAGAAAGCTGCCGTCATATCCGTTTGGAGACACCGGTATTAACCTGTGAAGAGCTTGAAAAACTTCGTTATCAAAACGAAGAAGGATTCAAAGCGGTCACCCTGTCTACCTTATTTAAGGCAACCGAAGAAGAGGGCCAGCTTGAAGGAGCGCTGGACCGCATGTTCGGAGAAGCTGATGCTTCCATTAGAGAGGGAGCGACATTGCTGATTCTGTCTGACCGGGGAGTAGCAGCGGAACGTGCAGCTATTCCTGCATTATTGGCTGTTTCCGGACTCCATCAACACCTCATCCGTCAACGGACTCGCACGAAAGTCAGCATTCTCGTTGAATCCGGGGAGCCGAGGGAAGTTCATCACTTTGCCACCTTGCTTGGATACGGTGCTGAAGCCATCACACCATATCTTGCATATGAATCACTGCGTGAGCTTGTGAATAAAGGTGAGCTTCAGCATAAAACTCATAGAGAAGCTGTGAAGACCTATGTGAAAGCAGCAACCGATGGAGTCATGAAGGTCCTCTCGAAAATGGGGATTTCAACCATCCAAAGTTACCGCGGAGCTCAAATTTTCGAAGCGATCGGGATCCATAAAGAAGTGATCGACAAATACTTCACGCGGACTTCCTCAAGATTGGGCGGAATCAAGCTTGATATCATTGAAAAAGAAGTGCTTATGCGCCACCGCAGAGCTTATGTCGATAGAAAAGACTACAACCGAACATTGGAATCAGGGGATGAATTCCAATACCGTAAAAATGGGGAAGATCATCAATACAATCCAAGTACGATTCATACCCTTCAACAGGCATGCAGAACGAATAACTTTGATACGTTCAAGAAATATTCTGCGATGCTGACTGATGAGAAACAAAACCTGCAATCCCTTCGCGGACTTCTTTCTTTTAAAGAAAGACAGCCGGTTCCAATCGAAGAAGTTGAATCGGTGGAAGAAATCTGCCGGCGATTCAAGACAGGGGCGATGTCATTTGGTTCGATCAGTCAGGAAGCACATGAAGCACTGGCGATCGCCATGAACCGTATCGGCGGACGAAGCAACTCTGGTGAAGGCGGCGAGCATCCAAACCGATTCACTCGTGATGAAAGTGGAGACCTTCGCCGGAGTTCGATTAAGCAGGTTGCTTCCGGACGTTTCGGAGTGACTAGCCATTATCTTGTCAACGCAGATGAAATTCAAATAAAAGTAGCACAAGGCGCGAAGCCTGGCGAAGGCGGACACCTGCCAGGCAAGAAGGTTTATCCATGGGTGGCAGAAGTGCGTGGATCCACTCCGGGAGTGGAGCTTATTTCACCACCACCTCACCATGATATATACTCCATCGAAGATCTTGCAGAATTGATCCATAACCTGAAAAACGCAAACCCGCAGGCACGGATCAGCGTGAAACTCGTATCGGCTGTCGGTGTCGGGACAATAGCTGCAGGTGTGGCAAAAGGCCGTGCGGATGTAGTGTTGATCTCAGGATACGACGGAGGGACGGGGGCTGCTCCGAGAACAAGCTTGAAGCATACCGGTCTCCCTTGGGAAATCGGACTTGCAGAAGCACATCAGACCCTGTTGCTGAACCGCCTGCGTGACCGCATTGTCGTGGAAACAGACGGGAAAATGATGACCGGACGCGATGTTGTTGTAGCTTCCCTGCTTGGCGCGGAAGAGTTTGGCTTCTCAACTGCACCGCTTGTTGTCCTTGGATGCGTCATGATGCGCGTATGTCATATGAACACTTGTCCTGTCGGTATTGCGACACAGGATCCCGAGCTTCGCAAGAAATACATGGGCGACCCTGAACATGTGGCGAACTTCATGAGATTTGTTGCACAGGAAGCAAGGGAATTGATGGCACAGCTTGGATTCAGAACGATCAATGAAATGATCGGACGTACAGATGTCCTTCAATCAAATGAAGCAATTGACCATTGGAAAGCGAAAGGACTTGATTTATCTGCGCTTCTACACCAGCCGGATGTACCTGAGAAAGTGAGCAGGTATGCTGTCAGAAAACAGGATCACGAACTTGAGAAGACATTTGATTACCAGGAACTGATTCCAAGATGCCGGAAAGCGATTGAGAATAAGGAGCCGATTGAAGTCTCGACTGCCATCCGGAACATCAACCGTGTAACAGGTACGATGCTTGGAAGCGAAATTACGAAGCGCTACGGTGCAGAAGGCCTGCCGGAAGACACGATCCGTTTGAAGTTCACGGGTTCGGCGGGGCAGAGCTTTGGAGCCTATATTCCGAAAGGATTGACCTTGAGACTAGTCGGGGATGCGAATGACTTCGTAGGAAAAGGATTATCAGGCGGTAAGATCATCGTTCATCCTGATCCTACATCCACGTTTGTGCCTGAACGGAACACCATCATCGGAAATGTATCGTTCTACGGTGCCTCTGCCGGGGAGGCGTACATTTACGGAATTGCCGGAGAACGCTTCTGTGTAAGAAACAGCGGTGCGAATGTAGTCGTAGAAGGCG
Organism: Mangrovibacillus sp. Mu-81; assembly: GCF_036867415.1. Taxonomy (NCBI): domain Bacteria; kingdom Bacillati; phylum Bacillota; class Bacilli; order Caryophanales; family Bacillaceae; genus Mangrovibacillus; species Mangrovibacillus sp. Mu-81. The sequence goes on from NZ_JBAJHU010000001.1 coordinate 666,846, forward strand.
TCGGTGATCACGGTTGTGAATACATGACCGGAGGCAGGGTGGTCATCCTGGGCCGTACAGGGCGGAATTTTGCGGCAGGAATGTCCGGTGGAACCGCCTATGTATTGGATGAGGACGGAACATTCAGTTCCCGCTGCAATAAGGAGCTTGTCCTTCTGCAACCACTATTCGATCCGGAAGAAACAAAGGAAGTATATGATCTGATTCAAAACTATGTTAATTATACAAATAGTGCGAATGGGAAGAAGATATTGGCTAATTGGGACGCGTATGTGTCCAAATTTGTACGGGTGATTCCGAAATCCTATCTGAAAATGAAAGAAAGAATTTCAGAACTGGAAAACAGCGGATTAGAGAAATACGAAGCTGAAATGACAGCCTTCGAAGAAAGCACAAAAATATTAGAACCGGCTAAATAAGAAAAGCGAAAGGGCTTTGGTCAGAAGCGGGTGGCATAAGACGACTCGGACACGAAGGCGCCCTTTGCCTTCTTGGCCGATTTGGCTTATGACATGTGCCTCTAAGCCCTGTAGCTGGACAGTTAAAAAAGGAGGGGGATATGAATGGGAAAACCAACTGGTTTCATGGAATATAAGAGACAGCCGCTGGATGAAAGGAATCCTGCCGAACGGACGAAAGACTGGGATGATTATACCCTCCCGCTTTCCGAGGAAGAAGTCAAAAAGCAGGGGGCGCGGTGCATGGATTGCGGTGTCCCTACCTGTCAGTCCGGTATGGAACTTGCAGGGGTCACGACGGGGTGCCCAGTTTATCATCTGATTCCAGAATGGAATGACCTGGTGTATCAAGGGCAATGGAAAGAAGCATTAAAGCGCGAGCATGAAATGAATAATTTCCCGGAATTCACAGGTTTTGCTTGTCCGGCACCTTGTGAAGGAGCATGTGTCCTTGGCATCAATGAACCTCCTGTCGCAATCAGGACGGTGGAAAGGTCCATAATTGAGAAGGGGTTTGAAGAAGGATGGGTCGTACCTCAGCCTCCTGAGATCCGGACGGGTAAACGGGTCGCGGTAGTAGGTTCCGGACCGGCAGGGCTTGCCGCCGCAGCACAACTGAATAAAGCAGGTCATCTGGTAACCGTATTCGAACGAAATGACCGAGTGGGCGGTTTATTAACCTATGGAATTCCTGAAATGAAGCTTCCATATTCTATTGTAAAGAGACGTGTGGATATTCTGGAAAAAGAGGGAATTACATTTATTACCAATACAGAAGTAGGCAAGGACATTTCCGCTTCGGAATTGAAGAGTGAATTTGATGCGGTCATCCTTTGCGGGGGAGCGACGGTTCATCGTAATCTGGAGGTGGAAGGCAGAAACTTGAAAGGTGTCCACTATGCAATGGACTTCCTGCACGCCAACACGAAGAGCTTACTGGACTCCAATTTCGAAGATGGGAACTTTCTATCTGCAGCCGGGAAGAATGTAATTGTCATCGGCGGGGGTGATACCGGTACAGATTGTCTGGCTACGTCCATTCGACATAACTGCAAGAGCCTGACTCAATTCGATATATATGCGAAAAAAGGATCCATCCGGGACGAAGTGGGGAACCCCTGGCCGCAGTATCCGGTCATCCACCGTGTGGAATACGGACAGAAGGAAGCGGAAGAAGTATTCGGTCATGACCCCCGTGCCTATGCAGTCATGACGAAGAAGTTCGTCGGGGACGAAGAAGGGCATATTAAGGAAGTGCATACGGTGAACGTTTCATTGAAAATCGATGAGAACGGCAATCGTATACGGGAGGAACTTCCCGGCACGGAAAAAGTCTGGCCTGCCGACCTTGTCCTTCTTGCGATAGGCTTCAGTGGTCCGGAGCAAGGTCTGTTGAAGGGGCTTGAAGTTGAAACGAAAAGCAACACAACTGTCGATGCAGAGTACGATACCTACACAACAAATGTTGAAGGTGTCTTTGCAGCAGGAGACATGCGAAGGGGCCAAAGTCTGATCGTATGGGCGATCAATGAAGGACGCGGGGCAGCGCGGGAATGCGACCGCTTCTTAATGGGAACAACTGAACTACCATAGTTGAAGAACGGACCTCCAGGGAATCATCCTTGGGGGTCTATTTTTGATAAAAGAATCATTCGAAAAAAGCCTTGCCATTACCAGAATTTTCTATTACTATTCTACTAAGCCATAAGTCTCTTTTCTCCTGTGTTTTTTAAGGGGAAAATGGATGAAAGGGTTTTCATTTAAAAATACATATGATTCTAAACTCGTACACTTATGAATAGTTTCTACTAGGGGAAGTTTTGTCCGGGGCAGGGCAAAACTTCCTGCCTCCACAAGACGGTAAGTGATGTCAGTGATATTCATAAGTTGGCCGAAAAGAATCAGCGGAGAACTCACAAGATAGGGGGAAAAGAAAATGATGAAATATTTACAAAGGATCGGACGGTCACTGATGCTTCCGGTTGCCGTTCTTCCGGCGGCTGCGATTCTGATGGGAATCGGGTATTGGATCGATCCAACAGGCTGGGGTGCAGAAAGTCCGGTTGCGGCATTCCTGATTAAAGCCGGTTCATCGATCATTGATAACATGTCTGTTTTATTCGCTGTCGGTGTTGCTCTTGGGATGGCGAAAGCAAAGGATGGATCTGCTGCACTTAGTGGACTGGTCGCGTTTCTCGTCATTACGACACTGCTTTCAACAGATGCAGTAGCATTGCTGCAGGGAATAGACCCTGAAAGTGTAAATCCTGCATTTGGAAAAATAGAAAATCAGTTTGTCGGGATTATCTCAGGTCTTGTTGCAGCCAGCATGTATAATCGTTTCAGTCACGTGAAACTGCCGGATGCGCTCGCTTTCTTCAGCGGCAAACGACTGGTGCCGATCATGTCTGCAGTGGCAATGCTCGTTGTATCGGGCATCATGTTATTCGTTTGGCCGGTTATCTATACGGCACTTGTATCATTCGGTAAGGAAATCAGTGACCTGAGCTTCGCGGGTGCAGGGTTGTATGGATTCTTCAACCGATTACTTATTCCAACCGGGCTTCATCACGCCTTGAATTCGGTATTCTGGTTTGATGTGGCTGGAATAAATGATATCGGAAACTTCTGGTCAGGAAAAGGGGAGAAGGGTGTGACCGGAATGTATCAGGCTGGATTCTTCCCGGTCATGATGTTTGGATTACCGGCAGCTGCCCTTGCTATGTATCACGCTGCGAAACCTGCAAAGAAAAAGCAAGTGGCATCACTTATGCTTGCAGCAGGCTTTGCGTCATTCTTCACCGGGGTTACTGAGCCTCTCGAGTTCGCATTTATGTTCGTAGCACCGGCTCTTTATGTTGCTCATGCAGTGTTGACAGGTTTTTCACTGGCTATTGCGTCCTTCTTCCAATGGACAGCAGGGTTTGGATTCAGTGCCGGATTCGTCGACTTTGTATTGAGTTCAAGACTTCCGCTCGCGAATATGCCTTATATGCTGCTCGTGCAGGGTATCATATTTGCATTCATTTATTACTTCCTGTTCCGATTCCTGATTGCAAAATTCAATCTTATGACGCCTGGACGAGAAGAGGATACTGAAGAAGGTGCGATTTCGAACCCTGTCTCCCAAGGTGACCGTTTCGCTGCGATGGCTGCTGAGATATACGCTGGGCTTGGTGGAGATGCGAACGTAACATCCGTTGACAACTGTGTGACCCGCCTGAGAGTGGAAGTCAAGGATATGGATGCGGTTGATCAACAACGAATCAAGGCCACTGGTGTACCTGGTATCAACATTGTCGGAACCAACTCGATTCAGGTAGTCGTCGGAACCTCCGTCCAGTTTGTGGCGGATGAGGTTGAGAAAATCCGGACTCAAGGCGTTTAAGATTCTTTTTAGTGCGAAATCCTGCACGAAAATCAATTGGGCAGTAATAATGTCCAACAATCATGTACATTATTTCCTATTCCAGAGGGACGGACCCATTATACAGGGGCGTCCCTCTCTTATTCTATAAATGACCCTTACAAACCATTGAAAATGGTCTATACTTCTAATAAGTACATTATCCATGAAGAAGGTTTTACATATGACTGAAAAAAAAAGTAAAGAAGCCGACCTCTATCATCCCATCCAAAAGCATTTCACCAAACTTGGTTACAAGGTCAACGGTGAAGTGAAAGATTGTGATTTGACTGCAGTGAAAGGGGAAGAACTGGTCATTGTGGAGCTCAAGCTCTCATTGACGATTGATCTGCTGATACAGGCTGCAAAACGGCAGCGTTTGACAGAGCATGTGTATATCGCCATCCCCAAGCCGAAACGCACCCGTTCCCGAAGGTGGAATGACATATGTCACTTGGTAAAAAGACTGGAAGTAGGATTGATTACCGTAACACTGACCACCAGGCCGATGGTTGAATTTGTTGCACATCCCAAGCCGTTTGACCGTAATAAAGTCATGTCCTACAGCAAACGGAAAAGAATCGCCCTCATTAAAGAAATCGAAGGGCGCAGTGCCGACTACAATATAGGCGGAAGCAATAAGATGAAAATCATGACTGCATATAAAGAAAGCTGCATCCAGATCGCATGCTGTCTCGATAAACTTGGACCAATGTCCCCAAAGGCGTTGAAACTGATTGGGACCGGCGACAAAACCCCTTCCATTTTGCAGAAGAATTATTATAAGTGGTTCGACAGGGTACAAAGAGGTGTTTACTGCATCAGTGAAAAAGGAAAGAAGGACTTAGAAGATTATCCTGAACTAACACAGTATTATGAAGGAAAGATAAACGAAGGACAGGGAAGAGACTGAGATTGATACCAAACGACATCTGTCAATTTCCATTTTTTATCCAACGATAATGAGTAGCTTCCCGATTTCAGGACATCCTAACCAATGATAAATTCTCTAAGAGGTGATTTCCTGTGCCCAATACGATGGAAGCATTGTTTGATTATTTGAAGACACGATTCGACGATGAACCGAAGCCTCGAGCACATATCGGAGAAGCGATGGGATGCTGGTTATATTATACGGCCATTGCAGAAGAGATACCGATCCTCGACGCTGCCATGAATACCACAACGGATAAAGACCTGGTAGAACTCTTGAAAGATGCCTTGAAACTGGCGACTCACCAGAAGCAGACGCTTGAAGAGTTCATGGTCAAGGAAGGGATCCCCCTTGCAGATACATCCAAACGAAAGCCGGTCTCCAATCCTAACAGTATACCCTTAGGTGTGAAAGCGACAGACACTGAAATTGCCAATCTTATTTCAGCTAAAGTGGCAACGAATATCGTGATGTGTGCCACCAATAACAGCCAAAGTGTAAGGAGCGACATCGGCCTGATGTGGATCAGATTCCAAGCGGAAAAATCTGTGTTCGGAATGGATTTGAAGACAAAGATGAAACAACGCGGCTGGCTGAAAGCCCCACCTTCCTACATACCGCCCGGGACTCCGCTTAATTGAATGAAGGAGGCTGGGACAATAGTGTTTTAATCTGAATAAAACCCGAACTAATTTGAATTCTAAGTTCAAGTAGTTCGGGTTTTTTACTATCTTTGTTCAAATGTCCATTTAGTATATAGCTTGTTCTAGCGGTTGATTGGAGTGCAAGACGAAGACTCCTGCGGGAGAAGTAGCTTATGTGAGACCTGTCCAGCTCCGGCGGCTAGAGGCTCGAGTTCATAAGTCAATCAAGCCAAAAAGGCAAAAAGCGCCTTTCCGGCTTGCTCGTCTTATGCTTGTCGCCTCTGAGCAAGCCGCCTCCGCTTTTCTAATTGTCCAGCCCCGGGGCTTAGAGGCACATGTCATAAGTCAACTCGTCCAAGAAGGCAAAGAATGCCTTCGTGGCCGATTCGCCTTATGCCTCCCGCCTCTGAGCAAAGCCCCTCCGCTTTTCTAACCCGCAGGAGCGAACGCGACGAGGAGGCTCACGGGCTCCCCGCGGAAAGCGAAGTCTTGCACGGAAATCATTAGGGTATATAGAGTCAATTCCCCTTTATGTTTTTTGCCACAGCCTCTTTTTTTTTTTAAGATACAACGCCCTTCAAATCCAATCCATTTTCCTATAAAATAAAAGAAAGAATTTTCGGAAAAAAGGATGATTGTATGAATACTGCTGCAGATATAAAAGAGTTTCCATATCCATTCAAGGGGGAGGTGTACCGCTATTCCAACAATTCCATCCCCTTGGAAACCCCCAGCTCAATCACAGTTACTTCCACGTATAAAGAAGAAATGATACTGAAACGAAAGCTCCTTGAGAACCATCCTGAACGCTGCTTTCACTCGCTTCCCCACACTCAACTGGCACAGTGGGAGATTGTAAGTACGATAATCAATCACTTGACTGCATATAATCCGAAGCTGTTTTCACTTGAGAAACAGAATCGGAAATGGACACTTCATAACAAGTTACTGAACGAAACCCACCACTTTATTTACGGTGATGAATCCAGTCTCCCTTGGCAGCCGTTGGATTTCATCGGACGGCATGTGCAGGAAGATTTGATCTTTATGATGCAAAGAGACGGCGATTTATATATGGATGCAGGGCAGCTTTGTTTTCCGGCGAACTGGTCCCTTGCATTTAATGCAGGCATGAATTTTAAACAGATTCATAGACCGATACCGGGTTTTAAAGAGGAAGGACTGGATGACCGGATCCTTACTTTTTTATTGAAGATGGAAGCAGGGGCCCCCTGGGTACGCAGGAACTGGTCTCTGATGGCGGGGAACCGTCTGGATACTTCATTGGAAACCTTCGATCAATGGGGAGGCGATCGAAGAAAGGTCACGAAAGATAATGCGGGAGAATTTGTTCATTTCAGGGTAGAAGTCCAGAAACTTTTCAGGATGCCGGGATCAAATGGAGTTCTGTTTACCATTCATACTCATTTGCTCTCTCTCGAAAAGTTCGCTTCGAATCCAAATTGGCTTAAACAATTTTTTCACATACTCAAGGAACTGCCTGATTCTGTCGCAGAGTATAAAGGAATCTCCATGTTTAAAGAACCTGTACTGGATTATCTCAGGAGACAGGATGAAGGAAAGTAGGTGAATCCTTATGGGGAAAAGCACGCCGGTCTTCTTACCGGGAAAAAGAAAATACTTATTTTGCGGGGATAAAGAGGGAATGAGCTATTTAGAGCCGGTCATATTGGCGGTGAAGGCACAGAACGGGGAGTTTGAAACGGGATTTGTGGAAATCAAGAAGAGTCCTGAATTGGAAATGTGGCTGCGATCTCAGAAGATGGGAAGCTATTTATATGTCTCTGTCTGCTGGGATCGGTATAAGGAAATAAAGGCGTTAGCAGAAAGTATTGGTTTTACAGAAGAGGAAGCGCAGTTCATGGGGCATGGGGAGAAAATCGTGAACATTTTTTGCAGCAGGTGTCATGGTATGACACGGATACGGGAGTCTGAATCGACTTTGGAGTTGAAGTGTACTCACTGCAAATTAATACTTGTTATTTCGGACCACTATTCTTTGCTGCGTGATGCATATCTCGGATATGCTGCGAAAAGATGAAAGGGCTGTGGGATAAATGAAGATACATCAAGAGATACCGGTTAAGGTTGTAGAAATAAAACAGGAAATCAGTGACGTTAAAGTGTTTACTCTCGCACCTGAAGATGGTGCTTTTTTACCTCTATTCAGCGGAGGGTCTCATATTATAACGTATATAGACACGGGGGATGGAGTCCTGTCCAGGTCATACTCCCTGACCAACCATGGCAGTGATCAAGTGTATCGGATCGCCGTCCGACAAAATGATAACTCAAAAGGAGGGTCAGTGTATTGGCACAATAGAATAAAGATTGGGGACAGTCTGCGGATCAGCTATCCCCGAAATTATTTTCCACTCAGTTTCAAAGCTGGACATCACGTATTTTATGCAGGTGGAATCGGTATTACTCCTTTTTTGTCCATGATGGAAGAGCTTACGAGGAGAGGAGCTGGTTTCGAACTCCACTATACGTCTAAAACAAGGAAGTCGTGTCCGTTCTACTCTTATTTGAAAGAGAAATATCCACATCAATCTTCATTTTATTTTTCACGGGAAAAGAACAGGCTGACAGATGCAAGCCTGCTACAGCATCCAATCGGAACACATGTATATTTCTGCGGTCCACAATCGTTCATTGAATATTTTACACAGAGGGCAGAGACCTATGGATATCCACCAGGAAGTATTCATTTTGAACGTTTTACGGCGCCTCAGTTAAAGGAAGCTCATCCATTTGAAGTCGCCCTTGATTCAGGCAGAATCATTTCAGTCAGGAAGGATCAAACGCTCTTGGACGCTCTGCTTGAAGAAGGAATCCAAACACCATACTCCTGCCGCACGGGCCGCTGCGGCACCTGTGAATTGAACGTGATTCAGGGTGAGGTGGAACATTTTGATATGTTTTATAATAAGGAGCAGAAGAGCTCACATAGGGTCATCCTTCCTTGTGTCTCGAGGGCTGCCTCCGAAAAGTTAATACTGGAATTAAACACTTAGCACGCAGTTTCCCTTTAGCAGAAAATAATGATATATTTACAGGTAGAAAATTCAGTATATTGGGAGTATTTAGATGAAAAGACTTCTAGAAGTACCACTGCAAATAAAGATACTGGGCCTGGTCATTTCACTTCTGCTTATCGTAATCGGATTGTTAACCTGGATGTTTGCCTACAGGGAATCTCAGGAAGATGTAGAACAGGCGGAGGAACTGGCGATGCAGACCGCCAAGACACTGTCATATATGCCAGTGATTCAGGAATCTTTCCGAGAGAATGAGCCCGTAGATAATTTAAGTGCGGTTACGGAACAAATCCGCGGACAGGTAGAAGCAACGGCCATCCTTATTCAAAACCGGGAAGGACAAATATATAGCTTTGTAGGACAGGGAAACGGAAGCGATGAAAAAAATCATAGATTCCGGACGCTTGTGTATGGAAGCAATGATCTGATTCATACCGGGGAAGGTGAGAACGAAGTATTAAAAGGGATTGTACCGGTTATGATCCACTATGATAACTATAAAAGGATTGAAGGGACAGTAGCGGTAGAGTTTAGTATGCAAACCATCCGCAACGGCATTGCATATGAAATTCGTACAATGCTTGCCCTATCCGGGGGCGTACTGATCCTTGGGATTTTCGGCAGTCTTTTATTAGCAAGAAGTATACGAAAAGATACATTTGGTCTCGAACCTTATCAAATCAGCGCCCTATTTAGAGAAAGAAATGCGATCCTTCAATCCGTAAAGGAAGGAATCGTTGCAATCGACCAACAAGGGACGATTACAATGATGAATCAATCGGCCCGTGAATTACTTGATACTCAAGATGAGGTGGAAGGAAAAAGGGTGACAGAAATCCTTGAATCTGCAGCAGTGGCGGATATTTTCGACTCTCCCCTGATCGTGTCAAACATCGAACTTCAATATAAAGAGAAGACGATGATCGTAAATGCCCAGCCGATTATTGAAAACAACGAAAAGGTAGGTACAGTGTGCAGTTTCAGAGACCGTACTGAAATCAAAAAAATGGTTGATGCCCTGTCGGAAGTTCAACAGTATTCACATGACTTAAGGGCTCAGACTCATGAGTTTAAAAATAAACTTTATGTTCTTCTCGGATTGATCCAGTTGGACAAGTATGAAGAAGCTATTCATTTCATCAAGCAAGAAGCGGATCTTCAAGAATACCAATCTTCAATTTTTTTTCAAAGTATTTTAGATGAAAAAGTTCAAGCCATTTTATTAGGCAAAATAGCGAAAGCTTCTGAAAAGAAAATTGATTTTCAAATAGACGGTGAAAGTTCACTTTCCCCTCTTCCGCACTATATTGGAATTTCCCCTCTTATCGTTATATTGGGTAATCTCATAGATAATGCATTCGAAGCTGTAATCGATCAAAAGGTTAAATTCGTTTCTTTCTTTGTAACTGATATCGGGGAAGATATTATATTCGAAATTGCTGACAGCGGGAAAGGCATTTCAGGAGCGGAGGAACATTTGATATTTCAAAAGGGTATATCATCTAAAGGTACTAATCGTGGATATGGACTTTCGAATGTGAAAGAAGAATTAGTGCTCCTTGGAGGCTCGATCGAATGGAGCTCTTATGAAAATGAAGGAACGGTGATGACTGTCATACTGCCGAAAGATAAACAAACAAAAGGGGAATGGGTATGATTAAAGTACTTATAGCAGAAGATGATTTTCGTGTAGCACAAATACATGAAGAATTTCTTAAGAAAAACCCAAAGTTGAAATTGGCCGGTAAAGCAATGAATGCAAAGGAAACAATTGAATTTCTGCATAGGCAGCAAGTGGATTTACTTCTATTGGATGTCTATATGCCGGATCAGATGGGTACGGACCTGCTGCATCGAATCAGGGCGGAATTTCCTTCTATTGACATCATGATGATAACTGCTGCCAAAGACAAAACCTTTTTAGAGAAGGCTTTGAGTTATGGAGTCGAACAATATTTAATTAAACCTGTAGCTTTGGAAAAATTTCAAGAAGCTATGGCGGCGTATTTACAAAAGAAAATGATGCTTGCTTCAGCTAATGAAGTTAACCAACAAGTATTGGACCATTTCTTTGGCGGAAATCAAACGAAAGAAGCTGAAAAAAGAAACCATCTACCTCCAGGGATCGATTATTTAACGCTCCATAAGGTGACGGACATCCTGCATGAAGAAAAAGAAGGCATCACCTCAGAAAGAGTAGGTGAAAAGATGGGAGCCTCCCGAACGACTGCCCGAAGGTATCTGGAATATTTAGTGGGAAATAAGGAAGCGTCGGTCGAGCATGTATATGGAATTGTAGGGCGGCCGGAGAGAAGATATCGACTGGGCAATGACAGGATAGGATAATACCAATAACTCAGGTCTGGCACAGTTTAAAGGATATTCCTTTAAACTAATGTGGCAGACTTTGTTCTTTGAAAGGGAAGGAAAGGGTTATTTATAAATAATTATAAATATTCTGAACAAAATGAACAAAAGGTCCACAAGTTTTTTAAAACACAATATTTTGAAAACGTTTACACAAATTGATTCAGCTACTAGGATTAAGTTAACGTATTTCACCGGATGGATATGGTGATGAAAACAGGTGAGTACAACAATTAAACAAAAGGGGTGCTGGATAATATGAAAAAATTAGGCATGATAATGATTATTGCAGTTATGGCTTTGATGACTGCCTGTTCAAGCTCTGCATCGGGAGGCAAGGATTTTCCTTCCAAGAATATTGAGATCGTTGCTCCCGCTTCTCCGGGCGGCGGCTGGGACCTGACGGCACGATCCGTACAAAAGGTATTGAGGGACAATGATATTGTTGATAAGAATATTAATGTTATCAATAAGCCCGGCGGAGGCGGTGAGGCAGGGTGGAAGTATCTTGAAACGAAAGATTCCCACTACCTTGCGATAAATTCGAGCCTGGTACTGACAAATAAATTACTTGGACAAAGTGATTTGTCTCATGAACAATTCACTCCAATCGCCACATTGGCGACAGAGTGGCAGGCATTGGCAGTGCCGGTGGATTCAAAGTATGACACAGCCACCGCTCTGCTTGACCAAATGAAAAAGGACCCCAAGTCATTAAAGATAGGGGTAGGACCTGGGCTTGGTAATGATGACCACTTATCTCTGGTACAAGCGGCAAGTGAAAAAGGGATCGACCCTACCAAACTTGATTTCCTTGTCTATGAAGGCGGGGGAGATGTCGTGACTGCGTTACTTGGCGGACATGTTGATGCTGTAACGACTTCCCTGTCAGAAGTGAAGGAGCAGCATTTAGCAGGGAAGCTGAAAATTCTTGCTGTTTCCTCTGAAAAGAGACTCGAAGGTCTGGATGATGTTCCCACTTGGACAGAAGAGGGTGTGGATATGGTATTTCCTCACTGGAGGGGAATCATGGGACCGCCGGATATGACAGAAGAAGAAGTGGCTTATTGGGATGAAAAAATTGGAGAAATGGTCAAAACGGATGAATGGAAGAAGATGCTCAAAAACAATGACTGGGATGACTTCTATAAAGATAGTAAAGAAACTAAGCAATTCATGAAGGAGCAAGAAGAACTGTATACGGATCTTGTGAACAGTTCAGGTTTAACCGATTAATCAAGACGCAGAATGGCATTGGAGGGGAAAGGAAGAGGTTCCCCGGTCGATGCCATTATAGGAGGGTGAAATGAGTGAGAACAATTAAACTCGGAATGCCGATTTTCTTAATATTATTAAGCCTTTCCTTTCTGATCGGATCGATGAACCTGCCAAAAGCGAACCTTGGGAACCCTAATGGTCCTCTTTATTTTCCAATAGGCTTAAGTGCATTCATGTTGATCTTCAGCATCTTTTATCTGTTCCAGGAGTGGAAAAATATAAACCGCCCCAATATGGATATTAAGCTGCTGCTTGAAGGGAGAACACCTAAACTAATTGGGCTCACAGTATTATACGGGGCCATTTATGCTCTGATATTTGAGAGAATCGGTTTCTTATTATCTACCATACTATTTTTGGGCGCTTTATTATTTACAGTCAATGGAATCAAGAAAGCCGTTGTGAATGTGATTGTTGCAATCAGTTTTTCTTTTCTATCCTGGTATGCATTCAGTGTGTTATTAGGAGTCAGTCTGCCATAGGAGGTGAGCTAAATGGATATGAGCAACTTTATGCAGGGATTAATGACTGCTTTAGAACCAGTTAATATTATGTGGGTTGTCATCGGAGGGTTTCTTGGAACAATAGTCGGGATGCTGCCTGGTCTGGGGCCGGCAACTGCTGTAGCTGTGTTGATTCCGATTACATTCGGGATGGAACCCGTCAGTGCAATCATTCTGATGGCAGCCATCTATTATGGTGCGATGTACGGTGGATCCAGGAGTTCGATTCTGTTGAATACTCCCGGGGATGGGTCAGCGATAGCGGCAACATTTGACGGGTATCCGATGGCTCAGAAAGGACAGGCAGGACAAGCGATGGCGATATCTGCTGTAGCCTCTTTCATAGGGGGGATGATGGCAGTAATAGGGTTCATCTTCCTGGCTGAACCACTGGCTAGCTTCGCATTGAAATTTGGTCCTGCTGAATACTTCCTTTTGATGTTGTTGACTCTATCAGCCATTGTATCTCTGTCTGTAGGGAAAATGATCAAGGGATTTATCGCCATGTTTCTTGGATTGATGCTCAGTACTGTCGGTATTGACACTCAAAGTGGAGTCTATCGATTTACTTTTGGCAGCTCCCATTTAAGTGAAGGGATTGATTTCTTAATCGTCATCATTGGGGTTTATGCAGTCGGTGAAGTGCTTTACAACTACTTGAAGATTGATCATGTGCAAAAAGAGAAAAAGAAAGTCGGTAAAATCTGGTTTACAAAAAATCAATGGAAACGGTCAATGTGGCCAATTCTTAGAAGCGGACCACTTGGATTCATCGTCGGGGTTCTCCCCGGGGCAGGAGGATCGATCGCTTCCATGATCAGTTATTCGACGGAGAAGCAAATCTCCAAAAAGTCAGATGAATTCGGTAAAGGGGCAGTGGAAGGACTTGCTGCACCGGAGTCAGCAAATAATGCTGCTTCAGTGGGAGCTATGATCCCTCTATTAACAATGGGGATTCCAGGGTCCGGAACTACGGCTGTCATGCTTGGAGCACTCGTCATGCTTGGGATGAAGCCTGGCCCATTGCTTTTTGAGAATGATCCGAATACCGTATGGACGTTGATCAATAGTATGTTCATAGGAAATATCGCGTTGGTTATCATCAATATTTTACTAGTTGGACTATTAGTTAAAATCCTTGATACGCCTGCGAAGGTTTTATATCCGGTCATCGTGATTCTTGCATTTATCGGAACGTACACACTCAGTTACAGTGCTGTGGACTTCTTTTTATTACTTATTTTCGGAGTATTCGGATTGTTTTTGAAGGTAATGGATTTTCCGATTGCCCCATTGGTGCTGGCATTGATTGTTGGTGCTGATATGGAACAGAATTTCAGAATGGCGGTTCTTTCATCGAATGGAAACTTAGGTATCTTCTTTGAAACACCGATAGCAATCGGATTAACTGTCTTAACTCTTCTGTCTCTATTCTATCCATTGCTAATAAAAGCTCTAAAGAAGAAGGGGAAAGACCCTGTTAACCCGATTACAAAAGATATGTAACAATGGGAGGTAATGGAGATGTCAAATCAAACATCTTATGATGTAGTCGTTGTTGGTGCTGGTAATGCTGCTTTATGTGCTGCCATTTCGGCATGTGAAGAAGGAGCGAAAGTGTTGGTACTGGAGAAAGGACCAGAGTATAAAAGAGGCGGAAATTCATTCTTCACAGATGGAGCGATCAGGGTTGCCTATCATCATCTCAACGATATCCGTAAAGTTGTACCTGAACTTTCAGATGAGGATGCCGCTGCGATTGTCATGCCGGATTATCATGAAGAGGACTATTATGAAGATATCATGCGCGTCACGAAAGGCGAGAGTCAGCCTGAACTTGCAAAACAGCTGGTGGATCGTTCGTTTGAAACATTGGTCTGGATGAAAGGACATGGAGTTAAATTTGAATTGAATTACGAGAATCAGTCTTATGAAAAGGATGGCAAGCGTCAATTTTGGGGAGGTCTCCCGGTTAAGACCGAAAATAAAGGAATCGGATTGATGAAGCAGCTGTTTAAACGGGCACAGGAGCTTGGTGTTGAGATCTGGTACGAGGCAGCAGCAGTGGAACTTGTAAAAAAAGAAGAAAAAATCAGCGGTGTTGTCGTCCAACAGGGTGAAAATGAGATGACTGTTGAAACAACCGGAGTTATTCTGGCATGCGGGAGTCTGGAAGCAGACAAAAAACTTCGAAGTAAACATCTCGGTGAAGAATGGGAAGCAGCGATCGTCCGTGGTACTGAATACAATACGGGTGACGGGATTTCGATGGCGACAGCTATTGGGGCAGAGAAGTTTGGGGAATATTCCGGCTGTCATTCGATAGGGACAGACTTTAATGCACCAAAAGTCGGGGACTTCAATAAACCAGGGGATATTTATAAGAAACATTCCTATCCTCTGAGTATCATGCTGAATAAAGAGGGGAATCGATTCGTAGATGAAGGCGCTGACTTCCGGAATTATACATACGCAAAATATGGCCGGGAAATTCTGAAACAACCTGACCATGTTGCTTATCAGATTTACGATTCTGAAGTACGTCCACTTCTACGAAAGGAATATGACCTGGAAGAAGCCACCTGTTATAAGGGTGAAACCCTCGTTGAGCTAGTCGATCAGTTATCTGTGGACAAACAGCAATTTCTAAAAACGATCGAAGAATATAATCAAGCCGTTCAAGCAGGGGAATACAATCCGACAGAGAAAGACGGGAAGAAGACAGCCGGCTTAAACCCTGAAAAAACGAACTGGGCATTAAAGATTGAAAAGGGCCCTTTCTATGCATACCCGGTGACGTGCGGAATTACCTTCTCATTCGGAGGTCTGCATGTAAATCCATCAGGAGAAGTATTGAAAAAAGGTAGTGAACCATTGTCAGGGTTATTCGCTGCGGGAGAAATGGTTGGGGGAATCTTCTATCACAACTATCCTGGAGGGTCGGGATTGATGTCAGGAGCGGTTTATGGGAAATTGGCAGGTTCCACTGCTGCCCGCTATGTACTTGGCCATAAGCAGGATACAAAGATTACGAATTGATCTTTAGTGGTTGAAAAGAAAGGAAGTCACCTGAATATCGGTGACTTTTTCCTTTTGGATGAAGACTTCATAGATGGGAGTTAAAACAATGAGAAAACCACTACTATTGGTCTTTACATTAGTCATGTATGGGTTGTTTTTTTTGCCTGTTTTTGGGTGGGATGACAAATGGAAAGCAATCGCGGCTCTTATTATCATTCAAATATTATGGATAGGCAAAGTCTTTCCGCTTGCTTTCAGTTCTCTGATATTCATTCTGCTTCTTTCATTCCATTTTTTCTCTTATGAACAAACTCTGAGCTACTTCAGTTCGGGAATTGTTTGGTTGTTATTCTCGACATTCATCATTTCATCATCCTTTATTGAAACAGGACTTGCAAGCAGGGTATCTCTTTATATGCTAAGGCTCTCCAGGGGATCCGGAAAAGCATTGATTTTCATTTCTTTCTTGTTGATGCTTGTGCTGTCCATTCTCATTCCTTCTAATGTCGGAAAGGGAAGTCTGGTGTCCTCTGTCCTGGACAGTTTAATGAAAAGTCTAAAGAAAATAGGGGACGTATACCATTTAGGTAAATCCTTGTTTATAGGGATTGCTTATCTGGCTGCTATTTCAGGTGCTTTTGTTGCTACGGGGGCAAGCTCTACGATTTATGCGTTCGGGATCATGAATGACGTATCCCCCGATTTGAACTACTTAAAATGGTTTATGTTATTCGGGATTCCGGTTTTGTTGTTTATTTTCATTCTGTGGGGGATCTTCCTGTTTATATTCCCTCCAGAAAAAATAAACAGAAAGCTCCTAATGAAGTTAATTGAGGACAAGATCGGTGAATTGGGACCTGTAAGCACGAATGAAAAGAAAGTCATGATCATTATAGGGGGGACATTGATCTTATGGGTCACCCAGCCATTACACGGGTATTCCATTCCCCAAATCGGTCTGCTCGGTGCTTGCGTGACTGTACTTCCTTACGCGGGGGTGTGGGGATGGGAGCAGGCAAGAAAGTCCATTGACTGGGATTTGATCCTCTTTTTTGCTTCGACATTAATGGTATCAGGGATGTTGATCCGAACCGGTACAATCGATTGGATGGCTGCCGCTTTGAATCATATTCTTGCAGGTCATTCCCCTTGGGTAGTCTCTCTGATTCTTGTTATTAGTACAAGCATCATTCGAATTGTGTTTGTGAATATATTAGGTTTCTTGACAATCATGCTTCCATTGGCTATCACGATTGGAACCTCGAACCCGGCTTTATCGCCTTTGCATATGGCAATGCCTGTGTTCCTTGCCTGCGTGCCGGGCTTCTTTCTAGTCACCCAGTCTCCTGTACATTTGATCAGTTACACGTATGGTTATTTTACAGATAGGGACTTGCTTAGGGTTGGTTGGATAGCGTCAGTTGCATGGGCTGGTGTCATAGCAGGTTCAGTGTTTTTTTATTGGTAGGCAGCAGGGATGAACAGCAAATCGTTCATCCCCTTTTTTATTACTTGATCAAAGCCCGATTCTTCCGATGTTCCTTCCGCTTGAGAGCGGTGTTGAACAGCCGGGTCTCTTCCTCTGATTCTGGAATGACTTTCGGTACGGGCTTTGGTTTTCCGTTTTCATCAACGGCTACCATCGTAAGAAAGGATTCAGTGGTGAGGGTCTGGATGCCTGTCAGTAGATTCGTAGAGTATACCTTTACATAAACCTCCATTGAAGTCCTTCCCGTTGAAGTCACAATTGCTTCAAGGCCCAGTGCGTCGCCGACTGTTGCAGATGAAAGAAAGTCAACCGAATCAATGGAGGCGGTGACCACTACGGAGCTGGAATGTTTCATGGCGGCAAGTGCAGCTATTTCATCAATATAAGCTAATACCTTTCCTCCAAAAATCGTCTGCATGTGGTTTGTGTCCGGCGGCAGTACCAATTTAGTCTGGATCGTACGTGAACGTTCAGTTGGATAAGCGTGTTCCATAACCTGTCATCTCCTCATCTGTCTTGAATATAAAAAAGCATCTCCCTTTTATAACGAGGAGATACTGCTATTCCAGACGAACAATCAAGATCCATTGATACCAGATGTGTTGTTCCATATAGCGTAACACCCTCCTATCTCCCGTAGGAACTCTGTGTTCTTCCCGATTGGCAGGTTTCCTGGCTCGGCATCTTCGATAGCTTATCCCTTCCCATTTCCTAAAAGAAAACAGTGGGCATCATAAGAAATCTCAGCCTTACAGTGGCGGGACCGCGTTGGATTTTCACCTACTTCCCTTTTAAGAAGAGTGTCAACAGACTCTCTTCACCAATGAGCAATTATGAAATTTGCGAACGCTATTATTCTACCATATTCGACGTCTTCCATCCTTACTTTGTCAATAAAAAGGGAATATACTGATATTTTCCCAATTTTTATGAAACCTTTAGTGATCGTGATCCGTAGATAGTCATATAACCATTATAAAAGCAGAGAAGAGTATGACTGCTAACTATTATTCAGGGGGTAGGTAAGAATGGGTTCACTAACTGCAATCGGAGTAATTATGTTCCTTATTCCTGTATTGATCGTAGCGGCGATCGTTGGGATCGCGTATTATTTCTGGATGAGATTCCGCTATCGTACTGCTAGATCCAATCAGGCATTGATCATTACGGGTCCGAAACTCGGGGATCCAGAGAAAGAGACGAATATTTTCACCGACCAGGAAGGGCGTTCCATGAAAATCATAAGGGGCGGTGGATACCGCCTGAGACGATTCCAGACGTCTACGCCTGTTAATCTGACTTCTTTCCAATTGAAACTGTCCACACCGCGTGTCTATACAAACGGAGGCGTGCCGATCGTGGCAGATGCCGTTGCAATGGTCAAGGTGGCCGACACGCTAAACGGAATCGCTAACTATGCGGAACAATTCCTTGGTAAAGATCAGAAGGAAATCGAAGATGAAATTATTGAAGTACTAGGAAGTAATCTTCGTGCAATCTTGTCAAAAATGACCGTGGAAGATATCAACAGCAACCGTGAGAAGTTTAACGCCGACGTATCGGAGATCGCCCAGAAGCAGCTTGATCTGATGGGCTTCAAAATCACTTCTCTCGGCTTGACGGATATACGCGATGCCGATGAGGAAAATGGATACTTAAAAAACCTTGGCCGGCCACGAATCGCCGAAGTCCGCAAGCAAGCTGAAATTGCGGAAGCAAATACTGAACGAGAGACGCGGATTCACCGAGCCCAGACCGACCAGGAAGCGAAGGAAGAAGAGTATAAACGCCAAATTTCCATCGCAGAGTCCAAAAAGGAAAAAGACATCAAAGATGCGGCATTCAAGGAAGAAACAGAACGTGCACGGGCGAAATCGGAGCAATCCTATGAATTGGAAAAAGCCAAGCTTTCCAAAGAAGTAAAAGAAGAAGAATTGACGCTTCAATTCCTTGAGCGTGAACGAGCGGTTAAGCTCGAGGCAGAGGAATCGAAAGTGCGTCAAACCAAAGCAGACGCCGAATACTATGAGACGACCCGTAAAGCTGAAGCAGAAGCGCGTAAAGCTGAAATCGACGGGGAAGCGAAAGCGAAAATCCGCCGTGAGGAAGGTTCAGCTGAAGCGGATGTCATCAGACAGCGCGGTAAGGCAGAGGCGGAATCACGTAAACTGCTGGCTGAAGCAATGGAGAAACACGGAGACGTCATCATTACAGAAAAACTGATCGAAATGCTTCCTGTGTTTGCAGAGAAGATCGCACAGCCTCTCAACAATATTGATTCGGTGAAAATCATTGATTCCGGTAATGGTCAGGGCGTCCCATCGTTTGGAAGAAGCATCACAAAAACGATGGTGGATATGCAGGAGCCGTTGAAGGAAATGACAGGGATCGATGTTGGTGAACTGTTAAGGTCTTATGCAAATAGACGGCCGGAAAGACCCTTTCAGCAGCCGGCAATTTCAGAATCGACAGCAGAGGAAGAGGCTGCCCCTGCTCTAAGTGCTGATAAGGGGGAATCCCAAGAGGAAATGAGGACAGGTAGAGGGGATGAATCATAGTCTGTATTCATGAAGCCTTCCTAAAAAGTCTTGGGTAAAAAAGGCGAATTGAATAGTTGATGCGAAAGTATAAAGTAAGATTACACAATGACTGAATAAAGGAGGAATTACATGTGGATACCGGATTGATATTCGCTTTTTCCATTGCGGTTGGTTCACTGGGGGTAGCGATAAGTGCTTTATCGGTTGCCGGCAAACTTGAAAAAAGAGTAAAAGAATTAGAGAAAAAATAATGTGAGGACTAAAAGCGCTCAGAGTTTCTGGGTGCTTTTTATTTATTTACGCAGCTTCCTCAAACTGACAGGTTTCTAGTAAAAATCTCCGGGGTATCAAGTAAGTGTAACGAAAGTATAGTAGTGAAGGAGATACGTATATGATAAAACGCATCGGCTTGATTATAAGTTGGCTGCTCTTCATAACAATGATCGTTCTTGTCGGTGCTGCGAATTATTTTTATGACGTCGCCATCAACCGCAGTGATGAAGCGATCAAGCTTTACGGTTCAGAGGAAGCGGTTGAAGCGGTAAGTGCGCTGGAAGAAGAACAGAAACGATTGCAGGATCTAAGGAGCTGGACGGTGAAACAGAATTTCGAAGAAGTGGAAATTCAAAGTGACGATGGTTTGACGCTGAGTGCACTATATCTGAACAATGATGGCGGGATTGGTAAAACGGTTATATTGGCTCATGGCTATAAAGGAAACAACGAGCAGCTGCCTGAAGTGACAAGATTTTATTATGAAAAGGGATATAACATATTGAAGCCCGATGCAAGAGGGCATGGGAAAAGTGAAGGGGACTATATCGGATATGGGTGGCATGATCGGAACGATCTAAGAAAATGGATTGATTATGTCATAGAAGAAAAGAATGATACTTCCATCTTTCTTCACGGCTTCTCAATGGGTGCGTCGACTGTCCTCATGGCAGCAGGCGAAGACCTTCCCGGTGAAGTAAAAGGAATCATAGCGGACAGCGGATACACTTCAGTTAAAGATGAACTGGCTCATCAGTTGAAGTACCTTTACAATCTGCCTTCTTTCCCGCTGATGGATATTACAAGCATGGTCACTGAAATACGGGCTGGATTTTCATTTGAGGAGGCATCAGCACTGAATCAGGTTCAGAAAAAGAAAAGTGAGTTACCACTATTTATCATCCATGGTGAAAAAGATGAGCTTGTACCGCCGGAAATGGCTGAACTGTTATATGAAAAAACATCAGGTAAAAAAGAATTATGGATCATACCGGATGTCGGTCATACACAAGGTTTCCTTGACGAGGAAGAAGAATACAAACGCAGGCTGATGGAATTCATTGAGGAAGCAACGGAACAGTAGGGATGAAAACAGGCTGGGATAAATGTGTCCTAGCCGAATAAAAATCCGAACTTTCATTCAAATTCTTTATTTAGAATTCGAATTGGTTCGGATTTTTTTATAGGCCATAATGTTTTAGTTTTGTGCCAGCTTCCATCAGTCTTTATTCGGATAGCCGCTTGAGTCAGGTGATACCATGCCGCCTGCTCCGGTTGAGTTGACATCAGGATCTGCACCTTTTGGCTGATTCGGCAGGGAAGAGTGCATTTTTTTGTAAGAGGAATCTGTATCTGATTGAGAGTCTGCAAAGGAAACGACTTTAAAATCAGAACCGACCAGAGACTTCTTAATTTGATCTTTCGCTTCATCAGTAGATAAAGAGTCCGGGGAGTACTCAACTTCAATGGTTAACGTTTTCAATTTTGTGCCTCCTTTAATGAATGAATTATTTCTGTGTTTCCCTCAGATAGTTTTTTCTAAACTTCCCAAGCTCCCGTTTTTTAAACTCATGAGTAAAAATCACTCTGATCCTATTGTAAAATTCAGATTATTATGTATAATTGCATACATTATACAATTTGCCAAAGGAGGAGAGCTGGATGACAGTTAAAGTAAATGGGCTGCTTCATGAATTAAAAGAATTGCTGAAAAGTCATCAAGTAACAACAAATGAAACGGTTCTGGAACAGCATGGGAAGGATGAATCTTATCATCACCCGTTCTCTCCTGATATTGTTGTGTTCCCTGAGAATGCAGAGGAAGTAAGCAAGATTGTAAAATTGGCAGGTACATATGGTACTCCGATCGTCCCATTTGGTTTAGGCACAAGCCTGGAAGGACACGTGATTCCTTATGACAAAGGGATCAGCATTGATTTTTCCCAAATGAACAGAATTCTTGAAGTAAGGGAAAAGGATTTCCTTGTCAGAGTGCAGCCGGGAGTGACCCGGTCCCAGCTAAATAAGGAACTGAAGAAACATGGTTTATTTTTCTCAGTGGATCCTGGTGCTGACGCGACATTGGGAGGGATGGCTGCCACGAATGCGAGTGGGACGACTTCCGTCAAATATGGTGTAATGAGAGATCAGGTGAGGGATTTGGAAGTCGTGCTTGCATCAGGGGAAATCATACACACAGGGAACCTTGCACAAAAATCCTCATCAGGCTATAATCTGAATCATTTATTTGTTGGTTCTGAAGGGACGCTTGGATGCTTTACTGAATTGACATTGAGAGTATATGGAATACCTGAACACATCCTGGCTGCAAGAGCGTCATTCCCACATATTGAGGATGCAGTCGAAGCGGTCGTCTCGATTCTTCAAGCCGGGATCCCTGTTGCCAGAGTGGAACTGGTCGATGAGGCTTCGATGAGGCAGGTGAACATGTTCAGTGATACAGATTATATAGAGAAGCCGACCTTGTTTCTGGAGTTTCACGGAAACGAAGCCGGGCTGAAGCAGGATGTGGCATTCATGCAGGAAATCGTTTCAGACCATGGATGTGAGGAGGTTCATTTCGAGGAAGACCAGGCAGCCAGGAATAAGCTGTGGGATGCTCGTCATAATCTTGCATATGCATATATCCACGGCAATCCTGGTAAAAAGATGATGGTAACCGATGTCTGTGTACCCATATCCGAATTATCCGGTGCAATCAATTCCGCCCGCGAAAAGCTTGATGAGCTTAATCTTACAGGAGGCATCCTCGGCCATGTTGGTGATGGGAATTATCATGCACTTCTCATGCTCGACCTAAGCAACCCGGAAGAAGTCCGACGTGCAGAGGCATTCAATGAACAGATCGTAGAATATGCCCTTGAGAGAAACGGGACATGTACCGGAGAACATGGGGTAGGAACAGGGAAGATGAAATATCAGAAGAGGGAGCATGGCGGAGCACTGCAGGTCATGAAGAATATAAAGGATGCCATTGACCCGTCCGGACTATTGAATCCCCATAAACTGATCCATACAACGAAGGAGGAAAAGGGATGAGACTACTGGAATCTATCAGTCATCTGGCAGGAAAGTATTTCGCCGTCTGGGTCATTCTTGTGGCCGCGGCCGCCTATTTCATTCCGGCACCATTTTTACCGTTGGGAAGCTATATCACGATCCTTCTCGGTGTCGTCATGTTCGGGATGGGGTTGACGCTCCAGCCGGTTGATTTCAAACTTGTTCTTCAAAAGCCGCTTCCTGTCATCACAGGGGTACTTGCTCAATTCATTATCATGCCCCTCGGCGCGTTTGGGATTGCATATGTGATGGGTTTACCGGACGAGCTTGCAGCAGGCTTGGTGCTGTTAGGTTCAGTTCCAGGCGGGACAGCGTCGAATGTCATGGTGTATCTGGCGAAAGGCAATCTGGCATTATCGGTCGCGATGACGTCTCTCTCCACACTGCTGGCGCCCCTGGCCACACCTCTCATATTATTGGCGTTAGCCGGACAGTGGCTTCCGGTCGATCCCTATGCCATGTTCCTGTCAATCGTACAGGTGATCATCATACCGATAACGCTTGGTTTGGTAATCAAAAAGCTGTTCCCGGGCACCGTGGAAAAAAGTCTGAATGTCATTCCGTTGATTTCGGTGGCGGCAATCATCATTATTGTATCAGCAGTTGTTTCTGCAAACGTTGAGAATATTGCATCTTCCGGCTTCATGGTTTTCTCAGCTGTGATGATGCATAACATTCTTGGTTTGGCGCTGGGGTATGGTACAGCCGGCCTGATGAAATTGGATGAAAGCAAACGGCGTGCCATTTCGATTGAAGTGGGGATGCAGAACTCAGGGCTTGGGGTGGCCCTTGCAACTGCCCATTTCGGACCTCTGGCAGCGCTCCCGAGTGTCATTGCGGCAGTCTGGCACAACATCTCGGGACCAATCATCGCAACCTACTGGAGTAAAAAGACTGTAGAAAAGGATAAAAATGAAATTATGGATAAGGGCAATGAGCCGCAAGCGTCTGTTAGATAAAACGAAAGGTGGTACCGAAAATCCCGGTACCACCTTTTTTTATTTATGAAGAATATTTAGTTGTAATGTGCTCGATCATTTCTTCAACAACAAATACATAAAATAAGGCGCTCCTATCAAGGCAATCATGATCCCGGCAGGAATTCCGTCCGGCTCCAATATGTTCCTTCCAATAGTATCGGCAAGCATCAAGAGCCACCCGCCGAGTAGAATGGCAACCGGTATGAACATCTGGCTGCGGGGACCTACTAATGCTTTAGCCATGTGAGGGGCCATCAGTCCTATGAAAGCAATTCCTCCTGTAACCGAAACGGCGGAAGCGGCCAAAGCAACTGCCACCATGAGCATAAGGAATCTCTCGCGATTGATTGAAATCCCTACACCAACAGAGACAGGCTCACTCAAGCCAAGCAGATTCAGCATTTGAGATTTATAGAGTGTAAGCGGTATAAGAATGACAAGCCATGGGACAATTGCCCAAATGAATGGCCAGTCAGTCCCCCAAATGCTTCCCGCAAGCCATTTGGCGATGAAGTCGACTTTTTGACGCTCAGCAGCTGAAATCAGGATGATCATAAGTCCCGAGAAAGCCATCGAGAATCCGACTCCGACCAGCACTAACCGCACAGGCTGTATGCCGTTTCTTTTGCTGTAAGAAAATAAATAGATCAAGCATGCGGTAATCATGGCTCCAACGAAAGCAACAATCGGGAGCAGGTATGCAAACGAAGCAGCATCGATGGGAAAGAATAAAAAGAAAATCGCAATTGAAACCCCGGCACCGGAATTGATTCCTATGATTCCCGGATCGGCCAGATCATTACGGGTAATTCCCTGCAGAATCGAACCGGAAAGAGCAAGCGCCATACCTGCAAGAACGGTAATGATGATCCTCGGCAGTCTGATTGAAAATAGGATGAATTCTTCCTTGAAGCTCCCATACCCGAAAAGAGTGGGTAAGAGACGGCCATAAGAAACCGATGAATACCCCAATCCAATACTTATAAATGCCGTTAAAAGAATCAAAACTGACAACAGTAAAAGGAGCAGTCTTTGTTTTTTTATCAAATCAGGATGTATCATGAGAAACCCTTCCCTCCTTTCCGGACGATGAACAGGAAGAAAGGCAGACCCAACATTGCTACTATAGCCGCAACAGGCGTTTCATAAGGTGCGTGTATGGTCCGCCCCAATGTATCTGCAAGCAGTAAGAATGATGCACCTAGCAAAGTGGAGACTGGTATGATAAAGCGGTAGTCCGTACCGGTAATCACACGTACGATATGAGGGATCATTAGTCCGATGAAGACCATATTCCCTACCAAAGCAACGGCCGCACCGGCCAATAGTATAATCACAATGAATAGAATTGTTTTGACAAAAGCAGTTCTCTGCCCCAATCCGACGGCAACTTCTTCATTCAGGCTGAGGATGGTCAGCTGTCTTGACAAAAAGAGTGAAACGACGATCCCTGCCGCAATGAATGGGGCAATCACTTGCAGCTGCCCCCATGTAGTTCCGATCAAACCTCCTGCAGTCCACATAGATACATCTTTAGAAATTTTAAAGAAAAGGCCAGTACCTTCGGCTATCGCAAATAAAAAAGCAGACACGGCCGCCCCCGCCAACACAATCCTAAGAGGGGAAAAACCGCCTCTTTTCATGGAACTGATCCCGAATACCATAATGGCTCCCGCGCCGGCACCGATAAAACAGGCAATCATAATCCCGAGTGAATTCACAGAAGGGATGAAGGCAATGGTAATGGCGAGAGCTGCGTTTGCTCCGGCTGTCAACCCAAGCAGACCAGGATCTGCAAGCGGGTTACGTGTCATCCCCTGCATAATGGCACCTGAAACAGATAAGGCAGCCCCGACAAAAATGGCGGCGATTGCCCGGGGGATACGAATTTCCTGGAGGATGGTTGCTTTTTCATTTGTATCGAAAGAAGAAAGGGCGAACCAAACGTCCTTTAAAGTGGTTTCTGCTGCACCGAACACCATTGAAATCAGGAAGCAGGCAGCAAAGATTACGGCTGAAGTTATTAATTTTATAATAAATGGAATATTTCGCTGATTAGTAGAAGTGGTCATGTTCAATCATCATCTCTTTTTTGATTTATAAAGGAAGAGGAATTCTTAGTACTAAGAATTCCTCTTCAGGATTAATTGCCTAGAAATTTTTCTTTGAAGAAGTCCAACTGATAATCAAGTGTCAGTGGATCATTGAAATAGAATTCCATCATATTCACTTCGAAGACCTGGTCGTTTTTCACAGCAGGGATGTTTTTATATGTTTCGGTTTCCATGAATGAATTATCGCCATTCGGGTCTTTACTCAGGATTATGTAATCTCCTGCAAATTCAGGAAGGACTTCTGTCGAAAGGGCAAAGTATCCAGGTTCAAGAGCTTGTTCTTTTACTTTTTCCGGCATTCTCAAGTTCATTTCCTGGTAGAGGATCTCTGTACCGCGTCCCCAATTGTTTCCGTATACATATAATTGCTTATCGAAGCTTTCAATAACGGAAACGGTAGTGTCTTCACCGATTTCGGCTTTGATTTCATCGCCTGCTTCCTGAGCACGCTTCTTGAAATCATCCACCCATGCTTGCGCTTCTTTTTCTTTGTTTAATAGTTTCCCAATTTCGATGTGCTGAGTAAGGTAATCCACTTTTCCGTATGTATAAGTGACAGTGGGAGCAATTTCATTTAATTTATCAACGTTTTTGATATTGGATAAACCGATGATGAGATCCGGGTTCAGTTCGATGATCTTCTCAAGACTTTCGTCGGTTACTTCTTCTACTCCTTCTAAATCGTCTTCCCAGCGTGGATTCATCTTAGACCATGAATCAACACCGACCACATTCACGTCAAGTGCCATGACATTTCCTGCGAAAGATGAAAGGACGACGACACGCTGAGGGTCTGCTGGAACTTCAACCGGCCCGTTTTCTGATTCGTATGTGATCGTGTCATTTTTGCTGTCTTTATTTGAATCGTTACCTTCTTCTTTATCAGATGTAGAACCGTTGCCGCATGCACTAACCAATAGCACCAACAGCAGAGTAAACGGGAGTATCCATTTTTTCATGTTGATCTTCTCCTTTAAGTAGGTTGTATGTGATACACATTGGCTTATTTGTTCGAGGGTCTCTACCAATCGCAGCGTCAATTTGGAATACTTTCTTCAGGACATCATGGGTGATGACTTCTTCACAAGTACCGGCTTTGACAATTTCACCTTCTTTGAGGGCGACGATATAATCTGCGAAGCGTGCGGCCTGATTCAAGTCATGAAGCACCATGACAATGGTGCGTTCCTGCTCGGCATTCAGCTTTTGCAGGAGTTCAAGTACTTCCAGCTGGTGTGCCATATCGAGGTATGTAGTTGGTTCATCAAGGAAGATGATATCCGTTTCCTGGGCTAGGGCCATCGCAATCCACACACGCTGTCTCTGACCTCCGGATAATGCGTCTACTTGTCTGTACTTAAAGTCCGAAGTGCCTGTCACTTCTAGTGCCCAATTGATGACGTCGTAGTCTTTCCTGGACATACGCCCCATCCCTTTTTGATGAGGGAACCGTCCGTAAGAAACCAATTCACCGACTGTCAATCCGCTGGCACTTTCAGGAGTCTGAGGAAGAATCGCCATTTTTTTGGCTAATTCCTTCGTATTTCCTTTGGATATATTTTCACCATCCAATAGTACATTGCCGGATTGATGGGGGATGATGCGGGTAATCGCTTTCAGCAAAGTTGATTTACCACACCCATTCGACCCGATGATGGTGGTGATTTGTTTATCCGGTATTTGAACGCTGAGATCTTTCACAATTAAGCGGTCACCATAGCCAATGTTTAATTCTTCCGTATATAGGCGAACCATTCCTTAGCCCTCCATTTATGATTGGGATTTAATGATAACGATTCTCATTCTCGAACAATACCATACTATAATTCTTTTTTACCAATGTCAATAGAATTTTTCATTGTCACAGTGTAGAAAAAGAGGTAGTATGTAATTGAGAATGATAATCAATAATGATTGATTATGGGGAGTGGACGGATATGAAAGAAAAGGAATTATTTGATGTAACGATAATCGGAGGAGGTCCGGCAGGGCTTTACTCTGCTTTTTACAGCGGTCTGAGGGAAATGAAAACAAAGATCATCGAGTATCAGCCGATGTTAGGCGGGAAAATACATGTATACCCTGAGAAAATGATCTGGGATGTAGGGGGGCTCACTCCGACACCAGGGGCAGAACTGATCAAGCAGCTCGTTCAGCAGGGGTTGACCTTTGATCCGGAGGTCGTGCTGAATGAAAAAGTGGAAAGCATTACACGTAATAAAGAAGGCTTGTTTATTCTGGAGGGTTCTTCAGGACAAAAACATCTCTCAAAGAGTGTAATCGTGGCTGTTGGAAGCGGGATCATCAACCCTCAAAAGCTTGATATTGAAGGTGCTGAGCGGTTTGAAGTGTCTAATTTGCATTACACAGTGAAGTCGCTGAAAAGTTTTAAAGACAGGACAGTCGTTATTTCCGGCGGCGGAAACTCAGCAGTGGACTGGGCTAATGAGTTGGAGCCAATCGCAAAAAAAGTGTATGTGACGTATCGAAAAGGAGCACTGAATGGGCACGAAGCCCAATGTGCACAGCTGATCAACAGCTCTGCTTCATGTTTATTTCATACTTCGATCACCAAGCTGATGGCTGATAGTAATCACGAACGGATCGAAAAGGTTCAATTGACCAATCATCAGACAGGGGAAGTGACCAATCTTGATATCGATGAAGTGATCATCAATCATGGGTATGAAATTGATGCTTCCCTGCTGAAAAACAGCAGTTTGAATGTCAAAATGGTGAATGATTTCTACATTGAAGGGACGTCAACAAGCGATTCGTCTATTGAGGGTCTTTATGCTGCTGGTGATATCCTGATGCATGAAGGAAAAGTCAATTTGATCGCCGGGGCTTTCCAGGATGCGGCGAATGCTGTCAATAGAGCCAAGAAGTATATCCAGCCGGAAGCGGATAAAATTGCGATGGTGTCATCCCATAACGACGTCTTCAAAAAGAAAAATCGAGAACTTGTCAAAAAGATGATGGTGAACTGAACCCCGTTTTCCCTGCCGGTTGTTCCCTGGAACATAATATTCGAAAATAAAAAAGATGCTTACTCTCTCAGTAAGCATCTTCTTCTCTATTAATTTACCTCATGCAGTCTTTCTTCTGAAACGGATGCAGCCGACTTTTTATTGACCAGATAACCGATCAGCAGGACAGCAGCGGCGAGGCCGAATGTAATGGCATAAGTTGCGGGTCCGTGATGAATGTTCAGAAGATCCATGAATTGATGATCTCTCACAATCATTTCACCTGCGGTATATGCCAGAATTCCTGCACCTAAATAGGCAATCCAGCGATATTTCTCAAGAACTTTCACAATCGCCTTTGAACCGAAAATCATAATAGGGATGGAAATGAATACCCCAAGAGCGATCATTCCGATATGACCATGTGCAGCTCCTGCAACGGCAACTACATTATCAAGACTCATCACTGCATCAGCAAGAATGATCGTTGTAATCGCTTGTTTCATTCCTGTGTGTGACTTGATATTGGCTTCTCCTTCTTCTTCTACCAATACTTTATAAGCAATCCATAAAAGAAGAATTCCACCTATCAAGTGAACGAATGGAATCTCCAGCAAGTATACAATGATAGCCGCGAATAGAATACGTAAAATGACGGCACCGGCCGTACCCCAGAAGATTGCTTTGTTCTGAAGCTCCTTAGGCAAGCTTCTCGTTGCCATCGCGATGACGATCGCATTATCTCCTGACAGGATTATATCAATCGCAATAATTTTTAACAGGGCAAAGATGGCACCTGACGAAATTGCAAGCCCCAATGGAAATAGAAAATCCATGATGGTTCCTCCTCGTTTCTAGTAAACATGTAAATGAAAACACAACTTTCTTAGTTTACCATAAAAATATCATTCGTGAAGGAAGTTTAGGTGGATGATAGGGGATATCTTCCATTTTTTGGAGGGGGGAAGTACGTATGAATGAAAAAAATCAGTCGTTTTAAACATCCTGAAAGTGGTAAATAAAGAATGGACCAAAGATCTATAAGGAGGCATCTTCTGTTTTGGGAAGTTTATTAGTAATAGGAGCCATCTTGTTTATACTCATTAACTTAATCTATTTCTTTAAGAATAAAGAATTCAAATACAGTTACTTCAGTACGAAGATGTTCTATAAATTATTCTTTGTACTCACGGGAGTCATGATTGCGTTTGCCGTCCTTTACTATGGATTGGGCATTAATGGTACCGTATTGCGATACAGCATGCCGGATGGAGAGCCAGTACCCCATTCCTTTACAAATTACCTATACTTCAGCGGGGTGACGATCTTGGCGGTAGGATATGGCGACTTCCTTCCAGTGGGACATTTACGCTTCTTCGCACTCTTAGAAGCAGCCATCGGACTTCTGCTTCCATCCGCCTACTTCATGAAAGTGCTGAATTCAAAAGATAGAGAGTAGCTTTGTTGAAGATCTGTCAAACCCTGTAAATAAGCAAAATAAGGACCTTCAAATGAATGGAATATTGTGCTCTTATGAAAATACGGCAGGGTTATTGAATATTGTTGTTTAATAAATAATGAAAAAGAACATCCCGGAAGGCAAGAATGACCAAACAGGATGTTCTTTTTCTATTTACCACAAATTCGGCTTGACTACCATAAACCAAAGCATAGCGAGCAGAAGAAAGAGGTAAGTACATATCGTTCGTTTCAGTTTTGCGATCAAAGGTTCCCGTTCCTCTTGCTCATCGTCAAACTTTCTGAGCGTCGGGGAAAAGGCCCTTGCCAGAAAGAATAGTGAGCAGAACATGATTAAGAGGGTCATGACGATCCACGGGGTATCCCAAGACCAGGGACCCAATAATACCAACAGGATTCCTGAACCGACTAGTACGTGTCCAGCGTGTTTGGATAACCTTACAGTAAAACGGAATGTATCCAAGTACGGAGTCACTTCTTCTCCTGAAGCTGTGCGCAGTTTCTTGATCATCGGCAGCAAAATGAAAAAGGGACCGATAGAAGCCACTACACTTAGAACGTGGAGATAAATAATGATTCGATAGAATATATCCATATCCCTGACCTAGTTGTTTACGGCACTGAATTCATGTACCCAGACTCTCATCTTTGGATGCCAAGGCATTCCCGGATGGTATGAGAGAATGGTTTCCTTGTATTCTTCCACTGATTGAAAGCCTTCCTGACGCGCATGCTCATCGGTCAATTCTCCAAGAGATTGAGAGTATACTTTATCCACTATGTACTTTTTACCTTTTAATTCCATGATTTCCCCAACATCGGCATAACGTCCGTTACGGCGGGTTGCCGTTTTTTTACCCTGAAGAACCAGGTCAACGTCTTCTTCCTTTGTTACGAGACGCTCGATGCTGCATGTTTTAGGCGGTAATTCTTGATTATTCATAGTAAATCGCTCCTTTCGCTATTTACTATAGCATAAAGTTTTCATGTCTATCTTCATATATTAAAAAACTCTGTAAGAATCAAATTTCTTACATAAATTTGGTGATTCACCGTAGTAAAGAAGTAAAAGGGGTGATATGATGAAATGAAAATGCAGGAAACATGACTGCAGAAATCTACTGAAAAGGTCTTGAGTACATTGAAAAAATGGCAGACATACTTAGTATTAGTGTTTATCATGATGATTTGGGGGTTCAATGTCCCTGCATTGAAAACATTGGTGACAGAGTTCACCCCCGTAACGATAACATCACTGCGAATTTTTACTGCAGGAGTTACGGTATTTATCATTTTGGGAATCATGAAAAAAGTAAGAAAACCGACTAAACGGGAAAGCATCTTTATCATTGGCGGCGGGCTTCTGAATGTTGTGAGCCATCATTACTTTCTGTCTGTAGGTTTAACGCTGACCACCTCCACCAACGGGGGTCTCATACTGGGAACAGGTCCGCTGCTGACGGCGCTCCTGGCTTCCATTCTACTGAGAAACCGGCCGACAGTCATCAAAGTCATTGGGTTTATTCTCGGAGGCATCGGGGTTTCCACCATTGTATTATCAGGAGGGGAAGGACTCGGAAATCTGAATGGCGGAGATGCGATGGTGTTCATTTCCATCTTTTCTCAGGCACTGAGCTTCATTATCATCAGCCGGGCAGCCAAAACGCTTGATCCACGTTTATTAACTGGATATATGCTTGTATTCGGTTCCGTCATCCTGTTCTGTATCGGCTTAGTCACAGAGCCGGAGGGACTCACGCAGCTAAGTGGGGCATCGATTGGGATGTGGATGCTGTTTATTGCTTCAGCTATGCTAGCGACTGCTGTCGGACATATGCTGTATAACCATTCGATCGGTCAGCTCGGGGCAGCCGAGGCCTCTATCTTTCTTAATCTCAACACGTTCTTCTCCTTAATAGGGGCTGCCATATTCTTAGGCGAAAAAATCACCTCCTATCATTTACTGGGACTATTGTTCATCATTATGGGAGTCATTTGCGGGGCAGGAACACTGGAAGAAATGATTATCAAGAGGAAGAGGAATCGGTTCTATACGAAACAACAGAAACACCATATGTAAGGCAAAGTCTATTCACGAATTCTGTGGGTAGACTTTTTTGTACGCATTTTGGATATGCCGTGCAACATTTTAATATTTAACGTGAAATTTAGAGGGTTTTCATATAGGTATAAAGAATTACATAAGTGAATATGTTTAGTGATAAAGTCATCGTTTTTCAAGTGGTACGTTTACGAAGCAGACTTATGTTGCTTAAGAATAAAACGATGGACAAGGGACACATTATACTTAACATGACGGAGGTGTTGTTTGATGGAAAATAAACCATTTCATTACGATGGAAGCAGCCATATGACAGACGGTGCACCAACAGAGAATGAGCCATTCGAGTTGACTGGGGAAATGAGAAAAAATATCGGTGCAAATCCTTTCGAAGCCGTGACAGAGGAAAAGTGAGAAGACGGGGTGTTGTCAGAGATGACAGCATCTTTTTTTATGGAATCCCCCGGGAGGTTTGCTTGCTAATTATGACCGGGAATCACCGGTATCTAAATTTCTGCGAATAGAAAATCAATTTCTTCACAAAATGAATAAGACGAAAAATTGAAGATAAGGAAGGGAATATCATGACCAAATTATTGTACATCACCGCACATCCGCATGACGATACGATGTCTTACAGTATGGCTGCAGCAAAAGCATTCATGGATACGTACAAAGAAGTGAATCCAAATGATGAAGTAGTACATATCGACTTATATAAAGAACATATTCCTCATATTGATGCAGACGTATTCAGCGGCTGGGGGAAGCTGCAGTCGGGTAAAGGGTTTGAAGAGCTGTCCCCTGATGAAAAGCAGAAGGTTCAGCGATTGAATGAACTTTCAGATCAATTTATTAATGGAGATAAATACGTTTTTGTCACTCCTTTATGGAATTTCTCTTTTCCTCCCCTTATGAAAGCATACATTGATTCTGTGGCAGTAGCAGGAAAGAGCTTCAAGTACACCCCGGAAGGTCCTGTCGGGCTATTAACGGATAAGAAAGCCCTTCATATCCAGGCACGAGGCGGCATCTACTCTGAGGGACCGGCTGCTGAGATGGAAATGGGCCACCGTTATCTCACTATCATTATGCAATTCTTCGGAGTGCCGTCGTTTCAGGGCTTATTTGTTGAGGGTCATGCAGCCATGCCCGATAAAGCAGCCGGGATCAAAGCGGACGGAATCGCACGTGCAAGGGATATGGCACATACATTTTAATGAACAAAGCCTGGCTCCCGTTTCTGGAGGACCAGGCTCTTTTGATTAAACGATCGGCTTGTTGACTTCGCCAGCTTTTGGTTCAGGTACAAAGGCAAGAATGATGAGACCGATGATGAAGAGAATGACCAGGCTGAATACACCGCTGCTGGAGTCGCCCGTGACCTGTGCGGTTACTCCGACTAGGAGAGGACCCAGGATGGAAGCGAATTTACCGAAAATATTATAAAAACCGAAGAACTCATTTGAGTTTTTCTTAGGAATCAATTTGGCAAAATAAGCGCGGCTGAGTGCCTGGATCCCGCCTTGAGAGGAAGCGACGAGCATAGCGAGGATCCAGAAATCCAGGGTCGTTTCAAGGAAGTATGCATAAATGCATACAACGATATAGACGCTGATTCCGACGTAGAGCATTTTTTTTCCTGTGAATCGTTCTGCCAGACGTCCATACAAAATCGCGAACGGTCCGGCAACCACCTGCGTGACAAACAGGATGATCAGCAAATTCGTTGCTGTGATTCCGAGATCCGTACCATAGGCGGTCGACATCGTGATGATCGTTCCGACTCCATCAATATAGAAGAAATAAGCAAGTAGGAATAAGAAGAGTGCACGATACTGTCTGATTTCTTTCAGTGTTTTGCCGAGACGCTTAAAACTGTTTACCACAGGCTTCTGTTCCCGTTCGATGAAGTAACGCTGATGAACGTTTTTAATAAGCGGAATTGAAAACAGTCCCCACCAGACGGCGGTTATCAAAAATGCGATTTTACTTGCAACGGTGGTCGTAAGCGGCAGGATTCCATTCTGTGACAACACAATGATTGCGATGCTGATGATGAAGGGAATCGTGCTCCCGATATATCCGAACCCGAATCCTCTCGATGACACTTTATTCATACGTTCTTCTGTGGTGACATCGGTGAGAAAAGCATCATAGAAGACATTTGAACCTGCAGATCCTATGGCTGCCACCGTATAGAAAATCAAAAGTAAAAGCCATTGATCACTGGGAACAAACGCAAGGATCGCTGTAAACGTCACTCCGAGAGCGAAGAAGAAGGTGAAGAATTTCTTTTTATAGCCTTGATAATCTGCAATTGTACCAAGGATGGGACTGAGCAGCGCCAAAATGAAGGTGGCGATCGCAACGGTATAACCCAGATACGCAGTGGAATCTGCGGGACTGACACCGGCATTAGTGGCTGCCGCTTTATAAAAGAGTGGAAAAACCGCCGTTGAGATAATGATTGAATAGGCAGAGTTTGCCCAGTCATAAAAGATCCAGCTGTTTTCTTCTTTGGTAAATCGTTTCATCATCCTATTCCCCCCCAGGAACTTAATCCCCTTTTCTACTATTTATTCTTCTATCAGTTCTTCCATTACAATCCCGTCTGTTTTTCCTAAATCGAGACCCAGCAGCCGGGCGAAAGTCGGACCTTCGTCTACGAGGTGCATGGCTTCGATCTCTTTATGAGGAACGATTCCTTTCCCTGCTGCGATGAAAATGGTCGTGTAGTTTTCTTTTTTGGGGGAATAGCCGTGAGAGCCCCATGTATATCGTTTTTCTTTCACATCTTCATGAGTGATGGTATGGATGAGTTCACCATCCAGTGAATCTTTGAAATAATACCCGTGCCGGGCTTCAAGCATGAAGGCACAAGTGTGATCTGCCCCCATTTCACCAGCTTCTTCACCGGAGTAAATCTGTTGAATTCCGTTTGAAGGATCTTCATAAAGTTCATAGAGAAGCTGTTCGACCTCCTTTTTGACAGTGTTATCTCTAACATAAACATAAGCAGAACCGTCACAGCCTTTACAATATGCTTTCCAGTCTTTGACCTTCCGCCCTGAATCAAGGGAGATGAAGCCTCTTTCTTTCAACAGAACATTTAATTGTACAGCTTTTGATTCATCAAGCGCGCTGTGATCTCCAATTACAGCGATAGCAGAGTGATCATATATTCCAGCTTCCTTCAGAGATCCGATGATCCTTCCGAGCCTCTGGTCATGACGGAGTATGGCGGTATGTGCTTCATCCGAGGAAAAACCATGATAATGCCTCTGGGTATCAAGGTCGGTAAAATGAACAAGCAGTAAATGGGGCTTCTTTTCTTTAATTGTTGCAACTGTTGACTCCAGGACAAAGTCATCAAGTTCCGGCTGATTGAGCCCCTTCCTGATATGACCGAAGCGGCGGTTAAGACTTAGTTGATAAAGCGGACTCCCGTTAAAAAGGGATACAAGTATCTGATTATGCCAAGAGCGATTGGCGAAGATTTCAGGCATATTATAGTCAATATCGGCTTTGGCAGTAACCGGCCACAATAAGGCGGCTGTCGTCATGCCGGCCTTCTTTGCTTCATCATATAAAGTGGTGCCTCTCACATGCCGGCGATGCCAGTACCAGTCCGGGGACACCATGCCTGGTTGAATGAAGGTATTGTTAATGATACCGTGACGGTTCGGGAAATTCCCGGTCACGATTGTGGCATGACATGGATAGGTGACAGATGGATAGATCGTTTCTACATTTTTACAGAGGAATCCGTTCGTGAGCAGTTCATTGAAGTGGGGGAGATCCTTTAGTAAGGTGTAGTCCTGTGACGATAAACAATCGAATGAGATGACGATCAGGTGCTCAGTAAGACGAGTCATAAAGTCCTCCAAAAAGCTTGATAAATTTGTACTATATACCTATTAATATAACAGAACATTCAGAATAAAAATATGATTTATTTAGTGTGTGGGAAAGTGCAATTTGAACAAAATCATCTCATAATGGCAAGTGAGGTCGGGGGATTTAAGTACCGCATAAATCAGCAGAGGATTATCATGTCTGCAATCAGGGTAATGATGATTGATAAAATAATGAAAGCATTATAAGATGACATAGGGAAAAGAAGCAGTGATGCTTCATTTATGTGAGTTGACCGTGCCCTGAAGAATTGTAATAGGCAGGCATTGCTTAACTTGTCCGCTGGGAGTGTAGAACCATTGGTTGAAATAGTGGTTATTATCATAGGCATTTTTTTCATTTATTCAATTTTAAGTACAATAATCATTCGGTGTTTGAACGTGCGGATCATCAGAAGGGTACCGCAGGACGATACCATCGCATTAACATTCGACGACGGTCCTCATCCGGTTTATACCCGGCAACTATTGGATGTTCTTGAGAAACACGGGGTTAAGGCAACATTCTTCATTGTGGGTGAGAATGCAGAGCGGTATCCTGAATTGATCGATCGGATGAAGGCGGCTGGTCATTCATTTGGGGTTCACCATTACAGACATCGATCAAGCTGGTTCTTAAGCCCTCTTGGATTAAAGAGTCAATTGGATAATTCGAATCAGATCATAAAGAGGTTGACCGATGAAGAGGCTTTCTTCTACCGTCCGCCATGGGGACATCTTAACCTGTTCACTTTATTCTTCACCAGGCGCTGGCATATTGTCATATGGTCCCATATCTTTAAGGACTGGAAAGTGAAGGAATGTAAGGAAAACTTGCTTCAACGGTTAAATGAGGCAGATACCCGCGGAGCAATCTTCGTCCTTCATGACAACGGGGCAACGTTTGGTGCCGAGGAGGAAGCTCCTCATTATATGGTAGAATGTTTAGATGCATATATTGAGGAGGCGCTGAACAGAAATATCCGTTTCATCTCCCTGGATGATGCATTTCAAATGAAGGAGTCATAGCATGGGCAGCGAACAGATCATTCACTATATACAAATGTACAGTTATTTCATCATTTTTCTGTTTTTATTCTGTGGAATCGTAGGGATTCCTTCACCCGAAGAATCGCTGCTTTTTTTAATCGGGGTATTGGCAGCCCACGGCCAGTTATCCATGTTATGGGGGATTGTATTTTCATTCCTCGGAACCTATACCGGAATGATCGGTGGATACTACGGTGGAAAGTTAATCGGGTATCCGATCATCAATAAATACGGGAAATGGATAGGGATTACAAAGGACAAGGCAGATGATTTTGAAACGCAGTTCAAGCGGAATTCATCAAAAACCTTGGTCATGGGATTTTTCATGCCGGGACTTCGCCAGGTCGCCCCTTACCTGTCCGGGATCTTTTCGATTAACATCATGAGGTATTTGCTTATTACATGTGCGGGTTCGATGATATGGACTATCACATACATCCTGCTGGGATGGGGACTCGGAAGTTCATTTCCGATTAACCCTAATTATGTTCCTTATCTAGGGGTCGGTTTATTGGTCATTTTTATCGTATCATCACTGGCACGCTATCTAAGGAAGCGAAGGAAAGTGAGGGGATAGCTTTGAAAATCATCCTATTGTCGATGTTCAGTGTATCGACTGGACATGTCAAAGTAGCGGAAGTACTGCAACAGAAGATAAAAAGCTGCCATCCGGATGCAGAGGTGAAGATTATTGATTTCCTGTCTTTCTCCAATCAATTACTCGAAAATGCCGTCTCGGGTTTTTATATGAAGTGGATAAAGACTTATCCGGAAAGTTATAAAGGTTTCTATTCACAGCTGATGATGAGCGATGATTATAGGGGGATGATGAAGGGTCTGTCATTGTGTTCGGTCTATTTCGAGATGAAGCTGAAAAAATTAGTGGAAGAAGAAAAGCCGTCCCACATCATCTGCACCCATTCATTTCCATCAAGGATACTGGGTAAGCTGAAGAAAAAATCATTGGCTTTCGAACCGAAAACGATCAATGTGTATACAGATTTCTTTATCAATGGAGTGTGGGATAAAGAAAATATAGATTTCCACCTGGTACCAGGCAATGAAACAAAGCAGGATCTAATCAATGAATATTCCATTAGCCCAGATTGTATCTATACAACAGGGGTACCAGTTTCAGACATGTTTAAAAATGCCAAATATAAGTGGAAAAAAAGTGAAACAGACCAAAGACATCTGCTTATTGCAGGCGGTAATAATGGCTTGTGCGTAATACAGGAATTCATGGTTGATCCTGCCATGGCTGATCATTATACGTTCACTGTTTTGTGCGGACATAATAAGAAATTATTTGATATGCTCTCGAATAAACCGAATATAAAGCCTTTGATGTATATTGAAGACCGGGAAGAACTGAATGAGATTTACGATTCTGTTGATGCCATCATTACTAAACCGGGCGGTGTGACAATTACGGAAGCTTTGTATAAAAGAATACCGATCTTCATTCATGATTTTTTACCGGGACAGGAAGAGATCAACCTGGAGTTGTTAAAAGAGAAAAAGTTGGTGTATTTATTAAATAGTGATCAACCAATGGAAATAATATCCAGTATTCTTGGTGATGAGAGAGAACTTGGTGATCATTTGGTCAGAATTCAACAATATCTCACCAGCATTTCGACCAGTGTCGATGAAACTTTATCTGCGCTGTTAAAAATAAATCATGAGGAACGATTGATCCAGCCTGCCATTAAGCAGCCAGGCGTTTCAAAAACATTGCTGAACTGATTGGCGGGTTGGTCAAATACCGCTTTTGAATTCATATAACCATTCAAGAGGCTGGGACAAAAGTGTTTTAGTCTGAATAAAACCCGAACTCATTTGGATCCTTAGTTCAAATGAGTTCGGGTTTATTGTTAGCTCAGTTCAAACGCCCATTTAGTATCTTGCTTATTCCAGCGGTTGATTGGAGTGCAAGACGAAGACTCCTGCGGGAAAATGACTGGAGTGAGACCTGTCCAGCTCCGGCGGCTAGAGGCTCGAGTCATAAGCCAAGCCATCCAAAAAGGCAAAGAGCGCCTTTATGGCTGCTCTGTCTTATGCTTGTCGCCTCTGGGCAAGCCGCCTCCGCTTTTCTAACCGCAGGCTTGCCGAGGAGGCTCACGGGCTACCCGCGGAAAGCGAAGTCTTGCACGGAAATCATTAGTGGTATTCAGGGTCAACACTGATAATGTTCGTCTTTAGGCAGTTGATTTTTGTTTTGTCCCAGCCTCATTATTCTAGTTATTATGATGTCAGATGCAGGTTAATTCTTAGTGGACTTACCTACTGTACTGCCGTCTTTAATATCGAATGTGCCGGAGTATTCGACTGTTTCGATTTCACAATTCTCTCCGATTTTTACATTTTTTCCCCTTACGAGCTTTGCTTTTGTGTTTTCCAGGTAGATCTCGTCTCCTTCAATTAATTCTGATCGAAGGCAGTCACTACGCTGCATAAAGAATTTCACAACCTGTTTCAGGAGCTTTGTGGAAAGGTCGTTTTTCACTTCAATGATTTCCCCGCCAATTTCCTTGATGAAAGATTCATGACTCACTTCAATATCCACTTTATCGGCACTGAGAAGCCCGTTTATCCTCACCGAGCCCCTTGAAATAAAAGATTCCACTTCACAATCTTTCTCTACCTTCAATGACCCGCTTGATTTAATGGTTCCACCCTGTAGTTTGCCATCAATTTTTGTCGACCCGCTCGATTTGAAGTTCTTGCATGTAAGATCCTCACTGATTTTGCTGGATCCGCTTATTGTCATTTCTGCTGCTGTGACCGGTCCTTCTATCCTTGTACTTCCACTGATCGAAATTTCTTTTGCTTTGATGCCACCGATGATTCTTGAAGACCCGCTGGTTTTAAACTCTTCCGTTATGATTTTTCCATTAATTTTTCCGGATCCCGAGATTTTGAGGTCCTTGCAGTCGATATCACCTTGAATCGTTCCGCTCCCGCTGATTTTCACCGAATTGAACCTGCCGCCGCCGGATGAACCGGACCCGCTTATTTTCAAATCATGTAATTCTTTATTTTCAACAGTACTCATCTACTATTCCTCCAGATCAATTATTGTTTACACTTGTCAAAGTGATTTTTAATTCTTCAAACATTTGGAGTAAATCGAGCTTCACAATCGTCTCTGTTGTCCTGTCAATGAATGTGTCGGAGTGGAGCGGGAGCAAAATCCAAATGACTGTATCTTTTTTTCGCAGTCCCCGCAGTTCATAAGAGGGACTGTCAACTACATCGAAGTATTCATGTAAAAACTGAAGCAGTGACAGTTGATCTTCTTCACTGATTAATCGGATACGCGCTTTTTCAAGAATGAACATGTAGAGGATTTCTGGAAATTCAATTGATTTCACATTTTTTAAGAGAGGGGTACAGAACGAAATGGTTTCCGATTGGAGAATCTTCTGCAGCCGTAATGAATCTAATGTGATCTCAATCTTCGTCGGATTCGGTGAAAAGAAATTCGATAATTCATCCAGTGAATGGGTGTCTTTCAACTCTTTCACTTTTTCAATCCTTGCCAGCATTTTTTCCCGGGGGAAGAAGGTTTCCTGACCTGTGAAACTGGACTTCTTGATAAACCAGTCTTCCGGAATGATACTCATGCGTTTCCAGCGATAGAGCTGCCCATAAGAAATGCCGGTCAATTCCAGGACTTCCTTCTTTGATATTAGGTCGGCATCCAAGTGTAGATCACCTCTTTCATTAAGTGTAACAAAACATTGTTACGTTATTGTATATGTACTATAGCAGAACATTGTTACGCTTGTAAAGAAGTTTTTTCCAAGGATATAAGACGGCCCGCCTTTCGTTCTTCTAAAGAAGAGAAGGGCGGGCCATGATAATCATCTAGTTGGTCGTTTGTTTTCAGGCTGCTTTAACCAGTAACGCACCCCTCTC
The DNA here is from genome assembly GCF_036867415.1 of Mangrovibacillus sp. Mu-81. Classification (NCBI taxonomy): domain Bacteria; kingdom Bacillati; phylum Bacillota; class Bacilli; order Caryophanales; family Bacillaceae; genus Mangrovibacillus; species Mangrovibacillus sp. Mu-81. The sequence continues at coordinate 708,376 of NZ_JBAJHU010000001.1, forward strand.
CCAGCAAGGGGTTCATCATTGTAGCGGGGAATGATATGAAAGTGGCTGTGGAAGATGAATTGATTGGATACCTTCCCGACATTCCACCCGAGTGTATATCCGTCTGCCTGAAATCTATCATCGAGATAGGATTTGGCTTGTTGAAGCAAGTCGTAAGTATCGTTCCATTCCTCTTTTGTCAGTGCAAACGCATCCTGCTGGTGTTTCTTTGGCACGATGACCCCGCACCCTTCGAGAACATCTTGTTGGAGATTATGCTGCAAAAAATAACAAGTCTCATTTTCGAAAATGATGTTTTGTTCCGGGTCTATGTGAGGATGACAGAAAGGACAGTGGATTTCTTCGATCATGAGTGCACTCCTAATTGTTGGAATTTCTATTCATTATAGAGTATAACACGGATGTTACCATTTTCTCTCTTTGAAACGAAAACGATTTCAGCATGTAGACTATTCCAATTTATGTTTATAGATTAAGGTGAGGGGTATAGAACGAACAGAGCAATTTACATAGTAAAGGGAAGGGATGAGAGAATGAGTGACGAGAAGAAAAACAGTGTCAACGGCAATAGCAAGAATGAACAGCTTGATCAATATCGTGTCGACGACAGCGGAAAACATCTTACCACCAACCAGGGATTGAAGGTGTCAGAAGATGAATTCTCCTTGAAAGCAGGAGAACGCGGACCGACTTTGATGGAAGATTTCCATTTCCGCGAAAAGATGACTCATTTCGACCATGAACGGATTCCGGAACGTATCGTCCATGCGCGGGGTTTTGCTGCCCACGGTGAATTCGAAGTCTACGAGTCTATGAAAGAATATACGAGAGCAGGCTTCCTGCAGGATCCTTCGAAGAAAACACCAGTATTCGTCCGCTTTTCAACGGTAGCAGGAAATAGGGGATCTGCCGAGACAGTCCGTGACGCCCGCGGGTTCGCAACAAAATTCTACACAGAAGAAGGCAACTATGATTTAGTGGGAAATAATATTCCCGTTTTCTTCATCCAGGATGCCATTAAGTTCCCTGATCTTGTGCATGCGATCAAACCGGAGCCTCACAATGAAATGCCTCAGGCAGCGACTGCACATGACACGTTCTGGGATTTTATAGCGAACAACCAGGAGTCTGCCCATATGGTCATGTGGGCGATGTCAGACCGTGCAATACCACGGAGTTTCCGTATGATGGAAGGATTCGGGGTTCACACTTTCCGTTTCGTCAATGAAGAAGGAAAAGCCCACTTTGTTAAATTCCACTGGAAACCGGTACTTGGAACTCACTCTCTCGTCTGGGACGAAGCACAAAAAATTAATGGTAAGAACCCTGATTTCCACCGAAGTGATTTACATGAGTCAATAGAAAATGGGGATTATCCCGAATATGAACTCGGTGTTCAATTGATTAAAGAAGAAGATGAATTCAACTTCGACTTTGATGTGCTTGATCCAACAAAGCTTTGGCCGGAAGAAGAAGTTCCGGTGAAAATAATTGGTAAAATGACACTGAACCGAAATGTGGATAATGTATTTGCCGAAACTGAACAGGCTGCATTTCATCCTGGTTCCGTCGTGCCCGGTATAGATTTCTCAAATGATCCTTTATTACAAGGACGTTTATTTTCTTACACAGATACGCAGCTGATCCGTCTCGGCGGACCGAACTTCCATGAACTGCCGATCAACCGTCCAGTCTGCCCTTTCCACAACAATCAGCGTGACGGATACGGACGACAAACGATCAATAAAGGTCAGGTGAGCTATCACAAGAATTCACTGGCGGATAATACTCCTGCACCAGCAAGTGAAGAGGAAGGGGGCTACACTCATTATCAGGAAAAAATGGAAGGACGCAAAGTCCGTGCAAGAAGTGAAAGTTTCAAAGACCACTTCTCTCAAGCCACACTTTTCTGGAATAGTATGAGTGAGCCGGAGAAAGAGCACATCATTGATGCGTTCAGCTTCGAACTGGGAAAAGTCATGAGTAAATCCGTTCAGCAGCAAGTGGTCGATATGTTCGCGCATGTCAGTCTTGACCTGGCAAAAGGATTCGCTGAAGCGATAGGAGCAGAGATTCCAGAAGGGCCGGGTTCCAGAGTAACCAAATCGTCTCCGGCATTAAGTCAGGAAAACACAGTCAAGAAACCTCATACACGTAAGGTAGGGGTCATTGTCAGCAAAGGATTCCAAGGAAAAGAAATCACAACTGCGCTGGAAGGATTAAAAGAACAAGGTCTTCAGCCAGAAATCATCAGCAGCAAGCTGGGTGTGCTGAAAGGAGCAGACGGTGAGGAATTGGAAGTGGATCACACTTTTTTGACATGCGATTCCGTTTTATTCGACAGCTTATACGTGGTTGGAGGTAACGAAGCAGATAAGAAATTCAAGAAGGACACTTCCTATTTTTTAAAAGAAGCGTTTGCCCACTTTAAGCCTATCGGTGCAACACATGAGGGGACATCGATCCTGGAAGAAATCGGAATTAAGGATGATTCAGGTGTGGTGACCGGAGATTCAATAGAGGCATTCACCTCTGACTTTATCGAAGCTATATCAGCGCACCGCCATTGGGATCGTGAAATCGTTTGACGATTTAAATCAGCAAGAGTAAAGGAGCCGGTTTATCCGGCTTCTTTTTTGTCTCCCATTACAAGATGTGTACGCCATTTCTTTCATACTTCCTCTTAACAACATTCTACTTCTTTCATCTACTAAGCGAATCACCCATTTTACTAGATACTAGTTATCTATAACAAACTATTCCATGTGGACAACCATAATATATTAAAGAAATGAACAAGGAGGTGGATATTCATGCCAAAAGGTCCAGCTCATCATGCTGCAGGAGAAGATTTTGATTTCTTCAAACTTCTACTGGTATTACTAGTGGTAGCGTTTTTAATAACATTAGGCATCGCACCGATCGCTGCATTAATTATCGGGATTGCTCTACTACTCATCGTAGTCATCAGTGAATTGTTTGAATAAGAAATGAATCCCATAGAAAGCGGTTATCTTAACCGCTTTCTATAAAAAGTTACCTTATCGATAATAGAATGAGGAAAGGGGGTAACATACATGGATAACAAAAATATGATAGAAGAACTTTACAAACTCATTCAGGACAAGGTCAATAAAGACGGCGAACAAATTACAATCGATTCAGCATTGGAAATGATGACATCCGCGTTAAAAGAAAATGAACTAAGCAATGAATTAAAACAACAATCGGATTCTCTTAAAAACCAACTTCAATCAATCATTCCTGAAAATCTTGCTGATATGGACTCATTGAAAGGCAAAACAGCTGATTTCATAAAAGGAAACTCACTAAACTTGGACGTCCTGCAAGGACTCGTAAGCGGAATTCTTGAAAATGATGCGTTAAAAAATCAATTGGGACAATTAACATCAGGAAAAGAAATCGATATGAAGGCACTGATCAATGGCTTGAGTTCATTACTTCAATCGAAAGGTGGTACAGGGACCGCGATCCCTATTAACCTTTTAAACCTTGCCCAGGGCATGGACATAATGAAACTGATTGATGGAGTATCAGCCCGACGTAAAAACAAAGCAAAAAATAAACAAGAACAAACAACAGATAAACAAGAAGATAAAAAAGAAGATAAAAAAGAAGACAAACAAGAAGATAAACAAGAAGATAAACATGAAAAAAATAATAATAATAAATCAGAACAAAAATCCAAAAGTAAGCAGTACAAAAAAGAATACGAATATGACGAACGTGATCTTTGGTATTAATAGGGGGGAAGCTGGCCAATCAAAACGCCAGCTTTTTTGCATGTTTTTTACATAGAAAGTGACATATTCTAAAAATTTCCATAAGCAAAAATCTTGAAAGTCAAAAAAGGTCAAATTATACTGTGTTCATAAGGTCAAAGAAAGTCAAAGTCAAAACACAATGATTATGACCTTTAAATCACATGGCTTACAACTAAATCTTCAACATATAAATAAATGCCAATCAGGAGGTAATACTGTATGAAATGTCAAGTGTGTCATCAAAATCAGGCAACGGTGGAAGTGTATAGACGTGTTAACAATCATAAAGCGCGAGTGCAGATGTGTTCAGATTGTTTTCAACAGCAACATTCTAAAATGCCTTCTGGCGTAAATGGCGGAATTCCTTTGGACGAATTGTTTAAAAACTTTAATATAAGCGGGCATCACCCTCAAGCATTCGGAGCAGAGCAGCATAGCCCGGTGACACAATCAGGAGGCAACGGCGGTAACGGTATTCTCGATCAATTCGGACGCAATATAACTCACGCAGCGAAGGCGGGTCTTATTGACCCCGTCATCGGAAGAGAGAAAGAAGTAGAGCGTGTGACTGAAATTCTGAACCGCCGCAACAAAAACAATCCGGTTCTGATCGGTGAGCCGGGAGTAGGCAAGACGGCAATAGCTGAAGGACTGGCACTAAAGATTGTCGCAGAAGATGTACCATCCAAACTTCTAAACAAAGAAGTATACGTAATGGACGTTGCTTCATTGACGGCTGGTACTGGAGTCCGCGGTTCTTTTGAAGAACGGTTGAAAGCGATCATAAACGAACTGCAAAACCGTAAGAATGTCATGTTATTCATCGACGAGATCCACCAATTAGTAGGTGCAGGTACTGCGGAAGGTTCCATGGATGCAGGAAATATCTTAAAACCTGCACTTGCCCGCGGCGAGCTCCAGATAATAGGAGCGACTACACTGAAGGAATATCGTCAAATCGAAAAGGATGCAGCACTCGAACGCAGGTTCCAACCGGTGATGGTCAATGAACCTACTGCTGAACAGACAATAGAAATATTGAAAGGATTACGCGAAAAATATGAAAACTACCATCGTGTAATCTTTAACGATGAAACGATCGAGGCATGTGTGAAACTTTCTCACCGTTATATACAGGACAGATTCTTACCGGATAAAGCAATCGATTTGATGGATGAAGCAGGATCGAAGATGAACCTGCGATCAGAGGGCAAAGATACTTCTGACGTTCAAAAGAAATTAAATGAAATAAAAGCAATGAAAGAAAAAGCAACGGTGGAAGAACGCTATGAGGAAGCAGCTAAGCTTCGCGATGAAGAAGCTGAATTGGGGAGACAGCATCAACATGGCACTTCACAAAAGTCTGTTGTCGAACCAGAAATGATTCAGGCAATCATTGAAACGAAGACCGGCATTCCTGTAGGGAAGCTTCAAAACGATGACCGTAAGCGCATGAAAGAGCTGGAAACAAATCTTTCGAACAAAGTAATCGGTCAATCCGAAGCTGTGAAGAAGGTAGCGAAGGCAATCCGCCGGAGCCGTGCAGGATTAAAGGCAAAGCACCGCCCAATTGGGACATTCCTGTTCGTGGGTCCGACTGGTGTCGGAAAAACAGAACTAACAAAGACGCTGGCTGAAGAATTATTCGGTTCAAAGGATCGTATGCTTCGATTGGATATGAGTGAATATATGGAGAAGCACTCTGTATCCAAACTGATCGGTTCTCCTCCAGGATATGTCGGATACGAAGAATCTGGACAGTTGACAGAGAAAGTACGAAGAAATCCTTATTCCATCATTCTGCTGGATGAAATTGAGAAAGCACATCCTGATGTACAGCATATGTTCCTGCAAATCCTTGAAGATGGACGATTGACGGACAGTCAAGGAAGAACGGTAAGTTTCAAGGAGACGGTCATCATCATGACAAGTAATGCAGGAGTGACAAATAAGAAAGAAACGATTGTAGGCTTTGATACAGGCGGCACGGATGCAGTGAAGGAAACAACCATCCTGCAATCATTGGGAGCTTATTTCAAGCCTGAGTTCCTGAACCGCTTTGACAGTATCATCGAATTCCAGCCACTCGAAAATGAAGAGCTTCTTCAAATCCTTGATCTGATGCTAGCTGATCTCCAAGCTGATCTTAACGATCAAAAGATTGTTTTAACAGTTGAGAAAGAAGCAAAAGACAAGCTGGTTGAGTTAGGTTATCACCCTGAATTTGGAGCACGGCCGCTGCGCCGCGTGATCCAAGAGCAAGTTGAAGACAAAATGGCTGATTTACTTCTTGAAAAAGAAAATGTAAAAGAAGTCATCGTGTCGCTTGAAAATGATGAGTTAGCAATCAGGTAAGAAAGGACAGTGCGTCTGCTTGCTGGGTACTCCTATATTGCGACAAAAAGAACGTGGTCCCAAATGCGGGGACCACGTTCTTTTATTATTTGTATTCTTCAGAAGAAAGTACTCGATCGATCGCTTGAGCGACACCATGATCTGTGTGCAGACCAGTTACCCAATCCGCTGCCTTCTTTACTTTTTCCTGGGCATTTCCCATCGCCACTCCGAAACCGGATTCCCTGATCATGGCGATGTCATTCATACTGTCACCGACAGCCATTACTTCTTCCATCGACAGATCGAGCCATTTGCACACCTTTACTAACGCCGCTGCTTTGTTGACACCGGCTGGATTGATTTCAATGTTAGTCGGACTGGAATTGGTGATTTCGAGTGCTTTATTTTTCATCAATTCATCCATCACCACTTTGCGTACTTCGTCATCTTGAATATCGAATCCGAATTTCAGCCAGTTGTACGCATCGATTTCCTGATCAAAGGGATTATGGGTATTGAATAATCCCTGTGTTGTCGAAGACCAGAAATAGACATTATGTTCTTCCTTTAATGTCCAGAGAAGCTTCACGAGCTTTGTATCAAGTGGAGTAGTGTCCACCAGTTGGTATTCATGATCATAAATTTCCCCGCCATTTACAGTGATCAAATAAGAGGAACGGCCAAGTTCATCTGAAATATCCCTGCACTTACGAAGTGATCGTCCCGTACTCAGTACTACATGAATACCTTTTTCCTTGGCCCGCCGGATGGCCCTTTCATTTTCTGGAGAAACCTCGCCTTCGTGGTTGACAAGCGTCCCATCCATATCCAATGCGATTAATTTTATCGACATAAACATCACGTCCTCTCTTCTGTTGATCTTTAGTTTATTATAAAAGAGTAGAATATTGTAGGAAAGAGGCTTAGAGCCATATCTTTCAATCCTTATTACTATTTCATATAATCACGAAGACTAAACATATAAGATAGAAAGGAGTGCCATTGTTGAAACGTTTTACTGAACGTGCAATAACCATCATCAAAGACATCCCGACTGGGAAAGTCATGACATACGGGCAGATTGCAGGCAGTGCAGGAAGTCCAAGGGGAGCAAGACAAGTAGTAAGGATTCTTCATTCCATGAGCAGAAAGCATCATCTCCCATGGCATAGGGTTATCAATAGCAAGGGTGAAATCGGCTTTCAAGATGAAGATCAATTCCTTTTGCAGAAAAAGCTGCTGGAAGAAGAAGGGGTGGTATTTAGCGGGAAAGACAGAATTGAGTTAAAGAAATATCAGCATACTCCTGCCGTTCCTCTTGAAGAATATGAATAATGTGAATTATTTGAAGTAAAGCGTGAAATTATATACGTTAATACGGTATAATTTACCTATTATATTAAATGTGAGGAAAGATACAGATATGATAAGTGATTTAGTAATAAACATATCGCTGATAATGTCGTTCACTTTCGTATGGCACCAACTCTTCAGGAAAAATAGGCTGACCATGGCATCACCGGTACCCATAAAAGTAATTGATGGCATTCTGGCCGGATTACTCGGGAATATACTCATGCACTACAGCATTGGTGTCAATGATATGACCATACTCGATTTAAGGCATATACCGGTTATTCTAGTGGCATTCTATGGCGGATTCCTGCCGACGATCATTTCGGCTGCAATCATCATTGCAGGACGTTTCTTCATTGATGTGAACTTCTCTTCATATGTAGCGTTATTCATGATGCTTGCGATTGCTATCGGATCTGGAGTGATTGTACAATTCCTGAAAGCGGGTCCTTGGAAAAGGTGGACCGTGCTGCTTATCTATAGTCAAATGATCTTCTCGGCTGCCCTTTATATCGTGGTGGACAATTATTCCGAGGTGCTTGATTTTGCTTTATTTCACGTTCTCAGTACGCTAATCGGCGGATACTTGACGCTGTATTTTGTCGATTATATCAGGAACACGAGTGAGCGCTATTATAGGTATAAAGAAAATGCCCAAAGGGATGCATTGACCGGCCTGTATAATGTCCGTTCGTTTGACAGTCATTATAACCGGATGATCCAGGAGGCGATCGAGGAGAATGAAGCGTGTGCAATCTGTCTGATTGATGTCGATCATTTCAAACAAATAAATGATACGTACGGCCATACAGCTGGTGATGAAGTATTAAAGCAGCTTGCTGAATTATTAAGCAGACTGACCAGGGCCGGTGACATTTTGTCACGGAATGGAGGAGAAGAATTTTCATTGCTCCTTCCATGCTGCACGGTGCACCAGGCAAAAGAAATTGCCGGGCGTGTGAGAGAAGCTGTATATGAGTATGGATTTCTCCTGCCGGATCAGAATAGACTTCAGTTGTCTGTTTCCGTTGGTGTCTCAGCTTTTATTCCGGGTACGGAAGAGAAAGAATCATTGTTCCAAGAAGCAGATGAAGCATTGTACAAAGCCAAGCAAAGCGGACGGAACATCGTGTGCACCAGCTGGGAGTGCTCTTATCGATAACAAAAGCGCAGCACCTCGGAGGGTGTAGCGCTTTTGTTATCCTAACGATTTTTTACTGTATTTAACCATCTTTTTTGTTTCAATCCGGTGACCGAATAACCGAGTAAACCAATCCCGGATAAGGCAGCGCTCCCTTGCCAAAGTACTTCCGATTCAAAATGGTAACCGAAGAAGATGCCGAACGTTCCGATAATGAAAAGTGTAAGTGCGTGTTTCTTATGATTTTCATACAATCTGAATTGAAAAACGTTTATATGATGTTCATCCCTTTGCTGGATCATTCTATTGGGAACGTCGATAAGCTTACGGAATCTATGGATTCCTTGAAACAGCGGCTGTGATGCAATCCATTTGAGCAAGAGGTCCCATTTATTCCGATCTGAGTTTTTTACCCAATCTAGAAATGCGGGTTTCATAATGTCGAGAGTTTCCTTTCCCGGACACAATGTGTAGCTCAGCCCCTCGATCGTGGCAAACGAACGCCCGAGAAAAATGAAACGGGTCGGCACCTGGACAGGCAAGGATTTCATCATTTCGTTCATTTCTTTTTTCACAGCGATCAGATCCATTTGTTTGAACTGTTCCATGTCGATGGACACAAATTCCTCGAGAAGCTGCTCTATACTTTGAAGGCTCGCTTTTGGTAATAGAAAACCTAATTGTGCAAGGGCCTCGGCTGCCTTTCGATAGTCCTTCAACAAGATGCCTTCCAGCAGTTGTTGAAAATAAACAGAATCACGTTTGGAGATTTCCCCTACCATCCCGAAGTCCAATAAAACGAAAGTTCCATCAGGCTGTATCAGGATGTTTCCGGCATGAGGATCTGCATGAAAGGTCCCGGCTTCAAGCCATTGAGGCAGGAACAGTCGGAATAATCTCTTTCCAAGCTTCTCACCTTCCAGTTCAAATCGAGCAATCTCTGAAGTGTCGTTAAGTCTGACGCCTTCCACCCATTCCATTACAAGTACTTTATCTGTACATAAATCCGGATAAACATCTGGCACTTTAACACCTGGGTGATCTTTAAATCTTTCTTTGAAAGCGATTGCCGTATTCATTTCTTTATAAAAATCAAGCTCCTGCTCGATGACCTGCTTAAGTTCCTTATAGAGCATCTTAAAATTGATCAAGCCCTTGGGTATCGGAGCGAAATGCCTCACAAACCGGAGGATGATGGCAAGCGATCTGAAATCGGTTTTCACTAAAACAGGAATTTCAGGACGCTGAACTTTCACCGCCACCTGTGTTCCATCGGTCAGCCGGGCCTTGTACACTTCCCCTATGGATGCAGAGGCTACAGCTTCACGGTCCAGTGATAGCAATTTCATGCTGACAGGAGATTTCCACTCCGATTCGAGCACCTTCTCGATGTCTTCCCACGGAGAAGGTGGAACATGGTCTACCAGGTCTTTAATCTGATCGACAAAGCTTTTCGGCATCACGTCCTCACGTATGCTCATCAGTTGTCCAACCTTGATCAGGACACCGTTCAATTCAAATAAAGTCTGCTTGAATTCCTTCCCGATTTTCTCCCACAATCTATCTTTTTCTGTATCCGATTTCCCTCTCAACTCATACCAATACGTTCTGAGGACGATCGAAACAGCCAGTGAAACAATCTTCCACATTCTCCAAAGCTTTCTCTGCGATTTCATACACTCTACTCCCGTCAGGTAATTTCTATCTACTAAGTATCATGCTTCATTTCATTTCAAGTCTACTACATTTATCATTAGATTATCTGAAAATGACAAAAAGAGAAAGGTGAATTGTGGTAGAATTTAGGCGATGACTAGTTTTAAGTAGCCATGGAGGGTGAATAAAAGAGAAGGGGTGTATTCATGTTCATAAAAATATATGAATATCATATCCAGCCTGATAAAGAACAAGAACATTTAAATATCCAGCAAAAAGCCGGAGAGATTTACAGCCGGCATATAGACTCTCATTCACTTCACCTTAGAAGCAAGGAGAATCCTTCAAAGTGGATGGAAATCACACGGTATAGAGATGAAGATGAATATAAAAGGAGTATAGATTTGATTAATCAATGTGAAGAAATACAAGAATTATTTACAGAATTTCAGTCCCTGCTCACATCAGATAAAAATGGGATCAGGGAGGAAGATTTCGTAGTAGTGAAAGAGAGGAATACGATTTACTAGAGAAGGGGTTGAATGGCTGTGAAATGCGAGACGAAACACGGAAAAAGAGACGCGAATTTGATCAGAGAACGGGAAAAATTAAAGGAAGCAATAAAAAGGGACTTGGTGAATGACGAAAATGTTCTGGCAGTCTTTTATGGCGGATCGATGGCAAGGGGGAATCACGATCGCTTTTCAGATTTAGATCTGAGAATCGTCGTTAAAGAAGAAGTATATGAAAAGTATAGAATAAACAAGAAGGTACGTGCCAAGCTTTGGGGAGAGGTTTTATTTTATGAAGATTTCCCTTGGGCAAAACATACAGTCGCTCACTATAAAAGTTTCGTAAAGGTGGATGCTTTTTACTATAAAGAAGAAGATCTGGAACCTTCACATTATTTTAAAGAAGAAGCACATATTGAATACGATCCTTACCACATTGTCAGAAGTGTTTGGGAACAATCACAACCTCTTCAGTATGAAGTTTGTCACGGCGAATTCGAGATATGGAGAAGTAAATTTTTCGCCCATATGCATGAGGTGTACAGGAGGGTGCAAAGAGCCGAACTTTACTATGCACTTCATTCATTGGACATGATGCGTTGGACGATTGCAGCGGGATGGGAAATGGTGAATGGCAGGCAGCCAAATGCCCCAGGTGAGTGGTCGAAATATGAAGGAGATCGATCTCCATTTGATACGGGGAAGCAGAAGCTTTTGGCAGGCTGGGACGCATGCCATAATCAAGAACAGATCTATGCAGTAATGAAGGATATTGTGCCGGAATTCAAACGGATACATAAATGTCTGTGTGAAAAGCTTGGTGAGGATGAGCGGTCTGATTGGGTGGATGAGATCGTGGGGCTGGTGTAGACATGACCCCTTACTGAGCAGCTCAGTGAGGGGTTTAGTGTGGATGTTGATGTTTTCATCGGGAGGTTTATGACAGCTTTATGAACTGTGCAAAATGTCTATTGCAGAAATTGGGGGTGAGGAGTATGTTATAGTGTAAGGTAAATGTGAAACAATTCACAAACATCTATCACCAATCAGCTGATAAACAAATTATTTTTTTGCATGTTATTGTGAAATATTTCACAATATATAACGAGGAGATGAACCATCATGAAATGGTGGCATAATGAAAAGGTTAGCGTAGTGTGGACAATGTTCAGAATTTGGCTGGGGATCAAGTGGATTGATGCAGGTTTGCATAAAGTCAATGATGGTTTTGACGCAAGCGGATTTCTGCAAGGGGCGGCAGCCAAGGCAGCAGGTGAGCATCCAGTGGTTCAAGGTTGGTATGCTGCGTTCTTAAATGGATTTGCAGTACCAAATGTCGAGCTATTCAATATCCTGATTCCTTGGGGAGAAGTTCTGATTGGTCTCGGATTAATCACTGGATTAATGACAGTGCCTGCATTACTTGCAGGAGCATTCATGAATCTGAAATTCCTGATGGCAGGGACAGTAAGCACAAATCCAATTCTTCTAACAGTGGCAGTAATTCTTCTCTTCACTGGTAGGGGGGCATACTACCGGGGTGCAGATCAGTGGGTAATGCCATATTTGAGACAACATCTGTTGCATAAAGATGACAATAAGAAAGGAATCATTGTTTGAATGGTGATTCCCCTGTTGAAAAGCGGGAGATTTCTTTATTTTGTTGGAAAAATAAGTTAATTAGCTAAATCATTAGAGAAATCGACAAGAATGTGTATCGAAACGGCAAATTAAGTTCAAAATCGGCAAGATTATTATCAATCCGGCAAGAATAAGTTCACAGTCCGCAAAATTCCTTTCCAATAGATGCTTACCGATTATCTTAATACTTTGAATGGAGCAATTCCTATGCAAAATTCATTACGAATAGTAAAAATAATGAGATATTTTAACTAACTTTCATCCTTTTCACTATTGATTCAAAATAATAAAGCCGCCCATGTAAAAGGCGGCTCGTTCGAATTCCTCAGGTCCATTCCTCAACCGTGAGGGGCTGCTATTGGTTTTTCTTCACTCGTGCACGTTGGTTCGCTGCATTTGCGCGAGCCTGCGCTTCCATGTCAGCCTGGTCGGCAAGTTCCCTTGAGAACTCTTCATCGATACCGTCTGACTTTAATGCAGCTGGTGTCTGTGGCAAGCTGTTCAGGTTTTTGTCGCGTTTTTTATGTCCTCGTGATCTGCCCAATATAAACATCCCCTTTAGTCAGGTTAAAAAACAAAGGTACAAGACTCACGGATATGTGAGCTTGTACCTTTATTTTTTATCAAAACGGGAACTTTTAGTTAGGTAATATTTGCTTAGGTGTGTCGTTTAGGACTGAATCCGGCAGCTCGGTCAGCTCTTTTGAATTCTCTTGAATAGTTTACTTCCTGCATGCTTGACAGCTTGGATCTGTCTTTGTCTTTTTTACGTTTATTATCCATCCTATGTACTTCCCTTCTTTTCAAGATTTACTAATATTTTTACCTTTAAAAGAAGGGGACATACCTAACGAGAATGATAAATATTTACGAGTGCACTTTCAAGTTCAGTGTATTCAAACTGAAAGCCATTCTCTGAAAGGACGCTGGGCAGTACTTTTTGGCCATCCAATACGAGTTGGCTCATTTCACCCATTGCCAGTTTTAAGGCGAATGGAGGCACCGGAATCCAATGAGGCCTTCCCAGGACACTTCCGAGTATGATGCCGAATTCTTTCATCCTTAGCGGAGTCGGAGCGGTTACGTTAACAGGACCAGAAACGGCTTCATTTTCAGCTGCAAACCGAATCGCCCTTGCCACGTCGGTTATATGAACCCATGACATCCACTGATTTCCGGGCAACACGGTCCCGCCTGCAAACATTTTATAAGGCAAGGCCATCCGCGGGAGCGCTCCTCCATCGTCACCAAGGATGATGCCGAATCGGGTATAGACAACACGAAAATGATGATGTTCCGCTTTCGATGCTTCTTTTTCCCAAATCTGAACGGTTTCCCCCAAGAAGTCATGTGCCTTCTCAGTGGATGCTTCCGTATAGGTGTTGGCCGTCGATGAAGGATAGTATCCGATGGCGCTTGCATTGATCAGACATGTTGGTTTATCGGTTAGATTTTTCATTAATTCTATCACTTCTTGAGTAGATGAGATGCGGCTGTTTATGATCCGTTTCTTCCGGTCTTCTGTCCATCGGCCGCTGTTAATGGATTCGCCTGCAAGATTGATGAATACTTCCGTGCCTTCAAGATCCTTTTGAGGATGTGCATCATCTGTCAGCCATTTAACGTACGTGATGCCTGGACGATTTTCATATTTATCAGGATTTCTGGTGAGGATCACCACTTCATGTTGATGATCCACCAACTCATCGGTGACCGCCTGCCCGACAAAACCTGAGCCTCCTGTAATGGCAATCTTCATGTGCATCCCTCCAGTATTACTTATTATTTTACCTATTTGCAGAAATAAAAACATAAACGGATGTGTTACATTAAGAAGGAGGTGGAAAATATGGGTGTCATATCAAAGATTACGAAGCAAGTGAAAAATGATGAACGATATAATTTATTTATTGACGGCAAGTATGCTTTCAGCGTGGATGAAGTCGTGCTCGCCAAATTCGGGTTGAGAAAAGGACTCGAAGTGGACGAGCTCGAAATATCTGAAATGCAGTATGAAGATGATGTAAAAAAAATGTTGAACAAAGCAATTCATTTCCTGTCGTACCGAATGAGAACAGAAAAGGAAATTCGGGAGCATTTAAAAGACGGTGAAGTAGAAGAAGGCATCATTGATGAAGTCATTCATAAACTAAATGATATGAAGTATTTGAATGATTTAGAATTTGCACATGCGTTCACAGGCACCCAAATCAACACGTCTGATAAAGGACCTGGCTGGATACGCGGTGAACTGTACAGAAAAGGTGTCGATGATCCATTTATTGAAGAAGCTCTTGAGGCTTTTACGTTTGAAATGCAGGTTGAAAAGGCGGCTGTGCTTTCAGAAAAACTATTGAAAAAATACCGCAAAGATTCCTTTAGGATTGCAAAACAGAAGATAGACCAGAATTTGCAGCGTAAAGGGTATCAGGGTGCAGTCATGAAGGCGGTATGGGAAACGGTCGAGACCGGGCGTGATACGGATGAACAATGGGATGCCCTCTATCATCAGGGGCAGAAAGCGCATAGAAGATTATCATCTAAGTACGAAGGGTATGAATACGAACAGAAAATGAAGCAGGCGCTTTATCGGAAGGGATTCCCGATGGAGAAAATTGACCAGCTATTAGAAGTACTGAAAGAAGAGGAATAGGTTAGAGGGAGTAAAAAAGTCGGGCTAGTTCCCCGACTTTTTTACGTTGCTTTTTTTGATTCAATGACGATTTCATCCTTTGATGGATATTGTTCAACAATGATCTCTGCCACTTCTCTTGGAGAGCGCAATCGTGAACGATTGCTTATATGATCGCTTCCGTCCCAGAATGGCGTATCCATGCCCCCCATATAAGCGTTGACGACTCTTAAACCAGATTCTTCATATTCCTTCTGGAGGCTTTCGCCGAATCCTCTTAGTGCGAACTTACTTGCGACATAGAGCGATTCATTCTTTTTTCCTTTTAAGCCTGCTGTTGAGATGATATTGAGAATAGTGGAGTTTCCTTTTTCCAAATGTGGCAAAATGGCTTTGGTCAATCGGATCGGACCAAGCACATTGGTTTCAAACATTGTTTCAAGGTCTTCATCATTTGCCTCCGTCAATGGACCGAAGTACCCGACTCCTGCGTTATGTATCAACAATTCAATATCATTCTGAAGCAGTTCTGTAGAGCAGACCTGTTCAATTTCCAATGGTGATCGCACATCAAGGACGGCATAGGAAACGTCGCCGCCTTCTTGTTTTATTTCAATTGCAGCTTCTTCCAGCTTTTGTTTTGTGCGTCCTAACAAAACGATATGATACTCTTTTGAAAGCAGCTTTCCTAACTCTTTACCAAGACCGGTGCCTCCGCCTGTAATAATTGCTTTTTTCATGATGATTCGTCCTTTCTGAAATGTAAATATGAATGTGAAAAGAGACAGCATGACGAATAGAGCTTATCCACTTTCCTTATTGTATCATTTTATCTATACTTATCATTAGTAGAGGTGATGAGAAGATGGAACAGCAAGAGAGAAGATACAGTGAAATGTCGCAGCATGAATTACAGCAGGAAATTGGTCGGCTTAAGGAAAAGGCAAGGAAAGCCGAACAGCTCGGCATCGTCAATGAGTTTGCCGTACTTGAGCGAAAAGCACTGATGGCCCAAGCCTACTTGATGAACCCTGAAAATTACAAACCAGGCGGCATTTACGCCATTGAAGGGGACCCGGGCGTCTTCTTTAAAGTTGATTATCTGAACGGTGTGTTTGCCTGGGGTTACCGTCTTGGCGGCAAGGGCGGAGAGGAAGCCCTTCCGATTTCCCTTTTGAAACCTGACAATAATTAAAACCAAGGTCCGTACTCACAGCTTTTAGCGGTGAGTGACGGACCTTGACAGGTTTAAGAACGCTTACGGGTTTCAGCTTCCAGAATGATCATATTCTGGGTTTGTGTGGTTTGTCCATTTGCTTGTGCATGTGCATGTTTCGGATTATAGAATCCTTTATTGAATGGACTGCTGTACTTATTTCGGTAGAAGTTGTTTTTCATGTTTGCCATCGTGACTACCCCCTAAAGTTAACTTTCGTCAAATCGAGTCTTGTTTTCTTTTTCCTGAAGACGCCATACGTTCTTGAGGATGGGTATTGATGGTGCCATTTGCCCTTTTAGATGCATATTCGGCTTTCGCTCTTGGTTCTCCTTCGAACTTATTGTTATTCATATTTGGGAACCCGGTTGTTTTATTACGCATAATCTGCCTCCTAAAAGGTTATCTCAATATCTTATACCGTGAAGAAGCAAAGACGACCACTAAGCTTAACCACGTACTATTAGTATGGATGGATCTCAGTACATTATCATAAAAAACAAATGGAAAAGGAGGAGACACAATGGAGTCGACATTCCATGAGCTTACTGAATTATTAATGGAGAATAATCCGCGGCTGTCATATGAGCGGGCGAGAACTTGGATCGAGCTGGTGTGGGAAGACTTTGAAACCACCTATGCAAAAGCGGGCTACGAATATCAGGGGAAAGAAATGACTGAGAAAGTGGTCCGTCAATGGATTACGAACTATGGATCCCGTATACACGAATTTGCAGCTAGAAACCCGAAATACAAGCATCTGTTTGTTGGGGATGATGAAAGCAGTAGGGATGATTTGCTGCATTAAAGCCCTGAGGGACGGGTCTTATCATGATAAAGACCCGTCCCTCAGTGGATTAATCGATTAAAATGTCTATATCTACTTTTTTACGGAGCTTTTCTTCGCTGAATACCCATCCGGTATAGGAGCTTACCACAGAATGATCTTTGTCGAGCTGGACGAGTGCAACGAATGGATAATGACCATTGTTCCTGTATCGAAGGTCGATGAAGCGTACCTCGAAATGATCGTCATATTCGTCGACTTCCCATCGGTAAACAGGTGAGAAGGAGAGAAACGCCGCTAAGTTCTTATCTTTTTTAGCGGACGTTATAACGGGCAGATCGGGTACGGGTATCCGTTTGAATTCATCAAAAATCGTAATCGATCTCCTGAATGCCCTCGCCACATAAAATCTATCCTTCGTAACCACCGCAAGCCTCCACTGGAAGAAACGTATAGTGGGGGAGACGATGATTTTTTCGGCTTCGGGTATTCTTCTTTTAACTGCATTCTTAACTGCTTTTTGAACCTGGAAACGGAGTACATAGTAGGCGAAAATGATGATATACATGACTATGAATGTCTCTCCAGGCGGTAATCCGAATGCCCATAAAAGCAATCCGATCACATGGATGGAAAAAATGGGCAGATCAAACGTGTTAATGACGCCCAAAGCGACCCATTTCGACGAAATCGGCCTTAGAGCCTGGGTGCCGTAAGCGTTGAATATGTCCACAAAGACATGCAGGAATACCGCGATAAATGTCCAAATCCATAAATGAAGCAAGTTGGCTTCAGGAAAAAAAGGATAGATGCAGCCGACAATGAGCAGCGGCCACAGGAGGACAGCGGGGATACTGTGAGTGATTCCCCGGTGATGACGTATATATACTGCATTGTTACGGAGCTTCAACACTGTATCAATGTCAGGGATCTGAGAACCGATGACTGCAGCTATGAGAACACTGGCAGAAGTGGCGCTGCTTTCAGCAACTGCGGGATCGAGAGTAGCCAGGCCACCCAGAGCGAATCCCATAACAACATGAGTACCTGTATCCAAAAAAAGTCCTCCCTTGGCTGATTTCGTTTGTTTTCGTTGCCCTTCATGATAAGGTTAAAAGGAGTTGATTTCAAATGAAAAAATCATTAACAGCAATGAAAAAGAGTTCATAATACATTATTTATTCCCTATTCATCGTAACATCTAACATCTTTGGAGGTACAAAATTGAAAGATGAACCATTAAAGCATTTAATAACCATTGATCAAGAAGAATTTCAAAATGATTTAATCACCTGGTTTTCAAAAGAACAGCGTGACCTGCCATGGAGAAAGGATCGGGATCCATATAGAGTGTGGGTTTCCGAAATCATGCTTCAGCAGACCAGAGTCGATACTGTCATCCCTTATTTTAATCGTTTCCTTGAAAGGTTTCCTACTATAGATGCTCTCGCCATGGCAGACGAGGATGAGGTATTGAAGGCATGGGAAGGGCTCGGCTATTATTCAAGAGTCAGAAACCTCCAATCGGCTGTAAAGGAGGTTTCTGAAAAATACTCGGGGATCGTACCTGACACACCTAAAGAGATTTCTTCATTGAAAGGAGTCGGTCCATATACTGCAGGTGCCATATTGAGTATCGCCTATGGGAAACCGGAACCAGCAGTGGACGGAAATGTTATGAGGGTGTTCTCAAGGATCCTTTCCATCTGGCTGGATATTGCAAAGCCATCTACAAGGAAAGTGTTTGAGGAAGCAGTAAGAGCCCTTATTTCCAAGGAAAATCCTTCCTACTTCAATCAGGCGCTAATGGAACTGGGTGCATTAATATGTACTCCGACCTCGCCTTCCTGTCTGCTGTGTCCAGTACGCGATCATTGTCATGCGTTTAATGAAGGTGTGCAGACAGAGCTCCCTGTCAAATCAAAAAAGAAGGCAGCTCGCAAACTGAATATGGCTGCAGCCGTTCTATTCACAGAAGATAACCGGGTCGTGATCCATAAACGCGCGAGCTCCGGACTGCTGGCGAATCTGTGGGAATTCCCAAACTTTGAAGTGAGCTCGACCAGAAGCGGCCGAAAGCAGCTTGAAGAACGCATGGAAGAAGCTTATAGTGTTGAGGCCACTCTTAAAGCTGGGGTCATGACCAAAATTCAGCATGTATTCACACATATTATCTGGGATATAGAAGTATATGCCGGCAGTGTGGAAACATCCACTTTAAAAGAAACCGATCTGATTGCTGTAACGATTGAAGAAATGGAAAAGTATGCATTCCCGGTATCCCACCAGAAGATTTGGAAAGAAACCAGTGAAACCATTATTAAACAGCTGGAAACATGATTTAGTGGCCAGTCCTCCGTTGCTTTAATACAATGGGGGGCAGACTCTGTAAATCGTGAAATTCAATCGTAGACCGTCTTGGTGCCATGTGTATAATCGGCTTCCCCGCGGTTCAATCCACCACGGTTTTCGATTTCTACAATGATTTCTCGATGAATAGATTGTCCTTCGACGTTTAAATAGGGTACTATTTGTTGTAGTGAATGATGAAAATAAGCAAGTTCACTTTTCTTCCATTCACGTTTTGGGAGCATGGACAGCTCCGTCATATCCCGACCTACATACATACATTCAGACCTCCCGTAAATAAGAATCTATATTATAGTTTTTGGTAAAGTGCGTCTGATTATGCTTAAGAAAAGAATTGCTTGATTTGGTAATTGAATGTTGAAAGGATGATTGGAATGAGTGAAAAAGTAGCATTGGTAACAGGAAGCAGCCGTGGACTTGGTAGAGAGATTGCCAAACAATTGGCGCAGCAGGGATACGATATCGTCGTGAACTATGCCCGCAGCAAAAAAGGTGCACTCGAAACGGCTGATGAAGTGGAAAAATTGGGACGCAAAGCTTTTGTCGTCCGTGCAAATGTAGGCGATGTCGATAAAATCAAAGCGATGTTCGAGCAGATAAAAGAAGAATTCGGACGTCTTGATGTACTTGTCAGCAACGCAGCTTCAGGAGTCCTTCGACCTGTAATGGAACTGGAAGAGTCACACTGGGATTGGACGATGAACATCAACAGTAAAGCGTTATTATTCTGCGCACAGGAAGCGGCAAAACTGATGGATAAAGGCGGGAAAATCGTCAGCATAAGTTCGCTGGGATCGATTCGCTACCTGGATAATTACACCACAGTAGGTGTATCTAAAGCAGCGGTAGAAGCACTGACTCGTTACCTCGCGGTGGAGCTTGCTCCAAGGAATATCATTGTTAATGCAGTTTCCGGAGGAGCGATTGACACGGATGCACTTAAACATTTCCCGAATCGCGAAGAATTATTGGAGGATGCACGCAAAAATACTCCAGCAGGACGCATGGTTGAAATCGAAGATCTTGTGAAATCGGTCCTGTTCCTGGTTTCTGACGATTCTTCTATGATCAGAGGTCAGACAATCATTGTAGACGGTGGAAGGTCTCTGCTCGTTTAATGCTTCACCATGGAATGTTTTTCCGAAAATTTTTTGGATAGTCTTCTCCCCGCCTGGTTATCTTAATTAGCGTGGAGGTGATTACAATGGCAAAACAACCAAACCAAACTCAAGCTGGTACTAACGCACAACAAGTGCAAAAACAAAACCAACAATCTGCAGGAGCTCAGAAACAATTCGGTACTGAGTTCGCTTCAGAAACAAACGCTCAAGAAGTACGTCAACAAAACGCTCAATCCCAAGCTAAAAAATCTCAAAACTCTGGTCAACAACGCTAATCTCTGAAGACCAGAACAAAGCACCCGTTCAAATGAACGGGTGCTTTTTCATGTTAAAGCATTGAGGGGCGGGCCTTTGGTTTTGCTAAAGGCCCGTCCCTCAATGCTTCTGTCGACAAAACTGGTGGGATTATGACAGATGTAGTCAAAGGGTTTGGGGACTGGAAGAAGAATGTGTAAGAGAGCTTGATTAGAAGGGATGGTAGGTTTAATGCAGCAAAGGTTTAATCAATTAGTATCCGAACAGCTTGCGACAATGGATAAACTGTTGTTTCTTCAGGCAGAGATTGAGCGCTGTCAGAAGCTTGAAGAAGAACTTATAAAGTTGCAGGAGATGGTAAAGGTCCAATCAATGAAAAGTGAAATCATCCAAAAGAAACAAGAGCTTAAAAAAATCCATATGATATTTCAGAAACAGACAGAAGATGTCATACGTTCTTATCAGAAAGATTATAGTGAAGTGACATCATAACTGGTATGAAAAAGAAGACTATTGATCTGGAGTCGGTTCCAGTGCTTGAACGGAAATCAACAACGGATTTCAAAAATGTCACTCAAAGCTAAATAAAAGTAAAAAAATCGGGCCATCTTTAAAGGAGATTTTCTTTAAAGACAGCCCTTTTGTTTTAAATTTTCGACGGAAACGTTATAATAATAGAATAAACACTTATATATACATGGAATTTGTTAGGAAAGAAGGGGATACAATGGCTGTTCCCACTGAAGGGCGATCTGTACAAATACATAGTTATAAGCATGATGGCAATATCCACCGGATATGGAATGAGACGACTGTCCTCAAGGGGACAAGCAATATCATCATCGGTGGAAACGACCGGACTCTCGTAACGGAATCCGACGGCAGAACATGGATGACGCGTGAACCGGCAATCTGTTATTTTCATTCTGAACTATGGTTTAACATTATTTGTATGATCCGTGAGGACGGGATTTATTATTATTGTAATTTAAGTTCACCATTCGTATACGATCATGAAGCAATCAAGTACATCGATTATGACTTGGACATCAAAGTGTTTCCCGATATGACGTATACCTTACTTGATGAGGATGAATACGAAGCTCATCGGAAATTGTACGGTTACCCGGATGTGATCGATCACATCCTTAAAAGGAATGTTGACAAGCTTGTACGGTGGATTCGACAAAGGAAGGGCCCATTTGCACCTGACTTTATTGATATCTGGTATGAACGCTACTTGACTCATAGGGGGTAACCAACCTGAACAAATGTATAGTCGACGAAGGGCTGACCCAGTAAGGAGCCTCCTTTTCTCTTCCTGCACAGGCACATGGAGAAAGGGAATACCGTGCTCCTGATGGGTCATCCCTTTTTATTGGGAATATTTTATCACAAATAGGAAAGGAGCAGTATCTTGGATAGTATCAAACGCTACCTGCAATTTGTTAAGCCTTACCGCTGGCAAATTATTGGTACACTCTTAATAGGTATTATAAAGTTCGCCATTCCCCTTCTGATCCCGATTCTGATTAAATATGTCATCGATGATATTGTAGGGAATGGAAGCTTGACGACAAATGAAAAAACAAGTCATTTACTCACGATCATGGGCGTCATGCTCGTGCTGTTTCTCATCATCAGGCCGCCTGTTGAATATTACAGGCAATATTTTGCACAATGGACAGGAAATAAGATCCTGTTCGATTTAAGGGATACCCTTTTTTCGCATATACAAAAATTAAGCTTTAAATATTATTCCAATACCCGGGCAGGTGAAGTCATATCGAGGGTCATCAACGATGTTGAGCAGACGAAGAACTTTGTTATCACTGGACTGATGAATCTATGGCTGGATGCAGCCACTATCATCATTGCCCTGGCCATCATGTTCACGATGGATGTGACATTGACGCTGGTTTCACTGATTGCGTTTCCGTTCTATGCCTTTTCGGTACGATATTTCTTCGGAAGGCTGCGCGGCTTGACGAGAGAGCGTTCACAGGCGCTTGCAGAAGTGCAGAGTCATCTGCATGAACGAGTGCAGGGGATGTCGGTCATTAAGAGTTTTGCAGTAGAGGACCACGAACAGAAGCAGTTTGAAGGGCAGAATAGTAATTTTTTATCTAAAGCTTTAAAGCAGACGAGCTGGAATGCTAAAGCCTTTGCTGTGGTGAATACCATCACTGATATCTCTCCGCTGATCATCATCGGATACGCAGGTCTGCAGGTAATAGAAGGAGAGCTCACCATTGGTACGATGGCGGCCTTCATCGCTTATATTGACCGGCTGTATAATCCATTGAGAAGGCTTGTGAATTCATCGACTACTTTGACACAATCGATTGCCTCTATGGACAGGGTCTTTGAATTCATGGATGAAAAGTATGATATCGATGACGTGCCAGGGGCGGTACCTTGCCGTAATGTAAAAGGGGATATCCAGTTCAAGAATGTTTCATTTCAGTACGATCCAAAGGAAGAAGAGGTACTGAGAAATCTCAATTTAGACATCCGGTCGGGGGAAACCGTTGCTCTTGTCGGAATGAGCGGGGGAGGTAAATCTTCCCTAGTCAGCTTGATTCCACGTTTTTATGATGTAACAAAAGGAGAAATCCAATTAGACGGCACAGATATCAGACGATTCGAAGTCAGGTCGCTCAGGGATAAAATCGGGATGGTCCTGCAGGACAATATCCTTTTCAGTGAATCTGTTAAGATGAATATCAAATTCGGTAATCCGGAAGCAAGTGATGAAGATGTCATCAAGGCAGCCAAAGCGGCAAATGCCCATGAATTCATCATGAAGCTCCCTCAAGGTTACGATACCCGAGTGGGAGAAAGAGGAGTCAAGCTCTCAGGCGGGCAGAAGCAAAGAGTGGCGATTGCCAGGGTCTTTCTGAAGAATCCTCCCATTCTTATTCTCGATGAAGCTACATCTGCCCTTGATCTTGAGAGTGAACATTTGATCCAGGAAGCACTGGAAATACTCGCAAAAGACAGGACCACATTCATAGTAGCCCACCGTCTGTCCACCATCACCCATGCAGATCGCATCATCCACATGGAGTACGGGGAAGTGGCCGAAATGGGAACCCATCATGAGTTGATGAGAAAACAAGGACATTATCATAAGCTCTTCCAGGTCCAGCAATTGGATCAATAACCTAATCATGACATTTCACCGTAATAATATATGGGTGAAATGTCATGATTTTTTTATTTGAAAGAAGACCTATTTATCCATGAAATTTAACTTCGTTAGGTCTAAATAACGTGATAATAGCAAGAATGAAACGAATAATTGGACATATATTGAAATGAACTAGGAAACTGAGACGATAAATCACATTAATAGAAAAGTTCTGAAAATAGATTGCAACATTTGTAACATCTTGTATAATAGAAAACATATAAAATTTAGAAAATAATCATAATTTAGAAAAGAGAGAATTGTTTTAAGGGGAGGATTTGAATGAGTCAAGCACGTCCTTTACTAACCGTAGAAGATCTAAGGACCTCCTTTTTTACCGATGACGGAGAAGTCCCTGCTGTCGATGGAGTTAGTTTTCACGTGAATGAAGGAGAAATACTGGGAGTGGTTGGTGAAAGCGGATGCGGTAAAAGTGTAACATCCCTTTCAATAATGGGGCTCGTACCCAGCCCGCCGGGAAAAATCACAGGAGGTAAGATCCTATATAGGGATGAAGACCTGACAAAAGCATCCGAAAAGAGAATGAGAGATATCCGGGGAAATGATATAGCTATGATTTTCCAGGAGCCGATGACCTCGTTAAACCCGGTCTTTACGATAGGAGATCAATTAACCGAAGCGATTCGAATACATACAAAAGCGTCAAAGAAACAAGCGAGAGCCAAAGCAGTAGAGATTATGAAAATGGTAGGTCTTCCACGTTCTGATGAACTGATTAATGAATATCCACATCAATTATCCGGGGGAATGAGGCAGAGGGTCATGATTGCAATGGCCATGGTCTGCGATCCCCAGGTGTTGATTGCCGATGAACCTACCACAGCACTGGACGTAACGATACAGGCGCAAATCTTAAAATTGATGAAAAAACTGAACAAGGAATTGAATACAGCAGTGCTGCTGATCACTCACGATTTAGGGGTAGTGGCAGAAACATGTGAAAGAATTGTTGTGATGTATTCAGGTAAAGTCGTCGAGGAAGGCACAGTGGAGGAAATCTTCAAAAATCCACAGCACCCTTATACAAAAGGGCTCATCCAGTCCGTGCCTGATATGCGTGTTAAACAGCAAAGGCTTCACTCGATTCAAGGCAGTGTTCCAAAGCCGGGGGCTATCAAAAGAGGATGCCGGTTCGCAGCGCGCTGCGATTTTGCTTTTGACCGCTGCTTAGTAGAAACACCTGAATTATTTGAAACGACACCAGGACATTGCACAAGGTGCTTCCTGTTCGATGAAACAGAGGAGGGAGTTTATGACGGAACAATTGCTGAAGGTTGAAAATCTTAAGAAACATTTCCCGATTACAGGAGGGATTCTTGGCCGACCCGTAAGTTCGGTAAAAGCGGTAGATGGAGTCTCTTTCACAGTCAATAAAGGAGAAACCTTAGGAATAGTTGGTGAAAGCGGTTGCGGCAAGTCTACCACCGGCCGGATGCTGATGAGGCTGATCGATCCTTCAGAAGGAAAGGTCACTTTTGAAGATCGTGAGCTTACGAGTCTATCAAACTCTGAAATGAGAAAGATCCGAAGGGAAATCCAAATGGTCTTTCAAGATCCATATGCGTCCCTGAATCCAAGGCATACCGTTGAAAAAATTTTGGAAGAACCGCTCAAAGTCCATGGAATGGGCTCGGCAAAAGAACGCAAAAAGAGAGTACATGAACTTCTGAACATAGTGGGTTTAAGCAGTTATCATGCAAAACGCTATCCGCATCAATTCAGCGGAGGGCAGAGACAGAGGATCGGGATTGCCCGGGCACTCATGACGAAACCGAAACTGATCATAGCAGATGAACCTGTTTCTGCATTGGACGTATCGATTCAGTCCCAGGTTTTAAATTTGATGCAGGATTTGCAAAAAGAGTTCGAACTCACCTATATCTTCATTGCTCACGATTTAGGTGTAGTCAGACATATAAGCGACAGAGTCGGCGTCATGTATTTGGGGAAAATGGTGGAGCTCAGTGACAGTGAGAAGTTATATGACAAACCATTGCACCCTTATACCCAGGCTCTTCTCTCCGCGGTTCCGATTCCGGATCCGGACTTTAAGAGAGAGACGATCCTGCTGCAGGGAGATATTCCGAGCCCTTCCAATCCGCCAAGCGGATGCACATTTCATACCCGCTGCCCCCATGCAACGGAAGTTTGTAAACAGAAGGTGCCGGAATTCAAGGAACACCAACCAGGGCATTATGTAGCTTGCCACCTCTATTAGGCGGCAAGTCTCATAAGTATATAAACAATTTTCAGGAGGGGATTTCATTGAGGAAAAAAGGCTGGTCAATTTTAATGCTTTTGATTTTAGTCTTGTCGTCCGTTTTATACGGATGCGGAGGCTCAGAGGAGTCATCAGGCGGTGACAGTGACAGTAAAGACAGCGGAGATCCTAAAGTGTTGATCTTTGGACGCGGGGGAGACTCAGTTGCTCTTGACCCTGCAACCGTTACAGACGGTGAATCATTTAAAGTAACAAAGAATATTTTCGAAACATTAGTGAAATTTGGTGAACAGGATACCGAACCAAATCCTGGACTTGCAGAAGAATGGAAGGTTTCCGACGATGGATTAACGTATACGTTCACACTTCGTGAAGGCGTTAAATTCCAGGACGGAACTGACTTCAACGCGGATGCAGTTGTTAAGAACTTTGAACGCTGGATGAATGGGGATGCAGACAAATTCCCTTATTACAGCTCTATGTTTGGCGGGTTCAAGGGTGATGAAGGCCACGTAATCAAAGAAGTGAAGGCTGTGGATGATAAAACGGTTGAATTCGTATTAAAACGCCCGCAGGCACCATTCTTGAAAAATATCGCAATGAGTCCGTTCGCGATCGTAAGCCCTAAAGCAATTGATGAATTGGGAGATAAACTGGGTGAAGCACCTACAGATGCAGGAACCGGTCCTTTCAAATTTGTAGAATGGAAACGTAATGACAAAATCGTTCTTGAAAAGAATGAAGACTATTGGAACAAAGACCTTCCAAAGCTTGACCAAGTTGTATTTAAATCAATCCCTGAAAACTCAGCTCGTCTCAACGCATTGATTTCAGGGGAAATTGATCTTGCTGATGGTGTAAATCCGAGTGATGCCTCTCAGGTTGAGAGCAATGAGCAATTACAATTATTCGAACGTCCATCAATGAATGTTGGATACTTAGGTCTGACATCAACCCGTGAGCCGTTTGATGATCCTAAAGTACGTCAGGCAATCAACTACGCAATCAATAAGCAGGAGATTGTAGACGCATTCTTCGAAGGAAGAGCAGAAGTTGCGAAGAATCCGATGCCTCCGGTAATCGCTGGATACAACGATGAAATTGAAGGGTACGAGTACAATCCTGAGAAAGCAAAAGAACTTCTTGCTGAAGCAGGATTGAAAGATGGATTTGAAATGGATCTGTGGGCTATGCCTGTACCTCGTCCATATATGCCGGATGGTCAAAAAGTAGCGGAAGCGATCCAAGCTGACTTGGCTGAAGTCGGTGTAAAAGCCAATATCGTATCGTATGAGTGGGCTACTTACCTAGATAAAGCAAGTAAAGGTGAAGCTGACGCTTTCTTACTTGGCTGGACTGGTGACAATGGTGATGCTGATAACTTCCTATATGTATTACTTGATAAAGATAATATCGGAAGCAACAACTACTCTTACTACTCAAACGATGAGCTTCACAAAATCCTGATCGATGCTCAGACAGAAGTTGACCAGGCGAAGCGTGAAGAGCTTTACAAAAAAGCTCAGGAAATCATTCATGAAGACGCTCCTTGGGTACCATTAGCTCACTCTACGCCGCTATTGGCTGGAAGTGCAGCAGTGAAAAACTTCAAACCGCATCCAACTGGATCCGACTGGTTAGGTGCTGTGGATATCGAACGATAATCAGTAAAGAACGGGGGAGATATCTTAGTATTCTCCCCCGTTTATACATAGTTTAGCTGAGCACTTGATAGGAACTATCTTCTAAGTATCATAGAATCTCCATTCAGAGAGGTGAACAAAATGTTTCAATACACCATACGAAGATTACTTCAATTAATTCCTGTATTGTTAGGGATGACGTTAATCGTATTTTTCATCATCCGTGCCATACCGGGTGATCCTGCTCAGGTCATTTTAGGCCAGCAGGCAACTAAAGAAGCCGTGGAAGCCCTTAGATTACAACTAGGGCTCGATAATCCATGGTATGTTCAATATTTCAATTATTTGGGGGGACTCCTGACGGGTGATCTGGGAGAATCACTCCGTACTAAGGTAGAGGTATCTGCAGAAATCTGGCCATATTTGGCTGCGACATTCGAGCTTGCATTTGTGGCCATCATCATTGCTGTATTTGTTGGGGTGAATGCAGGTATCGTCAGTGCGTGGTTCCAAAATTCATGGTTTGATTACACCGCCATGATCCTTGCTCTGGTAGGTGTATCCATGCCCATTTTCTGGCTTGGGTTAATGGAACAGTGGATCTTCGGAATTCAGCTGGACATGCTTCCTACAACCGGAAGGGAAAACATCCGTAATCCGGTGGATTCGATAACAAATCTGTATATCCTTGACTGTTTGATTCAGGGGAATTTTTCTCAACTTGGAGAGGTATTTAAACATCTTATCCTTCCGGGAATCGCACTCGCAACGATTCCTATGGCGATCATTGCCCGTATGACGCGGTCAAGTATGCTGGAAGTAATGCGTTCGGATTATATCCGCACGGCCCGTGCAAAAGGATTGAAAATGTTCTGGGTCGTATACAAGCACTCCCTGAAAAATGCCATCATTCCTGTTTTGACTGTCATCGGGCTGCAGATGGGGCTCCTGCTGGGCGGAGCAATTTTAACCGAAACCATTTTCGGGTGGCCGGGGATCGGGCGCTACATATATGAAGCAATCGGATACCGTGATTATCCAGTCATTCAATCGGGGATCCTGGTGGTTGCCACCATATTCGTAACGATCAACCTGATTGTCGACCTGCTGTATGCAGCTGTTGATCCGCGTATTAAATATAACTAACATCCACAGAAGAAAGAGGTGAACTCTCATGGCAGAAATAGCAGAACCGCAAAAAGAGTTTAATCCGTCTCTGCAAGAAGAAACTGTGTCTCCCTGGAAGGAGGCATGGAAAAGTTTCGTTAAAAATAAAATTGCTTTGGTCGGTTTTTGTATCGTTCTATTTTTCGTAATCCTTGCGATCGCAGCACCTTTAATTGCTCCTCAGGGAATTAACGAACAGGACTTATCCAAAAGGCTGCAGGCTCCTTCCTCCGAACATTGGCTTGGAACGGATGATTTTGGACGCGATATCTTGTCAAGAATCATTCACGGGGCAAGGATTTCATTATGGGTAGGTTTTTTCGCTGTAATCGGATCTGCGGTAGCGGGGAGTTTACTGGGAATTGTCGCAGGTTATTACGGTAGATGGGTTGACACCATCATTTCCCGTATCTTTGACATCATGCTTGCCTTCCCAAGTATTCTACTTGCAATTGCAGTTGTGGCGGCACTTGGACCATCACTTCGAAATGCTTTGATCGCCATTGCCATCATCAACATTCCGAACTTTGGACGTCTCATACGTTCGAGGGTGTTAAGCGTTAAACAGGAAGAATACGTAATGGCTGCAAAAGCGATCGGCATGAAGGACAGCAGGATATTGTTCAGTCACGTCCTGCCGAATAGTATGGCGCCGATCATCGTACAAGGGACACTGGCCATCGCTACAGCGATCATTGAAGCCGCGGCCCTTGGATTTCTTGGTCTTGGTGCGCAGGCACCGACTCCTGAATGGGGGAAAATGCTTGCCGACGCCCGCATGTTCATGCTTCAGGCACCTTGGACCATGATCTTCCCGGGACTCGCGATTATGCTGACCGTACTTGGGTTTAACCTGATGGGCGACGGTCTCCGGGATGCACTTGATCCAAAGATGAAGAATTAATATAAAAGAGCGTCAAACCAATTGTGGTTTGACGCTCTTTTACTTATTCCTCTTCTTCACCGATTTCCACTTCATTTTCATCCGTATGATAAGACTGGAAGCTCGTTATTAATTTCTCCAAATGCTCCAGGTGCTCATCATATAAAAAGATGGCCGAGAAGATATGAAGCATGTGGAAGTTTTGTACGTTTTCGTTCACGCTGTTGTTTTGTATTTCAGCCAGCATCATTTTCAATAGCTCTTTCCGGTTCAGACAAACATCCTGATAAGCTTCTGAATCCGACTGGGGATGCATTTTACCGATGAACTTTAATAATAGTTGTTCATGATATGTCAAAAGACAGTCGAGCTGCCCTTTCATGATGCCCTTTAATTCATCAGGAAGTTGAAGGATTTCGTTTTCATAACGATTGATACGCTTAAGAATATCCAAACTCCGGTTCGCCGAGGAAATCATCTGTCTGTATATGACAAGTTTCCGGCTCTTCGATATGGAGTTTTTCTTGAAATAATCCCTTTCTTCCTTATACATCAGATATAGCTGATCGACCTTAATCAATTTTTCCTTCATGCGTTCAAGGTCTTTTTTCAATAAGTGAAATTCAGTCGCATGACGCATGCTCAGTCTGATCCACTTCAGGATTTCTTCGCTTGAATCCGAAATACGATAGTAAAGTTTTGTTTCGTATTTAGGAGGCATGAAAATCAAGTTTACGAGAAAGGAGGAAAATACCCCAATCATAATCGTTGAAAAACGTATAAGTGCAAACTGGATAAACGCCTGATCTGTGACTTCCATGATGGCGATCATCGTCACCAATGCCAAGCCGATCGTCTTTTCCAGCTTTAATTTTAAGATGATAGATATGGCTACAATGGCAGCCAGTCCCACGACAAGCGGATTGCTTCCAAATAAAAGAACAAATAGTACGGCAGTTCCCGCCCCGATCAGGTTTGCCTGGAATTGTTCGACAATCGATAGATAGGATCGGTAGATGGTCGGCTGCACAGCGAAAATGGCAGCAATTCCAGCAAATACGGGAGAAGGCAATCCTAATAATTGTGAAACAAGTAATGCGATGACAATCGCAATTCCCGTTTTAAGAATGCGGGCGCCAAGTTTCATGAAAACAGGTCCTTTCTTGTAACGATTTGATAAACAATACTGTACTATACAGGTACTTTAAGGCAATATCAATAGGCAAATGAAAATAGTTTTATACAATTTTTATTACCTATCGTAACAGGAATTAAACGAAATATTAAACTATAAGGATTGGGAGGGTTTACATTTTACAGTCATTATTATAAAGAACTCTGCAAAAAAAATGCCCCAGCTCAATTAGTATGTGCGGGGCATTTATAATAGACCTTATAATTGGGCAAACGCTTTATCAACTGCTTCCAGGGTCTGTTTGATATCTTCTTCTGTATGTTCTGTCGTGAGGAACCATGCTTCGTATTTTGATGGTGCCAGGTTGATACCCTGGTTGAGCATGAGTTTGAAGAACCTGGCGAACATCTCGCCGTCCGTTGCTTCTGCCTGCTCGTAGTTTTCGATCTTTTCTTTTGTGAAATAAAGAGTGAGCGCCCCTTTTAACCGGTTAACCGTGATCGGGGTATCATGTTTTTCAGCAGCAGCTAAAATACCTTCTTCAAGCATCCGGCCGAGTCTGTCCATTTTCTCATAGACACCTTCTTGTTTAAGTACTTCCAGACAAGCGATTCCTGAAAGAATGGATGCAGGATTTCCTGCCATCGTTCCGGCCTGGTAGGCAGGTCCGAGCGGTGCAACCTGCTCCATGATTTCCAATTTACCGCCATACGCACCGATCGGCAGGCCGCCGCCGATGATTTTGCCAAGCGCAGTCAAATCAGGCTTGACCTTTAACATATCCTGCGCTCCGCCATACATGAATCGGAATGCAGTTATCACTTCGTCATAAATGACCAGGCTGCCTGCACTGTGGGCAATCTCATTTACTTGTTGGAGAAAGCCTTCTTTTGGCTCAACGATTCCGAAATTCCCGACAATCGGTTCGACGAGAACGCCAGCGATCTGATCTCCCCATTTTTCCATTGCTTCCCTAAAAGGTTCGATATCATTGAAAGGAACAGTGATCACCTCCTGTGCGATGCTCTTCGGAACTCCGGCAGAATCAGGTGTACCCAGAGTAGAAGGACCTGAACCTGCCGCAACAAGCACTAAATCAGAGTGTCCATGATAACAGCCGGCGAACTTGATGATCTTATCTCTTCCTGTATAAGCACGGGCGACTCGGATTGTCGTCATGACAGCTTCCGTACCTGAATTGACGAAACGTACCTTATCCATATATGGCATTGCTTCTTTAATCAATTTCGCGAACTTCACTTCATGGCGCGTAGGTGTCCCGTATAAGACGCCGTTTTGAGCAGCTTTTGTAATGGCTTCCGTGATATGAGGATGTGCGTGACCTGTGATGATCGGCCCGTATGCTGCCAGATAGTCGATGTATTTATTCCCGTCCACGTCCCAGAAATAAGCCCCTTTTCCCCTTTCCATTGCAACTGGAGAGCCGCCTCCAACTGCCTTATAAGATCGGGATGGGCTGTTTACCCCGCCTACAATATGTTCCAATGCATCTTTATGTAAGGATTCTGATTGAGTGAAATTCATTGAGTACCCTCCTGAATAAATAAACTTAGATGATTCTTCATGCCAGTCAGCTTACCTTTTCTATTGTAGTATGCGTGAGAGCTTTTTAGCAAATTGAATCCTGCGTGGAAATGAACGAATAAGCCGGAATGATTTTTTGCAGGTGTGCGTACATATACAAAGACAAGCCTGAAATGAGGGAATTCTTATGATAGTAGTAATCGCTTCTATGATTCTGTTTTGTATGTTCATGAGTTTAAGAGCTTTATTCTATCCTTCCAGGTGGAAAATTCATTATGTTTCATTTCATCATTTCTTCTTTTTGGGGATGTGCTATGTAACCATCATGATCGGATTCGGACTGTTGTTTACACTATTAGAGCTCGAAGGCATACCAATACTGGTTGAAAATGGCCATCCTGTTTCAGGTGATTTTTTTGATCATGTATTTACGACGATGTATTTCAGCGGCATCACTTTGTTTTCTGTCGGATATGGGGATGTGACTCCTGTCGGTATCGGCAGGGGGATCGCACTCATAGAATCCTGGCTCGGGTATACGATCCCTGCTGCGTTTGTTGTGAAATCGTTTATGAATTATGACAAATAACCCCGTATGATTTGAGTTTTTCCTTCCTATTGGGTACGCTATCAGTAGAAAAGAGCGAATATGGAGGGATTTTGAAATGACGGTTGAAACGGGTCAAAAAGCGCCAGCCTTCGAATTGACGGCAAGCAATGGTGAGAAGGTAAAGT
This sequence comes from Mangrovibacillus sp. Mu-81, assembly GCF_036867415.1. Classification (NCBI taxonomy): domain Bacteria; kingdom Bacillati; phylum Bacillota; class Bacilli; order Caryophanales; family Bacillaceae; genus Mangrovibacillus; species Mangrovibacillus sp. Mu-81. The sequence goes on from NZ_JBAJHU010000001.1 coordinate 741,728, forward strand.
TATCCGATTACAGAGGCAAACATGTGGTGCTCTATTTTTATCCGAAAGATATGACACCGGGCTGTACCACTGAAGCATGCGACTTCAGGGATCAACATGAAAACTTCGGGAAACATGATGCAGTGATCCTGGGTGTGAGTCCGGACCCGGTCGGGAAGCATGAAAAATTCGTGGACAAGCATGGCCTGCCATTTTTATTATTGGTGGATGAAGATCATAAAGTTGCTGAAGAATATGGAGTTTGGAAGCTTAAGAAAAACTTCGGAAAAGAATATATGGGTATCGAACGTTCCACTTTCATCATTGATAAAGAAGGAACCCTTGCAAAAGAGTGGAGAAAGGTCCGTGTGAAAGGACACGTGGAGGAAGCTCTCCGTTATATAGAAGAAAACCTTTCGTAAGCCTATTTTGAAGCCTATTTTACAAAGGGTGAGGCTTTTGTCCATTCACATCATCGGGGTTGTCATATAGTAAGAGTAGGGCAACCTCCTCAAATAAGTCAGTCTCATCCGTGTAAAGGATCGATTTGAATCGATCCTCTTTTTTTATGATTAAACCCGCAATGTGATAAAATATTCCCAATAGGGATAGGAGGTTTAATGATGAAGGTGGTTGTAACATTTCAGCCTAAGGAAGAGTTTGCCGAGGATTTGGTCCAGCGCTTTCCTGAAGTTGAATTTTCATTCTTTAAAAATATCGGTGAAGCGCAGCATATTTTACCCCAAGCAGAAATCATTGTCACGATGGGAGAAGACTTGAACGACCGGCATATAGAACTTTCACAGCGTCTGAAGTGGATCATGGTGACATCTGCCGGACTTGAGAAAATGCCATTTAAATCAATCAGGAAAAAGGGGATCCTGGTCACCAACGCAAGGGGTATACATAAGATTCCGATGGCAGAGTTCACTTTCGGATTGATGCTTCAGTATGCTAAACAGCTTCAATCAGTTCTGAAGCAGGAGGAAGAAGGAGTATGGAGCAGAAGACTCCCGACCTCCGAGCTGAATGATGCCTCTCTGCTCGTTTTGGGGGCAGGGGCAATCGGCAGTGAAATAGCGCGGTTAGGAAAAGCCTTTAATATGAAGACGGCAGGAGTGAATTCAACAGGGGAAAGAGTAAATCACTTCGATCATATGTACACACTTCGGGATTTTGAGGAATTCCTGCTTTATGCGGATTATATTGTTGCAGTACTTCCAAGCACTGAGAATACAAAATATATTCTGCAGAAGGAGCATTTTGAGATGATGAAGGATTCTGCGGTTTTCATTAACATCGGCCGCGGTGATTTAGTGGAAGAATCAATCCTTCTTGATGCAGCAAGCGAAAAGAAGGAAGGACATATATTTCTGGATGTATTCGAAGAAGAACCACTTCCTGCAGAACATCCATTCTGGCAGGAAGAAGGGATCACCGTAACACCACATATGTCGAGTATCACAAAAATGTATATGCCGAGAGCGTTGGATATCTTTAAAAAGAATCTGGAAGCATATAGTAACAAGAGTGGAGAATATATAAATGTGATCGATGCCGAAAGGGGATATTAATATGAAGATTTATACGAAGTCAGGGGATAAAGGAACCACTTCACTTGTATACGGCTCACGTGTTTCAAAGAAAGATCAGCGGGTCGAAGCATACGGCACATGTGATGAGGCGAATTCAATGATCGGACTCGGGTTAAGCTATTTAAAAACAGAGTACTTTGATGGCAAAGAAAAGTTTGAGGGATTCTTTCATAAAATCCAGACGGTTCTTTTTCATGTAGGCGCGGAACTTGCTACACCTCCAGGAAAAGATGTGAAGTGGAAACTTGATGATGAAAACATCAAAGAACTTGAGGAACAAATCGATTTCCTGGATGGGAACTTGACACCGTTAAAAAATTTCATCCTGCCAGGCGGACATCCTTCAGGGGCAGCAATGCATACCGCAAGGACGATTGTGAGAAGGGCAGAGCGGGAAGCAGTCGGCATTGGGGATGATGTGAATCCTTTGGTGCTGTCTTATCTGAACAGACTATCAGATTTCTTATTCGTGGCCGCAAGGTACATCAACCAGCAGCTCGGTGAACAGGAGAAAAATTTACACCAGCAATAGTAGAAAGATTGACAAAGTGTACCCCTGATTAGTACACTATTTATAAAGATTATAAAATAATAATTCTTATGAAAAGAGGTGCATGGCGATGTTAGAAGAAGGACAATTAAAAGAAGCAATTTCAACATTGAAGGAAACTGGTGTCCGTATCACCCCTCAACGTCATGCGATTTTAGAATATCTCATTGATTCAATGGCTCATCCAACAGCTGATGACATATATAAAGCACTTGAAGGAAAGTTTCCGAATATGAGTGTGGCTACTGTATACAACAATCTGCGGGTCTTCCGTGAAGTCGGCCTGGTTAAAGAGCTGACCTATGGTGATGCTTCTAGTCGCTTTGATTTTGTAACGTCAGACCATTACCATGTCATTTGCGACAACTGCGGCAAAATTGTCGATTTCCATTACCCTGGTCTGGATGAGGTGGAGCAGCTTGCCTCGCATGTAACGGGATTCAAAGTAAACAATCACCGAATGGAAATTTACGGTACCTGTACAGATTGCTCAACTAAAGAAACTCATTGAAAAGATGGCTCTCACAACCATCTTTTTTTCTTTTGCCCTGTCGAAAGTGAAGTTGAAAAATCATGAACTGCTTTCAGATACTTAATCGTACAATTTAGAAGCAGAAACAAAAAGACCTCCGTTCAGGAAGGTCTTTTTTTGTGCTCATTATTTCTTTTTATTATACTCTTCATTAAATTCTTCGCCCTCTAGACCAGGATCCAGAGTCAGCGGTTCATTACAATACATACACATGTCTACCCGGCCCAGGACCTTAGTGACCTTACCGCAATTGGGACATGTAACCTGAACTGCCTTTGTCGACAACATTCCGATCCAGAAGTAAACCACAGTACTGCCGATGATAGCAAGAAAACCAAGCAGCATAAATATAGTCATTACCCATGGATGCTCTTTAAAATATATACCTACATACATAATGATAAATCCGATGAAAACCAAGCTTAAAGCAAATGTACGGATTTTATTGATCTTACTGGAATAATTCTTCGCCATGATTGTCCCTCCTAGAAAAATACTATACCATATTTGGTGGAGTGAGGGGACAGGAAAACCTTTTGTCGAAAAATGACTATATAAAGAGAAGGAAATCCTGTTTCGATGTCGAAATAGTTACCAACCAATGATTGATGTGGAGGAGTTTTAAATGGAAGACATTTTACGCCCGATTTATCAGGAACGTACAAGCCATCCCAATACACTAGGCGTCCTATTAATAGAACAAAGCAAGAAATCGAGTCCGGTTACTGATACATTCGATATTGTATTATTTCTTATTGTAAAGGACTCTGATGAACCGGTATTCGTTAAACATTACACTTATGAAGACCATAAGGCCGCCTTACATATCGTCACAGAAGAAAAGCTGCGGGAATGGATCCTGCTGGGTACCAATCGGAAAGTGATCGATTGGCTGTTCAATGGGAAAATCCTTTTTGATCGCAACGAATATGTGCAGGGCCTCAAAACTGAATTGAGAGATTTCCCTTTTTACGGAAGGAAAATCAAAATGGGAATGGAATTCGGGAAGCTGATCCGCCGATATATGGATGGGAAGGTGTTTTTTGAATCCAGGCACTATCTTGATGCCTATAATCATATCGTTCATTCTCTGCACCATCTGGCCAGGCTAGCTGTAATCGAAAATGGATTCCATCCTGAAGTGACCGTCTGGAATCAGGTGAAACAGATTGAACCTGAAATATACAAATTATATGAAGAACTTGTCACAAGCGAAGAGGAAATCGATAAAAGACTCGAATTATTATTTTTAGCCAGCGAATTTTTGATTCACTCCCGGACCAAAGTGGCATCGGAGCACCTTATAAATATTTTGGAACAAAAAGAACAATGGAGTTTTCAGGAACTTCTTAATCATGAAGAAGCCGGTCATTACTCTGTTGATCTTGGCATGCTGATTGAATATTTAACGGATAAAGGCTTCGTTGAAATAGTGGACGTCGAAACGAAAGGGAAAGGAGTTTATCACCGATATTATCGGGCTCCAAAAAAATTATAGTAAAATATTAAATTTCAATTGACTTCAATAAAGAACCTTGATATATTAGTACATGTCGCTGCTGAACGACAAACGAGTCCGGTCAGTGGCGACATGATAATCTTGAAAAAAGTTGTTGACTTCAGGTTGATAACTTGGTAAGATTAAAAG